>NZ_UFWZ01000001.1:0-610625 GCF_900461105.1 Clostridium putrefaciens | reverse complement strand
ATACATAGGACCAATCAGACATGAAATCATTATAGTTCCTATAGAATCCATAAGTATAGGTATTTTAAAACTAAAAGCTATTAAAGTTCCTATAATATTTAGTGCTATACTTACACCTACAATAGTTAACTTAATTGTAGAAATTCTTTTCACGTCCATCTATTCCCCTTTTGTATTATATTAGAGAACAAAATATCCAAACCTTCTCGTTTATCCATTGTAAATATTATGAATTCTTCATAAAAAAATAATATAGCTGTCGCCAAAGACACAGCTATATTAAGCAATGATAATCCTTTGGTTTTTTATACTGGGAGTTCTCGAACCAGTCCTACTAGATAGTATAATAAAATACATCACATTATAAATTTAATCTAATAGATTTATGGATTTATTATTAATATTTTAACTATATAATCATATCATAAATATTTTTCTCTGTCTTTATATGTCTCGTTTAGATTTTTGAAATTTTATTTATCTAGGTGGTGGATATTTTATTTATAATATTATGCTACTATATCTCTTTTTGTAAAACCTATATATGAAATAACATTAAAAATAACAAAATAAACTATTAATAAGGTGATTGAAAATGTCATGGTCATTCCTTTAACTAATGGCTCCCCATCAATATATTGATTCAAATCCACATTGGCAAATAAAATATATTTTGACCAATTATATTTAAGCAGTAGCATTGTTATTGTAGTTCCTATAGTTAAAAGAAAAACTCCAATTCCTATAGCCATTGCACTATTACGGAAAACTGTAGAAATCATAAAGGCTAAAGTAACCATCATAACTAAGCTTATACACTGAAGTCCATAAATCTGAACAATATGCGCTATCATATTAATTTCAGTGATTTTGCCATTAGAATTTGCAATGAATGGTATACCCGCTCCTTTAAATCCAAACAATATTCCTCCGACAATAGATGACACTACTAAAAGTACTAAAAGCATTAAAATGGTATATCCTATAACCGCAATATATTTAGAAAGTAAAATTTTCCAACGCTTTGAAGGTCTAATCAGTAATAGTTTAATTGTTCCTCCAGAAAACTCATTAGCTACTATTCCGCCAGCCATTATAATAGCAAAAAGTGAGATTAAACCTATCATTCCCCTTGCTATTCCTTCTACAAACCCCCATAAAGATTTACCTTGTATAGG
Source organism: Clostridium putrefaciens (assembly GCF_900461105.1). Classification (GTDB taxonomy): domain Bacteria; phylum Bacillota; class Clostridia; order Clostridiales; family Clostridiaceae; genus Clostridium_L; species Clostridium_L putrefaciens. The sequence goes on along the minus strand of NZ_UFWZ01000001.1, from coordinate 609,447 downwards.
TTCTATGTTATGTTCAAGATGATATTCATTAGTTTGTAATTCTTTTGTAAGATTGGCTTTTGAATTTTCACTTATTTCAGCATCTTCTATGTTTTTCTTAATAGACTCATTTTCAGTTATTATATCTGTTTTCCAATCACTTTTAGGTGCCTCAGCACCTGCAAATCTCGATATAAGTCCAACTGCTACTATCATAAGAGCTACTATACCCACCATTATCCACGTACTTATACTATGGGCAATCTTCATATTTTCATTCCTAATTAAGTTAATCATATTATGCAATTTGGTTACCCCCTGTCATTTCTAAGAACTTTTCCTCTAGGCTTTGATGCACTTTATGAACATCATAAATTTTAATCTCATGCGCCACAAGCTTTTCAACTAATTGGGGAATATTTTCTATATCTTCTATAATTTCAATTTCTTTATCTTTTATTTTAGGTTTATATTTAGTACTAAGACTATTTAAATAAGTTTTTGCCTTTTCAATTGGAGTTACAGTTAAAGACATCACTGTATTTCCCTTATTTTCAAGCATTTCCTCCATATCTTGAATCTTAACCAATTTCCCATTTTGTATAATTCCTACCCTATCACACATAAGCTCCATTTCTGAAAGCAAATGACTTGATACAATTATTGCAATATTTTCTTCTCTTGCAAGTGATCTTAAATGATTACGCAATTCATGAATACCAGCTGGATCTAGTCCATTAGTAGGTTCATCTAGTACCAATAGTTTTGGAGAGTTAATTAGCGCTTGTGCAACCCCTAACCTTTGGCGCATACCTAGAGAATATGTCTTTATTTTGTCATGTATTCTGTTTTCAAGCCCCATAATTTTTACAACTTCATCGATACGTTCCTTCTTTATATCTGGGTACATCCTCCAAAAATGAACAAGATTTTGATATCCTGTTAAGTACTTGTATAAATCTGGATTTTCAATAATTCCACCTACTTTAGCAATTGCCCCCTCAAAATCTTTTTCAACATTTAATCCATCAATATACATTTCACCTTCAGTAATAGACATCAGCCCTAAAAGCATTTTGATAGTAGTAGTTTTACCCGCTCCATTTGGTCCTAGAAATCCAAATACTTCACCGGAACGTACGTCAAAAGTAAGATTCTTTATTATTGTCTTTTTACCAATCTTCTTTGTAACATTCTTGATTTTTACTATAGTTTTTACTTCCATCTTAAACCTCCTAATATAATTACTTTTACCATTACCACTAATTCTAATTTAATTGCTAGTATCTAAGATTACTATAAATTGTAATATTTAGCCAACAACTTTCATATGTAATTTGTGTAGTAGTGTACTATCCTAAATGGTACATATATATGTAATCTTAAACATAAGAGTTTGTCAATAAAAATATTTTACAGTTTACCTTAGAAATGATTTGCTTCTATAGAATCAAATTGTTAATTCAGTTAAAAAGAACATAATAAAGGCCATGCTTTTACCTGTAGATAAATTACCCTCTGTAAGAGAACTTTCTAGAATCTTTACTACAAACACTTTAAGTAAGTCCTACACTGGGCTTAAGAAGGTTTTAATTGATGCTCATTACACGGGCCTTAAAGAAGACGATATCAATAACATTATTAATGAGTTATACGACGAACTCATTAATAATAAAAATAATAATATTACTAAAGGTGATATTATTTAATATAATTAAATCACCCTTTTTAACCTTGAACTACCTTCCATTAATGTCTCTTTTATAATTTGCATACTTTTCTAATACATCCTTATCATTCTCAAAAAAGTCATTTAAAATCCTTATATTATCTACTGTATCAGGTGTAATAGTATGCTCAATCAATTCTGCCTGGAGGAGAATATCCTCTTTGCATCCTATAAGAGATAAAAAGTTTTCTATTACATTATGTCTATTTAGTAGGAACTTTCCTACCTTTTTTCCCTCATCTGTTAAGGTTACAACCCCATACTTTTCATAATCTACAAAATTTAACTCACCTAGTTTCTTTACCATCTTTGAAGCCGAAGAATCCTTAACATTTAAAAGCTTTGCAAGTGTATTTATTCTAATATAATCCTCATTCATTGAGTTTCTATAAATCATTTCAAGATAATCTTCTAATGCAGGGGTAAGCATATTTTTACTCTCTCTTTTCAATTCATATCCACGTACAGTATGAAATTCATCACTCACTCAATCACCTCCATATTGTAATATTACTTTAGTTATCTAAAAATAATTAGTTAATATGTTAGTTTGTTTAACTACTATATTTTTACTACCTTATATTTCATATATACTAGTAACACTTAGAAAGTATTTATCATATCTTAGCTTAGGGAAAGTTTCTTTCTCTACACTAAATCCATGAACTTATCAATCTTAAATAAAATAACAATCAGGATATTTTAAATTATATAGGAGGTTTTTTATATGAATAATTGCTATATACCACTTAATTCTTTACCCCTTGGTAAGAGTTGCAAAGTAAGGAATCTTACTTCTGAAGGTCTAATAAGAAGAAGGATGTTAGATTTAGGATTAACCTATGATACCGTAGTAAAACCACTGCATAAAAGTCCTTCTGGAGACCCTATTGCCTATCTTATTAGAGGTACTGTCATTGCTCTTAGAAGTGAAATGTCTTCTATGATCTTGGTAGAAGCACTCTAACCTCATATTTATAAAAGCTTATTTTAAAATATATAAGTTTTCAATATTATTAGGGAGGAACATTAATGGTCAAAGCTTATAAATCAACTAACTCAACTGTGCTTGAACAGGAGCTAAAAATCAATAAAACAAACCTAGATGATAAAATAATAGCCTTAGGTGGTAATCCTAATGTAGGTAAGAGTACTGTTTTTAATAGTTTAACTGGTTTAAATCAACATACCGGTAACTGGCCTGGTAAGACTGTAACAAATGCTCACGGAAATTATCTTTATAAGGATAATAATTTTATCCTAGTAGATATTCCAGGCACATATTCCTTAATGGCAAATTCCATTGAAGAGGAGGTTGCTAGAGATTTCATATGTTTTGGAAATCCAGACACAACCGTAATTGTAGTTGATGCAACTTGCCTTGAAAGAAATTTAAATCTTGTTTTGCAAACCCTTGAGATAACTTCAAAGGTTGTAGTATGCGTTAATTTAATGGATGAGGCAAAGAGAAAGGGCATATCAATAAACATGGATAAGCTTTCAAAAAAACTTGGAGTTCCTGTAGTTGGAACAAGCGCCCTACATGGTCACGGCTTAAATGATCTAATGGATGCTGTTTTAGAAGTTTCATCTAAGGATATTATCCCTAACACATTAAGTGTTGTATATGATGACCCTATAGAAGAGGCCATAGGTGAAATTCAAGATATTATCAAAGTTAAATTTCAAAATGCTCTTAATTCTAGCTGGTTAGCATTAAAGCTTATAGATGGTGATAAGACTCTATTAGATTCTATTAATAAATATCTTAACTTTGACTTAACTAAAGAAGAGGATATTATAAATAAGGCTGATGAAATCCGTGAATTTTTAAATAAAAAGGGTATTGATTCCGATACCTTTCGTGATAAAGTTGTTTCTAAACTAATAACTATATCAGAAAACATAAGTAGTGAGGTAGTTTCCTTTAAAAATAAGGATTACAATAATAAGGATAGAAAAATAGATAAATATCTTACCTCTAAAAAGTTTGGAATTCCAATTATGATTCTCCTTTTAGCTATAGTCTTTTGGATTACCATTACTGGAGCCAATGTTCCATCACAACTTATAGCTAAGGGCCTATTTTGGATTGAAGATAAGCTTACAATGTTTTTCACCTCACTTGGTACTCCACCCTTTGTCCATGGAGTATTAGTTCTTGGTATATATAGAACTCTTGCCTGGGTAATATCAGTTATGCTTCCTCCAATGGCTATATTCTTTCCTCTATTTACCTTACTTGAAGATCTAGGGTATCTACCTAGAATTGCTTTTAACCTTGACAATTATTTCAAAAAGTCCTGTGCTTGTGGAAAACAAGCATTAACAATGTGTATGGGATTTGGTTGCAATGCTGCCGGCATAATAGGATGTAGAATAATTGATTCACCAAGAGAAAGACTAATTGCCATAATCACAAACAACTTTGTACCTTGTAATGGAAGGTTTCCTATTCTTATAGCAATTATAACCATGTTCTTTTCCTCAGCTATATTTGGTCCCTTTCAGTCCATAATCTCTGCCCTAATACTTACAGCTGTAATTATCCTTGGTGTAGTAATGACCCTTTTAATATCTAAACTTTTATCAAAGACCATATTAAAAGGTATCCCATCAAACTTTACTTTAGAACTACCACCCTATAGAAAGCCCCAAGTAGGAAAAGTTATTGTGCGCTCTATATTCGATAGAACCTTATTTGTACTTGGTCGTGCAATTATAGTAGCTGCACCCGCAGGCCTTATCATATGGGTCATGGCTAATATTACTGTTGGTAATCTAAGTATCCTAACTCATTGTGCCAACTTTTTTGATCCCTTTGCAAGGCTTATCGGCCTTGATGGATATATATTAATGGCATTCATTTTGGGTTTCCCTGCAAATGAAATAGTTATCCCTATAATAATTATGAGTTATATGTGCACAGGAAGCATGCTGGAACTCGATAGCCTAGTTCAGTTAAGAACTCTTCTTGTTTCTAATGGTTGGACCTCTTTAACCGCAGTATGTGTTATGCTATTTTCTTTATTCCATTGGCCTTGCGCTACCACCTGTCTTACTATAAGAAAAGAAACTCAAAGTTTTAAATGGACCCTAGTGTCCTTCCTTGTTCCAACTATAACTGGTATTATTATTTGCTTTATAGTTGCAAATACCGCTAGATTAATAGGACTTGTATAGTAACTATAACCTTTTAATCAAAATAACCTATTTCCCTTTTATATCCCATCAATACACTTTTATAATAAAATTATCTGCCTAATTTTATATTAGCAACCTAATTTAGAATTATGTAACTATAATAAACAAAAAAGCAAAGTAAAAAAGGTCAGATTAATCTTTAAGATATATCTGACCTTTTCATGTTATTTAATCTTAATAATATTTCAAAGTTAAATCCTACTGTATATCTGATCCAAAAATAGCTAAGTATTGATTATCTAAAACAAACATATTATCCTTCCACATTAAGGTATTCAAAATATACCCTAAAGAATCCGCATTATATCTTCCAGCTATTTTTTGATATGCTAGTAGCTCATATACTCCACTTGAATCAAAATCCACAGGATATAAACCACTGAGTGGATTTACAAAACCTTCAATTGGCTCTTTAAGCTTCCCATCTTTATCATATATCTCATTTAAATATTCCTCACCCTTATTAGATATATCTATAATGTACATTTTATTATTTTCTTCACTTATAACTTCCACCTTGTAGTTGTCTTTATAATTAACCTGATACTCATATTGCTGATTATATACATCAAAATCAAAGAGCAACTTTGGTGTATTATTAATAAAGGAATAAATATAGTAATACATTATGCCACCACTGCCACCTGTATTAATGCCTATCAGTATGTCATCTACACCATCCCCTGTAAAGTCCCTTAAACCTATTGTAGGGCTATATCCTATGTTTTGCTTAAGTGGTATACTAGTGAATCTACCTGTCATACCATCTTGTATTACAAGGGTTATATCTTGAACAGACGGACTGTCCGATGTCATTATCCCTGTTAAATATATATTGTCAATTATCCTATCTCCATTTACATCTCCCCTAGCATAAGCCACAATTCCTGGACTTGCATCATTAGCTCTAAAATAAGAATTATACATAAAATCCCCTTTGCATTTAATTGTTGTATAATATCTTATGCTATGGTAAACCCACCTGTTACATTTAATATTTATCTAATACCCTCCATGGTATATCCATAATATGTTAACACCTCTGAAGTGGTAACATATTGTGGGAACAGTTAAATTATCTAGTTACTTTTTTATAAATAGCTTTCTTGCAAACTTCATAATTTTTTCCATCATACTTTCATGTTCAAAGGGCTCTTGAATTGAGAGTCTTGCTAGATTCTTAATTCCTTCTAATGAGACAGCTCCAGCAATGAATCTTCCAGTATGACAAAATGTAGCATCACTAACTCCTGTTACATTTGCAAGTTCTTCATCCCTTTTACCCATCCATTCCTTTGGAAGCTTCTTTTTATCCTTACCATCTTTCCCTCTTATAGTTTGCAAAAGATAATTAGTTTTAGATTTAAAAATTACAAACAGTATTTCCTGTCTTTCATCAATTTCCTTAAGTGACTCCCCATATGGGCAATATGAATCAAGTATCATAACTTCAGGAATTTCTCTAGATTCATAAGCTTTTACTACCTTTTCTTTAGCTTTAATCACGGATATTTTGAAACTTATTTTATTATTTAAAATTGAGGCTGCAAATTCAACTGCTTTATTAAAATTCTGATTTTCTTTATCTTCCTCATACCATAATGGATTAAAACCTGATAAAATTGAAGAAATATTCATTAAAGGAATTTCCGGTTTATCTATCCATATGCCATTATCTAAGGCATCTATTCCTTCTACTAAGCTCCTATCAATAAAATTAAAAATCTCATCAATTTGATCTTCATCCAAACTTTCATTTTTAAAGCGAATTACATCTTTCCCGAACTTATTCCATATAAGTCCACAGGAGGAAAATGGGGTTCCATCTTCTCGCATTACCTTATCAATACCGTGATGGTCGAACTCTCCACCATTAACATCGTAAACTATATCTAATTCATCTAATACCTTTTTATTTCTTGTTCTTATTAATTCTGTTACGAAAATTTCATTTAGTATAGCTGTTGCCATAACTTCATCTGCATGAAACTTTCCATCATGTGTTCCTATCTTTTTAAACTGTTTTTCCAATTATTTATCAACTACCTTTTTTAAATTTGTTTTATGCCATTCTTTGCTACTTATTATAATATCATAATATACATTCTGCCATTATATTTGATTTAAGCTACCTTATTATACTTTAATTTATTGTTAATTAACAGTAATAGTATAGATAGAATATATTTTAAAAATAACATATAGTCTAGTTATATTTTTGAAGATACCTAAGTTTTTATGCTCAATAAAATAAGAATAACTTTAAAACAAAGCTATTCTTATTTCACTTTATATCCTCAGGATAAATACTTATAAATATCCTCACAAGTGTTGTATATTTAGTATTTATAATGTCATTACAACCTCTTCATCTAATATCCTCTTTCGTTCTTTCCAATCTGGCATTAACGTATATAAAAAGTCATAAAATTCTTTGTTATGATCTTTATACATTAAATGAATTAGCTCATGTAAAATTACATATTCAATGCAGTATTTAGGTGCTTTAATTAGTTCTCTATTTAAAATTATTGTTTGCTTTTGTACAATACAAGATCCCCATCTAGACTTCATCTTCCTTATACTAATTCTAACATCTGGAACATCATATTTACTTACGGCAGGATAAACTTTGTTATACACTTCTTTAAAAACTTTTCTACACTTTAAATCAATCCAGCTGTTTAATAGTTCTTCCTTATGTTTATAATTACTCTTATCCTTTACATATAAATAAATATAACCCCTAAAGTATTTTACATGTTCATCTACACTTTCTTCAACCTTTAGTCTGTACTGCTTCCCTAAATACTTTATTGTTTCTCCACTAACGAGCTCTTTGATCCCTATATTTTCAGTAGCATAGTTTTTGAAATACTTGTTTTGTTTAAGAATCCAACTCGCTTTTCTATAAACAAATCCCATTATAAATTCTAATGGTACTTCTTCTCTAGCAGTTACTACCACTTCTCCATTAACCCTAATATTTAAATTTACATTTTTAACTTTCTTACGCTCTATATGAAATATAATTTTATCTGCACCATATATTACCTCATACGTGTTCATGATTATCACCTAATACCTTTTTAGTGCTACGTTCTTCACCTTTTCAATTATTTTATCTATATCATCAAAAGTAATTTCCACACCTGTTTTGCTAGTGTAGCAATATATAATATCATCAATTTCTTGTGCTATCTTATTGTGCACATCTATATTATCATACCAATCTACTTTACTATTTTCTTTTATAACATTATCTATATCTAGTGCTAGGTTACCTAAATCCTCTTCTCCAGTAGTATAAATAGCCCCGCTTTCCTTAACTACCCCACTTAAAGCTCCATAAAAGGCCTTGGCATTTTCGTTGTTTCTTATTGCCTTTGGATAAATATTTTCATCTTTTTTTTGCCTATATCTATTCATTATGTCTTCCATAGTTCTTAAATATTCAGCTTCAGAAATTCTTTTGTTCTTATACTCTTCTAAGACCCTTTCTATTCTTTCAGAAAACTTCTGATAATACAAAGGATTCTCATCCCACTTCTCTGATATACTCTTACCTAGTCTTGTTCTAATGGTATCGGCTTTAGATCTAGGACTATCTATTCTTTCAACCTCTTCTTCAAAAGCCTTTTCATCTAATATATCGACAGGGTTAGTTATTCTCATCATACCTTCTGCAGCAATATAATTATCCATTAGCTTTTGCATTCTTGCTTCGTATTCCTTATGGTCAATAGTATCTGAATATCTATGTTTTACAGCTTCTCTTAACTTTTGATAAAACTTTAAAGCATATTTATATTTTTCTATTTCTTCTTTACCTAAAGAATTATATATTTTCTGTGACTCTAGAGCTATAGATATATTTCTACTAAAACCACTTAAAATATCATAAAATTCTTTTCTTAATTTATCATCAGCTAAGAACACTTCATATTCTTCAACATCTTTTTTGTTTTTAATACATGAAAAGAAATTAATTAATTCTGTGTAATGTTGTCTGAGTTCTCCAACAATAACAATAACATCATGAATAGCGCCCTTTAAGTCACCACCATGAAAATTTTCAAGACCTGCACCTGAATACATATCCATAGCCTCATCAAGTTTTGTAATTAACCCTCTATAATCTATAATATACCCATAATCTTTACCCTCATATAAACGATTAACTCTAGCAACAGCTTGCAGTAATGTATGTTCCTTCATTTTTTTATCAATGTATAATACAGTAGCCCTTGGAGCATCAAATCCTGTTAAAAGCTTATCTACAACTATTAATAAGTCTAATTCGCCATGATCAAACTCATCTTTTAAAGCATCCTCATAATTTGCTTCATTTCCATATTTCTTCATCATTTCATCCCAAAACCCAAAAATAACATCATCTGGAGTTTTATCGATTTCTTCATGACCCTCTCTCATATCTGGTGGGGAAACTACTACCCCTACACTCAAGTCTTTAAGTTCCTCAAAAGCTCTTAAATATTTAATAGCATCTTTTTTACTATTAGTAGCCAACATTGCTGTAAAAGGTAAGTCTTGTGACTTATAGTTATTTGTAAAGTGTTCATTTATATCAAATGCTATTAACCTTATTCTTTGGTCACTTGAAGCTACTCTTTCAAATACACTCCATTTTTTCATAACTTGATCTTTTTGGGTCTTAGTTAGATTTCTTGTTATGATATCTAACTGCATATCAATAGCTTTTCTATTTACACTCTGCTCAACCATCTTTCCTTCATATAGAAGTGGCAAAATAGCTTTATCTTCAACACCATCTGCTATTGTATACTTATGAATAAGCTTGCCTCCAAACTTAGAAACAGTACTCCTTTGATTCTTCATAAGAGGGGTTCCAGTAAACCCTATATAACAAGCATTAGGAAAAACATTTCTCATTTTATTACTAAGTTCTTTGTACTGACTTCTATGAGATTCATCTACTAAAATAAATATATCCCTAGAATCAATCCTAGCTCCTTTATTTGATGCAATATCAAATTTATGAACTAAAGTCGTAACAACATCTGCTTCATTATCACTAATTAATTTTATCAAATGATTTCCTGTTGCTGCCTTAATAGCTTTAAGTCTTGTATGATTAAATGTCCTATTGATTTGTTTGTCTAAATCAACTCTATCAGTAACTACTATAACCTTAGGATTTAATTCTCTTAGCTTTGATAAAATATACTTAGCTACCATAACCATTGTTAATGACTTACCTGACCCCTGAGTATGCCAAATAACCCCTGATTGTCTATTACTACTTTCATCCCTTTTTTCAATAGTCTTAATGATTTCCTTTACAGCAAAATATTGCTGATATCTACATATCTTTTTAACATCTTTATCAAATAAAATGAAATACTTAATAAATTCAATAACCCTATTTGGATGTAATAAAGATATAATATTTCTATCTTGAGTTGTAGCCATTCTTAAGGGTACAACTTTCTCTAATTCTTTGTTAAGCCATGCTTCATCCTGCTCTTTCCACCCACTCCAAAACTTCCTAGGCGTACTACAGGTAGCATACTTACTTTCATTCTTATTCGTAGCTACAACAATTTGAATAAACTTGAAAAGCTGAGGTATATAATCCTTTGATTGATTTCTTATCATTTGACTAATACCTTGCTCTATAGAAATAGATGATTTTTTACACTCAATAACCCCAAAAGGAATTCCATTTATAAATAAAACCAAATCAGGTCTTGCAGCTCTTCTCCCATCTTCGGTTTCTACCGAGAATTCCTGGGTTACGTAGAAATCATTATTCTCTACATTATCCCAATCTATATATTTAAGAGTAAAGCTACGCTTAGTACCGTCCTCTAAATCTTCTGTGAAACTCCTCCCTAAAAGTAAGGTTTGAAATATCTTCTCATTGGTCTTAACTAGTCCATCTGTTAAAGCTTCATCTATATCATTTAACGCCTGATTAATATTTTTTTCACTAAACTTATACTCTTTCCCTTTATAAGTATATGAATTTAATTCAATAAGCTTATCTTTTAATACTGGTTTTAATAAAACATTATAACGATTCCCACGTAGAACCTCTGCTTCTTTTGTTTCTATATATTTATATCCTAATGATTTTAATACTTCTATAGCTGGTATTTGAGAAATATTAATCTCATTAAATTCATCATTGTTCATAAGCATCCCATCCCCTAATAATTTTAGTATTTTAATTTAGCGTACTTACTATTTGAACATTCATTTGACCATCTGTAACTGAAATATCATAGTCCACAATCATTCTTTTCATATTTTTAAAATATTTTTCTTTTCTAGCTAACATCATCTCCATCATTTCCATACCATCTTGTAATAGTATTTCATCATGCTCAAGCATTTTGCATATGTCTTTTTTAAACCTTTCTCCATCTGCCTTAGGTAAATTTGTTAAATTCCAAATTAAAGTTGCATAAGCTATAACTTTATGATGTTCTTCTATATCTTCACAATGCTCTAACAAAGGATTTGCAAAATCTAGTAGTACCTCTGACATTTTTACATCCTCTTCTATTATGAAAAATTTATCTTTAGTTTCAATACTGTTATTATTCTTAGCCTTTGTTTTTTTCTTTCTAACTTTACTTTTTGGCATTTTTACCTCTCCTTATCATTAACTCTTACAATTCCTGTTAATATAAGTTGCATTAAGCCTTTCTTTTGCTGTTTTAATGCTTCTATTTCTTCTTTAAGTAAATTTATTTCTTTATCAGCTGTGTTTAATATTTTAGCAATTTCCTTTCCTTCATTTAAATCATTAGGTATTTTAATACTAAAATTAATAAAATCTTTTATTTTAACTGCCATTCTTTCGACAAGTGTTCCCTCTGCCATAGTTGAAAACCTCTTAATTTGTATATAACTTGTGAGTATAGCTGAAATAAAATCTATATCATGCTTTTTATTATCTTTAATATATAAAGTTTCATATATTGGAGATACTAAAACATCTTTCTGTATTTTATTTAATGCAATCGCTCCAAACCTAAGGTTGGCTGGATTATATACTATATCATTATATTTGGTTATCTTATATTTTTTATTATCTTCCTTTACTAAAAATTCTCTGTTATATCTATCGGATTTTGGAGTTACTCCGTCTTCAATCGTAAGAGAATATAATTCTAAGTCTTCTGTTACTTCACTCTTATAATTTCTAACTTTTAATATTTGTGAAATCTTAATTTTATTCCATTTTCGCTCAAATCCTTTTAACCTTACCTTTCCTGTTAAAAGTCTCTCCATTAATCCTTTTTTATGTTTTTGTTTTTCTTGTAGGAGTTTTTGTTTTAATTTGATTAATTTATCTAAAGTAGATAATACCATTGAGATTTTATTTTGTTCTTTATTGCTAGGTATTGAAATTAAAATATTTAGAAAGTTTTCCTTTCTTATATTAGGCATACTTTTACTTGATCCTGTTGCTAATGTTTTTATTAGTTTATTATAGTAATTAGTATTTAAAAAATAATATATATACTTTTTATTTATATAACAATCTTCTTTAAATACAGTTTGCCATAATAGATCTGGTAAAAATATATTTTCATAATCCTTATCTATATAATTAACCATACCCACTAGTTCAGGTGTATTTTTTCTAACTATTACCAAATTATCTTTTTGAGGATATACTTTAAGATTCTTTATATCAGAACCATTAGTTACTAATTTATTTTCCTCAGGTTTAAATCCATTAATTGTTATACTAGAAGTCTTTAGTACCCCTATTTCACCATTCTTAATAGATCTATCACCTGCATTTACACTAGTTCCATTACTTAATGATGTTATATATTCTGTTAATTTCTTTATTCCCCACTCTTTTGGTATTATTCCTACATCACTATTTTTATATCCTTCAGGAACTTTACCTTGCTTTATTAAATTAATTCTTTTAGCTATTTCTTTATTCAAGGTGTTCACCACCATTCTTTAACTTATTTTGTTCTTCCTTTTCTATTGCCTTTACACTCTTCTTAGGTGTTGGTAAGTCCTCTGGCATTGTTCCACCTAGTTCTTCTATTGTTTTCCTTACCTTTACTCCAACTTTATAATGAACCTCGTTTGCTTTATACTTACCTTTAATATTTTCGCGTCTTAACTTTTCATCAGTTTGAGTTGCTCTAAAGAGATTTGCCGCAAGTTCAGTACTTCCCATATAATCCAATATTTTATGACTTTTCTTCAATCCTTTTCTTTCCTTTATCTCTTTAGCCCCGAGTCCACCATATAACCCTTGATATCCTCTATTTTGAAATACTGCGTAATCCCTTGGATCTTCTATACCTGCCATTTGTGCTGCTTCTGCTAAAGATTTATTATGATCTACTAACTCATTTCTAATAGCTAATCTCTTTTTATCTTCCGATTCTTTCTCAAAATTATCTATTAATTCTTGTTTCCTTGTTTGAACTGCAAAATATGTTTGGCCTAATGCAACAACCTTTTTCCTTGAATCCGCATTTTGCACTATAAGGTAACATGCATATCTTGAAAGCATTATGTCTTCTATTTCTCTTTCAGAACCTGAGCCTAATCCAACCATTTTGCCGACGTCGGCAAAATGGTCTGATACATTTATATCACTATTGTTACAAGCTTCTTTAGCTTTATCAATTACCTTTTTAAAATTTCCCCATTTTGTGTATTCAAGTATGTCAACTAACTCTCTTGCATACCAAAACTCTTGTCCGAACTCATTTATGTTTTTTATTTTTTCAAAAGTTTTCTCATTATATTGTTCTATATCTACCATAGCTACCGTTGCCAAAACCTTATAAAACTCTATAAAGCTTGTTTAATTCCCCATTCAACCTATCCCATTTTGTTAAAAACTACTTTGGTTTGATATAATAGTCCAGGGGCTTAACTTCCCATACAACCCATGGTACACCTCAGGCATAATTGTTTCTGTAATTATTCTGAATATCTACTAAGATTTATACTTGCATTATAATCTCTATCTATAATACAGCCACAATTCTCACAGATATAAGTTCTTTCTGATAGTGAAAGTTTAGCTTTTACATTTCCACACCCACTACAAGTCTTCGATGATGGATACCATTTATCAACTTCAACAAATTCTATTCCATAAAACTCACATTTATATTGCCTTTGCCTTTTAAATTCATATAAGCATTGCTCTGCAACAGCTTTTGATAAATGTTTATTTTTCATCATACCTTTAATATTAAGTGTTTCCATAACTACCCTTGATGGCTTGGTTTTCACTATCTTCTTAGTAGCTTGGTGTAGGTGATTAACTCTTATATTGGCTAATCTCCTATGAAGTAATCTTACTTGCTTTTCAAGTTTTGCAATGTTCTTGGTTTTAACAAACTCCTTTCCTTTTTTATTTTTCTCATACTTATTTGAACATTGTCTTTGTTTTCTTTTCAAAGTCTTTTTTAACTTTTTAACTGCTTTTGTTTTATTGATATTTTTATAAGTCATTCCATTGGAGCATATAGCTAAATCTTTTATTCCAACATCAATGCCTATGCTCTCTTTAGTTAACTCTAGCGTTGGATTTTCCTTTTCTAAACCAACTGATATGAACCAGTACTTCCCATCAAGACCTATCCTTGGATTAGTGTATTTACAATTCATAGGTATTGAATCTTTCTTTATATCCATCCAACCTACTTTTTCAATTAATACTGAACTTTCCTTAACTTTAAGTTTTGATGTATCATTATAAAATGATGGTTTAGCTTTTCTTCTACTTTTAAATCTTGGTCTATCTGATAATCCTTTAAAAAACTTCTTATATGCTTCGCAACCATCTTTAACAGCTTGTTTAGCCACATTGTTTGATACTCCATTTAGCCAGTTTAAATCATCTTGTTTAAGTATTGTTATTTCTTTTCTTAAATCATTATCAGATATAAACTTCCCACCATTTTTATAGTTCCCTTCTTGCTTTGCAAGTGTCCAATTATAAATAAACCTTGCAGTACCTACTGATTGCCATAACTTTTGTTCTTGCTTCTCAGTTGGATATAGACTAACTTTCTTTCCCAGTATCATCTTTAAGCAGCTCCTTAATCATTTCCTTAGCTTTATTTGCTCTCTTGCCTTGAAGTCTACAACCAAATACTGTAACAATTTGAATTAAATCCTCAACTAATTTCTGCTCTTCTGTGTTTTCAGTATTATCTATTATTTCAATAGTAGTCCCATACTTGTTACACAGATTTTCTATAATTTCAAAACCAAATCTTAACAATCTATCTTTATATAAAATTACTACTTTTTCAACTTCTGAATTAGTTATCATATCTATTAGTTGATTTAATCCTTTTTTGTTGTAGTTTATCCCACTTCCTATGTCTTGTATTATTTCGAATTGATAACCTTTAGCAATCATATATGTTTTAACATTTTCTATCTGTCTTGCTAAATCATTATTTTGTTTGTGGGAGCTAACTCTACAATATCCAATTACTTTTTTAGTTTTAGTTTCAATGCCTTTGATTCCTAAAAAATGATTAAGTTGCTCTTGTGAATAGTATCTATATCCACTTGGTGAAACATGATGTGGCTTGAATTCACCTTTTTTATCCCAATCTCTTAAAGTCTGTGAGGCTTTTCCTATTAATTTTGAAAACTCCCCAATAGAATAATATTTCATTTATACCACCCCTTGAATTTAGCACAACACAAACATTATCTAAATTCAATATAGTTTTATAAACCTTTATAAGTTTTTGACTACTGTCACTCTCCCTCCTATAGCCCAAGCTCTTCTAAATACTTTGCCATTTGTTTTTCAACATCCTCTAATTCTGCCTTAATATTAGCTATATTATTTGCCACTTCATCCATATCTACCATTTCTTCTGCTTCAAAGGTATCTACATATCTTGGTATATTTAGGTTGCAATCATTTTCCTTTATTTCTTCTAAAGTAGCTACATAGCTATACTTATCTATTGTTTTATAAGCTTCATAAGCCATCTCTATTTGTTTTAGATCTTCTTCTCTTAATTTATTTTGATTTTTACCCTTTTCATAGTGTCCTTCACCTGAAGCATCTATAAATAGTACATTATTTCTATTTCTACTTTTTTTAAATATTAAAACTACTGCTGGTATACCTGTTCCAAAGAATAAATTTTGTGGTAATCCTATCACTGCATCTAAAAGATTCATTTCTAATATTTGCTTTCTTATCTTTCCCTCACTTGCTCCTCTAAATAATACTCCATGAGGTAAAACTACTCCCATCCTTCCATCTTCTGCTAAGGAATGTAACATATGCTGTACAAATGCAAAGTCACCCTTACTTGAAGGAGGTACTCCCCAATCAAATCTTCTATATTGATCCAAAGCAGGTTCCATTTTAAATTTCTTCTCATCTGCTTCTGCTCCTGCAAAGCCCATTGCCCATTTATCTAATGAAAATGGTGGATTTGCTACGACTACTTGGAACTTCATTAACTTTCCATCTTCTAAATGAAGTGGATTTGCTAATGTATCCCCACTTTCAATTTTTGCATCATCTATTCCATGTAGGAACATATTCATCTTACAAAGTGCTTGTGTTTGACCATTTCTTTCTTGACCATATATTTGTGCTTTTCTACCGGGTACCTTTTTAAATGCCCTTATAAGTAATGAACCTGAACCACAAGTTGGATCATATATTCTATCATTTTCTTCCGGTTTAACTAATCTAGATAATAATTCTGAAACCATTGAGGGGGTAAAAAATTCCCCACCTTTCTTACCTGCATCTGATGCAAACTTAGCTATCATATACTCGTAGGCATCACCAATAACGTCATTACCTTCTATCATGTTAGGTCTTAAATTCAACCTATTAAAATCATTTAATAAAGTTCGTAACATTGCATTTCTTTCATTAGTTTTACCTAGTATAATTTCTGAGTTAAAATCTATATTTCTAAATACGCCTCTTAGTTTTGATTTATTAGATTCCTCTATATGTTCTAGTGACTTATTTATTATGTCACCAACTTCCACTGAATTTCTATTTTCATATAAATAATCGAAAGTGGATTTTTGATCTAGGGTAAATCTTTCCCTACTTAAAGCTCTTTCAATTCTTGTTTCATCACCATTGTACTTTTTAGCATATTCTTCATAATGTTCTTTATATACATCACTTAAATATTTAATAAATAACATTACTAGAATATAATCCTTATATAATGAAGAGTCTATCTTACCTCTAAATGTATCTGCTGCTCTCCATAACGTTCCATTAATTTGTTCTTGTGTTGTTTTTTCCATAATAACTTTCCCTCCAATTTTTAACTAAACATTTTATTCATAATAGCTCTGTGGTATTTTTCTTTTTCATCTAATAATTGATTTAATAATCTTTTTTCTTTTAGTACTAACTCATTTAAATTAATAATGTTTTGTTGCTGATCTTTTGAATATTTAGGTACATTAATTTCTTTAAAACTACTGGTTTTAACTATTGATAAAACACTACCTATTATATCTCCTGCAAGTTGTCTTTTACACATTGGTGAATTTAGATATATGTTTAAAAATTTAGAAAGTATATCATCAGATGAACTTCTAATAATTACAAATAGTGATGGTATTACAATGGCTTCTTGACCTTTTTCAACATATACCGCAGTATTGGGAGCACTTAACCTTACTATAATATCTCCTTCTTTTGTTAAGTATTGATCTTTCATATTTTCTTCACTAAAAAAGTCATCTAAAAACTCATCTTCAATATACCCATTTTCATTAAAACTTTTTAAGGTAAGGAGTTTGTATCCAAACTCCTTATTAGTTAAAGACCTTTTTCTAGATAATACAAGTCCTGTGCTTATATCAGCAATTTCATTAAGTTTCAACTTATCACCTCATTATTTTTGTTATATTCCTTTAATACCTTAGTTTTACTTAGAATCATTTCATTAGAAAAGATATGGATCTATCTTTCCTTACTAATTCTTTATTATGTACTATTCGTAAAATAACTGATAATCACATTATATATTTAAAATTATACAATGTCAACGTTTCTTTGTACCATCTTAAAAATAACTAGCATATAGTTTTAATGCTTATTTAAGAGCTTACATTGATATAATACAATCATTTCAAACTATATATATGTTAGATTACATAAAAGTCTAAGTAAAGAACCTCAAGGCAAAACCTTGAGGTTCTTTACTTACTTAGATATTGCTATTTTTTATTTCTTTATTCTTCTATTTCTTTGATTTTTTCATAAAAATATATCCACTAATAATTAAGCTAATACCTAATAACATCATAGATGATGTATTCACTAAACTTCCTGTCTTTACAAGTTTAGCTTTTGAAGTTTTTGGTGTTTCAGTTTTTGGAACATCAACCTTTGGAGTATCAACTTTTGGGGTCTCGTCTTTTGGGTCTCCATCTTTTGGATTCTCATCTTTTGGATCTTTTACTACTGGTTCTTTTGTTATAGTAACTTCCTTTGTTACTGTAGTTTCGTTTCCTGCAAGATCCGTAGCAATTACTGTAATGGTATTTTCACCTTCTAATACTTTAAGGGTTATCTTAAAGTTACCATCCTTATCTATCTCTACTTCATTTCCATTAACTGTTACCTTGTCTAGGTTACTATCTTTTACAGTACCTGTAACTTCAATAGAATCTTTATTTACTAGATCCATATCCTTTGGCACTTCTACTGTAACTTCTGGTGATGTAGTGTCAACTATTACTTTAACCTTTTCAGACATTTCAGTTGTAACTCCGTTTTCTTCGCCATTTATCGTAATGATATTTATCTCTTCTTTAAGATCTAAATTTACTTTAAATAGCTCATTCTTAGTATCAACTGTTGCTACATTTTTGTCATTTACAAATACATTAACTTTTCCATCTACATTCATCTTACCTTCAAGGGTTATGCTATTTTTATTTATATAGTTTATTTCCTTTAAGTTTGTTATTTCAGGTGTGGTCACTGTAGTATTTATTATATTAACCTTTTCTACCACTACAGTTTCATTTCCTGCAAGATCCGTAGCTACCACTGTAATAGTATTTTCACCAATTACAACTGGTAGGATTATTTTAAAGTTACCATCTTCATCTAAATAGACTTCTTCTTCATTAACTGTAACCGTATCTAAGTTACTATCCTTTGCATTACCTGTAACTTCAATAGAATCTTTATTTACAATTTCCATATCTTTTGGCACTTCTACTGTAACTTCTGGTGATGTTTTATCTACTATTACTTTAACCTTTTCAGACATTTTAGTTGTAACTCCATTTTCTTCGCCACTTATTGTTATAATATTTATCTCTTCTTTAAGATCTAAATTTACTTTAAATAGCTTATCTTTAGTCTCAACTGTTGTTACCTTTTCGTCATTTATAAATACACTTACATTTCCCTCTACATTCATTTTACCTTCAAGTGTCACACTATCTTTATTTATATAATTTACTTCTTTTAAATTTGTAATTTCAGGTGTTGTTACTGTAGCATTTACCACATTAACCTTCTTTGTTACTGTAGTTTGATTTTCTGCAAGATCTGTAGCTATAGCTGTAATTATATTTTCACCACTTACTGCTGGTATACTTATATTAAAATTACCCTTTTCATCTACAATAACTTCCTTTTCATTAACTGTTACATTTTTAAGATTATCATCCTTTGCATTACCTATAATTTCAATAGTAGCCTTATTAATTAAATCACTATCTACAGGTACTTCTATTGTAACCTCTGGTGATGTGGTGTCCCCTATTACTTTAATTATTGATGACATCTTTGAGGTTTTTCCATCTGCTTCACCATTTATTGTGATATTATTTTCACCTTCTTTAACTTTTATATTTGCACTAAACATTTTGTTTTCAGTATCAAGGGTTGTAACTTTTTCATCATTTACAAATACATTTACTTTTCCATCGATATTCATATTACCTTCAAGGGTTATATTATCTTTATTTGTATAGGTTAATTCCTTAAGATTAGTTATATTTGGAGTGTTCACCTCTTCTTTTTGTACCTCTACTTCATAGTCCATAATAGCTCTAATCATCATGCCACCGTCAATTTTATAATCTGCAATAGGTGTAAGCCCACCAGTATATACATAGGATCTAGAATTTTCTGTGCTATCTTTATCGATACCTATAGCTGGGGATTGTGACCCTTCATACAACTGCTTTGTCACTATATAAAAGTCTTTATCTGTAGCAAAATCATATTCTAAGAGGTCTATCTTATTCCACTTACCTCTTTCTATGGTTATCTCTTTTAAGTCCCCTACTTCATTTATCTTTCCTTTTTTATCAATATATGCTATTGATATCCCGATTTTATTTCCTAGTGCCTTTTTATGATCATCTACAAAGAAAATATTAGCTGCCTTAACCCTACCATAAGATTTTGGAGTAAATCTAACACCAAAACCTACTCCAGCATTAACAAATACTGTTGAGTTTTCTTTTGTGCCATCATCATAGGCTATTTCATCTTCAACACCAATAAACCTTTTCATATCTACATTTACTAAATTATCTTTTTCGCCTTCTACAATTACATTAATATTTTCTGTATAGAAGTCTTTACTCATTACCCTTAAGGTATAATCTCCTGCAAATACTCCATTTATAGTAAAGTTACCTTCTTCATCTGTCATAACACTTTCAATATTTGAATCTTCAAGTACCTTCACTTTGGCACTGGCAACTGCTGCATTAGTAGCTTTATCTATTACCTTTCCTTTAATATTTCCCTTGTTAATAGCATCTAGCTTAATTATTTCTGTTATAGTTTCTCCCTCTTTAAGAGATACCTTCATTTCCTTTGGATAATAACCGTAAGAAACTGCTCTTAGTGTATAGTTTTCTCCTTCTTTATTTCCAGCATGGGTAATAGCAAATCCGCCAGTTGTAAGGTCTGTCTTTACACTTCTTCCAGTTTCTAAAATTGTAACAACTGCATCTGCGGGTAAGAAACCTTCCACAAACTTATGATTTCCATTATCTTTATCCACAGATAAAACTGATTCATCATCATCTGGAAGACTTATGGATGGTGTATCTAAATACCCTGAATGTTCGTAGGAGTAATTTCCCATAAGATTAGTAGCCCATACATTTGTTCCAGTTAATGAAGATTTCGGTCCTGAAGTTGGTACTCCCCACTCCCAATCATTCTCTTTACCAAGTTCTCGTAAAATCCCTGTTGTAAATCCTCCATTACCTTTTTCAAAGTTTTCGTAAAATATCTTTTCTATCTCTTTATAATCAATTTCTGCCTCTTTAGAATAATCACTTTCATTTCCAGCAAAATCACTAGATGTAATACCATAATAATACTTTCCTGTTTTTACATCATCATCTATATAAAATGTATTTGTTGTAGTTTTAATCTTTGTGTAAGGTCCGCCTGCTATCTCTGAACGATATACATTATATTGCTTTAAATCAGCTTCATTAACCTTGTCCCAGCTTAATGATACCCCTGTTTTACCACTCTCTAATTTAACATTTTTCGGAATACTTGGAGCAGTTTTATCCTCTCCAAAGAGTCTTAAATTATCGAAATACCAACCTACACTATATCCATTACTTTTTGATATAGTAGAAAATTCAAATTTTATTTTTACTGGGTTTTTACTTCCTATATATGGTTTAAGGTCTACATAAACCTCATGCCACTCCCTATCTCTACCGGATACTCTTCTTAATTCTTCCCATGTGGTACCTTCGTCAGTTGATATAAGCATTTTAGCACTATGAACGCTTGATATATCATTCCATTCTGATATCCTTAAGCTAGCTGACTTTAGATTTGTATCTCTTAAATCAAGAGATGGTAACACTACTTCACTAACTATATTTTCTGTAACACCAGTGTCACTTAACTTTGTACCTATTACCTTTGTTCCACTTAAGGCTTTAGGACCCATAAAGGATGTAGGAGCTCCCCACTGAAAGTCACCGGACAAATTAAATCCTTTAATATCAGTTTCAAAGTCATTACTATATTTATCTGGCTTTATTCCAAACATTACACTAAGTTTATATACATCAGTTGTGAAAGTATTATTCCCAAAATCTTTAGCTAAAATTTTATAATCTACACCAGTTTTAATAACTAAATCTCCAGGAATTATAGCCTCATAAGTGCCTTTTACTGAATTTCCATCTTTAAGTTTCATATCTATCTGTTTCCAGTCACTCATGTCATCATTTTTAACTAATAACTTAGCCTCAGTTACAGAAACATTGTCTTTTATCTCTGCTATTACAGTTGCATCTAATCCTACAAACACTTGTGGTAACTTCTCATGAATTACTGTTGGAGCTACCTTGTCTTCCCCCGAAATTAAAACCTGACCTTCTATGGTTCCAGTACCTACACCTAAAACCTTTGATACTGTGTCATATGCATTAATTAATCCAAATCCATATCCCATATTCGGAGACTCTGTATATTCATTATCTGTTAATTTTGTTGCTGTTTCTTTAATTATAGTTTCTATTTGATCCACTGTTAAAGAAAAGTCTGCTGACTTCATTAAAGCAGCTATACCTGATACGTGTGGAGCCGCCATAGAAGTACCATTCCATCCACTTTCATAGCCTCCCACAACAGAAGAACGAATATTTACCCCAGGAGCAGATATTTCTGGCTTAATCATCTTAGGATCCCAAGGTGAAGGTCCAAGCTTTGAGAAATCACCTCTTTTATTATTAACATCAATAGCCGCTACTGCAAAACTTCCTGGTAAATTTGATGGGTTTTGAATTGAACCAGGCCAAGGCTTAGGTTCTCCTGATTTTTGATTTCCTGCTGCGAAAACTGGCAATATACCAGCTGATCTCCATGCTGCTATTACATCTTTAAACCAAGGATCTACTCCTGCTGATCCACCCCAAGAATTATTTATTATATTTGGAGCCTTTTCTGCCTTTCCACCAGGTGCAAGAAACCACTGAGCCCCCGCTAATAAGTGGAGTTGTTGTCCTCCCTTATCTGTAAATGCCTTTGCTGCTATCCATTTTGCTCCCGGTGCTACACCTATTGTATTATCTCCATTTGACTCTTGTCCAAGTATTGTTCCTGTGCAATGGCTACCGTGCGGAACACCTACGTTATCCCAAGGAAGCTCTGAGTTAGTCATTGGATCATACCAACTTTCCTTTGGATTAACAACAGTTTCTGTTTCCTTATCATACCCTCTCCATTTTTCCTTTAGAGCTGGGTTTGTCCAATCAACCCCAGAATCTAAAACTCCTACCACAACTCCTGTACCATCTATTTTGAATTTTTCCCAAACCTTTGGTGCTTCCACCCTTTTTATATTCCATTCAATTTCGTCTTCTGCAACATCAGTTACTGTATCTAAATCTACACCTTTTATAGGCTCTTCTAATTCTATAATGTCATTAAAATAAATCTTCTCTACATCATCTCTTTTTGCAATTTCTTCTATTACCTCTTTATTTGCTTTAACGTATACAATATTTGCAATATAAAAAGATTGGATCTTTTCTACACTTCCACTTAACTTTTCACTAGATAAATATGAAACTACTGAGCTTTGAGTTGTCTCAGCCTTTTCCTTTAAAGTATTTATCACAGTTTTTCTTTTGGAAACTTCATTTTCATAGTTAGTACTATAGTCCCCCTGTGATTTTGAAATCTCTTCTATTTCATTAATAGAAACCCTATCTTTTAAATATATCAATACCTCAACTAAATCATCATCATTTTCTAATTGTTTCTTTACCTTTGAATCAATTTTGTTTAAATATTCATTAACGTTATCTAAAGGTTCTAATTCAGACATGGTCCTAGCTTGTCCTACAGTAGGTAAACACCCAAGTATAAGTGTTAAAGATAGTAATATCGGAAAAAATAACTTGATTCTTTTAAATTTATTCTTACCCTTCATTAATACGCCCCCTTATAATATAACTTTTTGTGTCTTTCTCTAGTCTATTTTATAAATAAACTTAATATGTCACTTCATCACTTTATAAAACAGAATTACCTTTCTTTTACTATTCACCATAAAATTATATATAAATAAGCTTATCCAAGAATATTTATACTTTCGTTCATACTATAAACAAACAACAAAAAAACCTACAACGTAAACATTCTAGGTTTTTCTAAGTTATAAACATCTTTTATTTAATTTCTTATAAGTCTTATATAAAACATCTTAATTAACATTAAATTTTTTTGTATCAACTTTATTCCTCACCTATACTTTTAAAATAACTTTTATTATATACTACAGAAGAGTCATTTGGCTTGTACTCTGCGGCCTTATCATTATATTTTATAGCTTCCTTTGTATTTCCAAGTTTATCGTAACATACACATAATTGTATACATGGAATATATCCAAAATAATCATGGGATATGAATCCTAAGCTATCAACAGGTTTTTCTAATTCTAGAGCTAACTTATACCAGAATATTGCCTTTTCATAATTTTTATCATCTAAATAATAATCTCCAATCTTACAACACCCTTCAGGTCTTGGAATATCGTATTCAAAGCTCTTTAATAAAATATTTAGCCTGTTCTTTTTATCTTTCTTATTCTGATAACAATTAGAAAGGTTATAACAAGCATTTATATTATCTTCTATCCATCCTGCTTCAGTATTTAAAAACCTTTTAAAATATATTATCGCCTCATCATACCTACCATTATAAAATAATTCTCTAGCATAGTAGTAAAGCCCTCTAGTGGTTAAATTTATACCTTTAGCTATATTTTTTTCATAAATTAATAAATTTCTACCTCCTGCAGGTTTCCTCTCTTTTTTATGGGTTATACAAATATCAGAATTTATTATATTTCCACCTACATTTAAATACTCATGAACAGGTTCCATCCATTGATTATTATTTACCCTCTTAGATAAACGTTCCCTAAAATATGATAAGGTAACATTACCACCTTCATCAAACCCCACATTATATTTCATCATTACTGCGTCAACTTTATTATCTAAATTTTGTTTAAGCTTTTTAAATTTATCCCTGTCTTTTTGAAGAAGAACATCATCCGCGTCTAACCACAGTACGAAATCTTTTGTGGCCATAGAAAATGAATAATTTCTTGCCTTAGAAAAATCATCAATCCACTTAAAATCAAATACCTTGTCTGTATATTCTTTGATAATTTCTTTTGTATTATCAGTGGATCCAGTATCTACTATTATTATTTCATCAACTATATCTTTTATAGAATTTAAGCATCTACCTATAACTTCTTCCTCATCTTTTACAATCATACACAAACTTATAGTTATCATTTAATCTCCTCCAAGATGTTTTAGTTGTATATTATTTGAATTTTACAAGTATCTGATTGTACATTCTTTCGTCATCATAAGACAATCTAATCATTAATCTTACATTTCAACTTCTCATATCATTAAATTAGGCACCTATTTCTTAATGAAATGGTGCCTAAAGTGTATCAATCATTTGTATACATTTTAATCTTAATCGTAAAGTAGCTTACACCACCACTTATTTAGCTTATTTTTTCAATTAACATAGCAGCATTAGTATTTATTTGAATTCCACCTGCTAATGTTTGTAAGGTAATTATATCAACACTTGTATGATTTCTTAAGGTTAAGGTATCCCCTGCTAATGCAGTAACTATAACCATACCAGGATTGGGCTGATTTCCTGCACTATTTCCATAAATGGCCCCAGGAACAAGAACACCATTTTTGAAAATAGAAAATTGATTTGCTTGTGCACCAGAAGAATTAAACCATACAGAATAATCTCCTGCTGTTCCAATAGTAATTGTAGATGTTCCAGGTGTATGAGTAATAGCACCTACCATAACACCATTATTACTAAAGATTATATCCGATTCTACTGGGACAACCTGAGCCCCTAAATTGTAAATATAAGCATATTCAGCCAGACCTTTAGGTCCAGTTAAACCTGTTGCTCCTGTGCTCCCTGTAGGACCAGTAGCTCCAGTACTTCCTGTAGCGCCCGTTGCTCCAGTGTTACCTGTTGCTCCTGTACTTCCTGTTGCACCAGTAGCTCCAGTACTTCCTGTAGCGCCCGTTGCTCCAGTGTTACCTGTTATTCCTGTAGATCCAGTTGGTCCTGTAGCTCCTGTACTTCCTGTTGCACCAGTAGCCCCAGTACTTCCTGTAGCGCCCGTTGCTCCAGTGTTACCTGTTATTCCTGTAGATCCAGTTGGTCCTGTTGCACCTGTACTTCCTGTAGGACCAGTAGCTCCAGTACTTCCTGTAACGCCCGTTGCCCCAGTGTTACCTGTGAGTCCTGTTGCTCCAGTTGGTCCTGTTGCTCCGGTACTTCCTGTTGCACCAGTAGCTCCAGTACTTCCTGTAGCGCCTGTTGCTCCAGTGTTACCTGTTATTCCTGTAGATCCAGTGTTACCTGTTGCTCCTGTACTTCCTGTTGCACCAGTAGCCCCAGTACTTCCTGTAGCGCCCGTTGCTCCAGTGTTACCTGTTATTCCTGTAGATCCAGTTGGTCCTGTTGCGCCGGTACTTCCTGTAGGACCAGTAGCTCCAGTACTTCCTGTAGCGCCCGTTGCTCCAGTGTTACCTGTTATTCCTGTAGATCCAGTTGGCCCTGTAATTCCTGTGCTCCCTGTAGGACCAGTAGCCCCAGTACTTCCTGTAGCGCCCGTTGCTCCAGTGTTACCTGTTATTCCTGTAGATCCAGTTGGCCCTGTAATTCCTGTGCTCCCTGTAGGACCAGTAGCCCCAGTACTTCCTGTAGCACCCGTTGCTCCAGTGTTACCTGTTATTCCTGTGGATCCAGTTGGTCCTGTAGGACCAGTAGCTCCTGTGATTCCTGTAGATCCAGTTGCTCCTGTTGCACCTGTACTCCCTGTAGGTCCAGTAGCCCCAGTGCTTCCTGTAGGACCTGTAGCACCCGTTGCTCCAGTGTTACCTGTTATTCCTGTGGATCCAGTTGGTCCTGTTGCTCCTGTAATTCCTGTAGGACCAGTAGCTCCGGTACTTCCTGTAGCGCCCGTTGCTCCAGTGTTACCTGTTATTCCTGTAGATCCAGTTGGTCCTGTAGGTCCAGTAGCCCCAGTGCTTCCTGTAGGACCTGTAGCCCCAGTACTTCCTGTAGCGCCCGTTGATCCAGTGTTACCTGTTATTCCTGTAGATCCAGTTGGTCCTGTAGGTCCAGTAGCCCCAGTACTTCCTGTAGGACCTGTAGGACCTGTAGCACCTGTTGGCCCTACACAGCATCCTTTGCAACAACAACAACTTAATTGTTTCTGCTTGCAGTATTCTATACATTGTTCAGATTTTGCCTTATAATACTCCATACACTCATCATCAATACATTCACAATATTTTTTATGGTAATATCTTACCATCTCTTTGCACTTATTTTTGTAATAACCTTCGCATTTATTTTGACAATGATTACATTGTTCAAAAAAACTTTCAGATTCTAATTCTTTATCTTCAAATTCTCCATCATTTCTTCTCATGCTATAAAATCACTCTCCATCAGTTTAGTATTGTAGAAAAGACTTATCCTTTATACTATATGAACCTCACGTTAAAAGGGTGTCACTAAACTATGCCATATGAAACTCTATGTAATCCATTGATACTATTAAACAACATAAAAAAACACTAATATCATAAATACTAGTGTTTTTTATTCATATTAAAAATTACATTTCATTACGTAGGTGTAAGTTCGACTGACCAAATATAAAATTTGGAGTCTTACTTATGAAACACCTACTCCATTTCATTACGTAGGTGTAAGTTCGACTGACCAAATGTAAAATTTGGAGTCTTACTTATGAAACACCTACTCCATTTCATTACGTAGGTGTAAGTTCGACTGACCAAATGTAAAATTTGGAGTCTTACTTAATTTTTGATTTTAATACTGATTTAGATAGTGGAACATAAAGTGCCACAGCAACAAATATTGAGAATGAACCATTTATAAGCGTTGCAGGCAAACTTACCGCTGAACTTAATACTGCTGGAATAAATGCACTTCCTACAAATAAAAGCCTTACTAATCCAAATAAGAATTCCCCAACTAGGTTAAATGCTATACCTGCTACAGCACCTAAAACTGCATATTGAATCTTAACAGATAGATTCTTAGATAAAAAGCATACAATCCCTAAGGCTAACCCAAGAATAAGTGAAAATATATATAGCACAGGATTAATTACTAGCTTCTTTTGAATTCCTGCAACAACTATTTCATTCCCTCTAGTAACAGATACAATTAAAAGAGCTATACCTATTACAATAAGGGTAAATGAAGCAATTGTAAGCCACTTTATTGGAGACTTTACATCCTCTTTATTTCCCTTTGATGCAACTGCACCTACAATAACTCCAATACCGAACTTTAATACTATAGTTTTTGGCACACTAGATGCATAACCATTCATTAAATCAAATAATCCCATTCCAATAGAACCTGAAAGTCCCCCTATAGTACCTGTAAAAAGAAGTGCTGCTAATATTACAAACATGTTTCCCATGTGTAAAAATGGTTTACCTACAGGTGATGGTATAGGTATTTTGAAAAACAATGCCACATAACAAAGAGCAGCAAAGAGCCCAATCAAAACCATGGTACGTGTTGAAAATTCATTTTTTCTTGTTTTCATTTAAATCCCCCCGAATTTATAGGATAGCGTTAACACTATTTATTTATATTATTTTGAATGTCTATACTAAACTGTTGTAACCTACTTTCAAAGTCAACTCCGTAATTACTTGGAGTTCCTCTCTTGTAGGTAATATCTATGGAAGCTTTAACTAAGTCAACTGCAATCTTTATTGATTTATTTATATTAATTCCTCTAACCATGGCAGCTACAAAAGCACTACCAAATAAATCTCCAGTGCCATGATAGCTTCCTGGTGTTCTTTTTGTAAATGCATAATTAATCTCATTCGTTACTCTGTCATAAGATGCTGCTCCCACTTCCCCTTCTTTAAATGATACCCCTGTTAGTACAACCTTTGATGGTCCTAAATCAGAAAGTCTTTTTAATAAACCTTCTACGTATTCATTGGTATAAGGTGGCTCAATATACTTTTCTCCTAACAATAAAGTAGCCTCAGTAAAGTTAGGTGTTATTATATCTGCAAACTCACATATCGACAGAAAACCTTTACACATCTCTTCATCAAGCCCTGTATAATACTCACCATTATCCGCCATTACAGGATCTATTATTACTAAAGTTTTATCATCCTTAAGTAAGGTTATAATATTTTCTACAGACCTTGCTTGACTTGAACTGCCTAAATACCCTATATATATAGCATCAAACTCAAGTCCTAATGACTCCCAATGTTTTGCCATAGGATACAGATCCTCACTTAAATCCTTAAAGGTATATCCTGTAAATCCACCTGTATGTGTAGAAAGTATCGCTGTTGGCATACATGTACATTCTATTCCTGCAACAGAAATTACAGGCAAAGCCACCGTCAAAGAACATTTCCCAAAACCTGATAGATCATGAATAGCTAGAACTCTTTTTAATCTTTCCAATTTAAATCCCCCTTTTATAACATATTCATAATAAACTAAAATCCAAATAAATCACTACTATTTTCAAAATTAATATATAAGTTCAATAATAGTAATAATATATGATTGAATAGTTCCCATCTCTTATATATACTATACATAAGATTTGTCATTGTTGAAATGTACAAAAACTAGAATTTTAACCAGTACAGTTTTAATGCGGGGGGGGGTAGTTTTTATATGAGCAAATCAACTATAACCATACTAGATCACAATAATTCTTCTAATGATCCCTTATATATTCAACTTTATAATCATTATAAGTGTCTAATTTCTTCTGGCATACTCAAATCAGAAAGCAAACTTCCATCTATAAGAAGGTGTGCAAATGAAAGAATGATAAGTCGCACTACAGTAGAAACAGCATACTTACAGCTAGCTGCAGAAGGATATGTTACATCAAAGCCCGGAAGTGGATTTTACGTAAATGACTTAAATTATATGGATATCCAAGAGCATTTACCAATAGAGGTTAAAACATCTAATATAAACTCAAAACCATTATACGATTTTACTACTTCTGACGTAGATTATAAAAGCTTTAACTTTGATTTATGGAGTAGATATATGAAAAGTGCACTTCGCAATGGAGAAAGGCTTTTATCTTATGGAGACCCTCAAGGTGAGTACGACCTTAGAGTTGTATTATCTAAATATGTTGGGGATAGAAGAGGCGTAATATGTACCCCAGAACAGATTGTAGTTGGAGCAGGCGTCCAAAGTTTATTACAAATCTTATGTTCTCTTACTGGAGTGCGTTCTCCAGTTTCATTTGCTGGTGGTAGCTTTAAGCAAGCAAGAGCTGTATTTTCAGATAGAGGCTTTGAGACTTTAAGCTACGATAATATTACCAATGATTTATCCAGCTTTAGTAAAGATAAAGTAAAAATAATATATACCTCGCCCTCACATATAACCCCTTGGGGAGATGTTATGCCCATGCAAACAAGACTTGAACTATTATCCTTTGCAAAGACTAATGATTGCTTAATAATTGAAGATGATTATGATAGTGAATTTAGGTATTACAGCCGCCCTGTACCATCACTACAAGGTTTAGATGGCGGTGAAAAGGTCATATATCTGGGCACCTTTTCAAGGTTATTACTACCTTCTTTAAGAATTAGCTTTATGGTTTTATCTAAAGAATTAACAAAGACTTATTCAAATAGAGGTAAGATATATAATCAAACTGCATCAAAGACTGATCAAATTGCCCTGTGTCAGTTTATAAGAGATGGCCACCTATCAAAACAAATAAAAAAGGCAAGAAAGCTTTATATGATTAAAAGTCAACAACTATGTATTGCTATAGACAAGGTGTTTTACGATAAAGCCAAGGCGCTTCCTGGTTCAGGTGGTTTTCTAATTCAAATGGAAGTTAAAAGCAAGCTTTCATCTAAGGATCTAGAGAAACGTGGATCAAATGTAGGGGTTTTAGTACGTTCATTTAACTCTGTAAATGAAAGCAAATATCCAAGATTATTATTATCTTGTTCTGGAGTTTCAGAGGATAGTTTTGAAGAGGCCTTAAGATTACTTAAAGATGAGTTCTTTAAAGACTAATCCACTAGCTATTCTTTATTTAACCATATACATTTTATATCTAGTTAAATAAAGATAATTACATGAATATAAAATTTATATAGTAGGATTAATTAATCATATATTATATAATAACTTCATATCTTATCAGTAAAAGTTAATTGAAGGTGTAAAATAGATTGAAAAAATATATATAATCAATTAAAAGAATCCTATATAAATTCAGTATCCAGCTGATTTTATATAGGATTTAAACTTTTAAATTAATCTGTAGGATTACACCACTTTGTACAAAAATCTGACTTTTTACTACACATCACCTTTTCAGAACCACAATCAGGACAATTATTTTTATCCTGCTCATAATTTATTTCATATATGTTTTTACAGTTAAAGCATTTAAACTTACAAAATTTCGTTCTATAATTGCCGCCATTTATCCTTATGGCTTTTCCTTCTGTCAATGCAGTGGCGATCTTTTTCCTTGAGCTATCTATAATATTTTGAAATGTCTGCCTTGATACCTGCATTCTTTCAGCACACTGTTCTTGATTTAATTCTTCAATATCCTTAAGTCTCATAGCTTCAAGCTCTTCTACCTTTAAAACTATCTCTTCAATCTCACATTTAGGCTTACCCCATGGAACAAAATAAGTGTTCTCTGGGAAAAACTCTACTCTTCTAAATTTTGTTGGTCTTACCATGCTAATCACTCCCCTGCATTCACGTCATAAAATCACCATTTACAATTATTCGCTACAACTTCCTTCGTGTTCATGTTCCTTACAAACACTGCCTGTTGACTTTAATTCACCATTTATATACTTTTGCACTACATCATCACAAGATCCTTTAGCACCAACAACTACCTCAATTTCATTTTCATTAAATAAATGTTGTGCCGATTCTCCCATGCCACCTGCAATAATAACACCTACCTCTAATTCCTTTAAAAATACTGGAAGAAATCCTGGTTTATGTCCTGGATTTTTAGTGAAATCCTTATTTACTAATTTACCTTCTTCTACATTATACATTATAAACCCTTCACAATATCCAAAATGTCCACTTACACACTTTCCTTCACTTGCAACTGCTATCTTCATTATCAATTCCTCCTATTATTTTTAATTTAATGCAAATGTCTTTGCATATCCTTCCACATACTTTCAATAGCCTTTTCTGCTATACTATCTTTATAAAAGGTTATTGGTTTCAATTCATTTATAGATTTCATAACCACATCATCATATGGAATCTTACCTACTAAATCCAATTCCTTAGCTTCAATAAACATTTCTATTTCTTTGCTCATATCTTCATTTATATCATATTTGTTTATACAGACCATAGTAAAGATCCCAAAATGCTCACATAAGGTTGTTACTCTCATTAAATCTTCTAGACCTGATTTCGTAGGTTCTGTAACAATTAATACTGCATCACTTCCGGTTATTGAAGCAATTACAGCACACCCTATACCTGGCGATCCATCTATTATAGTTAATTCCTCATCTTTCTTGAATCTTTTGCCACTCTTTCTTAAATAAGTTATTAACTTTCCAGATCCATCGCTACCTATACCCATTTCTGCCCTTGCAATTATTCCTTTATCTAACTTAGTTATAAATGCATCTGCTGTCTTTTCATCTTTTAACTTTATAGCATTCGTTGGACATACTAACACGCAGGCACCACACCCTTCGCAGGTAAATGGATTTATACTAAAATCTTCTATAGCATTAAACCTACATATAGATGAACATTTCCCACATCTAATGCAAAGTGATTTATCTATTATAGCCTTTTTACCACCTATAAATATATCCTTTTCGATATCTTTGCCATCATAAAACAAATAAAGATTTGGTGCATCTACATCACAATCTATCCTAATTACATCCTTTGCAAGTTCAGATAATGCTGTTGCAATGGTAGTCTTTCCCGTTCCTCCCTTTCCACTTAAAACTACTAAGTCCAAGATAGTACCTCCTTTAACGTCTTTGAAATCTCATCAAATATTCTTTTATGATGTAAATCATCATATAGTATTTCACCCTTAGAATAAATCACTGCTGTATCTTTGCTATAAGGTATGGTGCCTATTAATCTAACCTTCTCCTCTTTACAAAATCTTTTTATTATATTGTCTTCTCCATCATCTTTATTTATGACTATACCAAAGGGTATATTATACATTTTCACAAGTTCTAACGCCATTTTCAAATCGTGAAGTCCAAATTGTGAAGGCTCCGTAACAAGTATTGCTCCATTAGAATATTTTAAAGCATTTACTACATTACAAGAAGTACCTGGAGGGCAATCAATTAAGTTAACCCCATCCGATAGACCTTTAAGTAATTCTCTTATAACTGGTACTGCCATAGGTTCCCCTATATTTAAAATTCCCCTGTTACAATTTATATCTCTTACAATGCCCTTTTCAATTTTGCCTATTTGTCTTTTATCATAGGTCAAAGCATTATATTTACATACAATTTCACAAGCTCCACAACCATGGCATAACTTTTGAAAAAGCATAATATCATCTCTTACTTTAGCAAGAGCATTAAATTGACACACGTTTACACATTCTCCACAGCTTACACATTTATCATTATCTATAACAGGATACTCCACCATAACTTTTTGTGTTTTATACACTTTAGGTTTTAAAAATAAGAAACCATTTGGTTCTTCTACATCACAATCTATATAATTTGCATTTAATGCAAGAGCAAGATTAGTAGATACCGTAGTCTTTCCTGTTCCTCCTTTTCCACTAAGTATTGCTATATTCATTAAAAATCCATCTCCAATCTAACGGTTTCCACCATGGTTTGCAGGACCAGATATCTTTATTTCTTCAAGTTCACTAGCATCATATTTTTTAAGTACCGAATTTATAGCTATATTACCAGATTTATATGCCTTAATTTCTGCCTTTTGAATAAGTTCAAATGCATTAGGTCCAAGATTTCCTGTGATAATAACATCTACCTCCTCATCTATCAATTGATTAGATGATGCAATACCTGCACCACCATTAGCATTTTGACCTTTGTTTTCTAAAATTGTAACTTCACCACTTTTAGTATCATGAATTTGAAAATATTCACACCTACCAAATCTCATATCCATTAAATCTTCTTTAGTTTTTCCTGTTGCTGAAATTGCTATTTTCATTACTATTCCTCCTAATCAATTTCATTATTGGCATTTGCCACCTTAAGTTTACTTCTATTTTATGTTATTGTCAAATGCCATTAACTAAAAATGCTAAAAAAAACCTTAAGAGTTTTAGCTCTTAAGGTTTTTTAATTTTGTTTTAACATCTTAATATAAATATTACTAAAAACTAACTTATAAAAGATATCTTTAAATTTTAAATTTTTGTACCAAATCATTAAGTTTTTGTGCAAGTTTTACTTGGATTTGTGAGGTTTTTGATACTTGCTCCATAGCTTTTGAAGTTTCCTCAATACTAATTTGAATATCTGATGTACCTTCTGCTGAAAGCTGTGAACTCTCTGCAAGGGTTTGAACAGCCATACTAACTTGTTCTATTGTGGCTTCCACCTCTTCCGACATAGCTGCAATTTCTTCCGACATAGAACTTATAAATTCTCCATCTTCACCATATTGCTCCCCAACTCTTGCGTATTGATCTAAAGCTGGCTTCATATTTTCTATAATAAATTTAAGTATATCGTTGCTATTTGAGGATAAATTTTTAAATGCATATTGAACCTTTATTATTGTATCTTGAATAGTCTTTACAGTATCTCCAGATTGTTCTGCAAGTTTTCTTACTTCATCTGCAACTACTGCAAAACCTTTTCCATGTTCTCCCGCCCTTGCAGCTTCAATTGTTGCATTTAAAGCTAGTAAGTTAGTTTTACCTGAAATGCCTGCAATTACATCTGCCATAATCTTTATTTCATCTACAACATTTCCATCTTCTATAGCTTTTAGTATACTCTTTTCCTTTTCCTTATAAATATCTTCACTCTTTTTAGATACCTTTCTAGCCTCTACTCGAATCTTCTCGGCCTTTTCTTTGATTTGTGAAGCATTGCTACTACCATCCATAGCCTTTGAAGATAGTTCTTCCATGCTTGAGTTAACCTCTTCAACGGATGCACTTATTTCCTCTGATGTGCTACTTACTTCTTGAACTGCTTTATCTATTTCTATAGTTGAGCAATCTATAGCTTCTATTTTAGCTGTTATTTCCTCAACTGTAGCTGAGAGCTCTTCAGAAGATGCATTAAGATCAAAGGAGTTGTTTGTTATTTCTTTTAGTAACTCTTTAACATTATCCTGTGCTGCATTTAACGCGATGGCAGTTTGTCCGAATTCATCTTTTGTTGAAATAATAAGTGTTTTAGAAAAGTCATAAATAGATAATCTTCCTGCTAAATCTTTTATTTTATTTAAAGGATCTATTATACTCCTCATTATTATATAAGACATCAACATTGTAATTAAAAATGCTATAGCCGTATAAATTATAATTCTATTTCTAGCTTTTTTAAATTGATTTGTGCTTTCTATATTAGACTGTTTAGCATATTGTTCATTAGTAATAACTAATTTATCTAACTTTTCAATCATAGAAATTCTTATTAAATTTAACTCTGAATTATTAAACTTAAACGCTTCCTCATACTCTTTGGCTTTTACTAGCTTAATAATCTTAGAATTACCCTCTTTATATTTTACTAATTCATTATTAAAATCCTCATAATTCTTTTCTTCTTCCTTTGCAATATCAGAATTCAATTCATATGGTGTGTTATCATATTCTTCTTCTAACTTTATATTTTCCTCAAATAAGTGATTTATAGTTTTTATTTTTTCATCTACCTTTGACTCATCCTGTTCAGAAACAATCATAAACATATTAGTCGTAATCTCATTTAAATTGGCTTTAATTCCTAACAAATCTTTAACCCCTACTAAATTAGTACCATATATAATTTCAGACCCTCTATTTATTTTTGATGAACTTACTATACCCTCTCTACCTATTAAAATCACAAAAATAATAACTATAGAAAATACTGATATTAATTTCTTTCTTACATTTAAATCTACAAAAAAATTCATTTTAACTACTACCTTCCTCTTTTAGAATACATTATTCCACCTTTGTACATAATAACAAGTGGATCAGGATATGTCCCACAAATACTATTATTTATTATATCTTATAATTAATAATTTGTGTACATACCATTCTCATATTTTTTAACTTTAAATTACTTTAACCTTTATATATAAAAAGGACTAAAGGATTTCTCCCAAAGTCCTGTATAATTCAATGGCATTTTAATTATTAGTACTTACTAAGACCTAATATTTTGTTTTTTTAGAGTAATGGAATATTAAGTTTGTTGAAATATTCATAGGACATATCCGCTGTGGAACAACAAGTTAAAATATAGTCACACATTCTGAACCCTGCCTTATAAAATGTAATTATAATTGCTTTTTAAATACTTAAATACTTAAATACTAATTCTTAAATTGTAACACAAACCTTCATTATTTACTATAATCCACATTGTGGAAATTATAAAACACTTGCCATATCTTAACTTAAGCGATATGTGTCGTAACCCTTATATTTAATAATAGCTACTTCCTTATCTAATTTAAGTCTATCAAATATATTTATAACATCACTACCTTGTCTATTGTTTAAAAAACTCTCAATCTCAAATTGATTCATAGGATGCCTCTTTATGATGCTTATTACTGCATTATAATCATCTGAAATTTCACTATAAAATCCTGTGGAATACAATAAATCTATTGATATGCCACCAAGAATTTCAGATATATATTTCATTCTGTCATTACTAACTATATTTATATCTGATTCTGCAGGTGGACGTACTGGTGTATTCAAATATAGTCGATCATATTCTATTTCTTTTAAGATCTCTGAATACCTTTTCAAAGCTAGGTTAGAATCATTAATACCTTCCATAAACATTATTTCTAACCATAGCTGTCCTTTATATATCTTAGAAAATTCTATTAATCCATAATAAACATCTTCATATTTTATCTTTTTATATGGTCGATTAATCTTTTTAAATGACTCCTCATCATATCCATCCATAGATGGTAGTATAATATCAGCTTTTGATATCTCCTGTTGGACCATCTTATCATATAAGAATGATCCATTAGTTATGACTGCAACTGGTTTACTAACTCTTTTTTTTATTTCATCAATGAGTCTTCCAAGTCCTAAATATAAAGTAGGCTCTCCCTCCCCCACAATAGTTACAATATCAAAGCTAATATTATTTTCAATCACATAGTCAAATTCACCTATTATTTCTTCTAAATCAAAGTACATTTCTCTAAAGTTAGTCATAGAACTTGTTCTTCCAAGCTGGCAATATATGCAGGAATAATTACATGTCCTTTTATGAATAGGGCTTACTCCTAAAGACATGCCCAATCTACGAGATGGTACTGGTCCATAAATATATTTCATTTCTTCCATTTAGTTGAACCCCCTTGTTTTGAGAAATACTTGTTTAATATTAATATTTCATGACTTTTTCACAGTTTGTAAACTTTATACAGTCATCTAAATCTATCCTTTTATGTTTTGCTTTAATTTAGTATATTACAATAACCATTTTTTAGTATACTCTATTTTATCCTTATGTCAATACCCATTTTATTTCCACCCAAAAACTCAGTCTATTTGAGAATCTAAGGTATTAACATTTTATTCTTAAATTTATGCTTTTCTTTGTAAACCTTAGCACCTTATCTAAAGATTACTCATATTATAATATTGTAAATCTATGAAAGGAATGAGCAATATGTATAATGCTTATGAAACATATCCATGCCCTTATTGCATGAATACACCAGATTATAATTTAGATACAATATATAATCCTTACAACTCCTACCGCTGTCCTTACTTTGTAAATACACCTATGGGTAACCAAGACTTATCCAAAATGCAATTGAAAGATTATGGTCCAGAACCCTTTGTAATTAATATCGAGAAGGCAACTAATCAAAACAATACTTTTCGTACTGCTTTATGGACAGGAAGCTATTTGCAGCTTACCTTGATGAGTATTCCAGTTGGAGGAGAAATAGGTTTAGAGATGCACCCTGACGTTGATCAATTCGTACGCATTGAAAACGGTGAAGGCATTGTTAAAATGGGTGATAGAAAAGATTATTTAGATTTTCAACAAAGAGTATCTGATGACTTTATTTTCATAATACCAGCTGGTAAATGGCACAATTTAATTAATACAGGAAATAACCCAATTAAATTATATTCTATTTATGCACCCCCTGAGCATCCACGTGGTACAATTCATCTAACTAAAGCTGATGCAGATGCTGCTGAACAAACCTCAAGCTACAATTTTCAAAGTAATCAAAGATATACTAGAGAAACTAAGGAATTTACCTTAGAAGAACTTGCTCAATATAATGGCACTATGGGTAACCCAGCTTACGTAGCAGTTAATGGAATAGTATATGATGTAAGTAATAATTCAAAATGGAGTGGAGGTACCCACTTCGGATTAACCGCTGGCAAGGATCTAACAGCACAATTTGAAAGTTGCCACGGGGCATCAAACAGACTATCTAAACTTCCTAAAGTTGGTATACTAAAAAAATAAATATAATATTGATTTAAAAATAAAATGTGATAACTTAAATACTAAGTTATCACATTTTTTTATGCTTTATTAATAGTAATATCTTGCCATCTTACTCTTTAAAAGCAATTCAGATGTACCATCTCTTTCCCAAAGTTCAACTTATCTATTTGTCTTTTTAATTAATAATTCTTCTATGATCTTCTTGTCTGTTGCATTTTGTATCTTTTCTTTAAATTCATCATCTATTAAACTAACAGCTAAGGCTTGAAGAATTTTAAGATGTTCATTCCCTTCACCTTCTGGAACAGCTATTAAAAACACTAGATTTACAGGTTCATCATCTAAGCTCTGCCATTCTATTCCTCTAGAACTTTTTCCTACAACAACTGTTGGTTCCTTAACCCATTCAGATTTTGCATGTGGTATTGCAACTCCATCTCCTATACCAGTTGTTGACATAGCCTCCCTTGATTTAACATCTTCTATATATTTATCTACATCTATTAGTCTTTCTTCCATTAAATTAGCTAAATGTTTGATTGTTTCAAACTTTTCAGTTGTTTTCAAATCTAAATCCATATATTTCACATCAAATTGTTTACTCATATTCACTTCTCCTTTAAATATATAAAATGTAATATCTATCAATAGGCCATAAATAGTTCATTAAATTACCTTATCTTTATTCATTTTCATTCCTTTTAAAGCATTAACCATTAAAGCTGTAATTATTGATCCAACAATTATTGCTACTAAAAACATTAACACCCCTTCAATACCACCCATTAAAGCAACTATTGGGCCACCGTGAGGTACTATATCGGCAACCTTTCCAAACATTGCAATATTAGCTCCAACTACTGATCCAACCATTAATGAAGGTATAACTCTTATAGGATCTATTGATGCAAATGGGATTGCACCTTCAGTTATTCCACAAAGCCCCATTGCAAACGCCGCTTTACCTGCATCAATTTCATCTTCACTATAATACTTTTTACCTATAAATGTTGCAATACCCATTCCTATTGGTGGAATTGCTACTGCTGCTGCTATTGGACCCATTATTTGTGGGTTACCTGCTGTTATCATTGAAACTCCAAATAAAAATGCTGTTTTATTTACTGGACCTCCCATATCAAATGCTATCATTGAACCTAATATAGTTGCTAATAATATTGAGCTTGCTCCAGATAATCCTGCTAAAAAGTTAGTTAATCCTTCAAATATTGAAGTTATTGGTCCACCTAAAACTAATATAAATGCTAAACCTGTTACTAATGTTGATATTATAGGAATTATAATTATTGGCATTATTGGTTTAATCATTTTAGGAACCTTAAGTGATCTTAATCCTTTAGCTACATATCCAGCTAAAAATCCCGTTACTATACCGCCTAAAAATCCTGCATTTGCTTGAGATCCATAAAAAGAACCATTGGATGCTATATATCCACCAATTAATCCCGGTACTAAACCTGGTCTATCTGCTATTGAATAGGCAATAAACCCTGAAAGTATTGGTACCATAAATATAAATCCAGCCCCACCTATCATTTCGACTTTCTTCCAAAATGAACTATCTGGTATTACAAGTCCTGTTTCACTTGGCGTACCTCCAAAGGCTAATGCTATTGCTATCAATAAACCTGCTACAACTACAACTGGAATCATATATGAAACTCCGCCCATTAAATGCTTGTAAAAAGCAGGTTGTTTAATCTTTGTTTCTCTTTTAGCTTCATCAATACTCTTAATGTTCTTTGCCTTTTTCTTTTCAACTTTTCCATCTAAAAACATTTGAATTAAAACTTCTGGCTCTTTTATAGCTTTAGCTATTGGACACTCTATCATTGCCATACCTTCAAATCTTTCTAAACTTACAGCTTTATCCGCTGCAATAATTATACCATCTGCTTCTTTGATATCCTGATTTGTTATTACATTCTCAGCCCCAGTTGACCCTTGAGTTTCAACCTTAATTTCTATTCCCATCTTTTTTGCCATTTTGTTTAGCTTCTCTGCTGCTATATACGTATGAGCAATCCCAACTGGACATGATGTTACTGCTAATAATTTCATATTTACATATCCTCCTCTATAATTAATTTACTTCTTATTAATAGTCTTTATCTTTATGCCTTTATTATACGTTTACTGTAAACATATTCATAGACAGACTTTTTCCTTATATAGAGGAAATACAATATCTTATACTTTTTCATTTTATATGTTTTTAAATTTATTAACTACTTTTTTAAATTCTTCAAAATTAGTTGATTTTATTACATCTTCAACTACATTTA
This sequence comes from Clostridium putrefaciens, assembly GCF_900461105.1. Classification (GTDB taxonomy): domain Bacteria; phylum Bacillota; class Clostridia; order Clostridiales; family Clostridiaceae; genus Clostridium_L; species Clostridium_L putrefaciens. The sequence goes on along the minus strand of NZ_UFWZ01000001.1, from coordinate 568,389 downwards.
TATCTATAATATTCTTATACAACTGCTCTAGATGAGGCTTCCAATTATGTTTATCCTTAGTAGACATACCTATAAGTAAAACTAATTGTACCTTTTCATTATCCCACTGTATAGGTTTTTTTAATATTGCCACCGCTATAAAAGATTCTTTGATATCTTCATTAATAGAATGTGGAATAGCCACTAAGTTTCCTATTTGCGTACCTGCTAATTTTTCTCGTTTAAAAATTTCTTGTTTTACACCTTCAGTAATATAATTATACTTAATTAACTTATTTGTAATAAGGTCAATTGTGCTATCACGATCACTCACTTCAACATCAATAAAAAATAATCTTTCATTAAATCTTTTTATAAAATCATTTGGATTTGAATAATTATAATCTAATTTATATTCTATTAATTTAATTTCATCGCTATCTAATAATCTTTTAATATGAATTACCTTATCACACTTATTTTCTAAAGGAACTGTAGATATTATCAAATCCACATTATTTAATGTAACATTATTGAATTCATAAAATGGTATAGTATCTATTATATTCAATCTATCTTTAAAATGCGCTTCTAACTTAACCTTAAGTAATAATGATGTTCCAACACCTGTAGTACAAACTATTATTGCATTTTTAACAGTACATCCATTGTTATGCTTTGTACGTTCAAGGGCTGCTGCAAAATGTAATGCCATAAATCCAATGTCATCTTCTGTTAAATTAAGGCCTTGTTCACTTTTAATAATGCTATTTGCTACTATTGCAATTTCTAAAGCAAATGGGTAATTGTTCTTTATTAAATTTAACATTGGGTTTTCTATTTTAATGCCATATTTAGCCCTATTAATTGCGGCTTTAATATGTGGTCCCAAAAAATTTATAAGTATAGTATCTTTCGTAAAATCCAGATTAAATATATCTTTAATATATGATAATATATCTATTAATAATTTATCTTCATTTTCTAAGGTACTTATTATTCTATCCTTATCTTCTTCAATTAAACTACTTGAAGTAATGTGCTTAGTAAGATATAAAACTTCATTGTCTAATATCTTTATTTCAATTTCCTCTTCTATGTTGTTACAAATACTTTGTGCTATTTTAAATTTAGGATCATTTATTAATTTTTCTCTAGTACTCTCATTATAATTAATTGTTTTATTTTTATAGTTTCTTACCAATATTATCTTTATATAAGAAACTATCTCTCTATAACTTATATCAGATAATCTATATTTAAATTTAAATATATTGTCTTTTAATATACTATTTATAAAAATCTCTTCTTTATCACCTAATATCTCCTTAAAAGATAAATCTAAAACATCTTTTAAGAAACCATTGTAAGAAAGCATATATCCATTTATATAGCCCCTTATACTTTCTTCATTCCCACTAATCTTTATTCCTTTATTACTGACCTTTTCAATATCTAAATCAATTTTTAATAATATACTTTTAGCTAATTTTATATCATTTTTTAGTGATGATAAACTTATATATAATTCATCTGCTAATTCTATCTGAGTAATCCCCTCTATGCCTTTAATCTCATTAGTTAATAATTTTACTATTATATATTGAGCTCTTTCTTCCCCAGTTAAATTATAAATATCATCATTTTCATTAATATTTTTTAAAAAACTATTAAATTTATTTTCTTCAAAAACTTCTATTTTATATCCCTTTGATTTTTTTGAAGAAATCATAGCTCCTTTATCTTCTAATATAGAGTTTAGATCTTTTATATCGCTTCTAATGGTTCTAGATGAAACTCCTAAAACATTACATAATTCTTTCCCTGTAATATCTTGATTAGTATTTGTTAATATTTCTATAAGCTTTTGTAATCTTATATTACCTATCATTTCTAAATCACCTTTGTATTATTATATTTAAGTGAACTACCAACTAAATACTTAATATATTAACCATTACTTAATAATGAAGTTTCAAAATTTAATTTGGATAGCTTTTTATAATTTCAAGTTCCCCTTTTATAGAATATTTACCTAAAGTAGCTGGAATTAAATAGCTATCGCCTTTTTTAATTTTCTCTTCTGAATTTTTGAATATAATTTCTCCATTACCTTCTACACAAGTTATAATGAAAAACTTTTTCTCGTCACTTTCATCATTTAATTCTTTTTTTATATTATACTTTTCCATTCCAAAATATTCATTCTCACATAATAATACTTTAGAAAACCCTTCAAAGTCTTCTAGGACATTTTCAGAACAATTTATTGCTTTTAAATCAAAATTTATTACTTGTAATGACTGATCAACATGAAGCTCTCTCTTTCTACCATAATCATATACTCTATAAGTAATATCCGAATTTTGTTGTATTTCTGCAATTGTTAACCCTCCACCTATAGCGTGAACTAATCCACTATTAATAAGAAAACTATCACCTTTTTTAACTTCAATAATATTTAGATATTCCTCACATTTACCTTCTTTAATTGCATTTTCAAATTCTTCTTTAGAACAATCTTTAGTTCCAATAATTAATTTTGCACCAGGTTTTGCATCTATTACATACCAAGCTTCTGTTTTTCCATACTCATTTTCATATTTTTTAGCATACTCATCACCTGGATGAACCTGAACAGATAAGTTTTCCTCTGAATTTATTAACTTAAGTAATAGAGGGAATTTTTCTGTACTAACATCTGTGCCAACTAAAGAATGACCATATTCTTTCACAATTTCGTCAAAACGTTTTCTTTTAAGTGACCCATTAGCTACGATACTCATGCCATTTTTATGACAAGCTACATCCCAGCTCTCTCCTATATTTCCCTTTGGCAAATTACACCTAAAGTCTTCAAAGTCTCTTCCGCCCCAAATCTTATCATAATATAAATTTTCAAATCTTATTGGATACATATCTTCACCTCATGAATTTTTTTTGATTATACTTATACCTTATTTTATCATATCTTTACTTTAAACATAATCAAAGGTACAATTTTTCCTCTATAATAGGAAAAGTTGTGCCGTTGATTATAATTAACTAAGCTCTATATTTACACTAACTGTTCCCATGATACATTTCTCTTCTAATAATCTTTCTTCTTTATAATACTCTACGTCATATCCTATGTAGATTAGTTTAACCAATCTTTTTATTCTTACTCATAAAAATTGGAATATTACCTTTGTAAAAAAGCCCCCCCAGGCTTTGAAATTTATAGTAGAGTTCTTATTTTACATTATAAAATATTGGTGGAGCTGAATGGGGATATTGAACTGCTATGCGATTTTCTGGTTTTGTATCAAATAGATATAGAGAAAAAATAAATATCCATTCTAGCGGTTTCATTATAAAATATATGGCATCAGCAACATATGGAGACTGTATATGTCTTGCTATTGGATATCCAATCTTATCATAAGTAGCCCTGACAAAATGGTGAAAGTTTGGTGTACGCTCTTGAAGAAGCTGTTCAAAAGCATTAGCAATGCACAATTGCCTATTTACAATGACTCTATGACCATGTCGTTTCCCAGTGCGTAGGGGTTTTACAATTGTTCCATGTCCCCCTGCTGCAACTGTACATAAATAATGTTCATCTCTAATAATATTTTGTGGTGCAATCTTTTGTGACATATTCCAATTAGCGGTTTGTGTCCAAGCCTTTATAAGGCTGTCAGGCTCCTGACCAAATAAAATCAATACTGCAACTATAATGCCAAGCAAGGGGATTGCAGTAATAAAAGCAATCCATGGCCAGTTAGATGCATTATTTAGTAACATCACAATATGCCTCAATTTGTGAGAGGTATTTTTGCTTTCATAAGTTTTTTTATACACAACATCTCTTATTGTTCTTATAGCAATGAGAATACCGTTAAATGGAAACAAACATAGTAAAACCATATTTGTATCTGATATATTAAATATTTGAACACACCACAGAATACACTCCGCCATACCAAGGTATAGTGCAGATATACAAAACACTGCAAAAAGTGGAGGTAATTTTGTAATAGGAAAAAATCTAAGAATGATATATCCAACAGCAGCTACTAAAACAATAACACCCACAGTCAAAAATGTTTTTGTTGAAATAGGAGTATGCATTTCATTGTTATACAATTGCATATTCCAATCATAAAAAACAATGTTTGTAAGTGCTATACACAAAAATGAAAATGCTGCCCCAATAACCATTGCTACAACTTCCCACCTCTTTATTGCTTTTTCTTCTTCCTCTGTTTTAGGTTTTATAAAAAGAAAAACCATATTTTCAATAGTTAAAACTATAACTAACATAAATATGAAAATCAATAACTGCACCTTAAATATATCTGAATAATAGAAGTTCGATGAATCCTTAATTATGCCAATAATCCATAGTATTATTCCAAGGAAAAAGGATCCTATAAAGCTAAACATTAGCGTGGTTAAAATAGGCGATTTATAGAAATACTCACTTGTTTTTTTGAAAATAGTTTTCATTGTAAAACCCCTCCACCTTTTTCTCGTTATTCACGACTTTTTATATTTTGTCTACATTTCTGATATACAAAGAAATTTCACCACATTTAGGGCATATTGCAACTTTAGGCTTTTCTAACCGCTTTGAAAAGATACCAGTACCATTAGATATTTTAATGCCATATCCTGCTCCCTCTACTTTAACATCAAATCCCTCTATCATTTCACATTCACAATGTTTACAAATTCTCATTGAATTTACCCCCTATTACTACTTTAAATTGTAGCACAAGATTCCAATGCTTACCATAAGTCATAAAACATAGTTTGAGTCAAGTAAAAGTGGGCAACTATTTAATTTTACTTTTCATTACCTAAGCCAAGTTCAAACGCAACAAATTTAAGTTGAAACTTATATTTATATGAAGTATGATTAATATATCCGTTTAAGCGCAGTTTTCCATTTTATTCTACCCTGGGTTCCTTGCAAATAAAGGAGATCATTTATGAAAAATAGAAATCTAGAGCAAAAATTAAAAATATTAACTTGGATTTTAATAATAATGATTTTTTCAAGTATACTAATAAAACCTTTAACAGGAAATCAAACAATAATAAGCATACTACTTGGAGTATTATTTATAATAATAGGAATAAGAGGATTTTTAATTAATACTGTACTTATAGGAAGAAACGATGTGAATTTAGACTATAAAGAAGGTTCTGTTATCGGAAAAATAGCTAATATGGTAGTTATACTAGTTGGTGTAACAGTTATAATATTCTCTATAATTAAGGCGATATAGACGAATCATTTGAAGTTATATAGTGGACCTAAGAGTGAATAGCATACCATATGCACCCTCATTGTCAATGACAAGCCTACGGTTAATAACTGAAAAGTATTTACGAAGAAGATTTTATTCCTGTATCATTTAGTAAAATCACGTTCTTATTAAACAATGACATAAATAAAATTAGTCCGCAATTAAAAAAAACGGCTAATACTTGAAGTTAATGAAATGATATACCAATAAGTTTTACTTTGTTTATCAATATAAGAAATAAAAAAAGCTATAACTGATAAACAAAAATTTAATAATGGTCCAAATAAAACTCCATAGAAACCTTTTTTCCCACCATACGTATAAGTTATTCCATATTTAATTTCCTCTACCCATTTTCAAACGCAATTTTCCATTTTATTCTACCCTGGGTTCCTTGTGCTTATCTGATTTTACTTGAATTGATGCAGTCGGATTAGCAGTATTCACCATGCATAGAGAACCTGCTGAGTGAGTTCCTGATACATTGAACACCTCATCAACTACATAATAACCGAAATCTAATCCAGTTAAATCTATTCCATTATTTGCTTTTACTTCTGTTACTGACACAACATCAGACTTTACGTTTAATTTAACTAATTCATTTCTTAATTCTTCAATGAAATATCTAAAATCACTATATCTACCTTCTAAAGCTTGAGCTGCCTTAGCACCCTCTACTTTGTTCTTGTTAAGGGATTGAATGTAGTCTATTATTTCATATTCTGTAACGATAGCTGGCTTTTTACCTAACTTCACACCCACTACGTTCTTTAACGCTGGAGCGAATTCTGGGTTTAATGTATAGTTTATTGACTCTAAACCTGCAGAGTTCTCCGCATTAAATAGTTTATAGATATTAAAAACCTTTCCAATCAATGTTTGTTTAGTAGTATTACCTGTTATAGATATTGATGCACTACCTCTTCCGAAGTTTGCTATACCCCTTGGTGTTGCTTTTCCTGCTAAATTCTTAACATCTTTAGCTACCACACCCGTTCCAGTAGTTCCTTTTGCATGGGCTATTAAGCTTGGTGATATACTAGTTACTAGTACCCCTGTTACTATAGTACAAGCCACTATATATTTTATTAACTTACGTCTTACCACAATAGTACCCCCCTTTGTATTCTCTTTCTTGTTTTGCTTTCTTAATCTCTTACCTAGAGTAAATGCAACAAACATTAAAGACATACCTGCTGCTAGTATCGGTAACATCATATTTGAACCCGTTGAAGGAAGTTTCATCATTATAGAGTTAACAACTTTAATATTGATTACTCTAGATTCTGCATTACCCCCTAGACTTACATCTCCACTAGTTGAACTAGCATTATAATCAGTTCCATCTACTTTAAAATTAAATACCCCTTGAGAAGGAGTTGAGGACGTTGTTATCTCGTACACATGAACATTTCCATTAACATCTACAGGTATTCTATAACCCGCTGGTGCTTTTGTTTCTTTGAAGAAGTAATTAGTACCTATTGTCAAACCAGTAAATGATAACTCTCCACTACCATCTGATATAGATTTACTTATCTCATTTGTACATCCTCTATCAGAGTATAAAGTGAATTCTGCACCTTTTAAAGGTTTGTTCTTACTACTTACCTTTACTATACTTAATTTGAAAGAACTTAGTTTATTTTCTACTGTTAATAAACCATTTCCTTTAGATTCTGAGTAACTCATACCCCTATTAACTGTATTTGTTACAACAGATATTGTATTTGAAGATGTAACCTCAAAAACAAATTCATTAGTATTCATTTCAAATCCTGCAATTGCTTTTGTTTCTACTATTCTATGAGTTCCTTGAGTTAAACCTTTCATTGTTATCTTACCATCTGGTCCAGTTGTTAACTCATCAACAGAGCCATTAGGTTTAGTATGATTGAACTTTACATTTGGAAGTACCGTTGAAGTACCACTCTGTACCTTTGTTATAGTAAAATCTAAAGTTTCTTCTTTTATTGTTGGTTCTAGATAGGTATGAACCTCATCACCTAAACCATTTGGAGTTATTCTTCTTACAAACAACTCAGTGTTTAATTTGTAACCTATCGGAGCCTTAGTCTCTTGCATTGTTAGAGTTCCAAGTGGTAGGGTAGGATCAGTTGCACGATGATAGTAAAAATCATCTCCTGATACCTTAAAGCTATCCCCTAAACGAATAAACCCATCACTATCAGTCTTCATAACCCACGTCCTAGAAGGAGAAACTCCCGAATCAGCTGGATTAACCCCATCAGAGTACGCCCCTGCATAAAACTTAAACGTAAACTGGGCATCAGCCAAAGAACCACCACCCTGAGGTGTACCAGTTCCCGTAGACGAATCTACTTTCTTTAATAAAAGGAAAACTGGGTCAGATTGAGGTTTATCCGTAAAACTTTCTTCTGTCCTAGACCCTGCATTCACTGTCAAAGGGTATATAACATCATCTAAGGCATAACCTTTTGGAGCCTTAAGCTCTTTTAAGTAATAAGTTCCTGCATCTAATTCAATTACCTGAGACCACGCATTACCTTCTATAGTAAGTGTAGCAACCTGCCCTGAAGCATCCGCATTAGAGAATACCCCATACTCAGCTCCTACTACTGAATAGTAATCATTACCATCAGATAAAGTCGGATTATCAGATGATTTAGATATTTGTAATGAACCTTTCTTTGCATACTCCCAAAACATTAAGTCTTGATAAGGACTTCCTATTTGAACAAGGATTGCATTAAACCCTGCTGGAGGTTCTGCCATACTAGTTACTTGGCTATATAATCTACCACCAATTACACCTCCATTACCATGTCTTTCATGAGAAAGTGCACGAGCTGTTGCAATTCTTAGGGCATTTGCATCCCAACCTGATACTTGTCCAGGTCCACCAAATCCATAGTATAAAATCTTTCTTAAACTAGGGTTTGTTTCTATATATGAAGAAGTTGCCACAGTTCCTGACTTAGGATGTGGAAGATATCTATCTGCACAAAAAGCTGTATTCCCATTAATACTAAAGGAATCTCCTGCAGAAAGGAACTTACCATTCGCATAAGCCGTTATTTCCCCATGATACGTTACTACCAATTTAGGTGGGGTAGAGGATAATGACCTCTTACTTCTACCACTTCTTGCTGGTGAAGAAGGAGAACTATAGGATAGTGGGGCTTCAACCGACCTTACTACCTCATTTGTGTGATCTATAGCTAAATCTTTCTTAGATAATTTAACTAAGGATACTAAATCTCCTATATTTTCTACGTCTTCCATTGCACTTAGATTCTCTTGTTTAAGGAAGAAGTCTGAATCAACCTTAGCTTGTAGCTTGTTCTTTTCTACTACTGCTTTTCTAAAATTTACTGCCCTCTCTGAGTTATACTTTCCTTCTAGGTACTCAGATACGGTAAGATCGCAACCTTTTTCAAAAGTTACAGATATATTTGATATAGTTTTTGCTATTTCATAATCATACTTTCCAGTCTTAGTTCCTATTTTAATATTGTTATCTTTCTTTCCATCTATAGCTACCCCTTGAATAGAACTACCATCATCTGCACTTAAAGAAATTGAGTACTTTGATCCTTCAGTGTAATCTGCCTTAAATACATCTCCATTTTTAAGCACATGCTTAGATACCTTATCATCTAACGTGACAGTACCCCCACCTTCAATGGATACTTTTACACCTGGGGATATAACATCTGCCCTAACACACTGTGCTGGAATACTAGCTAATGTCAATGCACCAGCTAGGAGCAATCCTAAAAATCGTTTAGTTTTTTTCATACCTTTGACCTCCTATTATTCTTTCTAGATTAATACATTTCCATAGATATTTCGAACTATCTATGACTTTTAATAATATTAGAAGGTAATCTTGAAACTAACCTATCTTTAATAAACGTACCTAAAATAAGCTTAAGAATCAAGTACCCCCTAAGAAGCCTTCGCATAAACTAAAAACTTCTAATGTTACACTTGTTACCATCTTGAATTCAGTTATAATTGAGAATATAAAAAAGAGTACCCATTAGAGTACTCTTTGTTTGCGTTAATTAATACTATTTTGTTGACCCACAACTACACTTATGTCCATTTGTTACAGTTTCACTCCAAGCTTGTTTATCTACTACCCATTTCTTATCATAAACTGCTGGGTGATTTACTGTCTTTGTACCAACTTGAATTTTTTTCCACTCAGTGTGCCACCCTCCACGCTCATCGTTTAAAGCATGGTTTTTATTATGCTGAGTAGTATTTCCAGTAATATCACTACCACAACCATTACATACACATATTTCCTGGTTCTTGTATGTAGGAATCTCCTCAGACCAAGCTGCCTTAACTACAACGTCTTCCCAATGACCTGATGCCTCATGATTAACTACTGAAGTAACAGGTGACCAACTATGACTATGCGATGGAGTAGATACCCCTGATGAAGGGGTTTCAGAAGTACTAGGAGTACTAGGTTTACTTGGAGTACTAGGCTTACTAGCTGTGCTAGAACCTTGAGAAGTACTAGGAGTACTAGGAGTACTAGGCGTACTAGAACCTTTTGAAGTATTCTCTGTACTAGCTATACTATCTGTACTAGTACCTTGAGGAGTACTAGCTTTATCAGTAGCTTGCTCAGTAGCTGATTCTTTACTAATAGTTTCACTACCAGTAGTTTCAACTTTATCTGTAGCTTGTTCAGTACCTGTTTCTTTGCTGACAGTTTCACTATCAGTAGAAGACCCCTTTGTAATCTCTTCTTTACTATTTTCTTTTTTATCTTGGGTTGTACCAACTTCTTCATCATTCTCTGTAGTTTCATATGTACTAGCTATCCCTGAGGATACGGATACTTTAGTTTTTGCAGTCTCAGCATTAACTAATGAGGATACCCCAAAACCTATCCCTGCAAGTAATAGGATTCCTAAGCCTCCTGCACAAATCGCTTTCTTTCTGTTCTTAACGAAATCTTTTCCTTTACCCAATTTAAGTTCATTTGCCATCTTCATTAATTTTCCCTTTAACATACTAAAACCCCCAATAATTTAATTACCTACCTATTGCTAAGGTATACTTATATTATACAATATTTTCATACCTACACTAACTAGTTTTTTTTGAAATAACTTCAAAAAAGCCTAAACTCTGCACAATAATTTCATAAATAACTTTAATATAATTTCCCCTCCCCATTTTCAAACGCGATTTTCCATTTTATTCTACCCTGGGTTCCTTGTGAGGACATGCTGATATAAACTCGCAATCATAAAATTACACTCTTATTGACATAACAAAAAAGCACTTCATTAAATTTTACTCTAATGAAATGCTTTTACCTTGTAATTTACTGAGCCTAAGGGGTGTTAGATGGGGAGGAAGTTACCCTCTTCATATTTGCCATTGCTAATATTTCTGTTTAAGCGCAGTTTTCCATTTCCTTCTACCCTGGGTTCCTTGTGGGGACATGCTTTAAGTTATCAATTGGTAACCTAGCGCCACTTTTTTTTAATAATTTATAGTCATTATATTCTTCCATACCATATTTCAAGAGAATTTTATCGATACCACTTCTTTTTTTATCTGGTAATCTACTTGAGAATACTGGAAATAGTATGTCACTTTTATAAACCTTATCTATATCTTCAAAAGAAATCAACAATTTAAATCCTTTTTGTATTGCTTCCTTAACCTCAAACCCATAGCTAAATTCGAATTGTCCATTTTTCGACAATTGCCCTACAACATATTGTCTTCTGGTTTTAATTTCTTTCCACACTAAATAAATATAATCTTTTCCACATTTAATAGACATACTTTTACTCCTCTCCTGAAAATATACCATTCATCAATTTTACCTTTTCTAATAAAAAGGTCTTTATCAATACTTTTCTTTTACTACTTATTAAATCTTCTGAATAACATAACATAAGTTTATCTATAACTACTTCTGTTATGTTCTCATTTATAACTTTTACCAAATCTATCACAGATTCACTATGATACAATTTTATATATTTAAGCATCTCAAGATGCGTTGGCTCTTTCTTGATTTTCTTATTTATTCTAATTCTAGACTTTGATTTACTATTAACTATAGAATTAAATCTAACTTTATCATTACCTAAATAAGACTCTATGTTTTCTTCTTCAAAGTAGCAACATAATGAAGAACTATTATCATACATTGGACACATTCTAATATTATTATCGCATTCAATAACAGCCCAATTATTTTGATGTCTGTCTGTATTGCCAATTAAAAAGTCAAAAATAGATATCTTAAAGAAATCATTACTTAAATTATATTCATCAAGTGAATTTAATATCATCTCTATTGAATAATATTCCTTATTCTTATTATCATACATCGTATAAGAATCATAATTAGGATAACATTTGTTAATTAAGTATATTCCTTCTATTAAGATTTCAGTCTCATTATTTAGTTTGAGTCAAGTAAAAGTGGGCAACTATTTAACTTGACTTATCATCCATGACCTTACATATCATATTTATATAAAATATGGTTAATATTTCTGATTAAGCTCAGTTTTCCATTTTATTCTACCCTGGGTTCCTTGTGAGGACATGCTACTTACCTTTCACATACTCATGTGGACGCTCCACATAATCTTTAACCTTATACTCACCAATGCTTTCATAGTTTCCAGCGACAGTAGCGGAAACATCATCCTCATTAAGGCTATCGCCTAATATTGCATCGTCAAAAATTCGTTCAAGATATTCGTGTTTTGAGTAAATTCCTTGAGATGCCCATGCCAAGGCATTTCTCACATAATCCGAATGGGTTTTAAACAGCTCATGATTGACTTCAAAGCCAAGGTGTTTTGCCAGTAGTACAGCAAATACAATACAAGTTCTAGTGTTGCCCTCTCTAAAGGGGTGTATCTGCCAGATTGTTGCTATAATTCTCTCTAAGCGAAACACGATATCCTTATCATTGCTGTCTGTTCTTTTCAGTTTCTTTACTTCCTTCATTACAGGATCAAGCTCTTTCTTGATCTGTTTAGGTAAAGTATATCTAACCGTATCTCCTCCCAGTACATCTTCATATTTAGCAATTTGAATTGTACGTAACTCACCAGCCCAATCGTATATTTGTCCAAAAATATTTGAGTGAATATCTTGCAATGTTTTTGTATCAAAAACCTTATAAGATTGGTTATAGACGGCAAGCATAGATAAGTTCGTTATATCTGCCTCGGCTCTACTTAATAAATCGTGGTCTTTGATATTAGCAAGATTTTTTAATATATCTACATCATCATATAAATAAGGATCCCTCACCTTACACCTCCGCCATAAAGCCGTACATATTTAGTGTGGATTGAAATATAGAAATAAAAGATTCATCTCCGACCTTCCACTTATCAATATTCTGTTGCGTAGTTTTGCTAGCATATACACCCTCAATGGCATTTAGTGCATTAGCAAAGGATGCACTACGTTCTTTTTGCACATTACTTAGCGAATCCATACCACAAGATAATTTAAGCAGGGTAAGGTGTCTTGCAATACTTTTATCAATTAGTTTAGCTGCTTGTTCCAGTTCTTTTAAGCGTACTTCAATTTTAGGAAGTTCAGCTTTATATTTCTTGCAACGTTCTACTTGTTCTTTTATAGTATCAACTTCATTTTCTTTTAAATACTTGCTTGTTATTTTTCCATCTACTCTATTTTGTAGATAGTAATATTGTTTTTCTTTAATAGTTTTCGTAGAAATATATCCCTCCGGAAGGGAAGGAAGTGTTTGCTCTATTTCATTTTTCTGGCGCAGAAGCTCTTTGTATTCTTTTATAACAATAGCTGACATCCATTATCACCTCACTATTTAATAATATTATTATACTATATGTTAACCTAACCATCAATATTGTATTCATTTGTAGGTTAACTAGTGCGTGATATTTTTAAACTACAACAGGGATATAATATTGCTGTCTTTAATTAGAATGCAATCTTTAACACAATAAATACGAATATCACTTTTTAAGATAGATCTGTCCAAACTACTCAGATCACTTTCGTAGCTAAATAAATCATTTTTTAGAATTACAAATATGCAAATCAAGCTCACCTTTGGTGTACAGATCAAAGATTTTCCTGATTCTATGATCTCATCTTTGATAGCCCTTTTGAGATGTAAACCAACCAACAATATCTAGAAACTTCATTCGACCTAGCATTGCTTCTATGGAGAATTTATTTGAGTGCTTAGATACTTGAGAAACAAAAGCTGCAGCTCTAACTTTTCTATCTTTTACTCCAAGAATATTTTCAAATTTAAACACTGGGGGAATAACAGTTATAGTTTTGTAGCTCATCATAAACCTCCTTGCTATTCTTGTAAAATATTTTTATAAAAAGACTTAATATTTTAAAACCAGAATTTTTGAAATATTTAGATATAAAAAATAGTCAGAGGATCATTATAAAATCCGCTGACTATTTGACTACTTTCTATTCAGTTTTTTGGGAGAAATCTCGAAAATTATGTATGTCCTCTATATTTTCTCCATTTTTTAAGGTTCAAAAACGGCACCTTTTTTGACCGTTTTCAAGCCTCAAAACAGCTCCAAAACCACAACATGTTGTGGTCAAAGTCTACTTTTTGCCCTCTGAACCACATTTCGTCATCAGAATCACAGTTTCAACATGACTTGTCTCGGAAAACATGTCTACTGGCTGTACTTCTTTTGTTTTGTATCCCATTTCTTCTAAGATTTCTAGGTCTCTTGCGAGAGTTGATGGATCACAGGATACATAGACTATTCTTTTTGGTGACATGTGGGCTATGGCTTCTAGTAGTTCTTTTGCGCAGCCTTTTCTTGGGGGATCTACTACTACAACGTCTGCCTTTATACCTTTTTCTATAAGTTCTGGAATTACTGTTTCTGACTGACCTACTATGAATTCTGTGTTATTAATTCCGTTGAGTTTTGCATTTTCCTTTGCATTTTCTATGGCTTCTTTTACTATTTCTACTCCATATACCTTTTTTGCTTTTTGGGATAAAAAGAGGGATATGGTTCCTGTACCACAGTAGGCATCAAATACTATTTCATCACCTTTTAAGTCTGCATATTCTAAGGCCTTTTTATAAAGTATTTCTGTTTGTATTGGATTTACTTGGAAGAATGATAATGGGGATATCTTAAACTTAAACTGGTCAATATAATCACTTATATGATCTTCTCCAAATAAAACTATATTTTCTTCTCCAAGGACTACGTTTGTGAGTTTAGGATTTATATTTTGTATTATGGATTTTACTCCGTCTATGTTATCTCTTATGAGTTTTATGAATTCTTCTTTATATGGAACTTCCTTTGTAGTTGTTACTAAAACTACCATGACCTCATTAGTTTTAAAGCCTTTTCTAACCATTATATGTCTTACTATTCCTTTTAGATTAGAAGCTTTACTTTCTATTTCACTGTAAGGCTCTATACCATATTTATTCATCCACTGTCTTGTTATATCTACAGCTTTGTCTCCACTTTCATCTTGGATGATACATTTTTTCATATCTATTATATTGTGGCTTCTTTGGGCATAAAATCCGATCTTTACATCACCTTTTTCACCGCCTACTGGTAATTGAACCTTATTTCTATATCTATAAGGACTAGCTGACCCTATGGTGTTATGTATTGTGGCATCTTTAATCTTTCCTATTCTTTCAATACAATCTTTAACTCTTTTTGTTTTAAATTCTAGCTGTGACTCATAGCTCATGTGTTGAAGATTGCATCCTCCACACTTACTATATATTTCACATAAAGGTTCTACCCTATCTTTTGATGGGGTTATTATATCTATAAGCTTTCCAAAAGCATAATTTTTGTTTAACTTTATTATTTTTATTTTAGTCTTTTCACCTTCTATGGCTCCTGGTATAAATATTGGGAAGGAATCAATTTTTGCTATGCCTTCTCCTTCGTATCCAGCTGAGACTATATCTACTATATATTCTTTGTTTTTTTCTATCAAGTACTTTCACCATCCATATCATATTTCTACTACTATTTATTATATCTTATATTTAAATTAGGGTATAGTTTTCATTTGAAATTAAGTTTAAAAGTAAATCTTAAAGCAAAGATTCTATTTACTTATCATCCCAACCTTACAATGTTCAAATTAATGCAAAAAAAAGCACCTTTTACGGTGCTAAGTATAGAATCAGTTGCCATAACTCCATATTCGTGATTTATCCGATGGCTATCATCCGTAACACCCCTATCCTCTTCAAGCTGGGGAATGACGGCTGCTACGCCCCTGGATAAGTTCCTCTAAGACTCAAATGGAGATATGTATTTATTATAAGCAAACTCCACATGAGTCTAAGAATCACTTGATGATTATATCATTAATCATTGCCTCACATATATAGAATATACCATTAATTAACTATCCATTTGTTAACTTTCTGTTAACTTTGTTTTTTTGCAATAAATATTGCACTTTAATTTAAAATCAATGCTTATATATAACATTAAATCAAGTTATTTAACACTTTTGCATTAAATCCTTCAAGACACCTTCATTAATCTATATATAAGGGCACTATTTTTTCTTGATTATTCTACTATATGAACCTTCATCATATTAGTTGATCCTATATCATTTATAGGTATTCCTGCTGCCATTACAACTAAGTCTCCTGTACTAACAAAGCCTTCTTTTTTAACAAGTTCAATAGACTTTTCTATAAGTTCATCTGTACTTTCTGCTTTTTGTGCTATTAGAGGGAATATACCCCAACTAAGACATAACTTCCTTGCAACTCTTTCGTAAGGTGTAACTGCTATTATTGGACACTTAGGTCTATATTTAGAAACTGTTCTTGCAGTACTTCCACTTTGTGTTGCTGTAATAATTACCTTAGCATTTAACTCCATAGCTGTAGTAGTTGTAGCAAGACTAATAGCTGTAGGAATTGATGGAGTATGTTGTAGTTTCTTTTTTATAAGTAATGTTTTAAAATCTAGCTCTTTTTCTGTCTCTACAGCTATCCTTGACATTGTAGCTACTGATTCTACTGGATACTTTCCATTTGCAGTTTCTCCACTAAGCATTATTGCATCTGTACCATCGAAGATTGCATTTGCAACGTCAGAAGCTTCAGCCCTTGTAGGTCTTGGATTTCTCATCATGGAATCTAGCATTTGTGTTGCTGTAATAACTGGTATTCCTTTTTTATTACACTTTTCAATTATCATCTTTTGAACTACAGGTACCTTTTCTATAGGTATTTCTACACCAAGGTCTCCTCTAGCTACCATTATTCCGTCTGCAACCTTTATGATTTCATCTATATTGTCAACGCCTTCTTGGTTTTCAATTTTAGCAAATATAGCTATATTATCTCCGCCTACTTTTTTTAATATATTTCTTATTTCTAAAATATCTGAGGCCTTTCTTATAAATGAAGCTGCTACAAGATCTACATCCATCTCTACTCCAAATGTTAAATCATTAATATCCTTTTCAGTAACGGATGGAAGATTCATTGAAACTCCTGGTACATTTACCCCTTTATGATTAGATACAACACCGCTATTTACAACTCTGCAGTGGATTTTATTATCCTCTATTGATTCTACTGTAAGTCCAACTAAACCATCATCAATAAGTATAGAATCTCCTTTTTTTACGTCTTTTGATAATTCATCGTAGGTTACGTAACATTTTGTGTTATCTCCAATTATCTCTTCTTTGCAATATATTGTGAATTTATCACCTTCATTAAGTTGTACGGTTTTAGCATTAAAATCTCCTGTTCTGATTTCTGGTCCTTTTGTATCTAACATTATAGCTATAGGCACATTAAGCTTTTTGCTTAGACTTTTTACTAACTCTATTCTTACCTTATGCTCTGCGTGATCTCCATGGGAAAAGTTATGTCTTGAAACACTCATTCCCGCCTTAATTATTTCTGAAAGCACCTTTTCATTATCACTTCCTGGACCTATTGTACATACTATCTTCGTTTTTCTCATAAAATACACTCCTTTAAATAATTTTAGTAAGTTATTAATTTTTAATATTTTTAATCGATATTTAGTTTGTATTAAGACAATATTTGAGCCATTTTATAAAGCTCTTCATCAAACTTTCTTGGAATAGCTAGTGCTTCTTTTATATCTAAATCTACTACCTTTCCATCTCTAATACCTACAACTCTAGATGATCGTCCTTCCATTAATACCTCTACAGCTTTATATCCAAGTTTTGATGCAAGGACTCTGTCAAAGGCTGTTGGACTTCCACCTCTTTGTATATGTCCTAGTATTGTAGCTCTTGTTTCAATGCCTGTCATCTCTTGTACGTGTCTAGCTAATTCTTCTGCTCCACCTACACCTTCTGCAAGCAGAATTAAGTTATGCATCTTTCCTTTTAATCTTCCTGATAAGATTGATTTGCACAGTTGATTTACATCAAATTCTTTTTCAGGAACTATTATACTTTCTGCTCCTCCTGCAATTCCTGCATTTAAAGCTATATCTCCACAGTTTCTTCCCATTACCTCTACAATAGAAACCCTTTCATGGGAAGTAGATGTATCTCTTAATTTATTTATAGCATCTAAAACTGTATTTGAAGCTGTATCAAATCCTATAGTATATTCTGTGTATGCTAGATCGTTATCTATAGTTCCAGGTAACCCTACAGTTGATACACCAAGTTCTGACAAAAGCTTAGCTCCCATAAAAGAGCCATCCCCCCCAAGGACTACAAGACCATCTATGCCGAAAACCTTAAGTACATTAGCTGCCTTTTTTCTACCTTCTTCAGTTTTAAACTCTTCACATCTTGCAGTTCTAAGCACAGTACCTCCCCTTTGGATTATATCTGATACTGAATGCCTATCCATTGAGAATATTTCACCGTTTATAAGTCCGCTATATCCTCTCCTAACCCCCATTACCTCTATATCCTTTTCTATAGCTGTGCGAACTACAGCTCTTATAGCAGCATTCATTCCTGGTGCATCTCCACCACTAGTAAGTATGGCTATTCTTTTCATAACTATTCCTCCTATACCGGCAGGTCTTTTTTAGTCCCACCTAGGTTAAATTTGTACTATCTTGTTTCATACGTATTATATAGTGAAAAATTAAAGTATAAATCATTATTGCTTATTTCATTAATCAGTGTTCCCGAAATACTACCATTTATAAAATTGGATAGTTTCTTTGTTAATATCTCTAGTGAAATAAATTTACTAAAGCTATTAAGGTTAAATTCATGTTTCTTACAAATACATTTTTTATTTAATTACAAGTACTAACATATAATTTAATAACATATAGACATTATCATTAACATCTTCCCACCTTAATTTTACTGAATTATATAGGTTTTTTCAACTCTTTCTTCAAAATATTTAGTATAACTCACAATTTCCTTCGTGTATACATTTACATGACAGTGTATTTTGTGAATCCATTGTGATTATTTGTTTATTTAAAGCGATTCTAATTTCATCTTAGAATCGCTTTAAAATTTAGGAGGCTATCCTTATTAGTATTTACTAAAATCTAAGGATTATTAGTCTTTATTTTAAATATATATTTAAAATAATCTCCATCCAATATCCATCCAATATCCAATATCCAATATCCAATATCTAATATCTAATATATAATATATAATTAACTTCAAAGTAATCTCCACGTAATATTTAATTAACTTCAAAGTAATCTTTAAGTAATTTTAACCCTGTCTTCTCCGAACTTTTCTCTTAAAATTCCTACTATTTCAGTATCTAAGTCTATCCATGCATCCCTTGAAAGTCTAAATGAAGTTCTTTCCTTTGCTGCAAATAAATATACTGGTGTATTTCCTGTAAATTTAAACATTATTGTTTTTAAATCTTTTATTATGTTTCTTGCTGTCTTTTCATCTTCTACCATTATATAAAGTTTTGAACTATCAACCTTTTCTAAGGGTATTATCTGCTCGCAGATTATTTTAGGGTCTTCATCTTCATTCATTACAAGCCTTCCCTTTATAACTATTAGGCTATCCATATCTATTAAAGATGTTAACCTTTCATAGGCTTTAGGGAATACTATACATTCTATAACTCCTGTTAGATCCTCTAGTTTTATAAAAGCCATCATCGCATTATTTCTTGTTATTTTTCTATTGAAATCTGAAATAATTCCACCTATAGAAACCCTATCTCCATCTTTTAAAGTGTCTGCTATAATCTTATTTATATTAGAATCTTCAATGGACTCTAGTAGATCCACTGATGTATTTTCTATTATAGCATTTTCACCATAAGTTTCATCATAGTCACTAAATATTTTAGCGATATTGGTAGAAGTTTGAAGGTTTAAGCTCTTTTCATATTCATCTAAAGGATGTCCTGTAAGATATAATCCTGTCATTTCTTTTTCCATAGCTAATATATATTTTTTATCAAATTCTTTTATATTAGGATATTTTATTTGAAACTGCTCTTCTGTATTATCAAAGGTTGAAAAAAGGCTTACCTGACCTTCTATGTTCTTCTTTTTTTGATTAGAAATTCCGTCTAACATTTTCTCATTTACTGCTAGCATTTGAGATCTAAAGGTCTTAAACCCATCAAAGGCTCCAGCTTTTATAAGACTTTCTGATGCTCTTTTATTAATGCTTGAAACTTCCATCTTATTGCAAAAGTCATAAAGGGATATAAATCTACCCTTTTTTTCTCTAGATTTTACTATTCCATTTACTACATTTAATCCTACATTCTTCACAGAACCTAATCCAAATCTTATGGTATCCCCTTTAACAGTGAACTTACCATAGCTTTCATTTATATCCGGTGATAAAACTTGTATTCCAATGCTTTCTGCAAACCTAATATACCCTGATACCTTTTCACTTATTCCCATAATACTATTTAACATGGCAGCAATATATTCTACAGGGTAATACTTCATAAAGTAAGCCGTTTGGTATCCAATTACAGCATAGGCCGCCGCGTGGGATTTATTAAATGCATAGGAAGCAAAGTCCATCATTTGATCAAATATCTTATTTGCTGCTTCTTTTGAAATTCCGTTTCTTACGCAACCTGGAACTTCTATATTCCCACTTTCATCTACTACACCGTTTATGAAATTATGTCTTTCCTCTTCCATAACCTTATGTTTTTTCTTTGACATAGCTCTTCTAACTAAGTCACTTCGTCCCATGGAATATCCTGCAAGCTTTCTGACAATTTCCATAACCTGCTCTTGGTAGACCATGACACCATAGGTTACATCAAGTATACTTTCTAGTTCTGGTGTTTCGTAAACTAACTTTTCTGGATTCTTTTTGCTTTCTATATACCTAGGTATTTCTGCCATAGGACCTGGTCTATAAAGACTTATTCCCGCTATTATATCCTCTAAAGAGTCTGGTCTTAGTTCCTTCATAAAATTAGTCATTCCTGCTGATTCTAGCTGAAATACACCAACCGTTTTACCTTCACCTATCATTTTATATACTTCTTTGTCCTCAAATTCTAACTTATCTATGTCTATCTCAATTCCCCTGTTAACCCTTATCATATCTACTGTATCTCTCATTACAGTAAGGGTTCGAAGTCCAAGGAAATCCATCTTCAAAAGTCCAAGTTCCTCTAGAGTTCCCATTGTAAATTGTGTAACTATCATTTCTTCATTTTTTTGAAGTGGCACATAATTTACAAGAGGCTGTGATGCTATAACTACACCTGCCGCATGGGTAGATGAATGTCTTGGAAGTCCTTCAAGACTTCTACTTACATCTATTAGTTCTTTTACCCTTATATCTTTATCATAGGCATCTTTAAGTTCTGGGTTTAAGTCTAAAGCCTTATCTATTGTTATATTAAGTACTGTAGGTATCATTTTAGCAATCTTATCTACCTCTTGATAGGAATAACTCATAGCCCTTCCAACGTCTCTTATACAAGCTCTCGCCGCCATAGTTCCAAATGTTATTATTTGAGATACATTGTCCTTGCCATACTTATCCACTACATAATCAATTATATCCTGACGCCTTTCATAACAAAAATCTGAATCAATATCTGGCATTGAGATTCTTTCTGGATTTAGAAATCTTTCAAAAATCAGCCCATACCTTATTGGATCTATCTTTGTTATACCAAGGGTGTATGCAACTAATGACCCTGCAGCTGAACCTCTTCCAGGACCTGTTGGAATACTATTTTCCACAGCAAATCTTATAAAGTCCCAAACTATCAAAAAGTAATCTATATAACCCATCTGATTTATTACCTGAAGTTCATAGTCAAGTCTTTCTACATATTCTCTTGCATTTTCAGATTCCTCTGCTATTTCATAAATTCTTTTTAAACTAAAACTTTCTCCTTCTGTTTCACTAAATATTTGATACCTAGAAGCAAGGCCCTTGTAACAGGTTTCTTTTAAGTATTCAAAAGGATCTACTCCTTCTTCTAGTGGAAATTTAGGTAGCTTAGATTTATGAAATTCATAATCAAAATTACACTGAGCTGCAATTTTAACTGTGTTTTCTAAGGCTTCTTTCACATAGGCAAATTCTCTCCACATTTCTTCAGGAGACTTTAAATAAAACTGATCTGAGGGGTATTTCATTCTATTTTCTTCTTGTATGGTTTTTGCAGTTTGTATGCAAAGTAATACATCATGAGACTTTGAGTCTTCTCTATTTATATAATGAACATCATTTGTGGCTACTAAAGGAATGTTTAGCTCCTTAGACATTTCAATTAATTCCTTATTCACCCTCCTTTGATCATCTATTCCATGATATTGAAGTTCTAAATAAAACCCATCTTTAAATGTTTCTTTATAAAAAAGCGCTGTTTTTGTAGCTTTTACTTTATTTTCTCTTAATATGTAAGACTGAACCTCTCCTCCAAGACATGCGCTTAATGCTATAAGTCCGTCGCTATGTTCTTTTAGGTAATCATGATCTATTCTAGGTTTATAATAAAAACCTTCTATAGATGCCTTAGATACTATCTTCATTAAGTTTTCATAACCCACTTCATTTTTCACAAGTAGCACTAGATGATGAGTTTCATTCTCTTCATCAGCCTTCTTTAAACCTAAAGATTTAGCTACTACATATACTTCGCATCCTAAAATAGGTTTGATTCCAGCATCCTTTGCCGCCTTATAAAACTCAACGCAGCCATACATAACTCCATGATCAGTTATAGCTATACTTTCCATACCTAACTCTTTAGCTTTTTCTATTATGTTAGGTATCTTTCCAGATCCATCTAAAAGGCTGTATCCAGTATGTAAATGAAGGTGGCAAAACTGCTTTTTAGTTGAGACTTCATTATGTTTTTCTTTGCCCTTTTCTAATGAATCTTCTGTATCTTTTTCTTCTAAAATTGAATACTTCAAAAATTTAATCCCCTTTCCAAAGAGATTTATTCATATTAATTATACCCTTAATAGCTTTTATTGTACAATGTGCAATTAATTAAGCATAGATGCAATAAAGTAAGCATAACATACAATTAATAAACTACTCTAGAGTAATAAAAATACACCTCTAGACTAATAAAGATATTAATCTAGAGGTGTATTATAATTTTATTTAGTTACTTATAATTTAATAGATATTATACCTTAAACTTATTTACTTCTTCGGTCATTTCATTGGTCTTGTAACTTAATGAGCTTGCTGAAGTATACATTTCTTTACTAGTTTGAGCCATTTGCTCACTAGATGCTGCTATTTCTTCTGAGGATGCTGAGATTTCTTCGGAAATAGCGGATATTGCCTCTGTCTTATACAGTATCTCCCTTTTCTTTTCATTAAGCTGTTCAAAGCCTTCTGTAAGTACATTTATTTTAGGAGTAATTGTAACCATAGAAGATGATATAGACTTAAACGATTCCATACTATTTTGTATACTAACCTTTTGTTCTTCAAGTTTTAAATTCATTTCAGTTGTACCATCTTGAATAGTATTAGCATCTTCTAATACATTTTTAACAAGATTATAAATTGTAGTTGAAGATTCTTTGCTCTTCTCTGCTAAGTTCCTTATCTCTTCTGCAACTACAGCAAAACCGCGTCCTGCATCCCCTGCTCTAGCGGCCTCGATAGCTGCATTTAATGCAAGTAGATTCGTTTGTTCTGCTATACTATTAATTAAATCTGTTATTTCATTTACCTTTTGTATACTCTTACTCATTTTTGATATCTTCAAAGTAAATCCTCTAAAGTTATTTACTAATTCATCTAAAGATAATCTTATATCCTTCATATCTTCATTACTTACATCTGCTTTTTTACTTATATCTTCCGATAAAGAATCTACTTCACCAATAAAACCGTTAATTTCCTCTAAACCTTCACTAAAGTTTTCTAACATGTTGACTATATCTATCAAATCTTCAGCCTGCTGAGAAGCGCCCCCTGCTACTTGATCTATAGCTATATATATATTTTGAGAACTTTCATTAAATTCTTCAGATATCCTAACTAAACCTTTAGAACTAATTTGGATTTCTCTAGAGTTTTCTTTTATGTTGTATATCATCTTTCCTACAGAATCCTTGCTTACCTTAAGAGCTCTTGCCATAACACCTGTTTCATCTCTTTTATCTAGGTGTTTTTGTAGCATATCCTTGCTAAAGTCTCCAGTAGACATTATGTATATATAATCTCTTATATTATCTAAGCTTTTAGACAGCTTACAAGACAACATCCAAGTTGAAATCATAGCAAGACATGTAAATATCAAAGATATTATAATTATATTCATTCTTAGTGCAGCAAGACTACTTAAAATATCTCCTTCTTCAGCATATACGCCTAAAGACCAATCCGTATCTTTAATTGGAGCATAAGCGATATACTCACTTTTACCCTCATATGTATATTTTCCTACTCCGCTTTCTCTTCCTATCATCTTTTGTTCAATTACAGCCCTACTATCAAAACTTTTATCACTTTCCTTTAATCTTATAGCATTTTCCTTACTGATAACCTTTTCTTCCCGTTCATGTGCAATTACGTCCCCAGTCTTTCCAATAACATAAGCTCGTCCAGTTTTCCTAAATTCAATTGTATTATTTAATTTTGTAATTTCATTTCCATCTCTTAATGCTACCAATACACCTACTATGTTATTCTTGCTTTTTATAGGTACAGCATAAGCCATAACTAACTCATTATTACCCGCTTTAGCTACAAAAGGTTCTGATACTGAATTTTCACCTTTAAGAGCATTTTGAAAATAATCTATACCTTTTATATTTTCTGTTATACCATTAGTATATGTTATATCTCCTTGTAAATTAGATATCCCAATTGTAACATATCCACGTCCTTCAACTTCTTCATCTAATATAGTCTTCTTTTCATCCGAAGAAATATTAATATCTTTAATACTTCTATCATTAGCTACTAATTGTAATAATTCATATTTACTTTTTATATCCCCTGTAATATTAGTTGCCATTTGTTTGCTTAAAGTCCCCATTAAATCCTGCGTTGTTACAATTAAAGTTTTTTTACTTTTATAAAAAGATGTAGACCCAAGAGAAATACCTGCTACCGCTATTAGTAAAACAAGTTTTAATAACATTTTAATTTTAATGCTTATCTGTCTTTTTTCTTTCATGTTTATACCCCCATACGTCTAATATGTCTAATATGTTTAATACATCTAATATATCTGATATATGTATACATGTTAATAGATACCCTGTTTATTAAAACTTAATAATCTAATGAAACTGATGATTGTAGTAATGGTTTTAAATTCTTTAATACATGATTTACATGGTACTCACTTACTTGATACTTGTCCATGCCTTCTTTACTATTAAATCTTGTTATTAATGCTATATCATAAGATCTTTCACTTCTTATAATATCCACACCTACCTCAAGATATTTAAGTTCTTCTATCTTCCCCTCCATAGAACTTAATATTAAATTAGCCTCTTCCATATTTTCTTTTGTGGGATCTTTTAATTTAAATAATACTACATGTGTAAACATAATATCCCCCTTTAGTTTCCTAGCATTTTTGCTGATAACATACTTTTTCCTATAAGCTGTCTTTTAAAATTTATCATATTAACTTCTACCTTGCAATAATTTCTTCCCATATCAACTATATCTGCTTCTAATGTAACTTTAGTATCTAATTGAAGCGGTTTCATAAAATAAGTACTTATATTGTCTACAGAAACATTTATATTTCTTTCTCTTAAAGCTGTAATAGCTGCTGCGGATAAAAGCATATTAAGAGAACTCCAAGAGGCTGTACCTATGGAATCTATCATCTCTGATGCTATGTTACCTTTGAATATAGTCTTTTCTCCTATAATTTCATATTCAAAGTTTGCTAATATTAATTCCTCTAAGCTTTCTGATCTTTGAGGTTTCCTTGTCATATATTCAAAGGTATCTGCAACATCTTCTTTTTTTATTATACCTATAAGCTTTTTCCCATCTATTACGGGGCAAAGTTCAATATCTTCAAGTCCCATAACGTAGGCTGCATAGGCAACTGTAGTCCCTTTAGTCACTGTTATAGGATTTTTAGACATTATTTTTCCTATGGGCTGGTTTATATCTATATCTAAAGATAAGTCTTTAGATGTTATAATACCTACAACCTTCATATTTTCATCTACCACAGGATACCTTACAAAGTTGGTATCATTTACCATCCTCTTCCAATCATTTAAGGTATGATTTACCTTTAAATAATAGGGATCCTTTTTCATTATATCTTCCACTAATATAATATCCTTTTTCATGGTATTTTCAGTAATGGCTTTATTTATCATAGTAGCTGTTGTGAAGCTATCATATTTAGATGAAATAATAGGTAGACTCTTTTCATCTGCTAACCTTTTCACCTTTTCATTACATTCAAATCCTCCTGTTATAAGTACTGCAGCTCCATTATTTAGGGCTAGTTCTTGTGCAAGGTCTCTATTTCCAACTATAAGAAGTGATCCTTGTTCTATATATTTAGACATAGCCTCTATTGTCATAGCTCCTATGGATAGCTTTTTAAGAGATTTATGTATACCGCTTCTTCCAGCTATTATGTTACCTCCAACTATATTAACCACGTCAGCAAAGGTTAAAGATTCACTTTTTTCCCTCTTTAATTTATCAACTCTTATGGTACCTACTCTAGGTATAGTCGATACTATACCCTTCCCATCACATTCTTTTATAGCCTTATATGCAGTACCTTCACTAACCCCAAGCTCGATTGCTATTCCCCTAACCGATATCTTATGCCCAGGTTCTAATGAAAGTATATAATCAACCGTTTTGCTATGTTTAGACATCTTTACCTTCCTTCTTTTCTTAATTCTTCTGCTATCTTTTCTATTTTTCTTAGTCTATGATTAACCCCTGATTTTCCTACAGGTGGTGTTATCATCTCTCCAAGTTCTTTTAATGATTCGTCAGGAAACTTTAATCTTAGCTCTGCAATCTCCCTTAAATTCTTTGGAAGTCTGCCAAGACCTATCTCACTTTCAATAAAGTTAATACATTCTACCTGCCTTACAGCTGCATTAACAGTCTTACTTAGGTTAGCTGTTTCGCAGTTAACAAGCCTATTTACATTATTTCTCATTTCCTTCATTATTCTAATGTTTTCAAGTTCTAATAAAGAGTTATGAGCGCCTATTATATTTAATAAGTCCACTATCTGTTCTCCCTCTTTAATATATACTATATAACTATTTTTTCTTTGTATAAATTTAGAGTTTAGACCATAGGTATTTATAAGCTTACTTAAATCCTCTGCGTACTCCATATTGTGGGTTACAAATTCTAGGTGATACGTCTTTTCAGGGTTACTTATGCTTCCACCTCCTAAAAATGCTCCTCTTATATAAGCTTTACGAGCACCATCAGGTTTAACTAAATCTTCTTTTATACCGTAATCTAGGGATATTACCCCTTCTTCTTCTTTTAATATACTAGAAATCTTCAAAAAGTTTCTTACTCCCATTTCTTCTGTAATCATTACAATATATAAATTATTTTTCTTTAATGAATTACTCTTTTTAACTAAGAGCCTTGCATGGATTGTAAAGTATTCCTTTAATAGTGTAAATATTAATCTTGCTGTAGCTGGGTTTTCTGTTGCAATCTTAAAGCTAAGTTGTTTATTCCCAGCAAATGTAAGTGTTCCACTAACCTTCATTATAGCTGATATTTGAGCTAAAGCTTCTTCTTTTGTTACCTTTTCAATTCTACATAACTCACCTTTTACCTGTGATGAAAACGACATATCTCATTCTCCTAATTCTACTTTTTCTTTTGCTTTTGTTTTAATCTTTCTGAAAGATAGAAATACTCAATTATTTTCTTTCTATCATAAAATAACTTTTTATCCATTATAGTCTCTACTATTACAGCAGCTAACTTTTCAGAATCGTGCCTTATAAGGCCTTTTGTTGTCTTTACAAAATCAGATTCTATTAATTTTATATTTAGATTTTGAAGTTCCTTTTCATCTTTAGTTACTAACTTAGAGTTCTCTTCTAAATACTTTTCTTCAAGTTCTTTTCCTATTTCTCCTACATTTGCAATTACATAATCAATTACTCCCTCATAGGAATGATCAATAATAGCTTTAACATGATCAACTACATCATAATCATCTGTTTCCCCAGGTTGAGTCATTATGTTAGAGACATATATTTTAATAGCAGAGGTTTTCTTTATAGCCTCCACAATATCCTTTACTAATAGATTTGGAATTACACTAGTATATAAACTTCCAGGTCCAAGTATTATAGCATCTGCAGTTCTTATGGCTTCCACAGAATCTACTAAAGCCTTGGCCTCCTTTGGCTCAATCATAATTTTATCAATAGGACTTTTTTGCTTTATAGATTCTAATGGTATATTTGATTCACCCTTTACAATTCCGCCATTTTTAAGTTCACACTTAAGAACCATATTTTCTAGAGTTACTGGCATAACCTTTCCTGTAACAGCTAAAACTGAACTCATCTTTTTAACAGCTTCTTCAAAGTTTTCTGATATACCATCCATAGCTGCTAAAAATAAATTACCAAAGCTTTGATCTTTAAGTCTTCCTTCTTTGAATCTATATTGCAAAAGTTCTTCCATAAGAGGTTCCGTATCTGCCAAGGCTAGGATACAGTTTCTTATGTCTCCTGGCGGTAAAATTCCAAGGTCTTCCCTAAGGTCTCCTGAACCTCCACCATCATCTGCCACAGTTACTATTGCTGTAATATTAGAGGTGTAATACTTAAGACCTCTAAGCATAGTAGAGAGTCCCGTACCACCTCCAATCACAACTATTTTAGGGCCTTTAACAAGTAATCGTTTTTCATAAATTAAACTTTCTAACTTTTTTGAGTCTATAGAAAATTTTAGATATCCGCTATTTATAAGAGCCATTATAGACTTTATACCTTCCGTTACAGATATATATAATATAAAAATCCCTGTAACATTAAGTAGTATATAAAAGCCCTTGTAGTACCAGTTATAAAGCATGTGTCTAGAAAGCTCATTCACGCCAAATATAATAAGGATGATCCCAAATATAGCAAAAACAACCCATCTTTTTACCTTTATACCAGGTCTTAGCCAATCTCTAAACTTCATAACCTTTTTCCACCTTTATTTGGGTCTTCATTTATATCTCTATGATCTATGTTAGCATTCCTTCCTTCGCTCACCAAGTTATCATATATAAGTCTAGATATGGCTACAGATCTATGTCTTCCGCCTGTACAGCCTATGGCAACAATGAGTTGCTTTTTTCCTTCCTTTATATAGTTCGGTATTAAAAATTCCAGCATATCCTCAAGTTTACTTACAAAACCTTTTGTTTCATCATGTTTTAACACATATTCTTTAACCTGATTATCAAGTCCTGAGAACTTTTTTAGTTCAGGTATATAAAAGGGATTAGGTATAAATCTTACATCAAAAACTAAATCAGCATCTAATGGTATTCCATATTTAAATCCAAAGGAAAGTATGGTTATACTTAAATCTTTAGATTTATCTCCCCCATCTCCATAAATAGAATTTATATTTTCCCTAAGCTCTTTTATGGATAAATTTGAAGTATCTATAATGTTATCTGCTTTTTCTTTTACCTCTTTTAGTTTACTTCGTTCAAGAGCTATGCCCTTAGTTACTCTTCCATCCTTTGCTAAAGGATGACTTCTTCTTGATTCCTTAAATCTTTTTACCAAAACCTCATCTGTGGCTTCTAAAAATAGAATCTCATATTTAAAATCATTTTTCTTAAGATATACTAAACTTTCGAAAAGGGCATCAAAAAACAGACCTCCTCGTATATCAATAACTAAGGCTATCTTTTCAAGTTTACCTTGGCTTTGTATACAAACCTCTGCAAATTTAGGTATCAAAGTTGGCGGTAAATTATCCACACAAAAATATCCTAAATCCTCTAAATTTCTGGTTGCTTCACTTTTTCCTGCTCCTGATAAACCTGTCACAATTAAAAATCTCATAGTACCACTCCTATACCCTGCTAATTAAATTTATTATAACACATATGGCTCTTATTTATAATAATTTAAAGTATCTATATTAGTTTACTATAATAAAAATAGACTATGCTACTATAATAATAAATATTTATAGTAGCAAAGTCTATTTTAAAGCTTAAATACATTTAAATGTAATGGCTTAATATTCCATATGATCTTATTTGAACTTTATCCCATAACCTCTTTTAGTGCTTTAATCATTTTTTCATTTTGATGTCTAGTTCCAATAGTTATCCTTAACCACTGTGGCATGCCTAGTAAAAATCCTGGTCTTATTATGATGCCCTTTTTTAGAAGTGCATCATATATTGGTTTATCATCTCTATTTAAGTTTATCATAATAAAATTAGTATGAGTTTTTATATAATCTAAATTCATGTTTTTAAATTCACCATATAAATAGGTCTTTTCTTCATTATTAGTTTCATATACCTTATTTAAAAATTCTTCATCTAAAAGAGCAGCAATAGCGGCACTTTGTGCAAAAAGATTCACATCAAAAGGATTAATTACCCTATTTAAATAACCTACTAATTCTTCTGTTGCAATTCCGTATCCACACCTTAGTGAAGCAAGTCCATAAGCTTTAGAAAAGGTCCTTAATACTATAATATTAGGATTTTCTTTTAAAAGTTCTAAGGAATCTGGGAAATCATCGGATTCTACGTATTCAACGTAAGCCTCGTCCATAACTATAATAACTCTTTCTGGTATTCTTTTTAAAACCTTATTAAAATCTTCTTTTTTAAATATATTTCCTGTAGGATTATTAGGATTACAAAACCAAATTATCTTTGTCTTATCCGTTATTGCATCTACCATAGCTTCAATGTCTAGTCCGTTGTTTTTCATAGGTATCTTTATAGATTTAGCTCCCATAAGCCTTGTATTCGTATCATACCTTGGGAATGTAACACTTGCCATTATACTTTCATCATCTTCTGATAAAAACGTATTACATAAAACCTTTATTAATGAGTCTGAGCCTGCGCCACAAAATATTTGATCCTTAGTAACATTTAACTTTTTACCAAGGGCAAGCTTTAACTCATAACTAGCTGAATCAGGATAAAGTGCCGAATCATTTATCATGTTTTTGATAACCTCTTTAGCTTTAGGCGAACAACCTAATGGATTTTCATTAGATGCAAGCTTTATAACATGATCCAATCCAAGTTCTCTTTTTACCTCGCTAATAGGCTTTCCAGCCACATACTTTTCAACGTTTAGTACTTCTTTTCTGATAGAATAACTCATAATCCCCTACCCCTTACAAAGGTATCTTATGTAAGGGATAGATTCACCCCCTTATTTATATATCTTAATTTATATATTCTTATTAAATAGCTTAAAGCTATTTAATTTAGAAACTAAAATTTTAAGAATAAGGTGTAGTTCATTCTAGTCTTCTCCTATTATCCTAACCTCTGGATGTAAATCTACATTAAAGTTTTTTGATACGGTTTTTTGGACAAATTCTATAAGATCTAATATATCTTTTGCCGTTGCGTCTTTTTTATTTATTATGAATCCTGAGTGTTTATCTGATACTGCTGCTCCACCAATAGCTGTTCCTTTTAGTCCCGAATCCTCTATAAGTTTTCCTGCGAAATGTCCTTCTGGTCTTTTAAATGTGCTACCTGCTGAAGGATACTCTAAGGGCTGCTTATCTTCTCTTCTATATGTTAGTTCATCAATTCGAGCCTTTATCTTCAAAGCATCTGCCTTTTTAAGCTTTATAGTTACACTTAGAACAATATAATTATATTTCATAACTGCACTAGTCCTATAACCGAGCTCTAAGTCCCCATTTCTCAAAGTTATAATGTTGCAATCTTTATCCATGACCATTGCCTCTGTTACAACATTTACCATTTCCCCATCGTAGGCTCCTGCATTCATTGTAACTGCTCCACCTACACTTCCTGGAATTCCACAGGCAAATTCAAAACCTGTTAGATTGTGCTTAAGTGCACAACTTGACATGTCTTTTAACTGTGCTCCTCCAAGGGCAATTATTTTATCTTCATCTACGGTTATGTTGTCTAATTTACTAAGCTTTATTATAACTCCTCTAAATCCACCATCTTTAACTAATAAATTGGATCCGTTGCCTATGATATAGTATAAAGTTTTTTCATCATCACATACCTTTATTGATGCTATCAAATCTTCTATAGTCTTTGGGGTAATTAAAATATCTGCTTTTCCCCCTACTTTGAAATAAGTATGGTTTTTCATTGATTCATTTAATAAAATATCTTCTTTGTCTAATAACTTTTCTAATTTAGAAATTAAGTAACTATAATGATTCATTCTACTTCTCCTCAAACTTACTTATGTTATAGAGTCTTTCTTATTTAATTTCATAACAATAAATATATTATAATATATTTATATTTATTAGTCTATTATAGGTGATAATCTTTAAGCTTTCCTTTGTACTTTAAATATTTAAGTAGTCGGTTTTCATCTAAATTTATTATAAGTTCATCTGGCACCTTTGCTTTTTGTAATATTTCTTCTGATTTTTGGAATTTACCTATATCATAACATATATGGGCATCACTACCCATTACAATATTTACACCATAGTCTCTACAAAGTGAAGCTATTTTTAGACAATTTTCTTCACATCCTGGTCGTGACTTAAAGGAGCTATTATTTATTTCGATCAAAACATTCTTTTCTTTAGCTGCCTTTACCACTAATTCTTCTATTATAGGAAAGGACGGATTACCAAGGTGACCTATTATATCTACATTAGGATTATCCATAACCTTTAGTATAGCCTTTGTATTTTCTTCCCTACCTCTTGAAGTTATGCAATTATCATGAAGACTTGCTATAATAATATCTAATCTTGATTGGATCCTAGGATGTATATCTAAGTTACCTTCAAAATCTATTATGTTAGCTTCACAGCCTTTAAGGTGAATTATCCCTTCCATGTAGAAAGGCAAAACCCTAAGATTTGCAAAGTAAAATTCATGAGGTCCTCCTGGCATTTTAGGGCCATGGTCTGTGGTGCATAAAAGCTTAATCCCATGATCTGCCGCCCATCTTACATTTTCTAAAATAGTACTGTATGCATGCCCGCTTTTTATTGTATGGGTATGTGTATCTAAAACGTATTTCATTAAATCCCTCCTGATTATCTATTTGTGACTTTTAAAGAATTCTATAATACTAATTGCAGTCCTTTTATCTATAGATGGAGTTTCTATAAGCTCCTCGTAGGTTGCATTTTTAATATTATCTATTCCTTTGAACTTTTTAAGAAGTTCTTTTCTTCTTTTGTCTCCTATGTTTGGTATATCATCTAATATAGAATGAAGTATTCTTTTATCTCTTAAAGTCCTATGATAAGTTATTGCAAATCTATGAACCTCATCTTGCATCCTTGTTATAAGTTGCATAACATTAGAACTTGATGGTATTATTAGCTCTTCATTATTAAATATAAGCCCTCTTGTTTTGTGGTTATCATCTTTTACCATGCCACAAACGGGAATATTTATATTTAATTCCCTTAAAACATCTAGAGCTACATTTACCTGGCCTTTTCCTCCATCCATCATTATAATTTCAGGAAATACATGAAACTTACCTTCACTTAACTTAAAATTTCTCTCTTGTATACTTTTAACTTCAGATAATCCACGATTAAATCTTCTAGTTAATATTTCTTTCATACTTTCATAATCATTAGCACCCTTTACAGTGTTTATCTTGAATCTTCTGTAATCACTATTTTTGGCCCTACCGTCTTCAAATACTATCATACTTCCAACAGAATCCATACCCTGTATATTTGAAATATCATAACTTTCTATTCTATGTGGAATATAATCTAAGTTTAGTAAGTCTGCAAGTTCTGTAAGTGCAACTTTATGAATTTCTTTGTCTCTTAATATCTTAGATTTAAATTGCTCTAATGTGAGCTTTGCATTTTTTTCTACTAGATCTAAAAGCCTCTTCTTTTCTCCCTTTTTAGGAATCTTAAGTTCGACTTTGCTACCTCTTTTTATGCAAAGCCATTCTTCTAAAAGCTCTTCATCTTCTATTTCTGGCACATAAACGCTTTTAGGTATATGTGCAGTACCTCCATAAAAGCTCTTTATAAACTGGGATACTACCTCTGAATTTTTAAATCCTGCAGTATCTTCAAGTATAAAGTGTTCCCTTCCAATTAACTTACCTTCTCTAAAAAAAAATATCTGCATGCAGGTGTCTTTCTCATCTCCATACATATTTATAAAATCTTCATCTTCAAAGTGACCTAGGAATATCTTTTGTTTTTCTGCAATCTTTTCTACAGCTAGCATCTTATCTCTAGCCGCTGCTGCCTTTTCAAATTTTAGTTCCTCTGCAGCTATACTCATTTCACTTTTTAGCTGTTGAACTATCTTACTATTCTTGCCACTTAATAGATCAATTATATCATCTATAAGTTTTTTATAATCTTCTTTACTAATATAACCTGCACAAGGTCCTGTGCAAAGTTTCATTTGATAGTTTAAGCAAGGTCTATACTTAATTCCATCTTCCTTTATTGTAAGCTTGCAATTTCTAATAGGAAATATCTTTTGTATAAGCTCTATAGTTTCATACACTGCTGATACATCTGTATATGGCCCAAAGTACCTATTACCGTCCTTTGCCATGCTCCTTGTTACAAAAACCCTTGGGAATTCTTCATTAGTGGTTACTTTTATAAAAGGATAGTGCTTATCATCCTTTAATAAAATGTTATATTTAGGCTTATACTTTTTAATAAGGTTACATTCTAATATTAAAGCTTCCATTTCTGAATCTGTCACTATATATTCAAATTCTGCTACATGGCTTACCATAGCCTTAACCTTTTCAGAATGATTCTTAGAACTTTGAAAATACTGCCTTACCCTATTTTTAAGTATCTTTGCCTTACCTACATATAATACCTCACCTAAAGAATTTTTCATTATATAAACCCCAGGTTTATCTGGCAATATCTTAAGCTGATATTCAAAATCAAACATTATTAATCACCTCTAATATAAAGCACAGCCTTAAACTTTTAATGTTACTTAGAAAGAGCTGCCTTTAAAACTTTTCCAGCAGCCTTAGCTGCCTTGCCTCCTCCAGCTCCTCCACCCTCTACTATTACAGCAATAGCAACTTCTGGGTCTTCGTAAGGCCCAAAGCCAATGAACCAAGAGTGTGGTGCTGCATCATTGCCATTTTTATCTTTGTAGTCTGCTGTACCTGTTTTACCTGCGGCATTAGTTCCATCAAAGGCTCCAGGTCCGCCTGTTCCACCTGTTATAACAGACCTCATATAATCTTTTATAATCTGTGCATTTTCTTTTGATACAGTATTGCTAATAGACTTATTTTCTATATCCCTTATTTTAGCCCCTTCTGGGGTTACTATACCTTTAACTAAATGAGGCTTCATCATAACACCATTATTCCCAATGGTGCTTGCGATTAAAGCCATTTGCATAGGACTTGCTAAAATACTACTCTGTCCTATACCGGTTTGAGCAATATTCCCTTTTTCATCTTTTTTAAGTTCTGGGAATCTTCCCTTATTTATTATAAAACCATCTGCAGGTATGCTTTTATTGAAATAAAACTTTTCAGCACTATCCTTTAACTTAGTATTACCTAGATCTAAAGCGAGTGTTCCAAAAACCACATTACTTGAATGTCTAAATGCCGAATCTAACTTTAAGTCCCCAAAGGCCACATTGTTTAAGTTACTTAATGAGTCCTTACTATTAAACACAATCTTACCCTCATCTTTAAACACCCTTTTTGTAACTCCTTGAAGGTTTTCTAATGCACTTGCTGTAGTTACAACTTTAAATGTAGAACCTGGGGCATAAAGACCTGCTACAGCCCTATTTATCATAGGTGTGTTTTCTTCATCTTTTGCTATAGAATCCCATATACCTCTTAGATCATTAGGATCATAGGCTGGTTTAGAGACCATAGCTAAAACTTCTCCTGTTTTAACATTTAATACTACTATAGATCCTTTTTCATTACCAAGCACATCATAGGCTGTTTTTTGAATGTTATAATCCAATGTAGTAACTACACCATTACCTACCTTTTCTTTTCCTTTTCCAAATATCTTCATAAATTCTCTATTTTTAAAGTAACTTTTTAGCGCTTCATAGTCTACTGAAAGCCTGCTATCACTCATAAGTTCTTCATCATATTCTTTTTCAAGACCCGTAAGTCCATACGTTATATCAGAATATCCTAAAGCATGAACAAACATGGCTCCTCCAGTATATTCTCTTACTTGTGTAGTCGCATTTCCTTTTTCACTTTTAGTTAGATTTTCCATATTCCTATCATAGATAGTTCCACGTAAAACCTCATTTCTTTTAGCTTGCATTCTTTTATTTTCTGGCATACTTGCTATATCTGGTGCCTTAATAGCTGTAAAATATGCTATGTAGGTTATAAGTCCCAAGAAACATAATAAGAAAATCACCAATATATTTCTAATATTTTTAAATATTTCATCTTTGCTATGATTTTTCATGCTACCCCTCCTCTGACACCTTTTGTATTATACCTAAAGCAAAGAACATAGTTAGTATAGAGCTACCACCATAACTTACAAAAGGAAGGGTTATCCCTGTTAAGGGTATTATGTTCATAACTCCACCTATTATTACTAAAGCTTGACTTGCTATCATAGCGCTATAACCTACTGTAATAAGCTGTGAAAACTTATCATTTACATACATCGCAGTTCTCATACATCTATAAAATAGTAAAAAATACAATATTATAATGCCGAATCCCATTATAACTCCTAGTTCTTCACATATTACAGCAAATATAAAGTCAGTGGTACGTACTGGTACAAGTCCCGGCAGCCCAAGACCAAATCCCGAACCAAATAAGCCCCCTGAAGATATTGCAAATAACCCTTGAATTATTTGATAGCTTTCATCACTTGCATACTTCCATGGATTCTTCCATATCATAATCCTATTTCTTACATGGGGAAACATCTTATAACTAGCTAAAGACCCCACAACAGATAGTCCAAATGCAGTTATAATATATTTTAATTTTGAAGTAGCCATATAAAGCATGGTTATTGACATACCAAAGAAAATCAGAACGGAGCCTAAATCCTTTTGATATACCATAAAAGCTAGAGATACGACCACAACTATACCTGGCTTTATTAAGTCTTTAAAGGTTTTATAATCCTTTAAGCTAGAGGCTAGATATGCTGCTAAAAATAACTTTCCAGCTTCTGAGGGTTGAAAGCTAAGTGGCCCTATAAATACCCAGTTCTTAGCCCCGTATACTTCTGTACCAATAAATGTAGCCATGGACATAAATATCAAAGTGCCTATCATATATAATCTTTTATACTTTGAAAAAGTTTTAAGATCAGGCAATAAAACCACCACCAATATATAGGTAGTTATTGAAATAGCAAACCAAACTGTCTGCTTAATTGCATCAGCACTTTTTAATCTATATAGCATAGCTATACCAATAACAGATAAAAGACAGGCAAAAATAAGCATAAACTTATCTCCATCTTTAAAAAACCTTCTGATTATAAAGTAAGCATACCCAATAAGAACACATAAGATTCCACCCATAATTAAAGCGCCTGTATCAAAAGGATCTTTTAAAAATCCTAAGTTGATAAAAAACGCCATACACAATAAATAAGTAAGCAATAATAGCTTTCTTTCATCTTTAATACTATCCACATATTCACCTTCTTTTATATATAACTTATTATTCTTTTATTACCCTATAACCTTAAAAGTTAAACTTCCTATTTGAATCTGGTCATCTACTGCTATTTGTATGATACCATTTATTTTTACTCCATTAAGTATGGTACCATTAGTGCTTTTTAAGTCCTCTAAAAAGTATTCATCATCTTTTGAGTAAATCTTAGCATGTGTACTCGATACATATTTATCTTGCAAAACTAAGTCATTATCCTCTGTTCTTCCTAATGTAATAGATCCCCTTATAGGTATTACACTCCCCTTTTTCAACGCAAGATTTTGTCCTTGTTCTTCTACCACAAGACCTATTGACTTACCTGATTGCTTTTTCTTAGCATCATTATTACCACCATTTTTTACATCCTTATACATTATTCTTAACGCTAAAATTATTATCACATATAAAATTATAATGAATACAACAGTAAACAGAAGACCGAAAAGTCTATTAAACCTCATACTTTCACCTCTTATCTTAATTAATATTATGAATTTAAATATTATTCCATTTGATTTTTATAACGCCTCTATACAATTATACGTATCAATAACTATTTATGACCATAGACTTTAATTATTATATCATTATTTTATGAATTTTACGTTAATAAATATTATTTTATTAATATTATCCATTAAAAAAAGACGACAAAATCGCCCTTTTAAAATTTATATGTGCTAAGGTAGGTGTAATTACACCATTATGGAAGTAACCTTTTTAAATAGTGACCTGTATAAGATTCCTTATTTTTTGATATTTCTTCTGGAGTTCCACTTACAAGTATTCGTCCACCTTTTTCTCCACCCTCAGGTCCAATATCGATTATATAATCCGCACTTTTTATAACATCTAAGTTATGTTCTATTACTACCACAGTATTTCCAGCATCCACTAGCCTTTGTAGTATTAATATTAGCCTACTTACATCGTCTATATGAAGCCCTGTTGTTGGTTCATCTAGAATAAATAGTGTCTTCCCTGTACTTCTTTTTGATAATTCTGAGGCTAGTTTTATTCTTTGAGCTTCTCCACCTGAAAGCTGAGTAGAAGGTTGACCTAGCCTTATATATCCAAGGCCTACATCATAAAGAGTTTGCATCTTATTTTTTATTCTTGGTATATTTTCAAAGAAGCTTAGGGATTCTTCTACTGTCATTTCTAATATGTTATGAATGTTCTTTCCCTTATATTTAACCTCTAAGGTCTCTCTATTATATCTTTTACCCTTGCACACGTCACAAGGTACATATACATCAGATAAAAATTGCATCTCTATTTTTATAATTCCATCTCCACTACAAGCCTCGCATCTTCCGCCCTTTACATTAAAACTAAATCGTCCTTGCTTATACCCCCTCATTTTTGACTCTGGGGTTTTAGAAAATACATCTCTTATTATATCAAAGACTCCAGTATAAGTGGCCGGATTAGATCTTGGAGTTCTACCTATTGGTCCTTGATTTATATCTATTATCTTATCTATATTTTCACAACCTAAAATTTCTTTGTGGTTTCCTGGATAAACCCTAGCCTTATTTATTATTTTATTTAAGCCCTTATAAAGTATTTCATTTATTAATGTACTTTTACCAGATCCTGAAACTCCCGTTACCAAAGTAAGCGTACCAAGAGGTATATCGACGCTTACATTTTTAAGGTTGTTTTCCTTTGCACCTTTTATCTTTATAAAGTTACCATTTCCTTTTCTTCTTTCCTCTGGAATCTCTATAGTTTTCTTACCTATTAAATATTGGCCTGTTATAGATCTTTTGCACTTTTTAACCTTGTCTAAAGTTCCTGCAACTACAACTTCTCCTCCGTGCTCACCAGCACCAGGACCTATGTCTACTATAAAGTCTGCTTCTCTTATAGTATCCTCGTCATGTTCCACCACAACTAAAGTATTTCCAAGGTCCCTTAAGTGCTTCAGAGTCTTTATAAGCCTATCATTATCTCTTTGATGAAGTCCTATACTAGGTTCATCTAAGATATATAAAACTCCCATAAGGCTAGATCCTATCTGAGTTGCAAGTCTTATTCTTTGAGCCTCTCCACCAGATAGAGTACCTGAAGTTCGAGATAAATTAAGATAATCAAGTCCTACATCTATTAAGAACTTTAATCTATTATTTATTTCTTTTATTATTTGATCACTTATAATTTTATTTTTCTCTGACAATTCAACACCTTGTATAAAATCTAATTCATCCCTTATAGGTAGCTTACAAAATTCAAATATACTTTTATCACCTACAGTAACAGCAAGAGCTTCTGGGTTTAATCTAGCACCCTTGCATTTAGGACATGGATTATCACTCATATACTGCTCTACTTCAGACTTTATATAATCAGAATTCGTTTCCATGTACCTTCGCTTTAATGAGTTTATGATACCTTCATAATTATGATTAAACTGCCCTGTTGAGAACTCTTTTTCATAATGCACCTTAAGCTTTTCATCCTTTAATCCATAAAGCAAGATATCCACTACCACTTTAGGCAAGTCTTCTATAGGTGTATCTAAACTAAATTTAAGCTTTTTAACTAAGGCTTGAAGCACACTAAAACTCCAAGAATCTTCTTTTAATCTACCTTCTCCCCATGTTACAATAGCTCCACCCATTATACTTTTTGTTCTATCTGGTATTACTAAATTTTCATCTATCTCCATTAAAGTTCCAAGTCCATCACATTTATCACACTTTCCAAAGGGTGAGTTAAATGAAAATAATCTAGGAGCTAATTCATCTATACTTATAGAACAGTCTGCACATGCAAACTTTTCACTAAATAGCATAGGTTCTTTATCAATTACATCTATAATTACAAGACCTTCTGAAAGCTTTAATGCAGTTTCTATAGACTCTGAAAGTCTACTTCTTATATCCTCTTTAATAACTAATCTATCAACTACTGCTTCTATACTATGTTTTATATTCTTTTCAAGTACAATCTCTTCTTCTGTAAGTTCTACCATGTTTCCATCTACCTTAGCTCTTACAAATCCATTCTTTTTGATATTATCTAATACCTTTTCATGGGTACCCTTTCTTCCTCTTATTATAGGTGATAATATCTGTATTTTAGTCCTATCTTCTAGCTCCATAATCTTATCTACCATTTGGTCTATGGATTGCTGAGTTATTTCCTTCCCACATTTAGGACAGTGTGGGATACCAACCCTAGCATATAAAAGCCTTAAATAATCATATATTTCAGTTACTGTACCAACTGTAGACCTTGGATTTCTACTGGTAGTCTTTTGATCTATAGAAATAGCCGGGGAAAGTCCCTCTATATATTCTACATCTGGTTTATCCATTTGTCCGAGGAATTGCCTCGCATAAGAAGATAAAGACTCCACATATCTTCTTTGCCCCTCTGCATAAAGAGTGTCAAAAGCTAGTGAAGACTTTCCAGAACCTGAAAGCCCTGTGAATACTACTAGCTTATCTCTAGGTATTACTAAATCTACATTTTTAAGATTATTAACCTTTGCTCCTTTTATAACTATTTTATCTTGCATGCATACTTACCATCCTATCCCTAACTTTTCCTAGCTAGTTATTTTTTCTTTTTGTTAAGTTTGTATATTATATCTCTAAGTTCTGCTGCCCTTTCAAATTGTAAGTTCTTAGAAGCTTCCCTCATTTCCTTTGTATAGTCTTCTATAAGCTTTTCTAAGTTTTCTTTATTTGCATTAATAGCATCTTCAAGACTCTCATATTCCGACTTTTCTTCTGCTACCTTAGTTGTTTCTATTATATTCCTAACATCCTTTTTAATTGAGGTTGGAGTTATATTATGTTCTTCGTTATATGTGGTTTGAATAGTTCTTCTTCTATTAGTCTCATCTAATGCCTTTTTTATTGATTTTGTTATAACATCTGCGTACATTATAACCTTGCTATCTACATTTCTAGCAGCTCTTCCTATGGTTTGAATTAAAGAGGTTTCAGATCTTAAAAACCCTTCCTTATCTGCATCTAATATCCCAACTAAAGCTACCTCTGGAATATCTAAACCTTCCCTTAAAAGATTAATACCAACTAGTACATCAAAGGTTCCTACTCTTAAGTCCCTTATTATCCTCATACGCTCTATAGTTTCTATACCTGAGTGAAGATAAGTGGTCTTTACATTAAGTTCTTTTAAATATTTAGTAAGATCTTCGGACATTCTTTTTGTAAGCGTTGTAACTAATACCCTATACCCCTTTTTTATAGTCTTTTGAATTTCTTCATATAAATCATCTATTTGTCCTTTAACAGGCCTTATAGTTATTTCTGGATCCAAAAGTCCTGTAGGCCTTATTATCTGCTCTGCTATAACTTTTGAATGTTCTAGTTCATAAATAGCTGGCGTAGCACTTACAAATAATACTTGGTTTAATTTATCTTCAAATTCTGGAAATTGTAGAGGTCTATTATCAAAGGCTGAAGGTAATCTAAATCCATAATCTACTAAAGAGTTCTTACGAGATCTATCTCCACCATACATAGCCCTTACCTGTGGCAGCGTTACATGACTTTCATCTATAAAAAACAAAAAGTCATCCGGAAAATAATCAATCAAAGTCTGTGGTGGTGTTCCTGCTGCCCTTCCATCTAATATCCTAGAATAATTTTCGATGCCGCTACAATATCCCATCTCTTTTATCATTTCCAAATCAAAATTAGTTCTTTGCCTTATCCTTTGAGCTTCTAATAATTTATCTTCAGATATAAGTTCCTTTAATCTTTTTTCTAATTCTTCCTCTATCTTTTCTATTGCAACATCTATTTTATCTTTAGATGTTGCAAAGTGAGAGGCTGGGAATATAGATACATGATTTCTCTCCCCTATTATATGACCTGTTAATACATCAAATTCTTTTATCTTATCTATTTCATCTCCAAAAAACTCTATTCTTATTCCTTTACTTTCTGAAGAGGCTGGAACTATGTCTAAAACATCTCCCCTTACTCTAAATGTACCCCTTGAAAAATCTATTTCATTTCTTTCATATTGAATTTCTACTAACTTTTTAATTACTTCATCTCTGTCCTTTACCATGCCTGGCCTTAATGATATAGTAAGCTTTTTATACTCATCAGGGTTACCAAGTCCATAAATACAAGAAACTGAAGCTACAATTATAACATCTCTTCTTTCAAATAAAGCTGATGTAGCTGAGTGTCTTAGTTTGTCTATTTCATCATTTATTGATGCGTCTTTTTCTATGAATGTATCTGTTTGCGCCATGTAGGCTTCCGGTTGGTAATAATCGTAATAAGAAACAAAATACTCTACAGCGCTAGTTGGAAAAAACTCTCTAAATTCTGAGCATAATTGTGCTGCTAAGGTTTTATTATGGGCTAAAATCAATGTAGGTCTTTGAACTCTTTCTATTATATTAGCCATAGTAAAGGTCTTTCCTGAACCTGTAACCCCAAGAAGAGTTTGAAATTTATTTCCATCTTCAATAGACTTAACTATCTCACTTATGGCTTGAGGCTGATCTCCAGTAGGTTTAAATTTTGAGGATATTTTAAACT
This sequence comes from Clostridium putrefaciens, assembly GCF_900461105.1. Classification (GTDB taxonomy): domain Bacteria; phylum Bacillota; class Clostridia; order Clostridiales; family Clostridiaceae; genus Clostridium_L; species Clostridium_L putrefaciens. The sequence continues at coordinate 525,225 of NZ_UFWZ01000001.1, read as the reverse complement.
CTCCCATTTAATCATCTCCATTCTTATTTTGAACGTCTGTTCTTTCTATATGTATCTATACTATACTTAATATTATAACCTGTCAATAACCATGATTATCTAAAAGTCTTTCTTTGTGAATTAAAAAATGGCTATGTTTTAAACCTTGATGATTAAACTTAATTTAACCCCATCAAAATAAAACATAACCACTGTCTAGTTCATAGTAGAACTAAGTTTAATCATCATTTCTGTCTTTCTCTTCATGTTTCTTTATCTCTTCTAGTATATCCTTAAATCCTTTATCTTTATTCTCTGTATATTCATTCTTTGATTTGTTAACTGTATCTTCATCTTTTGTATTATCTGATCTGTCTTCAGCTAAAACCGCCCTTGGTACTATAACTAAGCCAATTTTGCTTGCTATACCCTTATTTAACTCTAACTGTTTTATGTTTCCTTTAGAATCTTTTAATTTAAACTTAACCTCTCCAATACCTTCATTTAAAGTTTTATAAAAATATAATTCACTTTCAATTTTAGTACTATTTATTTCTAAAAGCTTGTCTCCACTTCTTATCCCTGCATTATGTGCAATAGACATAGGCGCTACATCTAGTACCATAAGACCTTCTTCATCACTAACAAACCTTGGTACAGCCCTTGATTCTATAAGCCTTTGAGCATTTAACATAATTTCATGTGCTAAAGGAGCAAATAATATAACAAAAAGTTGTAAGGGTAGACTTATTTTAGCCAATTGAGCTACAAAAGTAAGTATAATTCCATATATTAATATTCCTATACCTGACATTGCAGATTTTTCTCCTTTAGACCTAGTAAATGTAATCGAATTATAACCAAATACCCCGTAAAAAGGCATAATAGAAACTACAGCCATAGTTAATATACTTAAGGTTAAAGGTCCCCTCATAACAGGCCACCAACTAGGTGTAGCAATGCTTTGACCAATAGCATTTGTTCCATTGCTTAAAATCATTAATACGGCAATAGGCATAGCCCAATACCGTTTAAGTGCAAATCCCCCAAGTATCTTTCCATCCCTATTAGTAAATATAGGTATGGCCCCTCGATGTCCATCTATTGAAACTAGTAAACCTTCTACTATATGCAGTACACCAACCAAGGTCATAAGTGCTGCAATATCTATATAAAAAGGCCTATGTATAATCTCTATAGTTGGATACATAGTTAAAAGTGGGTCCTTAATCAAATTTAATATTATGCTTAAAAGACCTAGCAAAGCTCCAGAATAAGAAAAGCATATAAATCTAGGACTAAAAAATAGTAATAATAAGGAGAATACAAACATTAGGTGTATCCCTGAATTCTCTCCAAACATTACTCCTAAATAGGATAAAAGTAGACTAGATATTACTCCCCCTATTATACCTAAAACTAGCTGCGACATAGTAAGCTCTAGGGGAGAGTTTATAGGTTCCCCTAGAATCATCTTTTGCATTAATACAATCCTTCTATTCTTTCCATAAAATATAAAACCAAGCATTATAAGTGTAATTGCAAATTGCGGGCTGACCATAGCAAAGGCCACAGCCTTTAATGTATATCCTGCAATACCCATGAAAATTTTTCCTCCTACCTTAACTTGTGACCCTAAAAAATAACATTTATTATTTTATTTTTTACTAATCATTACTTTTTTGAAGACACCTATTTCTTTAATATCTCTATAGCCTTAATAAACTGAGGATCCGTAGCTCTGTTATAAGGTTTTTGTTTCATTTCATCACTAATCTTAACTTCTACATTTGGACTAATACCTACCTTATGGATATTTTCACCATTTGGTGTATAATATTTTGATACTGTAACTTTAAGACCAGTACCATCCTTAAGGTCTAAAACTCTTTGAACTATGCCCTTACCAAAGGTCTTTTCTCCAACTAAAGTTCCTGCTTCATAGTCTCTAATAGCTCCAGCTACTATTTCAGATGCACTAGCTGTTCCTTCGTCTGTAAGTATAACTAAAGGCATACCTATATAACTTCCGCCTGTAGAATTATACTTTTCTTCTTCCCCGTATTTGTCCTTTGTAGACACTATTACCTTGTCTTTATCTATAAAATTAGAAGCTACCTTTACACATTCATTTAAAAGTCCACCAGGATTAGATCTTAAGTCCATCACTAAAGACTTTGCCCCTTTAGGTTTTAATTCTCCTAGCTTTTTATTAAATTGATCCCCTGTATGTTCATCAAACATTGATATTTGAATGTAAGCTATACTATTATCAAGCATTTCGCCCTTTACTGTAACCATGTTTATAGTATCTCTCTTAACACTTACGTCAAAGGCTCCTTTGCCTTCTCTATAAAGAGTTATTGGTACTTCTGTTTTTTCTTTACCCTTCATCATAGATACAGCCTTTTCCATATCAGCGCCAGTAAAGTCTTCACCATTTACCTTTTGGATTATATCGCCAGAAATTATACCTGATTTTTCAGCAGGTGATCCCTCGAAGACCGAAATTACAACTATTTTGTTATCCTTAACGCCTACTTGTATTCCAAGCCCTACATAAGCACCCTCATTTTTCTCCATTAAATCCGCAAAATCCTTTTCATCTAAAAATACAGTATAAGGATCTTTTAAGGAAGCTGTCATACCCTTTAAAGCACCATCTAACATATCTTTATCTTCCATTGGCCCATCATATAACTTATACAACATTTCCCTTATACTAAACACTTTTTTGAATTTGTCTACATCCTTTATGTCCTCCATAGACTTTTTAAATTCAGGACTAGACTTTACTGATCTAGGTACAAAATACGAGTAGGCACTTCCTATAAAGAAGGTCCCCACATTTGTTATAAATAATAAGGCTATAACAATCCATATAGTTTTCCTTGATCTTTTATTTTTATTAAACCCTCTACCTGTTTCGTTATTGTCAAAATCCATAAAATAGCCACCCTTTCTTAAATGCTAAAGCATCCATATATTAATTAAAACTAACTTATTATATAGTGTATGCTAAAAGGCTCATATTAATAAATAATTTTATGGCTCTGTTTTCAAATAATAAAAACAGAGCCATAAACTTTAAATTAAACGTCTAAGAACTTTCTTAAAGATAATGTACTTCCAATACCACCTATTAGAATACCTGCTAAAACAAATGCAGCAAATAGCGGATTTAAAACGTACTGTGGAGAAATTAATTGTGCTGTTAAAAGATCTTCCGTTATCTTTATGAAACCAAATCTATATACATAGTATAGTACAACATTAGCTAATATGGCGCCTAATATACCCATGATCATTCCTTCTATAATAAATGGCCATCTTATAAACCAATCTGTAGCCCCTACAAATTTCATTATACCAACTTCTTTTCTTCTTGAGAAAACTGTAAGCTTAATGGTATTTCCTATTAAGAATAAGGATACCCCAACAAGCATTATAAATAATATTATACCTACCCACTTTAAACTATTAGATATAGTTATTATTTTCTTTATAAGCTCCTCATCATTTCCTATTTCATCCACACCAGCCATATTTACTACTTCCTCACCTATCTTGTCCGCTGCTTCTGGCGCCGTAAGTCTCACAATAAAGGAGCTTGGCATAGGATTTTTAGCTGCATCATATCCACTCAATAAACTTGCATTACCTTTTAATTGTTCTTTGAATTTTTGAAGAGCATCACTTTTACTTTCATACCTTACTTCCTTCACGCCTTCTGTAACCCTAAGTTTGTCCTCTATAGCCTTTTGGTCAGAAATACTTATACCATCTTTTAAGAATACCTTTATTTCTACCTTAGACTCAACCTCACCTACAAATCCCTTTACATTTAAAGCAAGCATTATAAATATACCAAATATAAAGAGTGTAGCAGATACTGTTATAATTGATGCTAAACTTATAGTCTTATTTCTTTTTATGCTCTTAAAAGCATCTATAAAAAAACCTTTAATGGTGTTTATTTTCATTTTCGTATCCACCCTTCTTTTCGTCTCTTGCAATGCTGCCTTTTTCTATGGCAATTACTCTCTTTTTCATGTTATTAACTATTTCTTTAGCATGAGTTGCCATCAAAATTGTAGTTCCACTCTTATTTATATCTTCTAATATATTCATTATTTCCATAGCTGTCTCTGGATCTAAATTACCTGTAGGTTCATCAGCAATCAGTACTGAAGGGTTATTAACCATTGCTCTTGCAAGAGATACCCTTTGTTGTTCTCCTCCCGAAAGTTCAGTTGGGAACATCTTATATTTATCTGATAATCCAACTAAAGCTAAAACTGTAGGTACTCTTCTCCTTATTTCCTTTTCTGAAGCTTCTACAACCCTCATAGCAAAAGCTACATTTTCATATACATTAAGATTTTGGATTAATCTAAAGTCTTGGAAAACCATACCTATTTGCCTTCTATAATTAGGTACCTCTTTTCTCTTTACTTCAGACAAATTCATTCCATTTATTATTATCGAACCTTTTGTAGGTTCAATCTCTTTTATAAGCATCTTTATAAAAGTCGATTTACCTGATCCACTTGGTCCAACTAAAAATACAAATTCACCTTTATCTATACAAATATCCACATTTATTAATGCCTTAACATTATTACTGTATGTTTTACTTACATTCTTAAACTCAATCATATGTAAATCCCCCTATGTGAAATTATCACATTTTTTATCTAATTACTATTTTCTTAATTTGTATGGTATAGATATTATAACATACCATTACTTAAAGCAAAAAAAATTATATATTAAATTACTGTTAACAACCCTTATAAGCGCACCTCCCAATTAAATTACATTTGTTATTTTATATGCAAATAAAGAGTAGTAATTATGTCTATCTACTCTTCATTCCTACTTATTATTTTATATTACCATATTAATTCATATAAATCATCTGTTTTTTAATGGCTTTTAATTGTATAAAGACCACGGCCTCTATTTTTATATATCATTAAAACCTTGACCTAATACTTCATAAACTTCATTGACTGTTATAAATGCTTTTGGATCTATTTCCTTCATATAAACCTTAAGTTTTATGAATTCTTTTCTTCCCATTATACTGTATAGCATATAAACATGATTTTTACTATAAGCACCCTTACCATCAAAAGTGGTACAGCCTCTTTTTAAGTCTTCAATTATATACTTTGATATTATATCTCTTTTCTCACTTACTATTAAAACTTGTTTTGTTACATTAAATCCTTGTATCACCTTATCTATTATAGTTCCGTTTAAGAACACAAATACCAGTGCATACATACCCTTTTCCCATCCAAAAGTTAATCCTGAAGCAATTGTTACCATTAAATCCGCCACAAACATACCCTTTCCAAGGTCTAGGTGGAAATACTTATTAAATATCTTAGCTATTATATCTGTACCACCTGTAGATGCACTTTGACTAAATACTATGGCAAGCCCCGTTCCTGTTATAGCTGCACTTAATATTACAACTAAAATCAAATCATTAGTAATAGCTACTGGATGTAAAAATATCTTTATTAACCAAAGTGATGTAGATAGTGAAAATGCGGCATAAATAGTTTTAACACCGAATTCTTTACCTATAAATATGAATCCTACTATAAACAAAAAGAAATTGAATATATAGGAAAATAATTCTATAGATATATTCGGAAAGTAATGATGCGTAACCACGGAAAGTCCTGTAACACCTCCGCCAGCAATTTCATTTGGAATTGTAATATACTGGGCTGCAAAAGCCACCATAAATACTCCAATTGTTATTAGGGCATATTCTTTAAACGTCTTTTTCATTTCTATTTCCTCCTCATTATAACTTTTCTATAGTAACTACCCAATAAATTGGATTATAATCAAATCATCCACCCTAGCTAGTCCCCCTACTTCTAAAATAGAGGGACTAACTAGGATAAAATAAAATAACTTAGCCAAAGATATTATAAACTATAGATACATATAATTAAACAGTAAATTATATATATATGATATTGCAAATAATAAAGAAAAAAACACTTCTCCTAAGCAAAAACACAGAAGGATTTTTACTTGTTTGCTAATTGAAATCTTTATTTATTTATTTGGCAATTTAAAAGGGAGCCATAACGCGGCCCCCTTTTTATATCTTCAATTTTAAAATTTTATTTTAATTTTGATTTTAGCCTTAGTATGTCAATTTAGCCCCAAACTTGTTAATAAAGCTTTATCAACCTTCCCCATGTCTAGGTCAGTCATATGACCAATCTTTTCTTTTAATCTTTTTTTATCTAATGTCCTCACTTGCTCTAATAGAACTACGGAATCTTTATTTAATCCGTATTCTTCTGAGGATATCTCAACATGAGTTGGAAGTTTTGCTTTATTAATCTGAGAGGTTATGGCTCCAACGATGACAGTTGGACTATATTTATTACCAATGTCATTTTGTATAATTATAACTGGTCTGATCCCACCTTGTTCTGAACCAACAACGGGGCTCAGATCAGCATAATAAATATCGCCTCTTTTTACTACTATTGTTGTCATTCGACAAATCACTCTCCGAAAGCCATGTCTCATATTCTAAACACTCGTTATATTCGCATTCACAACCAAGTTCTGAGTATTCTAAGTTGATGGATGCCATTTCAAGATATCCACTTTCCATGTTTCCTTTTGTATTATTTTCATTGTCCCTATATAGTATTACGGATCTCATGATAAATTGACTGTTTTTTTTATCATCTTTGAGTATACCTGAGAGGGTAACCATTAATCTCTTACATCTTGACATACCTTATACTTACCTCCTATTTTACAAAGCGTAAATATGTACATTACAATTATAGTGCAAAGTTTGTCACTATGTCAAAGATTTTGTGCTATCTTTCATCAAATTATTACAAAAAGATTAATGGTAAGCTTTCTTCTTACATAAAACGTGTCTCTTATGGTCCCTTTATAGGAGTTAGAATAATTCGAGCCTGTAAGCTTTTATTATTTTTTAAGTATATCTTTTATATAAATTTAAACCCTTTATTATAATCTATGTATTCTTTAACTCTTCTAGTCTTTAAGTTTATTTTTTGTAAAAACTTATTTCGTATTACTGTTTAAAAAGTTCTTCATCTAAATCTATATTTATCTTCAAATCCTTGTATATTGCAGTTATCCTATCTTCACCCCCTTTATCAAATATAACTATCTTTTCTGGAAGATTTGTGGTGAGATTAATGTACATAAATGCAGTCTTTAGATTATAGTTAGCCCCCGTGATTACTAATTCTACAACCATATAGGTTTTACCTTCTAAATTTTTACAAAAATATTTTATATCTTCATTGGTATACAGTTGTCTTATATATTCACCTATAAAAGTAAACTTATAAACCTCATCAAAGTCTTTATCTAAGCTGTATTTTGCATTATTAGCTATATCTTGTACTAGTATTTCATCTTTTTTATATATATAAGCTCTTTTATCGCCTAGTTCAAGCCTATATCCTTGATCTTTTTGAAAATACTGCTTATAATTTTTAACTTGAGTTTTTTTGTTATTTTTAATAGTGTATTCCACGTTACTTTCATAACTCTCAATAGATTTAATGTAATCTATAACTTCATCCACATTTTTTGCTGGTTTCTTACAGGAAACATTTACAACTGGTAAACAAATAAGGCAAAGGAATAATATCATAAGCTTAATATCTTTTTTCAAAAGTACCTCCTAATATGCTGTATAACATTTCACTACTATTTGTATTCCTTTGTACTTTGAATTATTCTATTGTTATTTATAACCTGTCTTTTATGTATTATTATTTTACTCTAAATTTCCTCTATTAAAGCATAGGCTATGGCCATGCTATTATTATGAGATATAGAAATGTGGATAGTATAATCTTTATCATTTAAATTAAATTTATCTTTTAAAATCTTTTCAGCACTTTTTGTTAAAATTACATAGGGTCTTCCTAAAGTGTCTCTAAGAACCTCTACATCTTTAAAATTGAAACCTCTAAATCCTGTTCCTATGGCTTTACTTACAGCCTCTTTAGCTGCAAACCCGCCAGCCATACTCTCATATGTTTTTTTGTTATAATACTCTAATTCTTTTTTTGTAAATATCCTAAGGGAAAATTTCGAGTTTCTTAAATCCGCCTTTTTTATCCTATCTATTTCTATTATGTCTGTACCAATGCCTTTTATCCCCATGTTACTTCCTCTTTTAAGTTATTATTGTTTGAAATTTATTTTTAACTTATATTCCTGTACATCTCTTTAAATGCACTTAAAATTAACCTATTATTGTTTAATACACTTGATATATTATAACATAAGAAAACGTAGTATTCACCCTTAGTAATACTAAAGATAACCCTACGTTTTTGTACTTTATATATTATGAATTATTTAAATAGTAGCTACATCACAAAATCCAATTTTAAAGTCTTCAACATAACTATCTACGTATTCACCAATAACATCTATAAAGTGGTACGGAGATACTCTTCCATCATACAAGACTTTCAAAAGATTATGTATCTTATACCTTTGCGGACTTATACTTTCTAATCCGTCCCTTTCAATATTTGTTATAACCCCATCTAACACATCTTGCTTTTCAATTTCAATTCCGTATGATTGAACCTCAATTTTCTCACCTTCAATTGAGAATGTAATATTTCCTTTAGTCATCCTATAAGAGTATATATGCACTCCGTTTTCAGCAAGCTCGCTTCTACATAAATTTTCAACAATGACCATTTTTGATTACCCCCCAATACTAAATTTACTTGTCTTTTATGTTAGCATTATATTATTGAAAACTTTGTCATAGCTTGTCCTAAGTATTCAGAATATTTAATCTATGTTTTGACACGTTCTCTCTTATAAATGGCTATATGGTTTCATTAACGAAAGATAGCCTAGGAAACCCTTGGTTTCCTAGGCGACTTTTGTAACATTATAGATTTATTTGTCGACAAGTTTTTTGATTTAAATTTCATATAGTCTTTGAGCATTTTTTTCTTATTCAACCTTATATTATTGGATATTTTTATCTTATTTTGTCTTATCATCTTGCTTTACATTTTTTATCTTATCTTTTATATCTCTATAATATTCTTTGTATTTCATAAATTCATCTTCACTTATTTCATGGCTAGAAAACTTTGCTTCGTTATACATTTGAGTTATATATTTTATCTTTTTCTTTTCTTCAATATGGATCCTTGTTACCTTATAAAGTTGTCTTGGTGTCATATAATACTTAAACCAACCCTTTTTAAAGGTTACCTTTTCAAATTCTTTGTAGATATTTAATATCTTTTGATTTAAAGTTTTAGCTCCTAGAATATCCTTTAGCTTATCTTTAACTGTCTTTTTCTTTAAAGGCTTTTCTACAGATATCTTTTCTCTTATCTCAACTACGCCCTCTTCTTTTATAACCTTTCCATATCTATATCTTTTTATAACAAAATATATTAAACAAATAATGGATATAATTATAATAATCTTTATTATATTTTCTACAATAACATAAGACATCTGTTGGTCATTTACTATGTCCTTTAATTCCTCTAGTCCATCTTTTTTATCTGATATTTGCACATTAGGATTTCCTGCATTTACTTTTAAAAGATTTTGGACATAGTTTATTATGGCATTTAAAGGAACACTTATGATATAAACAAATCCAACTAAAATCTTTTCTGCAATAAAGGCTATAACCTTAAATATGGCAAAGATTATAGTCCTACAAATATTATATACAAAGTTAGAAGATATTATTATTACGGCTATAAGTATGCTAAAGTTAACTATGTCATCTTCCTTTTTTCTCTTTATATCATATTCAAACTTTCTACCCTCTCTTAAAGTTATTATAGCTATTACTAAAAATGCAATATAATATCTTAATAAGCTGTCTCCAAATGATTTATCTACTTTTACATATAACACCAAAGATCCTATTAACATAAAAAGACTGTTTTTAAGGTTTTTTAGTATATATTTATAAGAAGAAATACTTTCCGCATCATACCTTGGGAGTGCACATGCTGTAATCAACCCTAAAACTGAATAAGGTATAAAATCTATCCTTCCATGAAGTATAAAAAAACCTACAAAGCTTATAAAAAGAGGAAACAATATTACTACGTATCTATTTACATTTCTATATTCTAAAATTTGCATTATAATCATAATAAAAAAAGCAATTAAAAAGTCTAAATATCCTGGAGTCATTTGACCAAAACCATTGAAAATCATAGAATATATTATAAATATAGCTATTATCTTAGATGTATAAAATAATACTCTTATATTTTTCTGTAAGCTCATAATTACCCCTTCCCTCCATAATATATTTTCTCTATATGATTTAATTCTGGAAGAGATCCTTTTTCTGAAATATCTATGACCTTCATAATAATTCCGTATCGCTTAAGCTTAATCATTTCACTTATAATTTCATCATCCATATAAGGTGTTAATATTATATAAATTGAGTTTGCATTAAAATAATTTCCCTTTTCTCTTAAAAACTCACTAAAATCCAGCTTAGGAATCTTGTCTATCCTAGCACAAAACTCTAATATATCTTTAAAGTTATTAATTCCAGGCAATAATTCATTACTAAAATCCCCAGATGAACTTATCATATTTGCATTTGTCATAATTCCAGTTGGAATACCTTGTTCTATAGTAAAATTAGAAAGGGATGCCATTATCTTAACAGCCTTTTCTATAGCTTCTCCATCAATAGCGCTCCAATAAGGCTTGGCACACTGAACATTTGAAATAAAAACTACCTGTCTTTCCGATGTATATTCATATTCCTTTACTACAAGCTTATTCATCCTAAGGCTAGAATTCCAGTGAATATCCTTCATCCTATCCCCTCTTACATACTCCCTAAGACCTCTTACGTAAACCGGGTCTGAAAATATCCACCTTCTAACTACAGAATCACCCTGAATGCTTTTATTTTCAAATTCTATTTGACTTGCCTCCACAACTTCGGGATATACTATTACCTCTAAAAGATCTTCTTGTTCCTCTTCTATATTAAAAACTCCAAACAAATCTCCTAAAGACAAGGTTAAATATTTAAGGTAATAAACGCCCCTTTTATCTATACTAGAATTATAATATCTCTTTACCCTCTCATGCCCTAAGATACTGTAGCTACTTGTATAATAAGTCACATTTGAATTTTTAAAATCTGGCGATGACTGAACTCTTTCAAATCCCTCTGGATACTGCTCCTTTATATTCAAAAATGCTATAGGCCATCTTCTTTTATTTTCAATCTTTGTGATTACATTAAACTGCTCCCCTGGAAAGATACGGACCTTATCTAAACTCCTCGTTACCTCTATATCTTTAAATCCCATGCTCATTGTGTATCTTGAGAAGACATAAAAAGCTATTACAGCTAAGATAAATATAGCGTAACTCTTCATAATATCACCTTAAATTTCTTCTAAAGGTGTATTAATATTATTTAATATATCTTCAATGGCTTCATGAGACTTATCTCCTAAAGTTCGTCCTCCAGCTTTTAATATAATTCTATGACTTAAGACATCTGGAGCAATAGACTTAACATCTTCTGTTATAACATAGTCCCTACCTTGTATTGCTGCATAAGCTTGGCAGCCTTTCATAAGTGCTATTGTAGCCCTTGGAGATGCACCGAGTTCAATATCTTTATGTCTACGAGTCTCATTTACTACATCTAATATATATCTTTTTATCTCCTCTTTAACTTCAACATACACAAAGTCTTTTTGAAGATATTGTATTTCCTCTAAAGTTATAACCGGCTTTAATTCTTCTAATGGATCCTTTTCTTTATACCTATCTAATATAGCAATTTCCTCACTATAAGATGGATATCCCATAGATAGTTTCATGAAAAATCTATCTAATTGAGCTTCTGGCAGTGGGAATGTTCCAAATTGTTCTATAGGATTTTCTGTAGCAATAACGAAAAATGGTTTGTCCAGTTTTAATGTATTTCCTTCTACAGTTATTTGCCTTTCTTCCATACACTCAAGTAAAGCAGATTGCGTTCTTGGCGTTGCCCTATTAATTTCATCTGCTAATACAAATTGACTTAATAAAGGTCCTTTTTTAAATTCAAATTCCATGGTCTTTTGATTGTAATAATATATACCTGTAAGGTCTGAAGGCAAAAGGTCTGGAGTAAATTGAATTCTTTTAAAAGAGCAGTTTAACGTTTGAGATAAAGCTCTTGCAAGTTTAGTTTTCCCAAGTCCTGGAACGTCTTCTAAAAGAACATGTCCAGAGCATATAAACGCAACTATTATTCTATCTATTTTTCTCTTTTTACCTACTATAACCTTCCCCACATTTTCTAAAACCTTTTCTCTAAATTCAACAAACTTATTAACTTCCATATCCAATAACTCATTATCTAACAGGTCATTTCACTAAAATATAGACCAATTAAATAACTCCTCCTTCCATATATGTATTTCAAACTATTATAGGAATATTATAGCATAGTGTTATTTGATTCTTCTATACAAATATTCAAATAAATCTAAATTATAGATACAATCTGTAAATTCCATCTTTATTAAAGTTTATATATAAATTCACAAAAAAAAGATAACCTTTTTATATTAAAAGTTACCTTGTTTTTACGCATTAATCTATAAAAGTGATAAATCAAAGCTTACATGCTACACTAAGTTAGGAAAGTCCTAACTCAAAACTTAGAATCCACACTAATTTTACGAAAATAGCGAAGCAAAACTTCCTACGCTAATAGTAATTAATGTTATTATAATAGCTGATATTAATCCACCTATAGCAGCGCAAAGCATTGATTTTTTGAAATCTAAGCCAAGTACTGCAGCTACAGCGCTACCAGTCCAAAGTCCTGTAGTTGGTAGAGGGATTCCTATAAATATTATAAGGCCTATTTCTTTATACTTCTCAATCTTCCCTGTACCCTTTTGTATCTTATTTTCTATTATTTTATTTAAGGGATTAAAAAACTTGTATTTTTTCATCCACTTAAATACAACATTAAAAAGTAGCAATATAAAAGGCACTGGCACTAAGCTTCCAAGAAAACTAACTATCAAAGTAGAAACTGGATCTAATCCATATTGAGCAATGCCTATAGGTATTGCTGCTCTTTGCTCTGTAAGAGGTATAGCAGAGAAAATAAAGACCTTAAGTAATTGTGAAAAATTCATATTCAAACTCCTTGTGATTATATTTTATGTAATGTAATCTACTGTATTTAGCATATATCTTATAATATATGTTCTGATGCAATGACTCCACTATAAATATTAAGACAATGCATAAATTTTCTCTTATATATATATGTAATATGTTCTGTAAATACTGCGTCTACCTATTATGAATTCTATGCAATGAATCTATTATAAAGATTATTATCTAAATCATCAAGATATTATTTGTTAAAATATCATTAAATATTATTTAAATCCCTTAAAACATAATCAAATGTGGTATATTAAGACATTATCATAAATGAATCATATACAATATCTTAAAAATATTTACCCCTATTGACCAAATCTGTATTTTGCTTTATAATAGTATGTAGTAGCTAATAACTACTATTGCTTATTTTGTTTTGTTAAAACTTTAATTATACATACATTTACAATTTAAGCGCAATTACAATTTAAGTACAATTACAATTACAATTACAATTACAATTATGATTTAAAAACATTTACAATTATGATTTAAACACATTTACAATTCCCTACAATCTATTATAAGTTATTAAAATACCTTAGTTTAAAATCTTACAATATTGTTTAAACTAACAATATGATGTTTACGGTAGCTAAACTCCTAATTTAAGGCACAAGCTCCCAATGACTCGTATATTAAGCAATGTTTTCGATTAGATGATATAATTAATACATACTTTTATAGCATTATTGAAAGGAATGATGAATATGAGATCTTTAGAAATTAAAAAAGATATTTATTGGGTTGGAGCATTAGATCCATCACTTAGAGTTTTCGACATAATAATGTACACACCCTATGGAACAACATATAATTCATATGTAATACGTGGAAATGAAAAGGTTGCCTTACTTGAGACTGTAAAGCTTGAGTTTTTTGATCAATACTTAGACAGATTAAAGTCCCTAGACATAGACATTCATAAAATAGACTACATAATAGTAGATCATACTGAACCAGATCATGCAGGTTCCGTTGCAAAAATTCTTGAACTTTCTCCCAATGCCAAAATAGTAGGTTCTGCGGCAGCCATAAAGTTCATGAAAAAAATAGCTAACGTACCTTTTGAATCCATAGTGGTAGAGGATGGGTCAACATTATCTCTTGGAAATAAAACACTACAATTTGTATCTGCACCATTTTTACATTGGCCAGATACAATCTACACCTTCGTACCTGAAGATAAAATATTATTCACTTGTGACTCCTTTGGAACACATTATTGCAGTGAAAATGTTTTTAATGATTTAATTGAAAACCAAGAACATTATATGGAATCATTAAAATATTACTTCGACTGTATAATGGGACCATTTAAGCCTTATGTGCTTAAAGCTATAGACAAAATAGAAAAATTAGATATCGATACAATTTGTACAGGTCACGGCCCTATCTTAAGAGAAAATCCTAATAAAATAGTTGAACTTTATAAAGAGTGGAGCACACCAAAGCCTAAGGCTGAAGTACCAAAGGTAACTATATCTTATGTATCCGCTTATGGTTATACTAAATCCATGGGTGATAAAATAGCAGAGGGTATAAAATCTAAGGGTAATTTTGAGATAAAGTCTTATGATGTAATCCAAAGTAACATGGATGACATTATAAAGGATATAACTAGCTCGGAGGGTGTACTTTTTGGCTCACCTACTATTAATAGTGAACTTCTTGAGCCTATACGTGATGTACTAACAAAGCTAAATCCCCTAGTTCATGGTGGAAAAGTTGCAGCTGCTTTTGGATCTTATGGTTGGAGTGGAGAAGCTGTACCTAACATAGAAAGAAGACTTAAGGAATTAAGAATGAATATTCTTACCCCAGGACTTAAGGTAAACTTTAAACCTTCAGAAGATGAACTTACAAAAGCATTTAATTTTGGTGAAGCTTTTGCAGAAAAGTTATTAGAAAAAGGAAAGGTTTCCACTACTCCTGCTGTAAAAAAGAAAACAAGACTTTGGAAATGTGTTATTTGTGGAGAAATATTTGAAGGTGACTTCCCTCCTGAGATATGTCCTGTATGTGGGGCTTCTAAGGATCAATTTGTAGAAGTAATTTCTTCAACTCCTAAATTCAAAAAGGAAACTAGAGAAAGGTTTGTTATAATCGGAAATGG
Organism: Clostridium putrefaciens; assembly: GCF_900461105.1. Classification (GTDB taxonomy): domain Bacteria; phylum Bacillota; class Clostridia; order Clostridiales; family Clostridiaceae; genus Clostridium_L; species Clostridium_L putrefaciens. Next base: position 509,864 of record NZ_UFWZ01000001.1, on the reverse strand, counting down.
AGCTTCTGGATTTTATGCTGCAAAGGCTATACGAGAAAGAAATCCAAAATGTTCTATAGAGATAGTATCTAAAGAAAAGTCTATGTCTTACTTTAGACCTCAACTTTCAGATTATATAACAACTACTATTGATGATAAAAGCTTTTATATCGCAAAAAGCAATTGGTATGAAGATAATAATATAAAACAAACTCTTGGAGTATATGTAAACGAAATAATACCTGATAGTAAGAAAATACTTTTAAATAATGGCACGACTTTAGAATATGATAAGTTAATACTAGCAAATGGTAGTTATAACTTTATACCGCCTATAAAAGTTGCTTGCGATGAATTTAAAAGTAAAATTGGAAATTTAGTTCTAACTTTTGAAAATTACAAAGAAGTAGATGGCCTCTTTACACTAAAAGAATTAGATGATGCTATAAACGTTAAATCTTATATAGAAAAATCTGAAAAAGCTGTAATAATCGGTGGGGGACTTCTAGGTCTTGAAGCTGCTTGGAATCTAAAACAAAAGGGCTTAGATGTAACTGTTGTAGAATTTAGCACAAGACTCCTTCCAAGGCAATTAGATAACGAAGGTGCTGATATCTTTAAGAAAATAGCAGATAAATCTGGAATTAACCTGTTATTAGGTGACTCAGTTGAAGAAATAATTGCAGATATGTGCATGATCCCAACTTCAAATCATGACTTTGTTAAAAAGCCTAAAATTGTAGGCTTAAGATTAAAAAGTGGGATAATCTTAGAAACTGATATGATTTTATTTTCTGTAGGAATAAGACCTAAAAAGCACCTAGCAGAGAAGGCAGGATTAGCATCTGATAAGGGTGTTAGAGTTAATGATAAGATGGAAACAAATATAAAGGATATCTATGCTGCTGGAGATATTGCAGAATTAAAAGGCACCATATTTGGCAACTGGCCTGCAGCAATTGAAATGGGTAAAGTTGCTGGTGCTAATGCCGCTGGAGATGATGTAGCATTTAATAGCTTTGTATCTTCTGTTATATTTAATGCTTTAAATGCTAAAATATTCTCTGCTGGATCAATAAATCTTGATGATAGTTCATTAGAACAGCTAGCTTTTAAAGATTTAGATAAAGGAATCTATAAAAAGTTATTCTTTAGAGAAAACATATTAGTTGGTGGTGTTCTAATTGGAAACTTATCAAAATCCGCTAAAATCATAGATGGTATAAAAAATGGTTATGACTTAGAAGAAGTAATTAAAAATAATCTTCTTTAGATATTTTAAAAAGATAGTCCCTGTAATTTCAGGGCTATCTTTTTTTATTTTACTTTATTCTTTTATTCTTCTACTTTTTTATTCTTTTATTCTTTTACCTTTTTATTCTTTTATCACTTTACTAGTTCCAATTTCTTTTTTTATATTTAAAATTAAAAGATAGAATTTATTATATTTACTGTGCCACTTCATCTTTCTTCCTATTGTCTACGAAATGGAAATCTTCTGCTACAACTTCATAGGTATATCTTTTATTTCCTTCTTTATCTTCATAACTTCCTGTATTAAGTCTTCCACTGATACTTACAAAACTACCTTTTTGAAGGTACTTCATTATAATTTCTGCTCTTTTTCCCCATACAGAAACAGGAACAAAATCCGCCTTATTTTCTCCATCTGAATTTTTATAATTTCTATTAACAGCTAAAATAAACTTTGCAACCTTCCTCTCTCCTGCTTGTAAAACTTTAATTTCAGGATCCTTTACGAGCCTTCCAACTAATAAAATCTTATTCATATTTACCTCCATATTTCACCTTTATTTTTGTAAACATTTTCTTCTATTTATACATAAGATTATTGCCATATTAACAATTCCTATACAAGTATTTGATGATATTTATATAAATTATCAGTTCTTTTTATTAGTTTTTTTTGAATTTTTATTGAATTTTATTAATATAGATGATACCATAGATTTAACTTTATTTTTAAAGTTATGTGAATCTTCTTAAAGTAGAATAATTTTAAGTAAAGTGGATTATTAACTAAAGCCTAATATCCACTAATACATAATATAAATTTTATGAATTGAGGTGCTCTAATGAAAAAATCCACAAAAGATATAATAATAATAGGTTTTGCACTATTTGCAATGTTTTTTGGTGCAGGCAACCTTATATTCCCACCCTATCTTGGAAACATATTTGGAACAAGCTACGTCTTCTCCGCTATAGGTTTTATACTTACAGGAGTAGGACTACCACTTCTAGGAATTATTGCTTGTACTAAGGTTAATGGTGATTTTGAAAATATAGGACTACCTGTAGGACCAATTTTCACTAAGATATTTTCTATATCCTTATTTTTAACCATTGGACCTTTGCTTGCAATACCAAGAACCGCAGCTACAACTTATGAGCTTGCTATATCTCCTGTATTTCCAGGTGTGCCAGCTCTTGCATTTGTAATATTTTACTTTGTTTTAAATTTAGTATTTGTACTAAATCCATCGCAAATTATGGACCTTATAGGTAAATATCTAACTCCTATACTGCTAATAACCCTGTCTATATTGATAGTCAAAGGTATACTGTTTCCTACATCTCCTATTATAAATACAGGTAAAACTCTCCCTATTGCTTCAGGGCTTAAAGAAGGTTATCAAACTATGGACGCTTTAGCTGCATTGGTCTTTTCTTCTATAGTATTCAAATCTATTTTAGCTAAAGGCTACTGTGAAGACAAAGTCATGGGTATGACATTAAAATCTGGAGCCATAGCAATAATAGGACTAGCAGTTGTTTACTCAGGTTTAATGCATCTTGGTGCACAAACTAGCAGTGTATTTGATTCTGATGTATCAAAAACCTTTCTGCTCCTAGAAATATCACAGCGTAATCTAGGCTCTATAGGAAGTATATTAATAGGTATCACAATTGGAGTTGCATGTTTCACAACTTCTGTCGGTCTAATTTCTTCCGGTTCATCCTTTTTTGAAGGTTTAACCAATGGAAGATTATCTTATAAGTTTAATGCTATATTCATGAGCATCATAGGAGTAGTAATAGGCTCCTCTGGAGTAGAACAAATAGTAAAATTTGCAGGTCCTATACTTAATATACTTTATCCTATAGCTATAACTTTAATACTACTTACACTTATTAAAGATACGATTAAAAATAACAATGTATTTAAAATAACTGTATACACTTCACTTTTATTTAGTATATTAAGCACCCTTTCTAATGTGAAATATATAAACAGCTACAACATTAAAACTATTAACCTATTAACTAAACTTCCCCTATATGATAGTGGATTTGTATGGGTAGTACCCACTATAGTGATGTTTATAACATCATTTATACTTTTAAATAACAAGACTTCAAAGTCCACTATATTCGCAGATTAGACCTATACGAAGAAATGGATACACCTCTTAGGCGTATCCATTTTTTTGTATTTGTGATTTAAACACGTAATAAATAAAGCCTAGATACCACCCTTTGGCTTTAAGCTTTATCTTCCTAGTTATTTATTCTCTTGTATCTCTTATATTTCTTGTGGTTATTGTATTTGTTTATATGTTTATGTATTTATTAATCATAACTAATATTCTACTATTAGAATCATTCCTCTATATTAATATATCGAATCGCTACTGTTAAAGTTTCCATTATAAGAATGGTACTCATAAATAAATTCATTCTTAACATGCAAACTAATTAATTGCTTTGAAACTCTTCAAAACCATTTAGCTCTTTCATAGATTTAGGCCCTTCTGGGTTAAACTTATAAAATAAGTCTTCAAATTCCGCTGAGCTTATTGGGTAGCACACCTGCCTTTTTATTAATACTCCCTTTTCTTCCTTTATAACATGGTAGGATGCATCACTAGCTTCTTTTAAATGCTTAGAAGCATCATTCTTAATAATTATGTATTTTTCTCCGCTATATCCTCTTGCCTTAAAATATGTACCACAATCCTTTTTCACTATAAATCTTATAAGTGTAAGATCTCTTAAATCTTTTATGTCTGTATTAATCTCCAAATTTCTCCCTCTTTCTCAAAGCTATCATCTTTAAAGTAATATTCTATGTATATATTAACATTAGTTTTAGCATAATTAAAGACTTAATTCAATTTATTACTTTTAATTTGTTCTTTACTGATTTTACTCATATATTACTATACTCATTGTTTAATTAACTTAATTTGAAATAACACCCATGTAATTATACTATTAATCTTCCTTATTACTCTAATTTCGACATTTTATTCTCTTAAAATAAACACAAGTCTATAATATCTGAATTTGCCCCAGGACAAGCCAAATTAAAAAGATCTATTAATCTCTATTTATATTGTTTCCTATAGAGTATTATTTAATCAAAATATAGTATTATACCTTTGTAATTTGAATTACGTGTCACTATAAGCCATAAAATGTGAAAGCACCTCAGAGTCTATGCCACAAATTAGCTACAACTCTGAGGTGCTTTCACATTTTTATAGAGACAGTGTAAACTCTGGTATTCCTGTGGAGTATGGGGCTATTTCATAAAGCGGGAAGTATATCACTACTCCTTCTTTAGTAATGTAAAAACTTGTGTCATCATTTATACCTTGGAACTTATCTTCAAAGTAAATTTCAGGGTGTTTGGACATAGACTCTTTAATTGACTCATCAATCTTCTCTTTATAATTAAAGCCTTCTTTAAATAAGGATGAAAGATTTATTTTATCTCCTGTATCTATATAATAGTTAAAATTAATTTTGTATGTCATGCCATGAGCACCCCCGGTGTACTCATAATATTCAATTAATATACTTAATATATTGTCACTATTGTATGTTACCTTATAATCACTTTTCGCTACTTGTACATTAAACTTATTACCACTATTATCACATTTTTCTTTATACTTTGCTGCTCCCTTTTCTATGTTATTTTTAAATGCCATAGTATAATCTTCAATTTCTTTATTAATCTTAAGAGCTATATCTTCTTTTATTATAGGTGCCTCAATTTGTGACTTATCTTTTGGCTCTCCTTTCCATTGGATCTTAGGAAATTTAATATTTACTTCTACCTTATCATTAGAGTAATTTAATTCTTTAGATTCTATCTGTACACCTTTACCTTTAGATTCTTCATTTAAAGGAGTATTTTCGCAGCCCTCAATACAAGTTTTATAAACATTACACTGGCTTTTAGCCTCGCTCTTATCCATTTTCCATGATTCTTTCTCTGATTTGTTCCATGTTTCTTTCCATAGTTTTTTCTCTGATTTTTCTTTTAAGTTTTCTTTTGATTCTTCCTCTAAATTACTTTCATTACTATTATCCTCTGCGGGGGTGTCCTTTTTTGATTTAATCTTATCCTTCTCAGCATCCACATCCTTTTCTATACTTTTCTCCACTCCACCTTCATTATGAATTGAATTATTATAAGCTAATACTAATAGTCCAATAATTAAAATGCTTAAGGCTATAATCTTAGATTTCTTCCCCATAAAATCGCCTCCTTTTGAGTCTTATTTTACCCATTAGTTCTTTCATTTTAAATTCTGTTTGTTTAACTTAGTTTTATCTCCTTAAATTAGTTTTCCCACTTTAATTTCTATTTATCCGTCTTTCTTTGAAGCTCTTAAATCACAACTTTCCCTTCTGCAATTGGAACTATTTTCATTTATCCATTAAAACTTTTAACATTATGATGTATAATTAAATTAAACTATAAAGTATCTATTTATTACTAAATATCTTAATAATTTAAATAATCGGAGGTTAAATTAAATATGAATAAAAAGAAAATATCAATGTTTATTATTTCTGCTAGCATTGTTAGTAGTATTAATTTTACAGACAACCCTGTTTACGCTATTGAAGATCAGAATAACACATCAAATGTTAAAAGTTCTGTTGAAATTAAGGCCTCTAAAGGTGAAGTTATTAATGTAAGTACTAATTTAAACATTAGAGAATCGGCTGGAACTAATTCCTCCACATTAGGCCACTTAGTAAAAGGTCAACAATTTAACATAAAAGGTAAAACTGGACATTGGTATAACATAGATTTTGATGGCATTATAGGTTATGTACACAAGGACTTTGTAAAAGAACTTTATGACGATACCTCTACAACATCAGTTAAAAAGTCCAATATAGGAAGTTCTTTTAAGGGTGAAGTTATTAATGTAAGTACTAATTTAAGAATAAGATCATCTTCTAGTACATCTTCTCCTATTGTTGGTTATTTAAGAAGTGGTGATAGATTTAACATAAAAGAAAAGTCTGGACAATGGTACCTTATAGAAGTTAATGGTAAGACTGGCTATATCCATAAAGATTATGTAAAAGAAATTAATAATGATGTTCCTTCAAAACCACCTACAGATGTTGCTAAAAACACGACCTCTTCTAAAGGTGAAGTTATCAATGTAAATACTAATCTAAATATTAGAGAGTCTGCTGGAATGAATTATTCCGTAGTTGGTCAACTAATAAATAGACAACAATTTAACATAAAAGGTAAAGTTGGCGATTGGTATAGCGTGGATGTCGGTGGAAAGTCTGGTTATATCCATAAGGATTATGTAAAAGAACTTAATTCTAATCCCCCTACAAAACCAGTAGAAAATCCAACTAAAACTCCTAATGACACAGCATATTCAAGTGGTGTCGTTGTTAACGTAAATTCTAATTTAAGAATAAGATCCTCTGCTAGTACTTCAGGTTCCGTTATTGGTTCCTTAAATAACGGACAAAAGTTTAACATAAAGGATAAGATTAGCCACTGGTATCTCATAGAATCTAATGGCAAGGTTGGATATGTCCATAAGGATTATGTAAAAGAACTTGGAGATAATACAACAAATCCACCTATAGAGGTTCCAAGTGGAGACAAGCCATCTAAAGGTTCAGTTATTAATGTAATAACTAATTTAAGGATGAGGAAAGAGCCTAATACTAATTCCTCTGTAATTTCTTACTTAATATCAGATCAAAGATTTAATATAAATGGCAAATCTGGGGATTGGTACTTTATTGAATGTGATAATAAGGTTGGTTATATCCACAAAGATTATACTAATGTCTTAGGAAGTGAAGTTCCTGATATTAATCCGCCAACACCTCCTACTCCATCAATACCTGATGAAGTATTAAAAGATATTGGCGTTGGTATCATCCATAATGTTAGTACTAATTTAAGACTTAGAAGTAAACCAAGTACTTCAGATGATAGTCAAGTTATAGCTTATATATTACCCGGAAAAACTTGCAATATTATAGGAACTTCAGGACAATGGTATAAGATTATCTATGATGGTAAGACTGGATACGTTGGTAAAGACTACGTTAAAATGGCGTATGATTCAAACTCAAAAGATCCTGTGGATTATGAAAATATATATAATATTGTCATTAGTGCAATGGCATCACAGCTTGGCAGCCCTTATATATGGGGAGGTTCTGGAGAGTTTTTAACAACAGATACACTAAATTCACTTATACTACGTTTCCCAAATCAGGCTAAAAGGGGTATGTACAACATACCAATTAAATATATAAATTCTGGATATAGATCATTTGACTGTTCAAGCCTTATGCAATGGGGATTTAGACAAGCTGGTGTAAATATTGGAAGAACTACCTGGGACCAAATAAATAATGGAGTAGAAGTATCTAAAGCCAACGTGAAACCTGGTGATCTACTATTTTTCAGCGACCTTAACCATGTAGGTATGTACATAGGCGATGGAAAATGGATAGAGTCACCAAACTCAAGAAATTTTCTTAGAATCGTGGACGTACCTTGGTACAAAGTAAGTAGAATAAGACGAGTAATTTAATTTATAATAATACTCTATATACCATATCTATAGTATAATTACATTGTAAAATGGTTAATAACAGCGTCAGCAAAGGCTTTGTATTTACTTAAATTATTTAATTTCACTTAGCCATATTTATAAGTGTCAGTGCCAATCTCTTAGAGGTTGGCACCTTTTTACTTTTAATCAATAACCCTTCTTTAATAATCTCCTTATTGACAAACCCCTTGATATTCATTATCATTATCAATAGTGATGTGAAAAATATTATATGCATCAAATAAAGGAGAATTTTTATATGAACTATATAGATAAATCAATAGACCTAATTAGACTTACAATGGAGAAGAACCCGCTTGTAGATTTTGCTGTAAACTATGTTACTGCAAATGATGCTACTAGTGTAACATCCTACATAGGAGGAAGTCCTGTAATGACAGATGATTCTATAGATGCTGCGGATGTTGTAGAATACGGCAACGTAGACGCATTAATATTTAATATAGGAACTATAACAGAAAAGCAGTATCATTCTATGATGGAAGCTGGTAAAAAAGCTACCGAAAGAGGCATTCCTATAGTAATAGATCCTGTAGCAACTAGCATTACACCTTTTAGAACTATGATTATCCAAAGAATGCTGGATGAGCTTAATGTTTCCGTAATAAAGGGAAACCTTGGTGAAATTAAAGCCTGCCTTGGTCTTAAGACAAATTCTAAAGGTGTAGATTCTAATGAAAATCCTGAAGGCGCTGAGGAATTCTGTATAAAGCTTGCAAAAGAAAGAAACCTAGTAGTAGCAATGACTGGGCCAAAAGACATAATCACTGATGGTGAAAGAATAATTGTTATTGAAAATGGTACAGACAGGCTTCCAAAAGTTATTGGTACTGGTTGCATTCTAGGTGCTATGGTTGCTACCTATTGTGGAGTTACTGATGATTACGTATTAGCAGCATCCACAGCTATAATGCTTATGGGCGTGGCTGGCGAGCTTGCAAGTGAAATTACAAAAGAAGATGAAGGACATTATAAGTTTAAAGTTAATTTAATAGACACATTGTCTACTATAGTGGAAAATGAAGATAAAATAAAATCTAAGGCTAATATGCAAATTGTTAAATAGATCTAATATAAACCATTAACAAATTCTAGAACAAATAAATGCCATAATATAACTTATAAATAAAATCCTAAAACAAATCTATTTAAATAATTAGCTTAGGTAATAATGAAAATAAATTTACCTAAGCTATAATTGAGGTGATATTTTGGAACTCATAAAGAGTTTAAAAAGCTTATTAAACAAAAAATATACAGGGGATAAGCCTCTAATAACATTTATGACAAACTATGTTACAGCACTAGACCTTGTAGACTGCTGCGTTTATGCTGGTGGTTCACCTGTGCTTACAGATGACATTGTAGAGTCACATAACATAATTCCTCACGCAGGAGTAAATGCTGTGATGCTTAATTTTGGTACTATAACTCGTGAGTATCTAGATATTATGGTTAACATAGGTAGGTCAGCTAATAAATTTAATGTTCCTGTTATGCTAGACCCAGCTGCAATATCAGCAAGCCCCTTTAGAGGTGAAGCTATAAAAAGAGTGTTAGATGAGGTACAAATTTCTATATTAAAAGGAAATTTAGGTGAAATCAAAACTATTCTAGGATACGAAGCCAAAGCTAAAGGAATAGACTCCTTTGAAGATGAATCAGACGGTGAAGAGTGTTGCGTAAAACTTGCAAAGGATAGAAACATGATAGTATCAATGACAGGGAAAGAAGACATAATAACCGACGGTAAAACCCTAGTGAAGATTAAAAACGGTACACCAAGACTTCAAAGGGTAGTTGGTACAGGATCTAGCACAGGGGCATTAATAACAACCTTTAGTGGCCATACTGATGACTATTTCTTAAGTACCGTTCTTGGAATCCTAATCATGGGAATCTCAGGAGAAATGGCTGAAAAAAGATTAAAAGAATTGGACGGCAATAGAACCTTCAAACTTTACCTACACGATGCCCTATCAAACATTACACCAGAAGAACTAGAAGAGTATGCAAATATTTCTATAAAAGAACTATAAACAAGAAATGACAAAACTAAATAAAGGAAGCACCTAAGATATCCCCTTTTAATGGGTTAACATCTTAGGTGCTAACAATTAACTCTAACAGCTTCCACATACTTATATAATTATCTACTCACCGTAAATAAAATCATGAATTCCTTGAACATTTTTCTCCTTATTCCACTTAAGATAAAATAAATTGTTTATATATTCATCCTTATGAGTTCCATCTAGAGGAATTCTAAGCTCTTCCATTCTACTATTCTTAAAACCTGATGACTTTGAAGCCATACCTACAAGTTCTGTAGTACTAATACTAGTTTCAACATATTCACTAAGACTAGATATTAACTTACGATACTGAGTTACCGGAACAGAGTTTAACTTTCTAAGAATCTCTTGCATGACCTTTCTTTGCCTATCTGTTCTTCCATAATCATTGTTACCTACTTTTCTAATCCTAGAATAAATCACAGCTTGGGCTCCATTAAGAGTTTGTTTACCACCCTTTTTAAGCCCGTTTATAATGGGTAGCTCTTCAGATGTTATATCCATTTCAATTCCACCTAAACCATCTATGATATTATCAAGTCCATTAAAATCAACCTTTACATAATCCCTTATATCTAAATCATAATTTTCGTTTATTGTCTTTACAGAAAGTTCTGGCCCACCGTAATGATAAGCATAATTCAACTTATTTACCTTATCATCACCAAAGAATATGTAACTATCCCTCATAATAGATGTTAACTTTAAACTACTCTTATCCTTATTAATAGAAAGAACCATAATTGAATCAGAAGCATCTTCCTCATTATCTACACCAAGCAAAAGTATATTAGTTATATTTCTCTCATCTTCTTTAGTAACCATCTCTTCATTTATTCCAAGCTCACTATCTGGAAGCTTAATATCTTTATACTGCATCTTATTAGTATTCTTATAAAGAATAAAGATCACAATAAAAAGCATAGCAAATGTACCCAATATTATCTTAGTCTTTTTAGATTTATTATTAAATGTTCTTTTAGATTTTCCCATAACCTTCACACCCTACCCTTAAATTTTATGTCCTATGGGGTTTTAATAACCTGCTTTGTTATTTGATTGCCATCTCCAGGAGTCCTTGCACATATCTTTAAGTGTCTTTTCTGTCTTCCATCCTAGCTCTTTAAGTGCTTTTGTAGGATCTGAAAAGCAGGTAGCAATATCTCCTGGTCTATTTTTTGTTATAACGTAGGGTACTTTAACGCCTGTAGCTTCTTCAAAGTTCTTTACTAGGTCTAAAACACTATATCCTATGCCTGTACCAAGATTATAAGCATCTATACCTTTAGTTCCCATAATCTTTTCTACTGCCTTTAAATGTCCCTTTGCAAGATCTACTACATGGATATAATCCCTTACCCCTGTGCCATCATGAGTATCGTAGTCATCGCCAAAAATGCTTAACTTGTCTCTTTTACCCACAGCCACTTGAGTAATATATGGCATTATATTATTAGGTGTTCCCTTTGGATCCTCTCCAATTCTGCCACTTTCATGTGCACCTATAGGATTGAAATATCTAAGAAGAGCAATGCTCCAGTCCTTATCAGACACATATATATCTTGAAATATTTGTTCAATCATAAGCTTAGTGCTTCCATAAGGATTAGTTGTGCTAAGAGGTAAATCCTCAGTTAATGGTGAAACATTATTCATACCATATACCGTTGCCGAGGAACTAAACACTATTTTCTTTACATCATGTTTTGCCATAACTTCAGCAAGAATGAGGCTCCCTGTAATATTGTTATAATAATAGCTTATAGGCATTGCTACAGATTCACCCACAGACTTAAGCCCTGCAAAATGTATAACAGCCTCAATACTATTCTCTAAGAACACCTTATTTAAAGAATCCCTATCTAAAATATCAATCTCATAAAATTTAAACTTCTTTCCTGTCAATTCCTCAATACGATTTAAAACCTCAGGCTTACTATTAGAAAAGTTATCAGCTATTACAATGTCATAACCTGCTTTTAATAACTCCACAGAGGTATGACTTCCAATATATCCTGCCCCTCCAGTAATTAGTATAGACATATAACCACCACCCTATCTTTATTTAAAAATTATTTATACTATACCCTTAAGATGCAATAACTGCATTACCTTCTTCCTTAACACTTAGCCTTTTTTTAAGCATTCTTAGCGCATCGAAGAATTCCTTTACCCTTAAAAATATAAGCATAATAATGTATATTATAACACTAATTATTATAGTAATAAACAATGAAGATATCTCCCCAAGTTTTAATGATAAAAGCTTATAAGATAAACTACAAACTCCACCCATAACAAGGGATGAAATAGTTATCTTAATAGTACTTGAAAGTATCCTCTTACCGTTAAAACTTCCTATCTTCCTCCTTAAGCTAAACATTAATAACATAGCACAAGCAAAGGCTGATACAGAAGTTGAAAGAGCTAGTCCACCTATACCCATAAACCTAACCAAAATCAAATTTAATACTATATTTATAATCATTCCAATTGCACCATTGATCATAGGGATTTTCGTATCCTTCAGAGAATAAAAGGCTCTATTTAGTATATCCCTCATACCATAAAATATAACTCCTAGAGAATAAAAAGTAAGAGAAATAGACGTCATCTGTACAGAGCTTTCATCAAAAGCCCCCCTTTGAAATATAAACTTCACCAAAGGAGTACTCAATACAATAATCCCAACAGTTGCTGGTATCATTATTAAATTGATATTATTAATAGACTTACTTATGTACATCTTAAACCTTTTCAAATTATCTTCATTAGCCTCATTTGCAAATCTAGGGTACATTACAGTAACTATAGCAATTCCAAAAATAGAATACATAAGTGCATTTATCTTTTGTGAAAAATTAAGCGCAGAAATACTCCCGTGAGGAAGACCTGACCCTATAGTTTTATCCACCAAAGAATTAATTTGGTTTACACTAGCCCCTATAAGTATAGGAATTATAAGCCCAAGCATACTTTTTATCCTTTGATCTTTAAAATCAATAAAAGGCTCATATTTATAATTATGCTTAATAAGCCACGGAATTTGTATAAGAACCTGCAAAACATACCCTATTCCAGTAGCAACCATAAGTCCATCAACAGAAGGGCTACCGATTAATATATATATTATTATAGGAATATTAATCATAAACCCTATTAAAGCTGGTGCTATAAAGTCATCTAAAGTCTGAAGTACAGCTATATAACCACTATTCATAGACATAAATAATATATTAATAGAACTTAGTCTCGTAAGTTTAACCGTTAATTCATAAATTTCACCAGTGAATTTCGGAGCTATAATTCTCACAATTTGTGGTGCGAAAAACCAAGAAATAAAACATAATACAAGAGATAATCCTAAAAGTATATTCATTATATTATTAGCAAAGTTAAACATCTCTTCCTTACCCTTAGAATTAAAAGTCTCATTTAATATAGGTATAAATGTAGTAGTTATAGCAAGTCCAAATATACCAAACATAATACTCGGTATGGTAATCGCCATATTATAAGCATCAGTTTGATAAGTAGTACCAAAGGTTCCTGCTATTAGAGTATCCCTAAAAAATCCTAAAAGCTTACTTAAAACCGTAATAATTATCACTATACTAGCTGATTTAGCTACCTTATTTTTATTCATAACTCCTCCAAATAATAATAAATTTAGTCTATCAACATACCACTTTTATAATACATAAATAAACTTATATCCTACCTATAATTATACACAAATTTATTATAATATCTATAATAATACACTTATTCACATTATCTTCAGACTACTATACCTTCCAAATACAATCATAATACTTTAAACTTAATATAATCATAAGACTATATATAAACACTATATATAAACACTAATATATAAATACTAATATATAAATAAAGAAATAAAAAATAACCCCGTACATAGCAAATCCTATGCACAAGGTTATTTAATACAACATTATTTTAAATGGTAATTTTCTTTCTTCCCTTTAGCTTTTTCTGAGTTAACTTTAGTGCATCGAAGAACTCATTAACCTTTAAAAGAGTGATCATTATAACATATACTATAGCACTAATTATTATAGTACCAAATAACGAAGATACCTCTCCAAGTCTTGAAATTAAGAACCCATAAGATAACTTCGCCATGCCCCCCATAACAAGGGATGAAATAATTATCTTAATAGAACTTGAAAGTATTATCTTTCCATTAAAGTTACCTAGCTTCTTCCTTAAGCTATACATTAAAAGCATAGCACAAACAAAGGCTGATATAGAAGTAGAAAGAGCCAGTCCACCTATTCCCATAAACTGTACCAAAATTAAATTTAATACTATGTTAATAACCACACCTATAACACCATTAATCATAGGCGTTCTAGTGTCTTGGAGTGAATAAAATGCTCTGTTTAATATATCCCTCATACCGTAAAATATAACACCTAAGGAGTAAAACGTAAGAGCAATAGACGTCATCTCTATAGAACTTTGATTAAACTGTCCTCTTCCAAATACGAACTTAACCACAGGAGAGCTTAAGACTATAATACCAACCGTTGCTGGTATCATTATTAAATTAATATTATTTATAGACTTACTTATGTACATCTTAAACTTTTTCATATTGCCTTCATTAGCTTCGCTTGCAAAGGTAGGATACATAACAGTAACTATAGCAGCACCAAAAATAGAATACACAAGTGCATTTACCTTACTTGCAAAGTTTAAAGCTGTTATACTACCCTCCGGAAGCCCAGACCCTATAGTCTTATCTATCATAGCATTGATTTGATTCACACTAGCCCCTATAACTATTGGAAGTATGAGAGTTAACATCTTCTTTATTCTTTTATCCTTAAAATCAATAAAGAACTTATACCTATATTTATGTTTAATTAGCCACGGAAGTTGAACTAAAACTTGCATAGAACCACCTATTACAGTAGCTACCATAAGGCCTTCAATAGAAACATTACCGACTAATATGTACGCTATTATAGGTAAATTAAGCATAAACCCAACTAGTGCTGGTGCTGTAAAGTCTTCTAATGTCTGAAGTATAGCCACATACCCACTATTTATAGACATAAACAATATATTCATAACACTAATTCGAGTAAGAGCTACAGTTAAATCGTAAGTTTTCCCATCGAATTTTGGAGCTATTATCTTCACTAATGTAGGCGCAAAAATCCACCCAAAAGCACATAATAAAATAGACATACCAAAAAGTATATTCATTATATTATTAGCAAAGTCAAACATCTCTTTCTTACCCTTATTCCTATAAGTTTCAATTAATATAGGTATAAAAGTGGTGGTTATAGCAAGTCCGAATATACCAAACATAAAATTAGGTACTGTAATTGCCATATTATAAGCATCAGTTTGGAAGGTAGTACCAAAGGCCTTCGCTATAAGTGTATCCCTAAAAAACCCTACAAGCTTACTTAAAATTGTTATTGTGATTACTATACTAGCAGATTTAACTACTTTATTTTTACCCATAAATCCTCCAATTCACTATATATTGTGCAACTCTAATGATAAATTAAGCAGGGCAAAATACTTGCCCTACTCATGTTTTATTCATATTATACTTCTATTTGCTTCCATTAATCCAATGAAATATATTTATTTTTCAACAGTATTAATCAAATATGTAAGCATATCCTTATTTAAATCAAACTTTATATATTAAAAACACTTACATAAGTACCTAACAAAAACACTTATTTATCAGTATTCTCTTATCTTTCGAAATAATTCATAGTCTATGCCATCTTCATTCCAAGAATAATGGTTTATTCTTTTTATAGAGTCTATAGCATCACTAACACTTCTAGTCAATTTAAAGATTTTAATAGATATTGCTATCATATAAAACACTCTCCAAACCAACCAATAACCATAGTTATAAAACTCTTTTTGATTTATTATTCTATTAGAAAAGTGTACTACATAAGAATTGCAGCGACTTCTATTTGTTATACCTGTCTTATTTATTGAGCTACCAACCTTATGATATATAATAGATGTTAGAATAGATTCTACCAATACATTGTTATTTTTCAACCTCTTACAATAATTGAAATCTTCTTCCCCAAAAAAGAATTTTTCTGAAAGGACACCATGCTTTAATAAAATCTCTTTCCTAATCATTAATACACATCCCGTAATAAATGGTGTTACTAAAGATTCTTTTCCTTGTTTTATAAGCCTATCTATTTTATTTTGTGTGTAATATCTACGATCTCCATACAAAGTAAACCTTCCCCCTGCATTCCATAACATCTGTTTATCTCTATACAATCTAATATTACAACTAAGAGCACCTGTATTTTTATTATCATCTAAATATCTAACCATATTACTTATAGAATCTTCAGTTATGACGGTATCATTGTTAAGTAAAAGTGAGTACTCATAATTATACTTCACCTTATTTAAAACTAAATTATTTCCTCCAGCAAACCCTAAGTTCTTTTCTCCCCTAATAAAAATCAAATTAAAATCATTATAACTTTTCATTACATTAAATTCTTTATCATCGACTATTATGTTCTTTAATTTATAATTAGATTTTATCCATTCTTCAATATAAATTAAAGATCCATCAGATGAACCATTGTCCAATAAAAAGACTGTAAACTTATCTGTCTCATTCTTAACTATAGACTCTAAGCATTCTATAGTATCTTCATATCCATTCCAATTTAATATAACTATTGCTAGCTTATTCATATCATACCTCACATTATCTTTTTAATGGGTTTTTCATATATTTAAATCTTTTGTTTCTCAATATAACCTCAACAACATATAATAATATAAAGTTTAAAAATATACCTGAAACAGTGAAGAAGTTTCCAAAGAATAGCATTGTCACTACCGATAGCATATAAGCGGTTAATGCAACATTTTTTGCTTTATATTTACTTGAATTATAAAAGTAATATATTATGCAAAAGATTACTATTATATAGATAGTAGCGACTAAAAATCCAGATTCATAAACAGATTCAGCAAATATTCCTCCTACATTTGTATCCTGATAGTTCGATATAGGAACATTTTCAGTAATTACAGGATTTATGTACTTACCTGTTCTAAATAATGCTTTAATTATATTAATTGGAACAGTAAACATAATCATTATCCCCTCACCCATATCTATCCTATTATTAAAATAATAATTTGTAGAAATCAAGGGACTTAACAAATACATAGCAAAATGTTTAACTGAAAACCCAACACTTTCTAAGAATTCACCTTTATCATATTTACCTAATAATATAATTGGCTTTAATGCATATATTCCAACAAAGCTAAGTATTCCGCCTAAACCAAATATACCGAAATATTTTAATGACTTTTTAATGCTAATATCATTCATTATTCCATTAAATATCAAAATGTACATTGTAGTTATAAAAATAGTATACTTACCTCCAAATAAAAATAAATTTATGTAAAGTACCATGATTATAATTATATAATAAAACTTATTTTTATTTTTCAAAAATAAAAATAGTATATAAGGCACCAATACTATAGCTAAGCTACCAATGTGGGCAAATATCCCGAATTCTTTTCCTTTTATATTATTAATACCATATACTTGTATACATTGAATAAGCGAAATGCACTTAGCAATTAATCCAATTAAAAATACTATTAATATTTCAAAATCTTTATTAACAATATTATCACCATATTGTTTTATCTCATCCTTTACAACCACATTCTTCTTATATATTACCTTATTAAAAAACATACTAACTAAAAATATAATAATAAGGAAACACATTATATACATAATTGAACTATTATCTATTTCATAAAACCCTAATCTTACAGCGATGGTATTGTTAACTAAAATTAAAAGGCTGTAGACTGATGATATTAATATAAAAGGATTTAAAAAGGTATTATATACCTTGTACTCCATTCTTATTAATATACATATAACTATCAAAAATAAAACTTCCACCATTTCACTTCCTATCTTTCATTTATTCTTATATTAAGAACTTTTTAACTTTAAACGTTGAATTATAAACATACCCACATTTTATTTTGGTATTACTGTTCATAAGCCTTAAGTATTATCTGCATGGCTTTCTTTCCTTCTTCTCCACTAACTAAAGGTTCCCTATTATTATTTATAGAATCTATAAGATCTTTATAAAGCGGAGTATGCCCCTTACCATAGACACTATCTACTTCTGAGCTCTCATCTTCTTTGTCATAATCTCTCTCATCTTCAAACTGCCATGTCTTTATTTCATTAACAGCTAGTCCTCCTATTACAACGGTTCCCTTTTCTCCAAATATGCTTAAGGTCTCCTCTAAGTTTTTAGGATAAACACAAGCACTTCCTTCAACCATACCTATAGACCCATTTTTAAATCTAATTAATATAGCTCCGAAGTCTTCCATTTCTATATTTCTTAAATATGTGTCTCTTTCAGCATGTATTCTTTCAACTTCTGATCCCATCATCCATTGAAGTAAGTCTATATTGTGTATACATTGATTCATAAGAGTTCCACCATCTAAAGCTTTTGTCCCTCTCCAAGGTGCCTGCTTATAGTAGTTATCATCACGTGTCCAAAGTATCCTAGCAGTTCCATTTATGATCTTTCCAAACCTGCCTTCTTCCATTGCTCTTCTTAACTTTTGAATAGGAGGATTGAATCTATTTTGATGTGATATACATACCTTCTTATTCTTTTCCTTTCCTAAAGCTATAATACGATCTGCATCTTCTACTGATAGTGCCATAGGCTTTTCTATAAGTACATGCTTGTCTTTATTTAAACAGTCCATAGCATGTTTTGCATGGTATCCACTTTCAGTAGATATTGCTACTACATCTATCTCTTCATTTTCTAACATCTTTATATAGTCTGTATACACCCTTACATCGGATTCTTTTAATACATCTTCATATTGTTTCTTTAATTCAATGGCTTTATCTTCTATAATATCACATACTGATACCAACACCGCTTCTTTATTGTTATTAATTAGTGCCTCTATATGTTTATGTGATATCCTTCCACATCCAATAATTGCAAACTTAAGCATTATAACACCCCTTTATAATAATTCTATATTTTCTCTTTTTTCAACAGCCTTCATAGCATTTTTAGTGTCAAATATAACTATAGAATTATCTTGAACAAAGTTATAGTCAACATTTGTATGTGCTGTTGTAACTACTACTAAGTCCGCATCTTTTAATACTTCTTTGGTAAGTTCTTTTATACCTTCTTTGGTTTTACCTTTGAAACTATATTCAGATACAAATGGGTCGTAAAAACCAACTATGGATCCTTCATTTTCAAAGTTTTCT
Organism: Clostridium putrefaciens; assembly: GCF_900461105.1. Taxonomy (GTDB): domain Bacteria; phylum Bacillota; class Clostridia; order Clostridiales; family Clostridiaceae; genus Clostridium_L; species Clostridium_L putrefaciens. The sequence goes on along the minus strand of NZ_UFWZ01000001.1, from coordinate 490,557 downwards.
ATAACCTTTAAGGCAGGACTTTCTCTAAAGTCATCTATATCTTGCTTATAAGATACACCGAGTATTAATACTTTTGACCCATTAAGAGACTTTTTGTATCTATTTAATATTTTTGATGCTCTTTCTATAACATAATAAGGCATGCTATCATTTATTATCCCTGAAGTTTCTATTAGTTTTGTATGATAATCGTATTCTCTTGCCTTCCAAGTTAAATAGTATGGATCAAGTGGTATGCAGTGTCCACCTAGTCCTGGACCTGGATAGAAGGCTTGGAATCCATAAGGTTTTGTTTTGGCAGCATCTATTACTTCCCAAACATTTATCCCCATCTTATCACAAATCATTGCCATTTCATTTGCTAGTGCAATATTAATATTTCTATATGTATTTTCAAGTATCTTTTCCATTTCTGCTACCTTTGGTGATGATACTTCGTATACATCCCCTTCTAAAACCGCTCTGTACATTGCTGCCGCAACCTCTGTAGAGTCTTTTCCTATTCCACCTACTACCTTTGGAGTATTCTTTGTCTTATATAACTTATTACCTGGATCTACTCTTTCTGGAGAAAATGCCAAGAAGAAGTCTTCTTCACACTTTAGACCTGATCCTTCCTCTAATATTGGTAGTATAAGCTCTTCTGTAGTCCCTGGGTATGTAGTACTTTCTAAAACTACTATAGCTCCCTTTTTTAAATATTTTGATATGGCTATAGTAGAATCTCTTACATAACTAATATCTGGTTGTTGATATTGGTCAAGTGGAGTTGGGACACAAATAGCTATAAAGTCTGCATCTTGTACTATAGAGAAGTCTGTAGTTGCTGATAATAATCCACTTTTAACTAGTAGTTCTAAATCTGAATCCACAACGTCTCCTATATAGTTATGTCCTTCATTTACCATCTTAACCTTTGATTCTTGTATATCAAAACCCACTGTCTTGTATCCTGCTTTAGCCTTTTCAACTGCTAGTGGTAGCCCTACGTACCCTAATCCTACTACAGCTACTACAGCTGATTTATTATGGATCTTTTCTAAAATATTATCTTTCATTTTCATCCTATCATTCATATTATATCTCCCTTAAATTTAAATTTCATTTGCCAATTGATATTCTTTATTACAGGATTTACATAAGTATATTTCTGCTCTAACTTATCTCATCATTCACATATATCTTAATACTATCTAATAGATCTTATAAATTCAATAAATCTCTTATGATCTATAGCAAAATTCCCAGTAACATTTGAATCTTTATCTAAACTCCTTGTTGCTACAGATCCAATATTAACTCTACAATTCTCATCTACAATAAGACCATTAGATACAGTTGCGCCTACTCCTATCCATGATCCTTCTTTAATTAATGTTCTTCCCCCAATTAAAGACCCTGCTACTAAAAAGACTGCATTTCCAAGCTTTACACCATGAGCTACGTGAACTAAATTATCCACCTTACAGTTATCGCCAATTAATGTTTGATCCCATGGATAAATTGCTTTATCTACACAAGTATTATATTGTATCTCAACAGACTCCCCTATCACTGTCCATCCCACATGATTTACTGGAAGAACTTGTTTACTAGACATCCTTTTAAACTCGAAGCCTTCTCCTCCAATTACCGTTCCTGCTCTAATGATAGTGTTATCTCCTATAATTGTATTTTCTTTTATTGAAACAAACTCTTCTATAATTACATTGTTTCCTATACTTACATTCTCATCAGATATACATGATAACTTACTAATTGTACAATCAGCACCTATTTTAGTTTTATATCTTTTAATCATATTATATTCATCTGTGGTTGATAAATAATTATGCAATTTAAAAAATGATATTCGTGGATCATCACTAATACAAATTGCTCTGTCCTTTATCTTTTCAGCTATCTCAGGTTTAGTTATTATCATAGTTACATTTTTAGATATACTATTTATGTATTTTTCATTTTCTATAAAAGTACAAACCCCTAAGTCCACTTCAGAACTTGCTAGCCCTAAGGTTTCAAATTCACCGTCTTCAACTATCTGGCAAATGCCGAAATCATTCTTTGCATTTTTCAATATTTTAGATATTTTCATATTACTTGTCAACCTCCTTTACCTTTTCAACTATATACTCTTTTTCTTCACTAGTTAATTCAGCAAACATAGGTATTGCAAAAGTTCTTTCTGATAGATACTCTGCATTTGGCATATCTCCAAGCTTATATCCAAGACCTTTGTAAACCTTTTGAAGATGAATAGGTACTGGGTAATAGATTCCTGTAGCTATTCCACTACCTTTTAGGTAAGATACTATTTCTTCTCTCTTTTCTGATTGAAGGATATACATATGGTATACATGTTTTAAATTCCCCTCTTCATGCGGTGTCATTAAATCTGTATCTTTTAAGCTTTCATTGTAAAAGTTTGCATTTTCTCTTCTTCTTGTATTCCAAGTATCAAGCTTTCTTAGTTTTATCCTTAATATAGCTGCTTGAATTTCATCTAACCTAGAGTTATATCCTACAAGATAATTGTAGTATTTTAGAGGATTATATACTGTATTATCCGTGCTTTTATCTTCGTCTACATTTCCTTTTATATCATTAAGCAAATTATAGGCCTTATTCCCATTTTCCCCACTACCATGAGTTCTAAGTGCCCTACATATAACTTCCAATTTTTCATCTTTTGTTACTATCATTCCACCATCACCAGCGCAACCTAAGTTCTTTGTAGGAAAGAATGAAAAGCAAGCTATATCTCCTAGAGTTCCAACCTTTCTACCTTTATACTCTGATCCAATTGCCTGACAGGCATCTTCTACAACTTTTAGATTATGTCTTTTAGCTATTTCATTTATTTCATCCATATCTGCTGGCTGACCAAAAATATGAACTGGCATAATTGCTTTTGTTTTTGCTGTAATCTTTTCTTCTATTTTTGTAACATCTATATTAAACGTATCTAACCTTACATCTACCAATATTGGAGTTGCCCCTACTGAAGATATACTTTCCGCTGTTGCAAAAAATGTGAAGGTACTAGTTATAACTTCGTCTCCTTCTCCTATGCCTAATGCCTTTAAAGCTATAATTAGTGCATCAGTACCATTTCCTACAGATATACTATTTGTTCCACCTAAGTAGTCACTAAATTCCTTCTCAAAGCTTCTTACATTTTCACCCATTATATAATTAGCTGAATTTAATACTTCTAAAACATTTTTATCCGACTCTTCTTTTATTGTTTCATATTGCTTTTTTAGATTAATTAATGGTATTTGCAACATCTACACCGTCCTTTAACTTTAATCTTCTAATATTACCTTCTCTAACTTATCAGTTAGAATCTTGAAATCAAAATCCTCTGCTGCCTTTAAAGCATTATCACAATATGTATTATATTCTTCTTTTGACATGTTGTAGAACTTAATTATATTTTCAGCTAAAACTTCTGAATTAGCATTATCTAATGATATCCCACCTTGATATTTATTAAAAATATCATATCCAAATTCACAGTCAGATATAGAAGGTTTTCCACTTGCAAGATAATCAAACATCTTATTCATGCTAGAGCCATACTTTTTTAAACTACTTTGAGAGAAATGCATTATATTTAAATCACACTTACTTAGTATATACGGTATCTTATCTTTTTCTAGCTGTCCTTTGAATACAATATTATCAATATCATTTTCCATGCAATATTTTTCTAATACTTCTTTATCAGAACCATCTCCATATATTAAAAACCTTATATTTGTATTACCATTCTTTTTGATTGTATCTGCAACATCTACTATCTTTTTAACATTATTTGCTTGTCTTATAGAACCAGCATATACTACTTTAAAAGTATCTTCATTATCCAAATGCACATCTTTTGTAATATGATTCTTCTTATTATAATTAAATTGTTCGAGATCTACACCATTGTTGATATAATGTATCTTTGACATATCGATGTCCTTATCCCATCCTTTGTTAATGATATAATCTTTTCCACCTTCCATGGAAAATATAAGTTTATCCGATCTTTTATATATCCATTTTTCAATCTTATATAAGATTCGTATAATTGGATTGCACTTTGACATATTTTTATAAACAACTATAGACTCTGGCCACAAATCTCGAACTTCTAATATAAACTTTGATTTAAATTTCTTAGCTACTAAATATGGCGACCAAGCAAAAATTGCTTCTAAATCACATATTACTACATCTGGCTTTTCACCAATTCGTTTTGATACCTTAAGTAACCTTAATGGGAATTGTAACATATTAATTATTCTTGATATCCCATTACCAGAATAATTTGATGTCTTTATATGAACAAAATCCAATTCATCATAGGTCTTTTGAATATACAATTTCTTCTTATCATTAATAAGGTTTATGTCTGTATTATGTATAGTACTAGCAGCAAATATTTTTACTTTGTATCCCTTTTTTATTAAATATTTAGCCATTATATTATTCCTAACCCTAGTCTCATACTGTGGTGGCATTGAATAGTGGTTTATTATCCATACATTTTTCATTGATTTACCCCTTAAATTATTAATCAATTATGATATTAATCAATTATGATTTTAATTTCATTAACAGTTTTCTTACAGATGTCTATTGCTTTTTCATTTGATTCAGCTTGCGAAATAATATATCCTATTCGGTCTACACTACTTCTTATTTCACCTATCTTATCACCAATAAACTTAGATATAATTATACTTTGTATACCTTCTTTATTTCTTGCCTTTTCTATATCTTGAAACCCTGATAAAGTTCCACTATTTGAATTAAAGTACCTAATTGCAGCCCCTTTGTTAAACACCTTTTCTAGCTTAGGCTCATCCCCCAAGGCTAGGTCTATACAGGCTTCTACCATATCTATACCAGTTGCAAGTGGCACTAAAGAAGTTGTAATATTATCCCCACCAAGCCTAGCACCTAATTCAACAACTTTTGCACCCTGACTTGTAACAATAATTTCTGTATGTGCTGAACTATTATCAATCCCTATTGCTGCTATAGCTGCTTTAGTAACCTTTTTAATATCTTTCTTTATATTTTCACATAATGATGATTGTATTGAGTGTCCCATTTCTACAAAGTATGGTGGCCCAGTAGTCTCTTTATCTGTTATAGCTATAATATGTGTAATGCCTTTAATAGTAATTGTCTCCACACTAACCTCAGGACCATACATATATTCTTCAACTACAACTTCGCCACTTTTAGAAAATCTTCTACTGTATTCATATGCCTTTTCTAATTCATTTCTATCCTTCAAGAAATAAACGCCCCTACTACCTGAACTATCAGAAGGCTTGATTATAATATCTCCGTTAAAAGAATTGACAGCCTTTTCAAATTCTTTATATGTTAAAACAGACGAAAAAAATGGTATTGGCACATTAAATTTTGAAAGTTGTTCTCTCATCCTAGCCTTATCTGTAGCCATCACAGCTGTCTTTTGAGTTATTGTATTTAAATTCAGTCTTTCACCAACTGCTGCAACTGAACGCATTGGCATATCCGTTGCAAGTGTCATTATCCCATCAATATTCAATTCTACTGCTTTATCTAAGATACCCTCCGTATCAATAGTACTTAACTCATAAAACTCATCTACATATTTAACTCCAACAGCACCCTTATTCATATCAATGCCAACTACATATATTCCCTTCTCCTTTGCTTTTAATATGGCAGGTAACTGTAACTCACTAGCTCCTAGAATCATTAGTTTTCGTTGTGTCATATTGTTCCCCCTGAAAAAGCCTTAATTGTTTTTGCTATATACTCCATATCATTTACTGAGTATCTTTGATCACAAGGAATTGATAACATATTATCAGATAAATGAGAGGAAACCTCATAATTCAAACAAACTTCGTCTGGAAGTGGCCACAATACTGGACAATATATACCATTCTTTGCGAGCCATTCTTGCATCTGAGTCCTATTATTTTCTACTATAATAGGAAAACAAAATGGGCATTCTTCTTCTGTCATTATTTTATTTACTATAGGAATAGCTATGGACCTATCAATCAAATTATAAAGTATGTTAAAGTTTTCCCTTCGCTTTCGTTTCATGTAATCAAAATCCATTTGATTTATTATTGATAAAGAAAATGGCGATATTTCGAATATTTTATCATCTAACTCAATGGAAACCTCTGCTTCTGATAGTAACTTTCTACATCTTACTTTTAAATCCTTTTCTCCATTTTTAATATAATCTGATTTTAATTTCATTGCTTCTTTTCTATTTTTATAAAATAGACTATCATTAAATTGTAATCCATTTTTAAAATTGTATTTACAACTTATTGCAATAGCACCGTCAGGAATCGCAAACCATTTTCTTAAACTAGCTACAATAAAATCAGGTTCAAATGTCATTGACTCATTAAAATAACTATGCGTACAGTCAGATAAAATTATCATCCTTTTAGAATATTCTTTAGCTAAACATACAGCATCATGATTTTTGCTCATACCAAACCAATCAATTACAAGCATAACATCTGGATCTTTACAAAGTCCTTTTTCTATATCTTTTAAAATTGGATTAAAGTTTTCATCTATACCGAAATATTCAATAGAATATCCTTTGTTTAAAAATGGTTGAAGCATTGACTTACATATATATGTAGGAAGTAACGCAACCTTTTTACAAGGCACTATTTCACTTAATATAAATCCTATTGCCTCTCTACCACTTCTAGTATATCTATAGTCCTCATATTTCTTTTGAATTATATTGAAACTTCTACCTAATTCATTACTTACTTCTAATTCTATATGAAATTCGCTACCTATTTCTCTAAGCATATTTCATCTCCTATTTAATCAAGTTATACATCTTTTTATTTGCCTTGGACTTTTCTATATCTAAATTAGGTGTATATATATTCTTTCTACAAAGTACTGATACTAGTGTTGCAAAAAGGATCTTTAAATCTATAATAAAAGAAATGTTTTTAGCGTAATACACATCATTATCAGTTTTTTTACGCCCATCTGAAGAATTTCTAAAATATGCTTGATTATATCCTGTTACACCAGGTAACACATTAAGCAACACCTTGTCCTCTTCTAAATATCGTTCTAGCCAATCTGTAGGATCAGGTCTTGGCCCTATAAAACTCATATCTCCTTTGATAATGTTTAAAATCTGTGGAATTTCATCTATACTTGTCTTTCTTAAGATCTTACCTACTTTTGTTTGTCTAGGATCTTCTTCACCATTAAATGTAGATCCATCCTCTAGTCGCCAATCCGGAGCATTGACTTTCATTGAACGAAACTTATACATTTTAAATGATTTACCATATCTCCCAAGACGCTCACCAAGGTAAAATACCGGACCTTTATCTTCAACTTTAATGGCTACTACCACTATCATATAAACAATTAAAAAAAATGGCATAAGTATTATTGCAAAGATAATATCAAATAATCGTTTAAATATATTTATATACAAGATATCCACTCCCTATATTAATAATCTTCCCTTCTAAATCTCATACCTATTATTTAACAACTTCTTTCAAGCATTCTGTAATATACTTAACTTCCTCGTCACTAAGTAAGGTATGAAGAGGTAATGTAATTTCATTCCTATACATATCAAATGCATTAGGGTAATCTTTTATATTAAACCCTAGGTTCTTATACGCTGTATGCATAGGTAGAGGTTTATAATGAACATTTGTTGCAATGCCCTTTTCACCCATCTTCTTAATAATTATATTTCTATAATCTTCATCTTTATCATTTAATCTAACTAAATATAAATGTCCACTTGAAGAAGACTCATCAGTAAAATGTTTCAAACTTTTAGCAATGCTATTTTCTAAATATTTATCATACATATCTATAATTTGTTTTCTTCTTTCTAATATCGCATCATACCTTTTTAACTGTGCGAGTCCTAAAGATGCCATAATATCTGTCATATTACACTTGTATGCAGGATAAATTATATCATATTCCCAAGATCCCGGATCGGTTTTAGAAAGTGCGTCCTTTGTTTGTCCATGAAGTGATAACAACATATACTTTGTGTATATGTCCTCATTATCAATGTTAGGAATATCTCTCCACGTCGCTGCACCGCCCTCTGCCGTAGTTAAATTCTTTACTGCATGGAATGAGAAACAGGTAAAGTCTGCGACTTCTCCGCTTTTTCTACCCTTATATGTAGCACCAAAAGAATGAGCCCCATCAGCCAAAATTACTACTCGCCCTATAGATTTTTGAATTTCATTTGATGGGTTGAAAATATTTTGCTTCCTATTTACTATTTCAAATATCTTATCATAATCACACATAACTCCCGCAATATCAATAGGTATAATTGCCTTGGTTTTATCCGTTATTGCTTGTTCTAACTTTTCATAATCCATTTCAAATGAATCTTTTGCTGTATCAACAAGCACTATCTTTGCTCCCACATGATGTATAACACTTGCTGAAGCTGTATAAGTGTATGCAGAAGTAATTACTTCATCTCCTTCTCCAATACCTAAAAGCCTAAGTGTAAGTTCCATAGCTGATGTGGCTGAATTAAAGCATACTGCTTTAGATGAATTAGTATATTTAGCTATCTTTTGTTCAAACAACTTTGTTTTAGGCCCAGTTGTTATCCATCCTGACCTTAACGTATCTACTACCTCATCTATTTCTTCTTGTGTAATATCTGGTGGCGAAAACGAAATCTTCATAATTTAAACTCCTTTTTACTTTATAATTCAAATACCACTGGCAACCTCACCTTTTGCCATTACCTTTTTATGTCCACAAGCCTTTATATCCTCCATATGTTCCTTATCTTTATGTCCTAGCTTTGTCTCATTTAAAGTAGCTTCCTTATAGGTTGGTACCATTTGTTTTATTCCATCTTTTATTTCTTCTGAATTATCATTATCTAATATAAACTTTAATGAGTTAAGATTAGTTTTTAACTCCTCTATATCTATGTATGTTGGTCTTCCTATGAATATCTTATCATGACGAGTCTCTTCTAAGCCTTCTTCTGACATTAGTAGCTCTTCATATAGCTTTTCTCCGGGTCTAAGGCCTGTTACTTTTATTTCTATATCTTCATTAGGCACAAGTCCTGATAGTTTTATAAGGTCTGTGGCCAAGTCATATATCTTAATAGGACTTCCCATATCTAATACGAAGATTTCTCCACCCTTTGCATATGCTCCTGCTTGAATTACTAGCTGCGCTGCCTCTGGTATTAACATGAAAAATCTTGTTATTTCTTTATGGGTTAATGTAAGTGGTCCACCTTTTGCTATTTGATTTTTGAATAATGGTATTACGGAACCATTACTACCTAGTACGTTTCCGAATCTTACTGCTACAAATTCTGTTTTACTTACTTTATCCATAGCCTGTACTATCATTTCACATATTCTTTTAGTTGCACCCATTACGTTGGTAGGGTTTACAGCTTTGTCTGTAGATATCATAACGAACTTTTTTACACCATACTTATCTGCAGTTTCTGCAAGATTAAGCGTTCCAAAAACATTGTTCTTTATGGCTTCTCCTGGGCTTACCTCCATTAAAGGTACGTGCTTGTGTGCAGCAGCATTAAACACTACCTCTGGTTTGTACTTAGAGAATATTATATCCAGCCTTTTTTTGTCTCTTATAGATCCTATTAAAACTTTTAGGTTTAAACTAGGAAAGTTGTATTTTAATTCATTTTGTATATCATAGGCGTTATTTTCGTAGATATCAAATATTATAAGTTCCTTTGGTTTAAAAATAGCTATTTGCCTACAAAGCTCTGATCCTATGGATCCTCCACCGCCAGTAACCATTACAACTTTATTATGTATGTATTCTGATATCCCTTTATCATCAAGCTTTATTTGATCTCTACCAAGTAAGTCTTGAACACTTACATTTCTCATGGTATTTAATTTGGCTTGTCCATTAAGTAATTCATAAAGTCCTGGTATTATTTGAAGCTTACATCCAGTCTTTTTACAAATGTTAATGATTTCAGCCTTGCTTTTCTGATTAAGAGAAGGTATTGCAATTAGTATGGTATCAATTCTTTGTTCTTTTGAAATTCTTTCTATATCATGTCTATTACCCATAACTTTTACACCACAGGTGCTTTTACCCTTCTTATATGAGCTATCATCTATTATTACTACAGGATTATAACTCTTTTCTTTTATTGTGAGCATTTCCTTTATTATCATATTACCACAAGCTCCTGCTCCTACAACCATTACCCTATTCACATTTCTGTTATGTCGTACATAAACATACAAAAGCCCTCTTCTATATATTCTAAAGGAAAGCCTAAATCCTAAGGTAAGAACTGTAGACATGACTACTGCTATAATATGAACATTTATTGGAATATAACTGCCTAACGTATATCCGAATAATGTGGATACCACTCCTGATAAAATATTAGCTCCAACCACAAGCATAAGCTCATCTATGCTAGCATAATTCCATAAGCTTTCATATAGTTTCATTATATAAAATATAACTATATAAATTAAAGAAATTATTATTGCATCCCTTTTAAATGAGTCAAAATAAAGTCTTGGAATGTCATAATAAATTAAACTAAAGGCTATTATATAAGCTACGTTTATAGAAAATATATCTATTATAACTAAAGCAACCTTTTTAAAACTTCGCATTACTTCTCCCCCACTATGTATGTATCCACTGATTTTTAAAGTTTAATTTTCAGTTAAAAACACTCTTTTTACCTGTTTTCTGTATAATTATATCATTTTTAAAAGTTAAAGTCCATTATGTGACAATTGAATTTTAGAACCTAATTTTAGTCTACAGCCTACCCTTCACTGAGCATCTTATAAGTAACAATTCTTTATAGCCACATGATACTATAAAATATAAAGATGAGTAGAACAAGGCAAGTGTCCTACTCATTCTTATATTTTTATTGTTTTACAAATGCTTAAAATTAAATGCTTTTATTTATCAATAATATCAAACATAAAAATAAGTAGAACAAAGTAACCGCCCACTCATATTCGCACTCAAACTTTACTATGGTTTTTCATACATCTACATAATATTTTAATCTGAAGTTCTTATATAATTAGTTTTGCCTACTTAAGTAAACACTTTTCATACACTGATACCATTGTATCAACATTCTTATCCCAGTCATAAAGTTCCATAACTCGATTTCTACCCTGTGTCCCCATTTTTATTCTTAATTCTTCATCAAGAACTAACCTTTCTAAGGCATTTGCTAATGCTAAGGGATTCTTTCTTTCAACAATAATCCCTGTAACATTATCGTCTACAACTTCCTTAAACCCTGAGACATTCGTGGCTACAACTGGAAGTTCCATGGACATGGCTTCAACTGCAGCCACACCAAAACTTTCACTATCAAGCACACTTGAAACACAAAATATATCTAATTCTGCTAGTGCTTTTGGAACCTTATTATTAGGAATTACACCTTTTAAATAAACGACACTCTCTAGATTTAAGTCTTTAATTAAATCAATCAACTCATTCTTTTGATCCCCGTCTCCGTAAATATTCACTTTAATCTTTTCTGAAATATCTTTCAATTTCTTATTTATCAAATTATCTATTAGTATTCTAATTGATTTAATCAAATCATCTATTCCATACTTTGGTGCGAGAGATTTTATATTTCCAATACATATATCACTATTACTTTTTATAGTTTCCCTTGGACTAAACTTGTTTAGATCTACTCCAAATGGAGTTACATTTATTCTGCAATTTTCTAACCGTTTCAACCTTTTCACTTGTTCTGCCATGCTATGACTTGTAGATGCAATTTTATCAGCGTATAGAATATTACTAACCACTAATCTCATTTTGATTCTACTTTGATATGGGAAATCATAGACATCACTTCCCCATACAGATAAAACTAAAGGTTTTAATTTTGCTAATCTAGCCAATGTCCCATATCCGCTGGCATAATGTGCATTAACTATATCAGGTTTTATTGTTCTAAATAATTGTTTCAATTCATGAGCATTAATAAAATAACCTTTTGTCCCTGCGCTTTTTAAACGATGTAATAAAACGTTTTCTGAAATAATATTCTCTGTTGGTTCATCATCATACTTATATACCAGATGGACTTCATGGTTTTTATCAGCCAAAGCATTTACCCATCTTACTGTATGAACACTCGCAGCATTTGCTAGAAATAATATCTTCATTTAGTATACCTCGCTTATATCGTATTATTTGTTCCTTATAAAATTGCTTAACTCCCATTTTATAATTTTGTAAATTCAATGGCAGAACTTCATAAGCCAACCAAAGAGATCAGCATTATGAATATATTAATTAATATATTCATAACAATATTTCTCGCATGTATCTCTTAACGTATGATTGTCTTCATTAGGAAGCCGATTTCTCATGTAATTATATCATCTTTAAAAGTCAAAGTCCATTAAGTTACAATTCCCTTTACCCCCCGTTTATTCCATAACTTATTCGTAAATGTACATAACAGTGGTACTAGTTTTTGATTTCAATCCTATAAACTCAAACCTAAAAAAGATGAATAGTACACCCAATGTGCACTACTCATCTTTATATCTTTATTATGAAATATGTTAACCTAAGACCTTTTTATTTACTAATAACATTAGTTAAATATTTAAGAAAATCATCCTTTAGATCATCTCTTCTAAGTGCATACTCCACAGTAGCTTCTAAGAATCCTTGTTTATCTCCTACATCGTATCGTCTTCCTATAAAGTTATAACCATACATATTTTCCTTTTTTGCAAGCTCTTTTAGGGCATCTGTAAGCTGGATTTCTCCGCCTTTTCCTGCCTTTGTATGTTCCAATATTCCAAATATTGATGGATTTATTATATACCTTCCTAGGATCGCTACATTTGATGGCGCACACTCTATCGCAGGCTTTTCCACTAAATCCTTTACATTATATACTCTATCTTCTATAAGATTTCCATCTACTATACCATATTTACTTACATCCTTCTTATCTACTTCCTGAACCCCTAGTATGCTTGTTTCATACTTATCATAAACCTCAATCATTTGCTTTAAACAAGGCTTATCTTCATTATAAACTATGTCATCGCCAAGAAGAACTGCAAAAGGTTCATTTCCAATAAAGCTTTTTGCGCAATGTATAGCATGACCTAAGCCCTTAGGTTCCTTTTGTCTAATATAATGAATATTCACCATATCAGATATCTTTCTTACCTCTTCTAATAGATCATTTTTACCCTTTTTCTCAAGTTCAAGCTCTAGTTCTACAGACTTATCGAAGTGATTTTCTATAGAGGTTTTGTTTCTTCCTGTAATAATTAAAATTTCTTCGATACCTGAATCTACAGCCTCTTCTATTATATATTGAAGCGTTGGCTTATCTACTATAGGTAGCATTTCCTTTGGTTGAGCCTTTGTAGCTGGTAAGAACCTAGTTCCAAGTCCTGCTGCAGGTATTATTGCTTTACGTACTTTCATTATTATCTTCCTCTCTTTAACTATTTTATGAAACTTAACTTTGCTTAATTATATTTTGTTACTTTATTAACTTTATCTATTATACTTGTTGAAAACTTGAATTATATCAGAATAACATCATATCCCCTTTGTATTATTAACCTTACAATATGAAATATATTCTAAGGTAGAATAATATTAAAGGTTTATTAAGATTCTTTATTTTCTAAGTAATCTTTTAAAGCTTCTTGCCAAGTCCTAGTTATATCCCCAGTAGTTAATTCTAGCATATAGTTTCTAAGTACTGAATACTCAGGTCTTTTAGCTGGTCTTGGAAATTCATCTGTTGTGCAGGGAATAACCTTTGTATCTATACCCTTTATTTTGAATATTTCTTTAGTTAAATCATACCAAGTGCATTCTCCTTTGCAGGTACAATGGAATAGGCCGTAGTTTTTGTTTTTTACTAAACTGATTATAACTCTGGCTAAATCTACTGTACTAGTTGGAGTTCCTTTTTGATCATTTACTACTTTTAAAGTTTTATTGGTTTCACTTAATTTAATCATAGTTTTTACGAAGTTATTGCCATCACCATAAAGCCATGCTGTTCTAACTATGTAATGTTTAGGATTAAGCTTACTTACAACTCTCTCTCCTTCTAACTTAGTTTTTCCATATACGGTTTTAGGATTTACTTCATCAAATTCTGTAAGTTCTATATCTCTTTCTCCATCAAAAACATAATCAGTGGATACCTGTACTATTTCAGCACCTATGGCATAAGCTGCTGTGGCTAAGTTCTTAGGGCCTATTGTATTAATTTTATATGCCATATCCACATCTATTTCACATTTATCTACAGCCGTATGTGCTGCACAGTTTATAATTACTTCTGGTTTATGATTATTTACAAATTCATATACAGCTTCCATATCTGTTATATCTAACTCTGATATACCTGTAAGTATTAATTCTACATCTTTTATTTCATTATATTGTTTTGTTAGTTCTCTACCTAATTGACCGTCTGCTCCTGTTATTAATAGTTTCATCTTAACACCTCTTATCATATTTAAAGCCTTATTATAAGGAAACCCTCAGAGCTTACCCTAAAGGTTTATAAACTTTATTTATTGATACATCTTAGCATAGTATTTTTGATAATCACCTGATGTTACATTTTTCATCCAAGATTCATTATCTAAATACCACTTAATTGTCTTTTTTATTCCAACTTCAAAAGTTGTTTCTGGATACCACCCAAGTTCTTCTTTAATCTTAGCTGGATCTATTCCATATCTTAAATCATGGCCTTTTCTGTCTTCAACGTATTTAATTAGATTTTCTGTAACCTCTTTATCTACATTTTCATTTATATAATCAATAACAGTTTTAACTATGGTAATATTAGTTCTTTCATTATGTCCACCTACATTGTAAACCTCACCAAGTCTTCCATCATTAATAACCATGTCTATAGCCTTGCAGTGATCTTCTACGTATAGCCAATCTCTTATATTCATTCCATCACCATAAACCGGTAAATCCTTATGATTTAAACAGTTGTTTATAAGTAATGGTACTAACTTTTCTGGGAATTGATATGGACCATAGTTATTAGAACATCTTGTAATATTAACTGGCATTTTATATGTATCAGCATAAGCCTTAACCATTAAATCTGAACTAGTTTTACTTGCTGAATATGGGCTATGCGGATCAAGCGGTGTAGTTTCTGTGAAGAATCCAGTTTCCCCTAATGAACCATAAACCTCATCTGTAGAAACATGAATGAATTTAACACCTTCTTTAAATCCTGTTTCTGTTTCCCATGAACCTTTAGCACAATTTAACAGATTAACTGTTCCAAGTACATTTGTCTTTACAAAAACCTCTGGCTCTTTTATGCTTCTATCCACATGAGATTCTGCTGCAAAATGGGTTACGTAATCAATATCATATTTTCGAAACAATGCTGAAACTGATTCCTTATCACATATATCTCCTTGAACAAATATGTACCTTTCATCACTTTCAATAGCTTTTAAATTTTCTAAGTTTCCTGCATAGGTTAGTTTATCTAAATTTATTATTTTGATATCATTATATTTATTTAACATGTAATGAATAAAGTTTGAACCTATAAATCCAGCTCCACCAGTTACTAAATAAGTCTTCATAATACACTTCCCCCTACATTTTTTATTTATATGTAAATGGTACCTTAATCTCTGACAGTTTCTTTTGTACCTTATCCTTTTCTGATAATAATATTTCCCCTATACCTTCTATAGGCCACTTAATACCAACCTCTTCATCGTTCCATAAAAGTCCACCATCATACTCTGGTGAATAGAAATCAGTACATTTATAATTAAAGGTTGCTGTATCAGAGACAACAAGAAATCCATGCGCAAAACCTTCTGGCACATAAAATTGTCTTTTGTTTTCAGCTGTTAAAAGTACACCTTCCCACTGTCCAAAGTTAGGTGAACCTTTTCGAAGATCTATAGCCACATCAAAGACTTCTCCTTCTGTGGCACGAACAAGTTTGCCTTGCGTATGCTTTGTTTGAAAATGCATACCTCTAAGCACACCTTTTTTAGACTTACTTTCATTATCTTGAACAAATTCCATAGTAAGTCCAGCCTCAAAGAAATCCTTCTTGCTATAGGTTTCCATGAAATAACCTCTATTATCGCCAAAAACTTTTGGTTCAATTATATATAAATCTTTTATTTTAGTTTCTATAAAATTAAAATTTCCCATAAGTCCCTCCCTTAATTACTATATTGTAGCTGCTGCTTCTAAATTAGCATTATTATATTCATCAGCAATCTGCATTAAATACTTACCATATTCAGTTTTCATTAAAGGCTTTGCTAATTTTAAAAGCTTCTCTCTATTTATAAAACTATTTCTGTAAGCTATCTCTTCTATGCATGCTACATATAACCCTTGTCTAGTTTGAATAGCTTCAACAAAATTTGCTGCATCCAGTAGTCCTCTATGAGTTCCTGTATCAAGCCAAGCCATTCCTCTTCCTAAAAGCTCCACCTTTAAATTACCACGCTTTAAATATTCATTATTTACTGCTGTTATTTCTATCTCACCTCTAGCAGAAGGTTTAACATTTTTAGCTATCTCCACTACATCATTATCATAGAAATATAATCCTGGAACTGCGTAATTTGATTTAGGAAGTTCTGGTTTTTCTTCTATAGATATTACATTATTATCTTCATCAAACTCAACTACACCAAACTCGGTTGGATTGCTTACATGATATCCAAAAATAGTAGCTTCATCTCTTTCCACAGCATTTTTAAGCCTCTCACTAAATCCATAACCATGGAATATGTTGTCACCAAGTACTAAGGCAACCTTATCATTTCCTATAAATTCTTCACCTATAATGAAAGCTTCTGCAAGTCCATTAGGTGCTGCTTGTACAGCATATTTAATATCTAAACCTACATCACTACCATCACCAAGTAATTCTTCATAGCAAGGAAGATCCCTTTCAGTTGAAATTATAAGTATCTCTTTAATACCTGCAAGCATTAAAACTGATAATGGATAATAAATCATCGGTTTATCATAAATCGGCAGTATTTGTTTTGAAACAGATTTTGTTATTGGGTAAAGTCTTGTGCCAGAACCTCCAGCTAAGATTATACCTTTCATATTTTGCCTCCTTAGAAACTTTATTTTTGATTATAACTCTTTCACATTTTAACTTAACTTAATGTTATATTACGTTTTATGTTTATTAACTTTATCTATTATACTTGTTGAAAACTTCAACTATATCAGAATAACATCATGTTCCCTTTGGATTATTAACCTTACAATATGAAATATATTCTAAGGTAGTTGAATCACTTGGTTTTACTTTGTTCTATATATTAGTTAAAAGCAACATGAAAGTTATACATATTTTGTTTCTTTTCTGTATATATTGTACCTTTACTTTATGCTAAAGACAATAATAGCATGCAGATAGTTTTTGCACCCTTTTTAAAGGTCCTAATTGCATAAAACAATCCAAAAGGTGCTCTGAATTATCTTCATTTATTTCTAAAATACTATAAGTAATTATTAATATTATTTTATTGGAACTACTATTTTAGCCACCTTTTCTGATCCTCTAGTAAATGTTACATTTAAATTTGTACTTTCTGTAGGTACTCCAAATGTAGCACTTGCTTTACATTTCCCTCCGACAGGAACTCTTTTTGGCGTTCTATTATCATCATATATTGGATAACCCCCCAGAACATTTCCCTCATCATCTAATACTTGAAATGCATATTCATCAATATATAAATCTTGTCCCAAACTTTCGCCAAAGCTAATATTGGAATAGGTATAATCTAATATAACCACCATTTTAGCTTCTATATCTGAAAATTCATTTCTTTTCTCTGTGGCTCTAGCTCCTTCTATAGTAAGATTATAGTTACCATTATCAGTTTCAACGTTAAATGGTTGATTTAATGTATCCCTTTAACTTCAGTTTTAATCTTTTCATCAACAGGCATATCTGAATTTAAAAAGGAATCTTTAATATTAATTAATAAAGTCATTAACGCATCATTAGTAACTATTTCCCATTGACCGTCCTTTTTAATTAATGAAACATCTTCTGTTCTATCAGTATATTTAATATTATCAATACACTTAGATAATATATCATCATACATCTTTTTAGATTGTTCTTCTGTTAATTTATTAGTTGAAAAGGCTTGTGTTAATTCATTTGAAAATACTTGTTGGATATAATCTAGCATTGCAGTACCCATATCCGGACCATTAACCTTTACATTTACGGTAGCAGAATCACCATCTATCTTTTCAGAATTTATAGTATAGGATAGCTTTTTCATAGAATCGACTACCCTTTGACTATTACCTTCTGATATATCCCCTTCTTTTCTTTCTTCATTTTCTTTTGTTGCATCTAATAATTTACTAAAATCACTACCTTTACCTGTTTTAATGTTTTCGATATAATTTTTCACAGTATTAGATGGTGATTTAATACCACACCCATACACTCCAATGGCTAATATAAAAATCAGTGCAATGGAAGTTATCTTTTTAAGTCTTTTCATAATTATCCCCCTTAAATTTATTTGATAGTGTTAACACTATCTATGCTAATGTTTATGACCTTAATAAGATTCTAGATTTATAAAGCTTTATAAAGTTCCAGTGCCATCTCGCTATAGCTCTTTGCATACTTGTACCATATGTATAAGTACTCTCCAACCATTTCTCCAACACTTTCTTTATAAAGTGCCCATACAAACCAGTAATATCCTGAAATTGCAACATAGGCTAGGTAGTGCCTTTTTTCTATGTCTGTTAGATCTCTTCCAAAATAAATCTTTAGTACTTCCATAGCTTCATCCGTAGTGTAATCAGAGCAGCAGATGAAGGTACCTAAATCACTAGCAGGATCAGAGTTTCCGGAATACTCCCAATCAATTAAATACATAGTCTTTCCATCTGTAAGAAAGTTTGGATCATAACAATCATTATGACATATCCTTTTTTGAATACCATCACTTTCAACAAAATCATATAATTTAGTAATGGAAGTCCTTAGCTCCTCAAAATCATCGAAAGTTGAAGAGTTATTCTTATCTGTTAACATAATAAGCTTTTCTGCTTCTTCATATATATTAAAATCCCATTTTGATACAACGCTTGCATCATGTATCTTTCTAACTAAAGCCAGTCCCTTCTTTACATCATCCATATTATGATAATCGAAATCTATGGAATTATCCATGTAGTGGGATATCTTCCAACCCTCATCCTCACTTATATAAATCAAAGTGTTATCAATACCTAATTCTTTTGCTAAGTTTTGCGACTTTGCTTCACTTACTCTATTAATAATTTCCTCTGTTCCAGCACCTGGATGTCTATAAACATATCTCTTACCTTTACACTCAAAAACAAAAGATGTATTTGTAAGTCCCTTCTTAATAGGAGCAATGTTTTTAATGTTAGCTTCATTACACTTAAGTACTTTGCAGATATTTTTTAATATTTTTGACTCCGTGTTATTTACATATTTTGAATCAAACTTTCTTAAATCCTCTAAGGTATCAAATTCAAATATTGTGCCCTCTTCATACTTTCTTATGTACATATCTAATTTATCTATATGATTAATATAGATATCTTCCCAAAGCATTTTATCGAGGCCAGGTTCATTATATTTAGCTAAAAGAATCTCCAAGAACTTTATAGAAAACTCCTTAGAAAAATAAACATGACCAATCATGAACCATTGATCCTCACCAGCCACAGTAACATTTGTTATTCGACCCTTTGAATTACTCTCTATACAATATTCATCAGTATACCCTTTATTAAACATAGCAGCATAATAAGAGTCATAAACATGAGACTCAAAAACATTCTCTGCAAAATAGTTATCACTAGAACATATATAGGAATTCTTTAAATACTTTTGAGCTACATACAAGGTGGAATTATTGTTACGTTTATAATAATCATTATTTATTAAAATCTTCACATTGTATTTATCCTCTAAATAGAAAAACTTCTCTTTCATATATCCTACTACTACAATTATTTCTTCAATTCCAGCTTCTCTTAGTTGCTTTATTTGCCTTTCAATAAGCCTTTCTCCCTTAACTTCTAATAAGCCCTTAGGATACTCATAAGACAAAGGCGCAAACCTTGAAGAAAGTCCCGCAGCCATTATCACTGCATTATCTACCTTATGTTTATCAAGTTCTATTATGCCACGCTTTGTTAGTGAATAGTCCTTGATAAACATCTTATCTTCTAAAACCTTTAATTCTTTATTTATACTTTCTAAAGATAAATCACAAAGTTTAGACAGTTCTTCCTTGCCATTTACATCATTTTTAAATAGTGTATATAAAACTAAAAATTGTTCTTTTGTCATTGAATTACACTCCCTGTTAATATATTTGGTTTTATCTAATTAATATAACTTGGTGTATTTAACTAATTTAATTTTTATTATATATTATATACCTATTTATGTGAACTTTAAATTAACAATCTATTTAGTTAACCTTTAATTGCTTCAATTATTTTTTCTATGTCAATTTGATTATTACTCATTTCATCAACTTTAACTTCATTTTTATTAGTATTTGTATTGTTACCCATACCTTCATACCTATTACTTTTATATGTTATATGCTGATTGTCTTGTAATCCATTCTTATAGGTAAAATCATCTTCATTATCTACTTTTGTATTAGTTTCAGTTATATCATTCTGAATCATCTTATATATTTCCTCTACAATTACTTTATTATTTTTATTAATTGCTTCAGGTACAATACTTTTTAATAAATTAGTCATATCACCTTGCTTACTTTTAATCTCTCTTCTTATCTCATTTGTAACATTTTCTTTAATATATTCTTTCGTTTTATCTATAGATTCAAGTAATTGCTTATTATCCTTTTTCAACTCCATTACCTTTCCTATTAGCATCTCGTTCTCTTTTTTTATGGCACTTTGTAGTTCTAATACATTCTTATTGGATATCTTTAATTCTTTCTTTAACGTTCGATTATCTAACATTAAATCTAATTGTTTCTTCATTTTAGCTATTTCTTTATCTTTTTCTACTAATTCACTTCTTAATCTAACCTCATCTTCCTTACTACTAATTACAACATTAATTAATTCTCCTATACTTAAAGTCATTAAATCATCTTTCACATTAAAGTCCATACTAGTCCCCCCTTGTTTTTCCTTCTCATTAAATAAACTCATTTTATCTGCGCCTTTATACTCTAACTTAAGATTTTTATGATCTATAGTTTCATCTTTTCTCATTTGAAAAGAGTCACAATGAAAATCAGTTGATTGCTTATATAGTTTATATAATTCATCCCCTTCATTATTATATTTTTCATTATCTTTTAACCACAAATAACATATAAATAAAAACTTATTTTCCTTTGTGTAATTATTCTCTTCCTTATGTGATCTTATCTCTTCATTTAATTCATCAGCGTCTTCTATCTTAGGTACAATATCAGAAATCATCATAGCCCATTTTTCAAGTATATGTCTTCTAAACTTTACATTCTTGCTTGAATGTTCTATCGCTATTTTCGAATAATCTTTTTCTTCAATCTTCTTATTGTTCAAGTCCACCATCTTACATTTATATCTGTAATAAATATCTTTTTCTATCAATGCTGAAAAGTCGATAAGATTGCTATATTCTAAAACTTGTTTTATTATTTCTATTTCATCTATCCGTGTTCTAAATATTCCCTTCATCTTTTTTCACCCCCGGAGTACTGTCTACATATGCATTTATTGATTTTAGGCAGTCCATCGCAACATTTGAAATTGACTTTTCTCTAGTACATAAAATAACAGACTCACTTATTTTATTTTTGATTTCAGTAGAAAACCTATTGTATTCCTTTTTATAAAATTCTAGTATCCTAATCTTGACTTTAGATTGTTTTGTATTCTTTAATTTGTCTAAATATAGACTTCCTACAACGTCGCTTGGAATTCCTGATGAAAATAAATCTAATATCTTCATTACATTTCTAGTGTTTTGATCAGAATCATCTTGTAACAGACCTTCTGCAACTTTCATTAATTGATTATTTAAATTCTCATCTTTTAATCCTCTTAACCGCTTAATTTGATTTGTAGCCTCTATTGATACCATATCGCCTTCATCTTTTTGTACTATAAACTGAAATAAAGGAATCAAAGAATTAATATATCCACGTTGAACCCTAACAGATGAAACGATTACGTTCATAACATCTGACTCATCTTGTAAGCTTTTTAGAGAAATATCATCTATATGTAAGCTCATTGCTATAATTGCATTGGCTCTTTCTCTTATACTTCTAGTAGTATCAAATATGATTTCATTTTGAATATCTGGTATATCTGCACCTAGTGCAATTTCTATCCTTCCTTTGTTTAAATGGTTATAAGTCAAAGCTGTATTTAGAATCTCCATAACCTTTTCATTCTTAACCTTTTCTCCTCTTCTATTCCTTTCTTTACATTTCTTTAGAAGATCCATAATCTTATTGCTTTCACGTATTGATATCTTGTAATCCTTTAACAAAGCTTCAATATCATCAAGAATTCTCTTATTTAAATTAGTTCTCACTATTCCTATCAGTATATTCTTAATAGGACTTGGTACACTTAAACTAATATAAGCCTTGTACACATAATAAGTATTGTCATTATCTGCTTTGACGAAGCTTTTTAGTGATTTTCCTATTATCTCAAATTCAGCACCGGTGGAATTATTATCTGTACAAAGCAAATTAATCATACTATCATAATGTTTTGTTGAATTTATAGCTACCAGTGTATTAACTGCGTTTTCTCTTAGTATATTATTATTTTCTAATACATAGTAAACTTCATCAGCTAAATCAGTTATGTATGATTCACTTATGCTCTTAAGTACAAATTCTAAACAATCATTCCAATTCCAATTTAGCAATATACTTTTATAACATCCAATAACATCATCACTATAATCAAGGTATAATTCTTTTACTACATCTCGAACTGCATTTATAAATAACTCATTGCCATGTAAGCCTTTAATACCATATACTAGCATCTCTATAGGGTTTTCACCTGATATAATTGTCCTTTCTGCTTTACTTCTTACTTCTCCCTTATAGTCTCGTAAATTACCTATGTTGTAATACTTAGTATCTTTAATTGTATTTATTATGGATTCTGCATTACTAATACTGATCTGTTGCTTAAATATCCTTTTCTTGCTTTCCTTGTACTTCCTAGAGTCCTTTGTTAATGTTGGGTTTGAGTCTTCTATAACAGTCATTGTATCTACTTCGTTTTCATAACACCCCTCAGTTAACTGTTCTTTAAATTTTCCTAGAAGTTCTTTAAAATTTTCATCCATTATAAAATCCCCCCAACTTTATTTATTTCATATTCATTATTTATGTCTTCTATCTCTTCATCAGTGAATTGATTTCCCTCTAATGATAAGTTTATCTTTATATCTTCATTATCTTTTACCCATGCTTCAAATACTAATATACCTTTTTTTGTATATTCCAATTTTAATGATATTTTAGATCCTATTTCTATACCGTGGGGAAAATTGATATTAACATTTTCCAACCTTTTTAAATTTGGATCATAAGGACTCATCCCTGCATAAAGTTCAAGAGATACGATTACATTAGAGTTTGTTTCAATTAAGTCTTCAATTATTATAGGTGTACCTGCTTTTGTTTTAGCTTCAATTAATGGTATAGGAAATCCATCCTTAACATTAAGAAATATGGTTTGTGGTAATGTAGGTATTATATCTACAACCTTTTCAGAGTTTTTCTTCTCTCTATTATCAACATTTATAATATTATAGTGGTGATATATAGCAGCACCTCTAGATACCGATTGCATTGCATCTGCTAATTTCAAGGGTGCTTTTCCAAAAAAGCTTTTTATTGTATCCCAAACCATTGGATACTTAGTCATTCCACCCACACAAAATGTATAATCTATATCATCAATAGTTAGTGAGTTAGAGTTAATAGTGCTTATTATTGGTTTAATTATATTTTCATCAGATTCCACATTCAACAGTGGAGATATATACTTATTATATTTAGCCATTGTAAGATTATAAGTAAATGGATTGCCATTTATAATGTTAGGAATCGTTATAGGTAAACTAATCTTACTAATTATCTCATCCTTAGTTCTTATTCCATTATCAAACTTAAAATAGTTACCTGAAAAGTACATCTTGACCTTCTCCATTGTGGTAAATAATTTGCTTTTTAAAGCTTTTAATTCAGTAGGCTTCAATTCTTTTGATAAATCCAAGCAATTTTCTTTTTCATAATCAGATATTATACCTTCAACTGCATAGGCATCAAAATTAGCTCCACCAACAAGAGTATGTGGTGATACTGCTAGTTCTGCCACATATATTTCATTACCATTAATCTTTATATTAAGTATAGCTACATCACAAGTTCCCCCACCTAAATCAAATACTAATACTTTCTTAAAATCTGATAGCTCTAGGATCTTATCTTCATTCAGGATTTTACTTTGTTCATTGATAAAATCAAGTATTGCAGCTGTAGGTTCGGATATTAATATTATCTCACCTTTAAATCCTGATAAAACCGCTGCATTTTTAGTTGCATTTCTTTGATCTATATTAAATGATGCTGGAACAGTTATAACTGCTGATTCAATTGATTCATTCCCATTGTATTTATCCTTTAAATGATTTCTTATAGCACTTAAGAAAAATGATGCCACCAACTCTGGCGAGTACTCTTTACCATCTATATCCCATTTATATGAACTCTCACCCATATAATTTTTCGAGTTAAATATTACTCTTTTTAAATTTTGACCCTTCATAGCATAAGCATAAGCTCCTACCATATGCTCTCCATTATCTACATATAATACAGATGGTAATAAAGAACTTTCTTCTGGAAAACCATTTTGATTTAGCTGATTAATCGATTCAGTTAATACCTCAATATTAGAATTTATTCCTCTACTAGCTATAGAAACCACTGTATTAGTTGTTCCTAAATCAATACCTACTGAAAATGCCATATTTATTCCTCCTTTTATTTAGGCTCTATAATCATAGGGACTACCTTAATACCCTTATAACTCCAAGACAGGTATTTTACCACCCCTTCGATCTCACCATCTTTACTAACTGCATTGTTAAACTTATATTCTTTTAATGCATCTTTTGTATTAACCTTTACTACTTGTCCTACCTTATACTCATCTTCATTTACCTCAAATTGATTCAATGCAAGATTAACAAAGAAACTTTCAATGTTTGCTCCTAAATTCTCCTTTGATATAGTGTTAATATTCTTATATGAGTTGTAGAGCTCACTTAACACGAATTGATTTTCTATATCTGCCATTGATTTTAATAGTTTTATATCCTTTTCTAAGCCTTCATCATCTTTACTTAATTCATGTTTTTTCACAATGTTATATCCTAGTGAATTTGCTAAAGCTTTTAAATGATTAATAGTGTCATCAAGAACGGACTTCTCATTGCTTTTTACTTCTTTGGTTTTTTCTATTATATTTTTAATTTTAATATGATTTTTCATTACATTTTCGCTTTTAGTATCCTTTTCTATTATATTTTCACTATTAATATCTTTCTTTATCACATCTTCACTTTTAATATCTTTCTTTATCACATCTTCACTTTTAATATCCTTTTTTGAAGCTTTATCTTTCATAGGTAAGACTTCCGCTATTTCACTTTTATTATTAGTAGCACTACTAAACACGTTTAATATGTCACTTGCCACATCTCTAGTAGTAGAAATAGACGTCGGAGTAACTGGAGGTGTGACTACTTGTGTCATCACTTCTCCATGAATTAAATCTGAACCCTTTTCTGACTTACTTACAATGTCCTTACATAACTCATCTATATCGTCTTTATGTTCCATTATAATATCGCTTATATTATCCATTATTTCTTTCCTCAAAAATCCTTTTTGTTTTTGAATATCATATATACTTTGTTCTTTTATATTAGCCATATTACTACTCTTTATTATAATATTTTCAATTTCCATTTTTATTTCATTAGGACTTGTATTCCCTTTTGAAATATAATAATACGTAATTAATTCTACAAACCAATTTGTATATTTATTAGCCCTTCTTTCTACACTAAAATTAATAATATTGCTATTAAACATTTCATGGTAATCTTTTAAGCCCACCTCTGTTGTTAACATTAATCGACTCTGAAAAGCTTTTATTATATCTTCATTAAGATATTCATATTCACCCAGTATCTCTAGTACCTTTATCGTCACATCACCTGGGTTATCTAATTCCTTACTAGTTTTAAAAATAGAGAATGTTATTTTAAATCCAATATCTCTCCTCTCTTTTTCCTCACTCAAATTAAAAGGCTTCAACCGTTCTACAATGTCCACCTTCTCTTTATCTTGTAAATATCTATTCCAGGACTTTAAATATGGATGTAATATAACCTTTTTAATTGTTTCTTTCATTATTTGAACCTCCTACAAACTAATTAAGTCATTATTCTTACTTTGATAAACTTTAACATTATCGATTTCATTTAATTTGTCTTCTAATATTGAATGCTTGTCCTTGAATTCACCATGTATTAAGATTACATTATTAGCTTTTAAACATAATTCTAAAGCTAATATTTCATTTAAATTAGCATGAGCTGATAAATTGAATTCATTTAATTCCGCTTTTATAATAATTCTTTCATCTTCAATAGTGATATATTTATGTTCAAAATTTAATTGTTCTTTTAATCTTAATCCAAGTGTTCCACTTGCTTGATATCCTGTTAATATACAAACACAATTATCATTTCCTAACATAGTTTTAGCATACTGAGAGGAAGCACTTCCTTCAAGCAACATACCTGAACTTGTTACTATACAGCATCTATTACTCAAAGCTTCCTGTTCAATAAATATCTTTTTTGAACTATAAAGCTTTTCATCCACAATATAATATCTTAAATCCCCCATAGCCTTCTCAGCATATTTGTGATAAATAGCAGAGGCCTCTACTGCACTACCATCTAAATACACCCTTGCCCTACTTTCACTTTTCCTAGATATTAAAGCTAATATTTCTTGAGCACGCCCAATAGAAAATGAAGGAATCAGTACTTGCTTCCCTTCATTCATCTTTTCTTGAACAAACTCTTTTAGCCTTTTACATTCATGATTAACAGACTTACATTGGCTATCTCCATAAGTGGACTCAGTAATAAGTACATCGATTTTTTCACCTATAGGGAAATCAATACCCTCTATAGTTTCTTGATCTCTAGTACAGAAATCTCCCGTATGAAATATACTACACTTATCGCTTCTTATCATAATAGAACTTGCCCCTAATATATGACCAGCTCTGTATAGTTCAATGGAAACCTCCTCATTTCTTAGATAAATTCTTTTATTAAAGTCTAATATTATAATTCTATCTAACAGAGAATCTAATATATATAAATCATTTTCATTATCAAACTGATGCTTTAAGTTAAATCTTAATAACTCCTTAGTTTCTCTAGTCATTATTGGTTTAATGCCTTTATTTAACTTATATAATTCAACTATTCCACCACAATGATCTAAATGAGCATGCGTTATGATTACATAATCTAATTTATTAATCAATTCTTTATCTATAAGTAATTGATAATTAGGATATATAACTTTGTTTCCCTCAAGTTTAATACCTGCATCTATTAAAATGTTTACCTCTTTAACTTTTAAAAAGTAGGAGCTAGCTCCTATATTATCTCCACCACCAAGGGGAAGAAACTCTAACCCTAACTCATCTTCCCTTTTAGACTCCAAAACACTCTTATTCCCTATCATGTCTAAATATATAAGCTTCGTTATTATATCTATATTTAGTTCCTTACCACATCCATAAAGATATTCAGCTGCTGCTAGATTTCCCTCAAATAGTTCTAATGCAACATCATATAGTCTTTCCTCATCATTAGGAATAAATATAGCCGTCAAATAAGCTGATATACTCTTTTGTTTTTTTGTTTTAGCACATTTTATTAATTCTGACACATCAAAGGATGTTCCACTTATTTTAGCTTTTATTAACTTACTACAGCTATCCAAAAACTCATCATCATAATCTTTATTAAACACCTTTTTTAGATTAATATTTCTAAAAAGATAGTCCCATCCTCCTATTAATGTAGCTAATTCTATTAAACTTATTAATGATAACTCATCATCTTCCATTAATATTATGCTATTCTCATATGAAGACTTGCATAATTTAAATTCCCCTAGTTCATACTCAACATTTGCTTTTAATATGTGATATTTAAAATTATTTCTAGCACTTTGTTCTAATTTTAATAACTCTTTATATTGCATAATAATATTTATTATTTACTCACCAACCTCATCCTAAATTTAAAAATATAAGATTCCATGAATTTTGATTTTAGATATTTTGTGTTTTTCTATTTAGTATACCTTTTCATTTTGTTTTTTACTCACATTATATATTACCACATCTATACATTTTCATAAACAAAAACTACCAAATTAATTTTACTCAATTTGGCAGTTATTATTTACATACTGGTTCTCTATTTCTTATTCTTTCACATTTAATATAAATTATTAATTTAATCGTCGTGACTTAAATTCTATATATTAACTTTTTTTAATAAAGTCATACCAATACCTATAACAGTTAAAAAACTTCCTAAGATAATATTCATATTTAATGATGATCCACCTGTTTTGGGTAATAGGCTAGATTTCTTATTATCTGTTTTCTTATTTTCTGATACAGTTTGTGAAATCGATTTAACCTCAGGTTTAGTTTCTGGTTTTACTTCTGTATTAACTTCGAGCTCAACCTCTGGTTTCACTTCGAGTTCAACCTCTAGTTTCACTTCTGGTTTCACTTCAGGTTTAATCTCTGGTTTAACTTCAGGTTTAACCTCTGGTTTAACTTCAGGTTTAACCTCTGGTTTAACTTCAGGTTCTACTCCTGGTGTTACTTCAGGTTCTACTCCTGGTGTTACTTCTGATTCTATGCTTTTTTCTACTAATTTAGCTATTGCATCAATTACATTGTTAGTATTTAATTCAACTTCTTCTTTTGTTGCATCTTCATTTTGTAATATTTCTTTACCTGCTGCTAATGCATTAGTTAATTGTTTATAGCTTTCTTCTGTATACTTATTTGCATCTTTACTTTCTGCATCTAATATTGCGCTTTGAAGTTTTAATTTTTCTACTACAGGTTTTACTTCCCCTTTAGTTGTAAGTACAAACTTAAGATTTTCTTTTCCTGTAACGGCTTGTCCATTTATTTCAGCTATCTTTGGAGTACCATCTATTTTAAATGTAATTTCCTCTATATCTGAAGTATATGTATCTTTATCATCAAGTTCTATCTTATATTCTAGGTATCTTTCCCAAGGAACAACAGAATATTTAATGACACCCTTTTCATCTGAAGTTAACTTTTTATCAAAAAAAGACTTAAGATTAAAATTCACATTACTCAATGGCTTTCCACTTTTATCTACTACCTTAACTTCTAACGTTTTCATATCTTCTACTACCATTGGTTGGTCATCAAATTCACTTAATTCAGGATATTGTTTTATTGATTCACCTTTTTCAAGTCTATCTATATTTTCTTCTGCTGCAGTAATTTTTAATTCTTTAATATATTTTTGTAAATCTTTTGGAAGTAAATCAAAAGCTTTTCTTGCTTTAGCTACTTCATCTTTATCATTAATAGTAATAGAATTTGCTTTAAATTTATTAATTAGTTTATTGACATCGATTATCTTAAATAAGTTATCCTTTTCATTTTCTATTGCTGTTCCTGTAATCCATAATTCATTCTTATCCAATTGAGTAAGGTTTGTAAGTGGTGTAATATCTTTTATGCCACTATTATTGCTTAGTCTTAAAATTTTAAGACTTTTAAGGTTTTTTAAAACACTAATATCTGAAATATTGTTAGAAGAAAGGTCTAACTCTTTTAATTTTGTCATACTAGCAATTGGACTTATATCTTGGATTTTATTTGATCCTAGTATTAATGCATCCTCCATATCTTTTAACTCTTTTAATGCAGTAATGTCTGATATATTATTATATCCTAAATTTAAGTATTTCAATTTAGGAAAGTTTTTTATGGTACTTATATTACTTATTTCATGATTTAATTCAACGTTTAAACTTGTAAGCTTGGTCATCTTAGAAAGAGGCTCTAAAGTTGTAAGTTCATTATCACCTAAATGAATATCTGTAACATTTATTAGATTTTCTAATGGTCTAATATCTGAAATTTCATTACAATTTAATATAATTTTATTTACCTTAGTCAACTTTGATATAGGATTTAAATCTGAAATTTCATTATAAGGTAATATAATCCTTTCTGTATCATTAGCATATTGAAGCCCTTCAATACTTTTAACAAATACATTAAATTCATATAGATCATAGTGATCTCCCTCAGAATAATAAATCTCTGGTAATTGTAACAAGTCTTCCTTTGTTAATTTAATATAACTATAATCTTTTGTCTTTTTCTTTGCACATCTTATAACCCAGTTAAGCATTTCATCTGGTAGTACATCATCTTTATCAGGAGTTACAATTTCATCCTTATTTATTACATATGCCATAGCTTCATTTTGTACTCCTAAGGAAAATAACATTAAAACTGATAGGAATAGTACCATAAATCTGATTTTTTTGCGCATAATTTTCCCCTTTCACTTTTACTTATTGTATATTTAATCAATGATAAAAGTATTTTCTTCACAGTCATGAGTGTATCACGTTTGTAATATATTATCAATGATTGTAGTTATTTGTAATTATAATGTATATTTGATCTTCTATTCATATTATCTATACAAAGTAAGGATGCTTAATATATTTTATATTTTGTTTATTTTCTACCCCTTGCTTGTCGGATCCTGGGGTGTTACAGGGTGAAGAAGTTATTATCTTACCCCTTATAATATTCATGTTTAATATTTTGTCAATTGTTCTTGATAAGCTTTTTTTATCTTCTTAATAATACTACATTCATCAAAATTTGTTTTGTAAATATTGGAGACCCTCATTACTCCCATAAGGCTATTAGTTAAAAAAACACTATCCGCCGACATTAGATCAGACCTTATGAATTTACCTTCAGTAACATCAAAGTTATTGATTATAAATTTTCTTACAATACCCTCAAGCAATCCACATTCTGTAGATGGAGTATATATCTTTTTATTCTTTATGAAAAATACATTAGATACACTTCCCTCTGCTAATTTATCCTCTGTGTTAAAAAACAACACCTCATTATATCCCTCATTAATACATTTTTCATGTTCCAATATGTTTTCTAAATAATTCAATGATTTTAAGTATGTAATTTCAGAAAACTCATTTCGCTTCACCGAACTTATTTTAACTTTAAATCCCTTTTTATAATGTTCCTCAGTATAATCGTTTTTTCTATTGGTGAATAATGTATTTTCCTCTGTAACCACTAACTTTAAAACACAGTTATTACACTGAAGCTTCTTAACAGCATCTAAAACTTCATCTTTAGTAATTTGTTTATATATTCCTATAATAAAAAGACCCTTATTTATCCTATCTAAATGATATTCAAGAAAAAGTGGTACATTGTCTACAATCATAGTTTCAAAAAGTCCCCTTCCAAAATAAACCCCACTATCTAAAAAAACTTTGTCGTCTTCTACCACATTACCATTTAAAAGTATCATGACTAAAAAAACCCCTTTATAGTACTTTCATTAAAGCTCTGGCTTTATCTAATGTTTCATCATATTCTTCTTCTTTTTTCGATTCCCAGGTAATTCCTCCACCCACACCTAGATAAGCCTTTCCATCTTTCATAAATATAGTTCTTATAACTATATTTAAATCTGCATTACCATCAAAACCTAAGTATCCTATACATCCTGTATAAACATTTCTTCTATTATGCTCTAATTCATCAATTACTTCCATAGATCTGACCTTAGGTGCACCGGTTATAGATCCTCCTGGGAAACATGCTTTTATGCAATCTATTGCTGTATATTCATCTTTTAACTCTCCTATAATAGTAGATACTAAGTGAAATACCGTACTGTACTCCTCTAACTTAAAGAGCTCTGTTACCTTCACAGAATAAGGTTTACAAACTTTGCTTAAATCATTTCTCTCCAAATCTACAATCATTAATAACTCTGACTTATCCTTTTCGCTATCTATAAGTTCTTTTCTATTTTTAAAATCTTCTTCCTTATTTTTACCTCTTGGTCTTGTACCCTTAATAGGTCTTGTTTCTACAATATTATTCATTATTTTTAAAAACCTCTCTGGGGAAGAACATACTAAACTAAAATCTTCAACATTCATAAATGCAGCAAATGGAGCAGGATTTATATGTCTTAAGTCCTTATATACCTCATAAGGTTCTTTTTTTGTTTCACAGCAGAATCTTTGAGTTAGATTAGTAATATAAACATCACCATTCCTTATATACTGCCTAACCCTCTCTACCGTATCTATATACTCATCTTTACCAAAATTTGATATAAACTCCGTATCACTCTTATTTAGTTCTGTATATTGAATTTTATGTCCCTTGAGTATTTTATCTTTTAGTTCATTAATACTATCTTCTTTTGACTTCAATATTCCTAAAGAAGTAATGTAAGTTTTCTTTTTGATGTTATCTACTATTATCCCATTATCATAAAAATAAAAATAACAACCAGGTATCTTCACTTCCTCCACATTCATAGTATGAATCCCTTCTATAGGCCTTCCTATATCATAAGAAATGTACCCCATAGCTCCGGCTACATATGGAAATTCTGTATTATTTTTAATTTTGTATTTACTAATCAGTTTACCAAGTTCTTCAAAAGGTTCACCATTAAATCTTTTTTTATTTATAATACAAATATTATTTTCATACTTAAATGTAGCAAAAGAGTTTAATCCTATAAAAGAGTATCTACCTAAATTTCCATCACCCATACCACTATCTAAAATCGTAACTGTTTTATCTTCTTTAAATACTGAGTAAATATCAAAAGCATCTAATTCTGTTTTTATTTCTTTAATTAA
This sequence comes from Clostridium putrefaciens, assembly GCF_900461105.1. Lineage (GTDB taxonomy): Bacteria > Bacillota > Clostridia > Clostridiales > Clostridiaceae > Clostridium_L > Clostridium_L putrefaciens. The sequence continues at coordinate 457,297 of NZ_UFWZ01000001.1, read as the reverse complement.
AAACTCCATATAACTCCCCCTTATTAACTCTTCTTGCTTCTTCTAAGAAATTCTTAAGCATTTCATGTCCGCACTCTGTTAGCTCTGCTTCGGGATGAAATTGTACTCCTTCAACAAGATATTCTTTATGTCTAACTCCCATTATAACTCCATCTGTAGTTTCACAAGTTATAATAAGACATTCTGGAAGTGTTTTCTTTTCTATTACTAATGAATGATATCTTGTAACCCTCACTGGATTTTTAATTTGTTTAAATACTCCTATATCTTTATGGTATACTTTAAATACCTTTCCATGTATAGGTTCTTTACCCTTTATAATATTAGCACCAAATGCATATCCAATACTTTGATGTCCAAGACATATGCCTAAAATAGGAATCTTCCCACTAAACTTTTTAATTATATCTACACAAATACCTGATTGTTTAGGTGACTTAGGACCTGGAGAAATTATAATTCCTTGTGGCTGCATTTTTTCCACATCTTCTAGTGTTAATTTATCATTTTTATAAACCTTAACATCTTCCTTTAGTTCTTCTAAATATCTTACTAAGTTGTATACAAATGAATCATAGTTATCTATTATAAGAAACATAATTTTTCACTCCTTACCATCAATTATAGTATATTTTCACCTAATTCTTATTATACTTTTGGGCTAGTGGAAATTATAACTTGCAATCTTTATTATTTTCGCTACTATAGAAATAAATAATTCATTCCTTAAAGAATAATTATACTTTTGTTTATATGAAGCTTATGTGGGGCTTATTTTTTTAATTTTATTTATGTCTCTTTTTTAGAAATCCTACTAAGGTTGTATAAATATTTGAAATTTTAAATATCTTTGATCCTATTAATCTTGCTAATTCCGCAATAATTACACCCATTAATATATACATTACAACTCCAATTCCAACCTTCATATAAATACACCCCTTACAATTATTTCTTAGTATATTATACCATTTATTTCTTTACATAGTCATAGTAATAGAATTTATCATAATCCACACCAATATCCTTATAAATCCCAAGGTTTAATGCTGACCTACCTGATTTTGAAAGTTCGTCTGAGATTGTCATTCCAAGAGCATTAATAGCTCCACCACATCCAAATTGCTCTAGACTTGCCTTGATACTGACACCTGCCATAGCAGATTTAACCATAACACAATAAGGGCATTTATTGGTAAGTGTCCTTGCATCCGATGCCTCATACTCACCTTTATCAAAGATAAATTTCACCCATGTAACTTTGCGCTCAATCTCAAGTACAGAACTTAACTTTGTAACAGTACTTTCTAGCGATTTCATACCCGTCATGTAACCACCCTTATTCATCCTTGCTAAAACATTCCTAGTTTATAATCTTTATTTTTTAATTCCAATAGATTTTAACTTAATATATAACATAATTATTGAAAATATCCAAATAACTATAGCTTGATAAACATAAATATTGTAGCAATATTTATTAAAATAATAAATTAAAAACACAATCATTAAAGATGGTAATGATTCTATCAAATCCTTAAATCCTAACTCTACATTTTTAACTGCCTTATAGTCATTTGATCTTAATTCTGATGGTTTATTATGAAAAATTAATATTAAATTATTTAATGCTACTATACATATACCTAAACTGAATAATGTTATATAATAATTAACTTCTAAATTTATTTTTCCAATTAAAAAGTAAATAACAGAACTAATAGATACTATAGAAAATGTTAACATAATTGAAAATACATTTTTACTTATAATATACGAAACTACTTTACCCTCTTTATGTAAATTGTCCATGTCAGATTTAGCTATATAATCTGCAACAAAATTGTATCTGCAGATCATAGTTACAATGGTTAAAATAATTATTGTATATTCTGATTCTAACTTAGGAGCATTTAAACGAAATCCCACTAATAAAACTAGTACCCCGAAAAAAAAGGAGCAAATTTCTTTTTTTCAGCATTGAAAAATAATTTTATGCTTTGTTTTAACCAATACATTTCACACCTCACTATTTACATTTTATTCTACCCTGGGTTCCTTGTTGGGACTTGCTAGTATATTTACGATGATTCATGATTTCGAATGTACGCGGTACTGCGGCCAATACCAACCTTTATAATATATTCCTCTTTTAATAAATCAGAAAGCGCCTTCTCAATTGTTGTGACACTAATATCCGGGCATAATGCTGCAATTTCTGATTTTGTAATTTTCCCTACTTTATTTGAAAAAATATAACGAATACGTTCGGACTTTGTAAGCCCTTTATTAATTATTGTTTCTACTCTACTTGCAAACTCCTTATAAGCACTTAAAATAACACTAAGATAATATTTTACAAATGGTGCATAGTTATTTTTTCCTTCATGCCATAAAGCTGAACTCTCTTTTAGAGTATCATAATAGGTTTCCTTAGTTTTTTCAATTATCATCTCAATACTTATATACTTACCAACAATATAACCCTGCTGATAAAGAAGTAGTAGTGTAAGAAGCCTACTCATTCTACCATTTCCATCATTGAAAGGGTGGATACAAAGAAAGTCTATAATGAATTTTGAAATAAGCAAGAGTGGATCTACCTCGCCTCAGGGCAATTGCATCCTTATATTGTAATGAGCTAAAGTTTAATCATATTTTGGTAGTATAAGGATATTGTTGCACTTGAAAATACAGAAGTTTAATATAACGTTTACTTAAGATATTAGAACTGTAATAACTTTATGAAAACGATATTCCTATTGGATTGAAGTTAAAACCTTTTTTAAATAATCATTATCCCAACCGGATTTGAGCCTTTTAGCTTTTACACCAATCTTTACTGATTTTTCATTTTTTAATAAGTTTAAAGCTATGTGCCTTAAAATGGCAAAGTTTTCAGCTGCATTTTCAATTCTTATTCGGCTATCATCTTCTCTAAAAGCAATATCTAAAATCCAATGTAAGCTATTCTCTATTCCCCAATGTTTTCTAATGGCATCAGCAACTTTTTCAACATTTTCTGTTAAGCTCGAAATATAATATCTTCTTTCTTTAGATGTTTTATCGCCTATGGTTCTTTCAGATTCAACCATAATTATACTATTTAGGTTTTTCCACTCTGACTTCTGTGAAAGCCAGTTTAAATCGTTAATTAAGTAATGTTTACGTGTTTCAATTCTGCCATGGTCTTTGTTAGTAGTCTTGAAAAAACTATATTCAACATCAGCAAATTTATTCTTAGATTCTTCTTCAAAAAAGTATTTTATATCGTTGGAAAAGTTTTTATGATTACCTTTTAAAGCTAAAACATAATCTCCGCCCTTTTTGATTATTTTTTTAGCTATATTTTTTTGAGTACCCATAGCATCAATTGTTACTATAGATTTATTTATATCTATCTTATCTAATAATTCTGGAATTGCTGTTATTTCATTTGATTTATCATTAACCTTTATCTGACCTAAAACTAAACCCAACTGATTTGACCATGCACTTACCATATGAATAGCTGATTTATTGTTACTTGTATCAAAGGAATGCCTAACTGTCTTGCCATCTATGGCAATTACGTCACCAGTAACTTTATCAGAAATATCTTTGATCCACTTAATAAACGCTTCCTGAAATTCTTTTGGATTAATAATAGAAAATACTCTTCCAAAAGTATCATGGGATGGTATCCCATGATTAAGCTCTAAGAATGTTGAAAACCACTCTTGTTTTGATGTGCCATATTGAGCTATATCTGTCCAGGTATCGGCTCCGCATATTATTGCACAAGTTGCTATTGTTAGTATATCAATAAGCTTATGTTTTGAATTATTATCTCTTGGGTCTGAAATGCTTATAAAAGAATTTGAAAGTTCGTTATACATAATTATAAAAATCCCCTTTACATTAGTAATATTATTAAATAAATTCTACTATGTAAAGGGATTTAACTCAAGTTTTTAAATGCAATTGCCCTGTACCTCGCCTTTATCTATAGCCTTTAAAAATTCATCACCAAGAGATTCCATTGCATCAGCGGTAGCATAAGCAGGTAACGGTTGAAAACGAATCTTATGTTTTCCTTCCCTATCTACTTCCTCAATAACGTTATCTGTATTTTTCCATCGTCCACCTGCAGAAGTTGGATTGTATGAATATAAGTCACGATGTAGTTGTAGAATAATATTTGAACGTGGCGTGATATATTCATAATTTTCATGTATGGTATTCAATACTTCACGGTATCCTGCTATTTCTTGTTCATTTCGGTTTGTTGGTTCAGCTTTTTCTATTACCAATTCATTCAAACGGGCTTCTGAAGTGTAAATCCCCTCAATTCTATTTGAAGCACCTGTACTTTGAATCTTTGCAACCTGAAGCATAGCTTCTAAAATATCTGGCTCAGCCTCAATAAACAAATCCTGTTTTCCTTTATATTCATGAATAGCAGAAACAAGGTTTACTATATCTGGAGTATACAATTCTGAATCTATCTCAAGATAATTAAATATCCTCATAAAATTCCTCCTAATGCATATTATTATGGTTTTCTGCATATATTGTACCCCTATTTTATGCAGAAAACAATAACAGTATGCAGATAGGTTTGAGTCAAGTAAAAGTGGGCAACTATTTTATTTAATTTATTATCCATTATTTTACATGGGGTATTTATAATTTATCCTAACCATTTTTATTCTTAATTGTAACTAAGATCTCCAAATCCTTTTAATCCACAAAGTTTTTGTATTACTTTTCTTCCCAAGGTAACCGCGGCTCCACTATAAGGAATAGGCGCGGTATGTATCTTATATTCTTTAGATTTCGTACCCTTTTTATTAACCGCGGAAGCGGATAAAGGTATTTCACGAATTACAGTATCTATAACGCCCTTCGGTATAATGTTTTTATAGATCTTATCCAAGGTACTAAATAATCTATTGCTGAACTTTTCTGCTAAAATTTTAGATAAGTTATCGGCTCCATTAATAGACCAGCTCATTTTTCTACCTTTCATTCTATGTGCTAACACATCGCAAATGTTATGTTCCATAGTCCCTAATTGCCTATATTCTATCCCTTCGGGTGCCGTAGGCATAGTTATATTGTCTCTTAATTTATATGGAACTAGGCCCTCTTTATTATGTACAAAATAGTCATATAGCTCTGTAAGCTTTTTAAAAACAACTTCATCTTTATTATTTTCTATCATCATGTTAACAATTGCTTCCAACCCTTCATCAACTTTCCCTTGCCTAAATAACTTAAGTAAGACTTTCTGTTCTTTTTTATCACTTACTTTTCTAATAATTGCTTGGCTTATATGAAATGGATCCAGTTGAAAGTGTATGTCTTGATCTTCACAGGTTGCTTTTATCCACTTTGCACCATCTCCATTTAATATCCTAGTTTCTATTTCATCAACATTATACTTTTCAGCAATGGTTGCTTCCGCAACTTTTTTAAAGTGGCTAGAACTATTAAAACTTGCACAAACAGTTTTATCAATAACAACATATTCTTTTTTACTGCCTGGACGCAACTTCCAACCTGTATAAGATACTGCTAATTTAAGTTCTTTTTTTCTATTCTTACCCTTTGGTCTATCTTTTCCCTGAATGGATAACCATACCCCGTCTTGCTCCTGAAATAGCACTGGTACTTCCTTTTTGCCTTTCAACGCACCTTTTTCATTTAGTTCAATCTTACGCTTTTCTAGTTCATTTATCTTTTCTCCAACCATTTGAACTATGTTCCAAACTCCTTGAGCACTAATTTCCTGATTACACATTGTTTTTATATTTTCAGCTGTTTTTCTAAAAGATACTTCTGACACGTTGGTTAAAATAGTTTCTACAAGATTTATAGATACATTACCTATGGTGTCCATGCCTAGATACTCATCTAAAAGGAACTTAGTAGCTGTTTTACCATCTTCAAGTTCAAACTGATAAATACGTCTTGAATATTCAACATCCCCCATAATCGTTCTTAAACAAGTCTTTTTAAGTCCCTTATTTCTATATACTTTAATATCTCTTTCTTTAAGTAGCTTTTCATCTAAAGCTTCCAACACATTTTTTAAAACATTGCAGGCTTCATCACAAACCATCTTATAAATCTTTTTCTCTATTTCCTTGAAAGTTAAGCCATTTTCATTTAAACTAACATTATACATAAATTCAACTCCATTCAGTTTTGTGTTTGCAACTTAATTATAATGGATAATTTATGTATTGGGGAGATGTTTTTGCATCTCCTTTTATTTATATAGTTTTTTATACTAGTTCTGCCTACTAAAATTATACTCTAACTGCAGATAGTTTGAGTCAAGTAAAAGTGGCACCTATTTTATTTATTTAAGTGCTATTAATATATGTTTTGTGGTTTTTATTATGGAAATAAACTCAAAAAAGCATTCCATTAAAATTTACTCTAATGAAATGCTTATCTCTCGTAATTCACTGGTGCTCAGAGTCGCTATAGGTGAACGAAGTTACCTTCTTGCTATTTGCCATTGCTAACATTTCTGTTTAAGCGCAGTTTTCCATTTTATTCTACCCTGGGTTCCTTGTGGGGCATTCTTTCAATATACCACCCAAGTTTATTATCTGACCTTTTAGCTCCATTATTGATATGGTTTCTAAAACATCTGACTTATGCTCTTTTAAGATAATTAATAATTCACCTAAGGTAGTGGGGTTATCTTTTATTTTACTAAGTATCTCTTTTTCTAAGGGTGTTAAATCTTCGCTTATTGTTAATTGTATATCTTCTTTCTTATTACTTATTCTTATGTTTTGCATATGATCTGGTAACAACTTGGAAGGATTTAAATATATCTTGGCCCCTTCTTCTATTAGCTTATTTGTACCCATGCTCTCTCTACTATAAATACCATTTGGTGCTACAAGCACTTGTCTATTTTGTTCTTTTGCAAATGCTGCTGTAATAAGAGAACCACTTTTTTCTCCTGCCTCCACAACTAAAAGCTTTTTACACCAAGCACTTATTAACCTATTTCTCATAGGAAAATGCTTAGCATCTGGCTTTACTCCTGGTGGGTATTCTGAAATAACCGCACCCTTTTCTATAATCACTTTCATAAGTTCTATATGTTCTTTTGGATAACATATATCTATGCCACAACCTAAGATAGCTAAAGTATATCCGCCTTTCCTTAGAGAAGCCGTATGCGCATATCCATCTACACCTTTTGCCATTCCACTAATAATTGGTATATTATTTTGAGCTAAAAATTCCGCTGCTTCTACTGTTAATCTTTTACCATATTCAGTGCATCTTCTACTACCAACAATAGCTACACCCATACTATCTTCAATAATATTGCCTTTATAATATAATATAGTGGGTGTCTTCTTAATACTCTTTACCTCACCTGGATATAACGCATCTCCATAGGTTAATATTCCTATATCAAGTCTCTTACACTTTTCTAAAATCCCCTCTGCCCTTAATAAAGATTTAGAATTAAAAATAGCCTCTGTAGTCGTATTTCCTATACCTTTTATATTTATAAGTTCGGATTTTATAGCTTTATAAATGTTATATGGGGTTTTAAATATGTCCAACAATACCTTTGCTGTTACTGGGCCTACACCATTAATTTCAGATAACCATATCCAATATACTAAATCACTGTCATATGTAATCAAGCTATATCACCACCATATTCACTTGCTCTTTATCTAAATCCCTGCACATTAAAGCTTTTGCAATGTGCTGCTTCCTTACATTTTGTACACCATCCATATCTGCAAAGGTTCTTGCCACTTTTAAAAACTTATGAAAAGTTCTAGCACTATACTTAAATCTATCAAAAGCCATTTGTAGAAGCTTTTTACTTTCATCATCTAGTATACAAAACTCTTTAATTAAAGCAGGTGTCATTTCAGAGTTTGAGCTTATATTTTCCATATCTTTATACCTCTCTGTTTGTATACTTCTATCAAACTCAACCCTTTCCCTAAGCTCACTTGAACTAATACCTTTGGAACTATCAGAAAGTCTTATAAAATCTACTGGTAAAACATATTTTTGTATATCAATTCTATCTAGCATTGGCCCCGATATTTTCTGCCTATATTTCAAAACTTCATAATCTGTGCAATGGCATCTTTGTTCTCCGTAATAACCACAGGGACATGGATTCATAGCAGCAATAAGCATAAAACTTGAAGGGTAAACGTGAGTACATTTAACTCTAGAAATAGTAACCTTATTATCTTCCATAGGCTGCCTTAAAGCATCTAAAGTCTTTTTATTGAATTCTGCAATTTCATCTAAAAATAATATACCATTATGAGCTAGAGAAATCTCTCCTGGCATGGCATTATTTCCTCCACCTACAAGCGAATTTATAGATGCATTGTGATGAGGGGCTCTAAAAGGCCTCTCTGTTATCAAACTACCCCTATTTTTTAAACCACCTGATACGCTATATATTTTTGTTACTTCTAAAGCTTCCTTTTCAATCATAGATGTAAGTATTGATGGTATCCTTTTAGCTATCATTGACTTACCACATCCAGGTGCTCCAGACATAATTAAATTGTGACCACCTGCAGCAGTTGCTACAATAAATTCTATAATAGCATCTTGACCTTGGACATCTTCAAAATCATATAAATATGGCCTTTGTATTACATTATCGCATTTTAAATCTTCTAAATTACTATAAGGGCTTACACCCTCTAAAAAAGAAATAACTTCAGTAAGCTTTTCAAACCCAAAAATGTTTATACCTTTTACTAAAGATGCTTCCCTTATATTTTTCCTTGGAACAATTAAATTAGTAATTCCACTATTCTTGGCTTCAATTGCCATAGGTAAAATCCCAGAGCATGCCCTTATGTCAGCATTTAAAGAAAGTTCTCCTATAAACCCAAAGCTTTCACTATCTTCAAAAGTCAATTGCTTTGACTGTATTAAAAGCCCTATAGCCATGGCTAAATCAAAATGAGAGCCACTCTTTTTGATATCACCCGGTGAGAGATTTATAACGATCTTCATTTTGGGAAATTCATATTTAATATTTATAATAGAAGCCTCTAGTCTTTCCTTAGCCTCTTTAATTGATGCATCACCAAGTCCAATGATTGATACAGAAGGCTGCCCATATATAGTATCTGTTTCTATTTTTACAACATATCCATCTATCCCACTTATAGCAAAACTATTGACTACTGATGCCATTTACACTGCCTCCCAACACCTCATTAGCCTTTATTTTTAATATATATTTGTATTTTAAGTATAGACATAAACTTTCTTACCTAAACATCAAAAAGCATTCCATTAAAATTTATTCTAACGAAATGCTTTTACCTGTTAATTTCCTGGACCTCAGATGCACTGGAGGTTGAGGAAGCTACCCCCTTGCTACTTAAATCTTACATTTTATTCTACCCTGTAAATCTTCCATTTTATTCTACCCTGGGTTCCTTATCAGTCTCAACTTTCAAATCATTTTCTACGAAGTTTATATATAACTGAACTGTATCATTATATTTAAAATAATTTAATATAAATCTAGAATCTATAATCTTTTCTTTCTTATTTCCTATAATCATATTATAACTAGACCATTCATATTCTCCTGGCTTTTCAACCATATTTGCCTTTACAGGATTCAAATGTATGTATCTGCTTGCTTCTAACATTTGTTTATCACTTTCAATTAATTCACCAAAATACCTATCTTGAAATAAATGACCTATATAATTATACTTTTTATTAAAATATCTTGTATATGATGCACTTATTCTTCCCATTAACCTTCCTAATGATTCTATATCTGTTTTAATCATTAAATGAACATGATTATCCATTAAGCAATAACAAATAACCTTATAATTAAATTGTATATAATAAAATAACGCTTCTTCTATTACATTTAAATAATATTCGAAATCCTCTTTATCTCTAAATATATCATTTCGTCTATTCCCTCTCACCGTAATGTGATATATTGATCCTTTATACCATTCTCTTTTGCGTGTCATAACTCCTCCTCTTGTTAATCCTTCTTACTAATTATTAACAAGAATTTAAGTTTTTAATCTCATATCACTCACCTTTAGAAACAAATTCCACATACAATTATTTGCCAACTCTAATATTTCTCCTTAAACACAGTTTTCCATTTTCTTGTACCCTGGGTTCCTTGTGAGGACATGCTATGCTGGACTCACTTTGTTTTGTGACTTTTATTATGGAAATTAGCTACAAAAAAGCACTCCATTAAATTTTACTCTAATGAAATGCTTATCTCTGGTAATTTTCTGGACCTCCAGGTATTAGATGGGCACGAAGTTCCCTCTTGCTATTTGCCACTTCTAATATTTCTGCTTAAGCGCAGTTTTCCATTTTCTTCTACCCTGGGTTCCTTGTGAGAACATGCTTTGCTGGACCCACTTGCTACTTGTGAGGACATGCTTTGCTGGACCCACTTGCTATTTCAATGAAATGCTTTTACCTGGTAATTTACCGGGCCTCAGAAGCACTGCCGTGAGACGAAGTTACCCTGTTGCTATTTGCGATTGCCAATACTTCCGTTTAAGCGACGCTTTCCATTTTCTTCTACCCTGGGTTCCTTGTGATTTAATTCATTTTAGTCTACCATAAGTTAGAACAGTCGTATTTAAGTGTAATCATATCATTAAATAGAAAATAAGGCTTTACGAGTGTTAATAGTTTGTGGTAATATAGTTTTATGATAAATATAAAGGAGTGTATTTGAATGAAACGATTAGGCTTAGCCATAAGAATGGCACAATCTAAGAATCCAAAGATAACATTAAATGTACATTTTATTACCGAGCAAAAGCTTGGAAAGGTTGCTTTTAGCACTTCGTTAAAAGTGGATCCAGATAAGTTAAAAGACGTAGAGAAAGTATTGTTTTTCTTTAAAGAAAATAAAAAGATGAACTATGCGATAGCTGATGTTTTATCTAGTATCACTAGAAAAGAACCTTTTATCCCAGAGGATATGAAAGCTTTTATACCAAGTGAATATGATAATGAAGAGAAAAACACATGGTTACTTTTATCTGGAATGAGATTGTTAACTGAAGAAGAACTTCATCAATATGAGTATCTACATGATTCCAGTGTTGATATAGTTGAAATATTAAATAAAGATAGATTTACTCGTATGTTTTTCAAGAAAAAAAATGATGGTTCTACACCATTGTTGTTTAATTAGTTATTTAATAGGTCGCATGCCCTATTTCTTTTGTCTAAATTTATATTTTGAAATAGGGGCATATGACATACAGTACGACTACTTTTTAAATGAATAATTTACTGGGCCGGTAAGTAGACTAGGGCATCACTTCCCTAGTCCCTCTTAGAACCGTACGTGCGGATTTCCCACATAACGCCTCCCCGCATTATAATTCACATAATATAAGTTTTAGTTTAATGAAATGATTATACCTAGGAATTTCCTGGCCCTAGAGGTGTTAAATAGAGACAAAGTTTCCCTCTTACTATTGGGTATTGCTAATATTTCTGATTAATGGCAGCTTTCCATTTTATTCTACCCTGGGTTCCTTGTGTGGACATGCTTTGCTGGACTCACTTGCTACTAATTTGGTTGCAAAAAAAGCCAAGCCATAATGGCCTGGCACTTTATATTATCTTAACTCTCTTAATTCCTTTGCTAGACTATAAGGAATTATCTGATATGCCTCTGTATCTGTATATGCTTTTTCCTTGTGCATATAATCTACTATTTCTCTTGCCCTATAATTTTTAAAAGTAGTGGCTACAGTCTCTAGAACGCTGAGTTCTTCTAATGAAAAGTTTGAAACATTAACCTCTTCATTTGGAATAATCTTATAGCTTATATCCTCATAAATAGCTTCCTCTACTACTTTCACTGTTGGTAAATGTATGATTTCATCAAAAGCAATGGGTAATGCCCCATATGGCATGTGTGTATAAACAAGTCCTGTCATAGATCTTCCATGCCTCCTAAAAAAAAGTGTATCTGCATACCATAAAAGTTTCATAAGTTTAACTTTATAAAGGTTGTTTACGAAACTTGCAAAATAGCCAATAACACTGGCAAGCTTTCTAATATCTAATTGTTTATAACCATTATACTCACTTTCTTCTTGATAACTTACGTAAAGCACATTGATCTCCTGTTTCTTTAAATAAGAGTTCCCAAATTCCTCAACCTTATGTGTGATGCTATTACGGATTCTTTTATACTTTTCCACCTCGAATCTGTCCTTGTGTTTATCGAGACTTTCCAATGCAAACATTGGATTTTCAAAAGCCATACGCATAATATTATTGTAAGTTTCATCCTGAATTGTTTTGCTTTCATACCTTGTTACAGTTACATCGCCCCAACCTAGCATAGCAGAAAAGTCGCTTTGTGATATGCCATAAAACCCTCTAATTTTCGCAATTTCATTAGAAGTTAATAATCCCTTATAAGTTCGGTAAGCATCTCTTGCTCTTAACAGGTTTTCATCCATTATACCCGCTGGAACAAATTCATTTTCTTCTCCATCTGTTAATTGGCATAAATAATAAACTTCCTCATAATCAACAATCTCACCTTTTACAAGGCACTGTGTTAACCTTTTTCTCTTTTCTAATGAGTGAGCCTTATTACAAATCGGGCAATCTATCTCTACTGTATTTATTAAATAATCTTTATTCATTAAATAACACTCCTTTCTTTTCTCCAGTATTATTTATCCGATGGCTACTATCCGTACCCCCCCTATCCTCTTCAAGGTGGGGGATGACGGCTGCTACGCCCCTGGATAAGTTCTTCTAATCCTTTGATGGAGAGATGTATTCCTTATAATAAAACTCCAACTGAGTCTAAGAATCACTTAATAAGGTAAGTTATCCGAGAAAGGGAATCTTGCAAAATGAAATCTAAAGCGAGTAACTGATTCAATACATCATCTTTATCAAAATCAAGTGCAATCAATGTATTTGCAGTAGTATATAAATCTATTGGTGACTCGCTTTTTTTCTTAGGCAATATATCTAAATCCCTAGCAATATCAAATCTAGGGTCTGTTAATATTTCTTTTAGTTCTTTTAAAAATTCTTTAACTTCTTCTTCTGAGGAAATCATCTTTTGACTCATAAATACCCCCCTTAGTATTTATATTATATACTATCATCTGATAGTGTGTCAACGAATAATGCACACCTTGATAGTATATCATTGCCATAAAGTTAGTTTATATACAAACACTTATTTTTTCGAATTGTATTTATGTGAATTTTGGGCTGTTAAATTATTTTAATTATATAGTGGATACACCTTTATCATGAGCTTTCTTACCTAAGCATCAAAAAAGCACTCCATTAAATTTTACTCTAATGAAATGCTTTTACCTTGTAATTTACTGAGCCTCTTTAAGACTTCCATTCTCTTCTACCCTGGGTTCCTTGTGAGGACATTCTGGACTCATTTCTAAGCGCAGTTTTCCATTTTCTTCTACCCTGGGTTCCTTGTGAGGACAGGCTTTGCTGGACTCACTTGCTACTCATACTTACTGACATTCAAAGTAACCCATCTCGTACGCTATCTTAGTGTTATGCCTACATTCTTCATAAGCATTGCACTCATAATCATCTATAACCCCACATATAGGGTTTTTATACACTCGGAGTATTGCTTCAGCATATGACTCGTTATCTGTTTTAGTATCTAGTACTAACTCTCCATATTTCAAGCCCATTCTATACTCATCAGGTATACCAGTAAAGTATTGAGGAGAAATATCAGTTATGACAAAATCACCCATATCTAGATTAAAGTCTTCTATTATCTCCTCAGATGCCTCTCTTGGGTCTAACATCTGGTATTGCTGGATAAAGCACATAATATGATATATGCCCCCTACCCCTAACTTACTGGTAGTTTCTTTATTTCTATGCAATGTCAACCTAGACACGCATTCTATAAGATAGCAAGTATATGTGACGTCCTTCTCAGTTAAAGGCCTATCATACTCTATATTACACTCTTCTAATTCCTCACTATAAGTCAACTAAATCACCCCTTTGTATATTATCTTAGTTAAAGCATTATCAGTACAGAAAGCTACTTGGTCAGATAACTTAGTATATTCTAACCTCTTAAGTAACTCTTCCTTAGAAATAAGATTACGATTATAGTCATCTATATTTCTATGTACTGCCTCATCGGCTACTGGTCCTATTACTATATCGTAACTATGAGGTACATTTTATTCTACCCTGTGTTCCTTGTGAGGACATACTACGCCCCTGGGTGCTAGAAGGGGACGAAGTTACCCTCTTGTTATCTTAACCTTCTCCTATATCAACCTTGATACCCAATAACTTTTCAGAATCTGAGTCGTCAGTCAATGTAAGAACCGTATTTTTAGTAATAATATTGTAAAATTCACCCTCATCCAATTGCCTTTTTATCTCATCAAGCTGATTTTGATTCACAGTTGCAATATATTGCTTATTTGTATCAGTAAACTCTTTATAAACTGTTTTAAATATATCTGCCTTCTGTCTTTCATCAATTCCATCAAAGATTCTACTATCATGAAAAATAAAATTCATTTTATGATTATATCCTTTAAATAATATAGTTAAATCATAGCAAAATATCTTAACATTATTAATACCGTCCGATGTATCTGATTCAATTTTAGCATCAATATCAAATTGTAACTGATTATCTCCATCATTATTTTCAATCGTAAGTCCAGCAACACTATTTGGATAAAACATTTTAGCTAAATTTCTAAAATAATTTCTAAGTTCTACTATATCTGATTCAATTTCTTTTAAATAGCTTTCACTTACTTCAGTTAGCTTCAATAAGTCCTTTTCCGCCTCTCGGTCTTGTTCTTTATATTTTAATTGTAAACTTTTATAACTTTTTAGATTATCTACTTGTGATTTCAATTCAGCACTTTTATGACTTAAGCTTACAAAAAGATCAAGGGCTTGATGTTCACCTAGGTACTTCATTAACCTATCAAGTTCCTTTTGCAATGTTTCTAAATTATCTATTTTATTTTGTTGTTCGATTTTTAGTTTGCTTTTTTGTTCAAGCAGTCTTTTCCTACGATTAGTAATTAATTTATCGTAAAAATCTTCTAGTTCATTCAATGTCTTAGTCATATTTTCAGAAAAGTTAATTTTTGCTTCATTATAAATAGTTTCTATGTCCTTTTTATTCATATCCGGAGTAATCTTAAGACCTTTATCAATATTTTCTATATTGTTCTCCATCATTATTATTTTATTATTTAACTCAAAAAGATCTCTTTCTATCTCATCAGCCTTGATTTGAACTTCATTATAATCTTCAGCAACCTTAAAGTTACTCAAATTATTATCAAGCTTTTTTATTTGTTCTTCAAGATCAATAAGGGTTAACGTAACATCTTTATTACCAGTAAAAAAGTCCCTTAACAGAGAATCTTCCTTAAAGTTCTTTTCTAATTTTCTTATTCGTTCCTGCTCTTTTCTTATATTATATTTTTTTTGAGCTAGAAAAATATCTAATCCTAATAAAAAAGAATTATAAAGCAACACTTGATATTTACTACCAGTTTTCCCTGGTTTATCATATGATACATAAGATTCTTTTTTAGGTCTTATAAAAAATGTTATCAGGGAGCGAAATGATAAAAAGGATATATCTTTTGGTATATCAAAGCATAGCGCCTGCATCTTTTTATTAAACTTAGTAACAGCTAATTCTTCACCATTTAGAAAAATATTCTTAGGATTATCAGTTGTCCTTCTAGCTGTATACTTATTATTACCAATCTTAAAATCTATATAAAATTCCCATCCCGGTAGCTTATTACAAAATATTTTATAATCTGCTATTCCAGCTCCAAGACAAAAATGAATAATTCTCACCAATAAAGATTTCCCAACCCCATTGTAGGTTTGACCTTTTTCAGTAAATCCTGGATTCTTTTGTTCTGCTACCACAAAACTTAATCCTGTTTGATTAAATTTAACCTCTCTAAAACTTGTTTTGTTAGAATACACTTTTATTAGTTGCATTTTATTATACCTCCATCCAGCTCTTCTATAGCGCCTATTGAATGAAGAAATACCAATGTAAGAAGCAAATTATCAAAACTATGTTTTGCTGGAAACACCTCATACATATAGTCAAACTGATATTGATTCCATAACTCATCTATGGATTTATTAAATGGTATTGATTCTAAAATATAACTCCCGAATCCAAGTAAGGACTGTGAAAAATTTGTATGCTTTGTTGGAACTATCATTCCTTTCCCTCCTTTAAAGGTTCTTCAAAAATATCACATGTTTCAAAATACTTAGACATTATAATAATAACTGTAATCTGGTAGGCTTTTTCGGGTTTCGGACTCAAACAATTGACTATAGACCAAAATAAAGCATCTCCGTCATTTTTATCTTTTTCTTCATAGTAAACCTCATTCATCCTATCCCTTAAAGAATCAGCAAGAAAGTCACTATTATTTCTTAAGTATTCTTCTAAAGAATAGATTTGTAGATATCCATTGTTAAGCAAACCTTCTACCGATCCAGATAACTTATTGAATTTTATTTTCTTATCCCACTCTGGTAAGACTATATCAGATTCACCAGTTTTATTTAAAGGTAATTTCATTATATGTCCAATTACTTCGTTTAAGATGGAGAAATCCACTTGCTTTATAGTAGCAGGATCTGGAATAAATCCTGCTATACTCAATATCTGATCATCATCTAAATTAAAAAGAATGTTTTCAATATCCTTTGCTGTCAAAAACCTAGCCTCAATAAGATTGTGTTTTTCTTTTATCTCTTGAATTGCTTTCTCACAATCAGCATTTATGCCCTTATATTTATCATTAATAACAAAATAAAATTCATTTATAGGTTCCCATTGAGCCTTTAACCCATTAAAATCTGTTTTTAATTTATTAACTGCATTTATATAGGATTTTCTTATATCTTCAGGAGCATATACCTGGTAAAATACACCTTTATTCTTTACATAGCCATCATTTTTTCTATCTCCTATATTCCCCCAAGGTTTTATAGCTTGAAAATATTCTTCTGCATAATTCATAATCGCAGTAAAAACATCCTCAAATAATTGCCCATCGCTTTTAAATATTTTATTCTGAAACAATTGACGAGCTATTGTTTTCTCATTAATATTCATAATATATTTCCCCCTGATTTATGCTTAACTTAAAGTTTATTTACTCTCATATCTTATTAACCTTATCTAAATATTGTTATCTGTACTTTTTCGTCTTTAACTATTTTAAGTATCTCTTATATCCATTAATTATAGCATATCTATATAAATTGCAATACTCTAACACATTTACTTAACTCAAACAAATTTTATAATAAATATATTTACTATCATTTTCAATATAAAAATTCAGTAAAAAAACATTTCATTAAACCTTACTCTAATGAAATGCTTGTACTTGGTAATTTACTGGGTCTCAGAGGTGCTGGAGGGGGACGAAGTTACCCTCCTGCTATTTGCCACTTCTAATATTTCTGTTTAAGCCCAGTTTTCCATTTTCTTCTACCCTGGGTTCCTTGTGAGAACAACCCTGGATTCCTTGTGAGGACATGCTTTGCTGGACTCACTTGCTACTAATTTGGTTGCAAAAAAGCCAAGCCATAATGGCCTGGCACTTTATATTATCTTAACTCTCTTAATTCCTTTGCTAAACTATAAGGAATTATCTGATATGCCTCTGTATCTGTATATGCTTTTTCCTTGTGGATATAATCTACTATTTCTCTTGCTCTATAATTTTTAAAAGTAGTGGCTACAGTCTCTAGAACGCTGAGTTCTTCTAATGAAAAGTTTGAAACATTAACCTCTTCATTTGGAATAATCTTATAGCTTATATCCTCATAAATAGCTTCCTCTACTACTTTCACTGTTGGTAAATGTATTATTTCATCAAAAGCAATGGGTAATGCCCCATATGGCATGTGTGTATAAACAAGTCCTGTCATAGATCTTCCATGCCGCCTAAAAAAAAGTGTATCTGCATACCATAAAAGTTTCATAAGTTTAACTTTATAAAGGTTGTTTACGAAACTTGCAAAATAGCCAATAACACTGGCAAGCTTTCTAATATCTAATTGTTTATAACCATTATACTCACTTTCTTCTTGATAACTTACGTAAAGGACATTGATCTCCTGTTTCTTTAAATAAGAGTTCCCAAATTCCTCAACCTTATGTGTGATGCTATTACGGATTCTTTTATACTTTTCCACCTCGAATCTGTCCTTGTGTTTATCGAGACTTTCCAATGCAAACATTGGATTTTCAAAAGCCATACGCATAATATTATTGTAAGTTTCATCCTGAATTGTTTTGCTTTCATACCTTGTTACAGTTACATCGCCCCAACCTAGCATAGCAGAAAAGTCGCTTTGTGATATGCCATAAAATCCTCTAATTTTCGCAATTTCATTAGAAGTTAATAATCCCTTATAAGTTCGGTAAGCATCTCTTGCTCTTAACAGGTTTTCATCCATTATACCCGCTGGAACAAATTCATTTTCTTCTCCATCTGTTAATTGGCATAAATAATAAACTTCCTCATAATCAACAATCTCACCTTTTACAAGGCACTGTGTTAACCTTTTTCTCTTTTCTAATGAGTGAGCCTTATTACAAATCGGGCAATCTATCTCTACTGTATTTATTAAATAATCTTTATTCATTAAATAACACTCCTTTCTTTTCTCCAGTATTATTTATCCGATGGCTACTATCCGTAACCCCCCTATCCTCTTCAAGGTGGGGGATGACGGCTGCTACGCCCCTTGATAAGTTCTTCTAATCCTTTGATGGAGAGATGTATTCCTTATAATAAAACTCCAACTGAGTCTAAGAATCACTTAATAAGGTAAGTTATCCCAGAAAGGGAATCTTGCAAAATGAAAAGATACACAAAACACCTTACAATTCTGTCTATCCCTAATCTTTACCTTTACATAAACATCCCTGTTCTTTATTAATTTAGCAAAGGCAAAAAATGGCGGAAAATTATTATCCTTATCATCAATAAAGGTTTCCATATACTCTGATATCTCTAAAGCGAGTAACTGATTCAGAACATCATCTTTATCAAAATCAAGTGCAATCAATGTATTTGCAGTAGTATATAAATCTATTGGTTGCTCACTTTTTTTCTTAGGCAATATATCTAAATCCCTAGCAATATCAAATCTAGGGTCTGTTAATATTTCTTTTAGTTCTTTTAAAAATTCTTTAACTTCTTCTTCTGAGGAAATCATCTTTTGACTCATAAATACCCCCCTTAGTATTTATATTATATACTATCATATGATAGTGTGTCAACGAATAATGTACACCTTGATAGTATATCATTGCCAGAAAGTTAGTTTATATACAAACACTTATTTTTTCAAATTGTATTTATGTGAATTTTGAGCTGTTAAATTATTTTAATTATATAGTGGATACACCTTTATCATGAGCTTTCTTACCTAAGCATCAAAAAAGCACTCCATTAAATTTTACTCTAATGAAATGCTTTTACCTTGTAATTTACTGAGCCTCTTTAGGACTTCCATTTTCTTCTACCCTGGGTTCCTTGTGAGGGCATGCTTTGATGGACTCACTTGCTACTACCCTGGGTTCCTTGTGAGGGCATGCTTTGATGGACTCACTTGTTAAATTTTACTCTAATGAAATGCTTGTACCTGTTAATTCACTTGGTCCCAGTGGCGATGGAGTGGGGCAAAGTTACCCTCCTGCTATTTGCCACTTCTAATATTTCTGTTTAAGCGCGGTTTTCCATTTTATTCTACCCTGGGTTCCTTGTGAGAACATGCTTTGCTGGACTTACTTGCTAAAAATTGTCTTTGACAAAGGGTACATTTTAATCTTTCACAAATTTCTTATATATATTCCTTAAACTTTACACTAAAATATCCCCAATATTATTTCTTATTTCCTTGAACTCAGGATAATTTTCAAATAAATATTCTGCAATAATTTGCATAAGTTCAAAATCATTCTCGTGATCTAAATCTAAAACTGCTGTGTCCAACATTTCAATAACATCACATATACCCTCAAATATTCCCTTACCACTCTCTAGAAATTTTGGAGAATATGCATATAATGATGCATTCATATCAAATATCTCAGGTGCTTCTTGCCTTGCATTAAATGACGACTCAATAACTCGTTCATATCCATTTTCAGTTTTTTTAACCATATTGAAATAAGGATTTCTCCTTGAATTCGTTACTGAAAATACAACGTCAGCCTTAGAACTTGTTTTCTGTTTAATAAGATTACTAACATCCTTTACTCTTCTTAATGGAGATGTTATATCTAAATCAACAACCATATCATATTCAATTAACTTTCTCTCTTGCATTACATTTAAAGAATTCAAAATAACAGCAACTTTAGGTGTGTTATCTAACCCAAGTGATTGTTCTCTGTCAATAATATCTACTTTATACTTTAATCGTTCTTTAAACATCTTTCTAAGATCATCGCTATCAGTATTTAATACAATATCACAGTTAACATTAGGATTTCTTTTTTTATATAAATCTATTGCTGAAATGGTATAGAATGGTAACGGGTAGCCTAAAAAGTCTCTTAAATTTTTATTTTTAATTCCTTTAGAACCAGCCCTACCACAAATGGTAAAAAGTATATTCACTTTTATTTTCCCTCCTTAGCTATTTGAAGAGTTCTAAGCGCCGTTGGTATGTTATTATCATTATTAACTTTACCCTCTATAATATCAAAAAAGTGCTCTATTTCTTTACATTGAAAATCATTTCGCTGTTCTTTAAATGATATTACTTCTCCACTCTTTAAATATCTTATTTCACTATTGGCAATATCTCCAACTATTGTATCCTTATCTGTAAATAATTGAATTTCTCTTATTGTTTTACGACCATAATAATCTAAATGAACTTCTACAGCCTTATCTTTATACTTTGCTATATATAATGATACATCATCGCTATCAATTTCTAATTTAGAAAATTTACCTCTTATATTGAATATCTCCTCTGGTTTTCCAAATAAATAGCAAAGATAATCCCATTCATGAATTAAATCAATAGAAACCCCACCACCTTGATCCTTGTGTGCACTATAGGTACTACGATAATCCTGATTTGGTCTCCATTCTGGGAGATAACTAGAACAAATAGTTCTAGCACAATATACATTGTTTAAGTTAATTTTATTCTTAATATATTGAATTACATTAGTATATCTTAATGGACAAGCTACATAATACACACTGTCATTTTTTAAGTTTAATGCATCTATCGAAATGTCTATTGTATCAAATACTGGCTTTTCAATAAACATATGCTTAGTTTTTAAAAGAAATTGTTGTATAGTTTTAAAATGTAGGTATGTTGGATTTGTAACAAAGATTATGTCATAATCGTTTGGGGCTGAATCATAAGAGTGATATACTGTTGTAACATGCTTGGCAATCTTTTCTTCTAACTCTTGTCCCTTACCACTTCTTATAATGTCGATTATATACGGTTTATGTCTTTCTTTTAAAACCGCTACAATATTATTTAAATGCCGACCACCAATTGACCCAAAACCAACTATGCCTATTTTATAAGTTTCTTTCATATTAGTCCTCTATTCTATCAATAATTTTTAGAACATCTTTATCTTTTTGAAAAGTATACGCTGGTGTTTTTCCCTCTATCACCGCTTCAAAAAATGAAACAACTTCATTTAAATAGGCATTTTCAACCACAAAGCTACTATAATTATTAAGTTGATCTATTTCTTCATATAACTTAATATTAACATCTTCTTTTGTTTCAAAATCATATGTATATAATCCCGTTGGTGATCCATCCCAATGTATATAAATATCTTCCCCAAATACCTCCAAGTTCCTTACAGCTTTTCGTGATATTACATCTACAGCTAAGGAACCCTTATGTCCATCCTTATGTTGAATAATTACTAAATAATTATCATTATAATCAATATTTAAATTACTTATTTTACTCTTAACTACATCAATCTTGGATATTTCCCCAAATACATCTATAAGCCATGGAAGTTCAATAGCAAAAATTTCTCTACATCCATTAGAACGCTTGTTTCCAACAAAAAAGTCTTTATAACTTTCCCAAGGATGCCAATCGGGAAGGTATTGCCCAATATGATATGTGTAATTAATGATAGAATTTATTTCTTGAGTCAAATTTTTAATCTTTTTAATTTCTTCTCTATATAAAAAGGTTGAAGACATGAATAACACACAATTATTTTGCTTCGCAAGAATAATATTTTCTTCGTAACCATCATCCACTAAATTCAATTCAGTAAATACATGTAATCTATGATTCAAGCATTCACTAATTATCTTACTGTGAGATAAAGGTGATGTACACACAAAAACGCACTCCACATTAAATGCATCAATTGCATCAGTTAAAGTATTAAAAGTTTGAATGCCATATTCATCTTCACATGATTTTCTTCGTTCTTTATTAGTATCTATTCCAACTATTTGGAATGCCTCTCTATACTTGTGAATCAAACGAATTCTTCTTTTACCCATAGAACCTAATCCAATTACTGCTACTCTCATATTATCTCACCTCGTAATCATAAAACTTCTTTTTCAAATCTATCTTATTATTCAATAAAAAGTCTGTTATCACATCAACTATTTTTACTGATGTATTACCATCCCCATAAGGATTAATAGTATTTCTTGCTTTATTTTTAAATTCTTCAGTTAAACCCAAATTAATTGCTTGTTCAATTTCTTTTGAAATAGGTTCACAATTAATAACACTTTCCGATTGCAACCTTCCCTTTTGGCGATCTCCAATATTAATAGTTGGCACTCCAAAACTTGGGGCTTCTACTAATCCACTTGATGAATTTCCAATAACCATCGAACTATATCTTATTGCACTTAAGTACCTTACCATTCCTAACGAAGTAAACGCAACAACATTATCATTATCATTTACAAATCTATCAATTATTTGATTTATAACACGTCCATTGGCATCAGCATTAGCTTTACTAAATATAAATTTCATATCCTTATGTTTCTTACAAACATTTAATAATTCTTCAAATTGCTTTGCTGAATTATTTCCTTCTAACGTTACTGGGTGAAAAGTTATCATCCCATATGGCTTATCTAATTTAAAATCAATGGAAGACTCTAGTTCATCTTTACTCATCAACTTTTCTTTTAGTATATTCTCTATTCCAATAGCTCCCACACAAAAAACTCTATTTGGCTGTTCTCCAAGTTGAATAACACGACTACGGTATTCTTCAGTGCTTGTAAAATGTAAATAGCTTAATTTAGTGATAGCATGCCTAATAGATTCATCGATTGCGCCTTCAGTGATTTCCCCTCCATAAAGATGTGCTATTGGTATTCTTTGATTCATGGCTGTGCAGCAAACCGCCAGTGTTTCATACCTATCTCCTAGAACTATCAATATATCTGGATTCAGTTTGCTAAAATAATCAGAAAAATTTATCATTGCAAGTCCCATGGATTTAGATATAGCTGATGGAGTATCTCCACTTAGTAAAATTTCTATCTTTTCATCAATGTTAATTCCATCCTGTTCTATTTCTTTATATGTTAACCCAAACTCTGGTGATAGGTGTGCTCCTGTAACAACCACGTGTACCTCAAATTCTGGGACTTCAATCAATTTCTTAATTATTGGTTTTAATAGACCGTACTCAGCTCTAGTGGCTGTCAATATACTTATTTTCTTCATATCTCAATCAACTCATCTTCTTCAAAATCTCGTACAGCTGTTTGTGAAATTACATCAAACCATTGCATGGGACTAATGCCACTTCCAGGCCTCTTTACTGTTAAATTATCTTCAGTAAAAATTTCACCTTTTTTGATATTACATTTTGCTATGATACTTTTTCTTGCAATAGCCATATTTTTCTTTTCAGATTGAGCTGGTTTCTTATCACCATTTCCTATGGCTACTTCTACATTCCGAATAGCCCTCACCATAGCTTTTAATTCATTAGGTTCTAAACTTGCTTTATGATCTGGACCTTCCATATTTCTATCAAGGGTAAAGTGCTTCTCAATAACCTCAGCCCCCATAGCTACTGCTGCTACGGAAATTTCTATCCCCTTTGTATGATCAGAATATCCTACTGGCACATTAAACTTATGCTTTAATGTGTGCATTGCCTTTAAATTAACATCTTCATACGGTGCAGGATACTCCGTAGTACAGTGAAGTAAAGTAATATCTCCACAGCCATTGTTATTCAGTACCTCTATAGCATCTCTTACTTCCTCTATGGTACTCATACCCGTAGATAAAATAACTGATTTATTCATTTTTGCTATTTTAATTAGATATGGAAGATTCGTTATTTCTCCTGATGGTATTTTCCATACTTTCATATCAAGACCATTTAAAAAATCTATACTATCTAAATCAAATGCTGTTGAAAGAAATTCTAATTCTTTCAAATCACAATATCTTTTTAATTCCATAAATCTATCAAATGATAACTCAAGTTTTTTAACCATCTCTAACTGACTTTCTGTTTTTAAAGTATTCTCATTTTGATATTCAGCCTTTTCAGCATATTTTGAAACTACTTGTTCTGAAATAAATGTTTGAAACTTTATAGCATCTACTCCTGCTTCCAATGCTTTATCTACCATTCTTTTAGCTATTTCAATATTACCATTATGATTGACACCTGCCTCAGCGATGATAAATACTCTTTTATCCATTAGTTTCACCTCAATATAATTATTACTTTATCTTTTTTGCTGGAATTCCAACAACTGTACTACATTCTTCTACATCCTTAACTACTACAGCACCTGCTCCAACTGTTACATTTTTATTTATTGTTGTTTCTTGTAGTATCGTAGACCCCGTTCCTATCAAACATAAATCTTTCACATTCACACTTCCCGATATGGCCACTAACGGATTTATAACATTAAAGTCTTCTATCTTACTATCATGTCCAACGGTTGAATTTAAATTAATAAGATTAAAATTTCCAATATCAATGTTACAAGTTAAAATAACTCCAGAAGCTAAAATATTTCCATATCCAAAAGATACTGTCTTAGAATCAAAATTAACATTCGGATGTATTATATTAGGATAAACTAAATTATCAATAGATTTTATCTTATTATATATTATTGACTTAATCTTGGGGTTACCAATAGGAATAATAATACCCAATACAGGAAAGTCCTTAGCATATTCATAAATATTAGAATCACTTGAAACAACTTTATATCCACTTATTACTTCAGTACCTATTTTAGGTTCACTATCTTCAATAAACCCTAAAAAGTCATAAACTTTTACATTACTATGATTATTAATTTGTTCAACAATATGATATGTCTCTTTGGATATTCCTCCACTGCCAAATATCACAACCGGTAAACCATTCCACCTCAAAAAAATCAACCTCCCTCATTTTCTAATCTCTTCCTTGTCTCTTCCATTCCATCTAGTTGGCCCATGTCCATCCATGAATGTTCACTTATCGGATATATTCCTATCTTTTCGCCACGACTCTTGTGCTTTTCAATAATATCAGGAAATCCTATAGACTTCGCTTCCTCTAACTCTTCTATCACTTTAGGTTCTACTATATAGCAACCTGTATTAGTAAAAAAGCTTAACTCAGGTTTTTCTTTCATAGTCTCAATTTCACCGTGTTCCCCAATTTCAATAACACCATAAGGTATTTTTATATGCTTTAAAGAACAGATCATAGTAATAAGGTTTTTTTCCTTTTTGTGATACTGATATATCTTTTCATAGTCTTCCTCTATAAGAATATCGCAGTTGGAAAGGATAAAGGTTTTATCAATCTGTCCTTTAAGAAGACTTAAGCCACCACCCGTACCCAGTGGCTTGTCTTCATCTGCATAATTAACCTTATAATCTTTTTCTATTTCATTGAAATAAGCTTTAATCATATTTTTCTTATGATTAACAATTAAAAAGAAGTCTTTACAACCATATTTGTTAAATCTATTTATAATATGCTCTGCAATTGGTATTTCCCCAATTGGTATTAATGGCTTAGGTAGTATTTTCGTATAAGGATATAGCCTTGTTCCAAGTCCTCCAGCCATTACGACTACAGGTAAATCCAAATTCCTTTTAACCTTAAGCTCTTCATCGTTCCATGATGCGATTGAAACTATCTCCATATTTTCATCGACAATAGGAAGCGCTTCGATTGAATATTTCTTCATATGCTCTTTCGCGAGTGCCTTATGCTTTAAAGAAATAAATTTAGGAGTATAGTTGGCTATATCTTTAACTTTTGCATCAAGGCTACCTTTTTTCAATATCCACCTTCTAATATCTCCGTCCGTTATTGCTGCAATGAACTTTTCATTCCTTAGAACAAATAAAACTTTCATTGCAACTTTATCAAGTTGTTTCATTGCTTCTATCATTGAACTTTCTTCATCAATTAAAAGGTCTTTAACTTCCACTCCATCACCCTCCCTAATACTCAACTATATATTATCGGATTTCTTTCAAGCATTCAATAACATATAATACATCATCTTTTGTCAAATTAGAGCTACATGGAATATTAATTATATGTTTCAGGTAAAATTTCGCCTTTTCTATTTTAAAGGCCTGATTATTTAAATATGGTTTCTGCTCATTAATTAAACCCCATATTGGTCTTGTTTGAATATCTTTTGTTGATAAGTATTTTATTATTTCATCTATATTCATAGGATATTGTTCACTACAATTTAAACCATAAAACCAGTAGTTGCTTCTAATCTCTTCTTTAAAATTTAAAATCTCTAATCCTGGTATATCCTGAATTCTTTCTTTATACAATTTATAGTTTTCTTCTTTTGTCTTAATAAAGATTTCAAGTTGTTCCAATTGTGCAAGTCCGAGTGCTGCCTGTAAATTTGTCATGCGATAGTTATAACCTATCTCGTCATGAGTATAATACAACTCGTCACTTTTAGCTTGAGTAGTTAGATGTTTAGCTTTCTTTAAGAGCTCTTCATTATCGGAAACTATCATTCCACCGCCTCCAGTGGTAATAATCTTATTCCCATTAAATGAATAAACTCCAATTATTCCAATAGTTCCTGCATATTTACCTTCATATTTTCCACTTGTGTAGTAAGTCCCTATAGCTTCAGTAGCATCTTCAATTACCTTTAAATTATACTTCTCTGCTACTTCCATTATCTTTTCCATATTAGCCATATTACCAAATACATGCACTACAATTAATGCTTTGATAATTTTCTTAGTCTTATTGTTAATAAGCCTTCCATTAATAAAGCTACACTGTTCCTCACAAAACTCTAATAACTTGTCTGGATCCATGCAAAGAGAATCATCACAATCCATAAAAATTGGCTCTGCACCAATATATTTAACTGGATTAACCGCTGCAATAAATGTAAGTGTAGGTACGATTACTTCATCATCTTTTGATACTCCACAAACTTGTAGTGCTATATGTAATCCTGAAGTTCCATTCTGACAAGATACAGCTCCTTTGCACTTAACATATTCTGCTACCTTATTTTCAAACTCATTAACGTATGGGCCACCAGTTGATACCCATTCAGTTTTAACTGCATGGGTTACATACTCTAATTCCTTCCCATTTAAATTTGGTACAGATAATGGTATAAATTGCTTCATCTTATCAACACCTTTACTTAATTTCATTCCATATAGGATTCTTCAACATCCATTCACCATAGGAACTCTTTTCAAAAATCTCCCTGTTATATAAACCGTCAATAACCTTCCAAAATTCAGATGCTGTATATCCCGCAAATTTTGTAAAGTCCTGAACACTTTTGCTATCTAAATCATGATCATGTCTCTTTACAAGTTCGATTGCTTCGTCTCTAGATAAGAATCCATATCTCACATATCTTGCAGCATAATCTGTAGCTGAAGCATGACCAAATTTTGGATACTTTAACCATGAATGAACAAGATATGCTCTACTATCTATTTGGTCAAAGTTTTCTATATGGTGTGTTCTATCCCACTCATGTGTCAAATCTTTAAACCCCCTTGTTTTAGCGAATTGATAATTCGCATAGCTATTCCATGAAATGAAATATGAAACATACATTGGATCCAATTTTTCCATATCTTCTAAAGAAGGGGCTTTTGTCATATCAAGAACTTGTTGAGTTATTCCCTCAATTTTTATAAGTTCATCTATTTTAATATCAGATGCTACACCATTACTTAATTGATTTTTTGCTGAATAAGTTTCTACATAATCAGACCCACCATATTCATAACTCACATTCTCTCCATAAACCAAAAGAGGCGTATTAAACTTAATAGCCATATTCATAGGAAATGTATAAATTAATCTATCGATAAACCATGTTGGTTTTCCATACTTTTCAAATGTATACCTCATCAGTTTTTTCTGAGCTTTCAGATCCGGTTTTAGGCTAATAATATTACAACCAAATTCTTGTGAAAGATTTTTAATATTGTGTTTTCCAGCCTCTGTCATTGGGAAGTTATCCTCTACACTAAAAAGAATAGGATTCATCTTCATGACTTCTTTCATTAAATATACTTGATAATAACTATCTTTTCCTCCACTAACCGCAATTGCGCAATCATAGGATGTTCCGTTCATGCCCCTGTACTTATCACATAACTTTTCTAGTTCTTTATATCGTTTATCCCAGTCAATTTCCTTTCTTAATTCATAAGATTGGCAAGCTGAACATATTCCATCTTCATTAAATTCAATCCCTGGTCTTGTGTCTGGCATAACGCACTTTTTACAATATTTCATTTTCTTCCCTCCATTATTATACACTTTAAAATTTATTTTACTTATCCCTACAATATCCAAAAATCCGAAATGTGTTTTTCTATTTCATCAGGATTCCTTTTCTTGATTATCAGGTTTGGTAAGTGTCCAAATACAAAACTGCAATCAGGAATCCTATCATTAATAATCGTTGTGCCTGTTGATACCACAACATTATTACCAATTATCGCATGTCCAAGGACTGTTGAATTTGCATATAATATTACATTTCTACCCAACTTGGGATATTTAGGTTCTGTGCCCTTGTCGCCACCAACTGTGCAACCTTGAAATAAATAGAATCCATCAGAGTATTCAGCTCGTCCTAAAACACTTCCTATTGGATGCTCAACGCCAAAATATTCTGGTAGTTCAATCTCATAATACCAATCAACAGAATGCATAATTTTATTAAGGTAATATAATTTTGTGGCAAGTTTATAATTTCCACCAGCTCTGAAGATTGTATTAGCTAAATAGTAAAGAAATATCGAGTATTGTCCAGAGTTATAAGGTGAAAATGTACATCCCATTTCATTGCTGTAATATTTATCCCTTGCCATTTTAAAACATTTAGAAACTCGTTGCAAAGCATTATCCAAGTAAGGTTCTATATCTCCAAATGAACTACATATTTTTAAGTTGTAGATGAACGAGATCTGTTAAATCTGATTTGCTTATTTCCATATCCATTTCATTCTCTCCCTAGTTAAATATTATAAATATCAACTTTGTATTTATCTAGATTCTGTCTAAAAAACTCTATAGTTTCTGCAAGTCCCTGTTCAAACGTATACTGTGGTTTCCAATCTGTTAATCTCTTTACTTTCTCATTGGCTCCCAATAATCTATTAACTTCACTCTTTTCAGGTCTAAGTCTCTGATTATCGCAAATAATTCTTGCATTAGGGTTGATTTGTCTTATTAGCTCTTCCGCAAGTTGTCCTATTGATATTTCATGTTGGGTTGCAATATTTATTTCTTCTCCAATAGTCTTGTCCGACTTAGCTATTTCAATAAATCCATTAGCAGTGTCTTTTACATAGTTAAAGTCTCTAGTCGGAGTTAACGAGCCAAGTTCAATTTCTTCTTTTCCTGAAAGTAGTTGAGTAATAATTGTAGGAATTACTGCTCTTGCTGATTGACGTGGACCATATGTGTTAAATGGTCTAACTATGGTAATAGGCATATTAAAACTTCTGTAATAAGACTCTGCTAGTCTATCCGCACCTATTTTTGTAGCAGAATATGGTGATTGTCCTTGATAAGGATGCTTTTCATCTATTGGTACATATTGTGCTGTACCATAGACTTCTGAAGTCGAAGTAATCAAAATTCTTTTTGTGTCTAAATCTCTTGCTGCCTGAAGTACATTTAAAGTACCCTTTATGTTCGTATCTACATAAGAATCTGGAGAATAATAACTAAAAGGTATCGCAATAAGAGCTGCTAGGTGATGTACTTCATCAACATTCTTCATCGCCTCTCGTACTCCATTTGGATCTCTTATATCTCCTGTAAAAACTTCTATCTCTTGAAGAATTTCTTTTGGTAGGCTATCAAGCCATCCCCATGTATTAAATGAATTATAGTACGCAAAAGCTTTTACTTTATGTCCTCGTTTTACTAATTCTTCTGTTAGATGACTACCGATAAAACCATCAGCACCTGTTACTAATATTTTATTTTTCATTTTCAAACCTACCTTTCTTGAGTTCTTTATATCTTTGTATTATATTCATTCTTAATGTATGGAAAAAACATAAAATAGAATAAAATAATATCTAATTGAGCATTGAAGTTAGTGTAATCAAACTGCATTCTAAACACCACTGAAAGTAGTATCATAAAATACAATGCATTCTTCGTCTTAATAAAATATATAAATGATTTTACAATCAAAATAATAACTACTATCAATGGTGCAAGTCCATATTTTGCATGTAGCATGAAAAATGAGTTGTGTAGATTATAGTTAAACGCATCCAATAAATAAGTTCCACTTATAGGCGTACCAAACAATACATATCTTGCAGAAGTAAATGTCTTTGTTAAATAATTTGACCATATTAAACTTCGCACAGATTCTAAACCACGCTTTTGGAAATTTAACATCATTTCAACAAAATAAATTTCTAATATATTGTATGCTATCCAAAGAATTATCCCTGCAACAAATAATTTAATAAAGCTTTTAATTGGATTACTAATCTTATATTTTCCTTCATCAAATTCTAAAAATGAAAATAAAACTATTAACAATACAAATGTTAATATTCCACTTCTTCCTATAGCCATCACATTTACTAAAAAGCCTAATAAGATAGGGTAAATTGCTATCTTTTTACCACAAGTATAACTAGTAATAGAATATATTGCAAAATAAATTAATATCATTATCCCAATAGTATTTCTACTAGAGGCAGTATTTAAATTATTCACACCACCTGATAAAATAATTTTTATCATTAAGAGAGCTATTACAAAATAATAAATTATCTTTGCTATTTTATTATTAATTTTAAAGTTGAGAAACAATGTTGCTAATCCTATAAACGCAAACGGCCACAACAATTCTTGCGGATCTATGTTTCTATTAAATAATATACCTATAGCCCCAAAAGAAATATAAAAAAACATAAAACAGAAGATTGGAATCTGTCTTTTAATGCCCTTTCTAAAAACCGAATAAATAATAGCAATAGAGCCAATTAAAACATATAATGCATTTCCTAAAATTAACGGTATAATATTGAAAAACCTTAGTAAGTCTATAAACAAATATAAACATAAGATTATACTAGCAGTTATATCTATATCCATTTTTAATTTATTTAATTTTGATTTTTGATTAATAATATCATTCATATATAATACCCCTGACTTTTTATTGAATTAAAATACTTTCCCATTTCCCTTTAATTCTTTATAATGTTCAATATCTCGATATTTAAAAACCTTCGCAGGTGAACCACCTGCTATACTACATTTAGGAATATCTTTAACAACTACGCTTCCTGCCTGAATAATAGCACCTTCACCGATAGTTATCCCGCTTAAAACAATAACTTTAGTTCCTATCCAAACATTATCTTCATGGTTATATCTTTTGTAATATAAGTGTTGTCATATGGAATAGCATCCCCTTCATAATTATGATTTGAGGTCATTACAAGAATTTGTTTTCTTGAATGAAAATTTTTTCCAATCACAACTTTCTCACTCCCTATTACTTTCACCCCATTGAAATTACAATTATCACCTATATGCGTATTCTTAGTAAATCCACAAAGATAATTCGCACATAATTCTTTACCCTAGTTACCACACATCTTTTTTCCAATAAACGTAGATATAATTCTACTTAGTCTTTTTAATAACTTCATGTAGGCGTTCATCACCTTTCGTTTATAATTTCAGATAATAATTTATGAGGCTTACTCAGCATAATATAATCAACTTCAAATAATCTTTTATAATTTTCTTCATTGGTTAAATTATCAATAATAATATTTTTATTATTATAACTTCCCTGCAACAAAACAGTTGAATACTGAGACATTATTCCACTAGTCTTTTCAAAAGATTCTTTTATTGAAACAATTGGACAATCTTCGATACTAAACCCATTAAAAACCTTGCTAATCAACCTTTTATTCGAATATCTTGGATGAGGTCTAACTGCGATTCTTTTGTTTTGACTTTTTAAGGTCTCAAGACTATTTTTGATAAGATTTAGTTGAACTTCATTTTCATTCATCAAGTAGTATGTAAAATCATAAATAGGTTTGATATCATAGCTTAAATCCATCTTTAAAGAAGGTGGTACTTCCACTATAAATTGATTATTATACGCTCTCAGTTTTATGAATAGGTCTTTATAGAATTCATCCCAGACGTAGCAACGATCGAATCTAAAAAATGAATCAACTATATCAAATAGTTTTTCTCCATGCATTACATTAATATGTTCAACATTCATTAATTTACAATAAGTGGTCAGAACTGAAGACGTAAATGAGTATTCTGAATATGTAATTATAGCCTTCGGAGAATACATTTGTATTTGTGCACTATACATAGAAATTTTCATCATACACTTATACAAAAAATAAAATGAAAGTGGATGCCTTTTCCATAAACCTCTAACAAACCTTTTATCATCCTTAGTTAATATAAATGCATCAAAGTTATTATTATACATAATTTCTTTAAATTCTTCATACAAAGTATCAGGCAGAATATTTCTAGAAATATCATTTGATAAAAATACTGCTTCGCATTCCGTTACACTTTTACTCATTACTTTTAAGCTTAATTTAAAATAAAATATAATAAATAAGAAAAATGCAGAAAAATTAGAAAGAATATTAAATAGAAATCCCATTTGCCTTTTCTGGCATATATATTGAAAATATGACCGTTCGTAATCATCTTTAGGTTCAGATAATGAACAAAGAATTTCTTTTTGTTTTTCTAGTGAACAAATCATAACTTTATCTTTTTTTGTGATTATAACAACCCTTTTTAGTAAAGAAAGTAATTTCATATTAGTCTCCCTTGCGGTTTTTTATATAATTATACCTTTAATCAACGTCTTATCATTGCTATGAATATCTTAATTTCATATATTTAACATGTAAGTTTTTATTACCATTATTCATCTTTTTATTTTTGAAAATATTAAGTTCAAAAATAATCATTTTTATTTCTCATGAAATAACAAGATAGGACTATATAATCAATACTGTTCTATCTTTTTTACAAATCACCATCTACATAATATATCTACTATCGCCTTACTTGCAACCCCATCATCATAAGGCTTATTTACATGACTCATTCTTTCATATTCCTCTTTAGGTTATATGATTCTTATCGTAAATTTATTGTTTTTATATAAACTTAATATATTTCTTCCATTTTCCTTTATAATTTAAAATCTTCTTTAAATAATTTCATCAAATAATGCTTAAACTCATCCCTCAAGTCTTATCTTCTCAATGCAAACTCCACAGTTATCAGGTTTAATATATCCAAGTATTTCAAATATCTCAGGATTAATGAGATATCTACCAAGTATGGATAAATTGGAAGGTGCTTCTTCTAAAGATCACTTTTCTACTAATCCTTTTACCCTATGAACTCGATCTTCCACTTGCTTTACATATGCGATTCCATAATTACATACATATACCTTAGCAACTTCTTGTATACCAAGAATATATGTCTTATATTTATCATAAGCTTCAATCATTTGCTTTAAACAAGGTTTTTAGGGTTATAAACGATATCGTCAACAATAAGAACTGCAAATGATTCATCTCCTATAAAACTCTTTGCACAATATATCTCATGTCCTAATCCTTTAGGTTCTTTTTGACGTATGTAATGACTATATCATATATTTTTCTTACCTCTTTCAGTAATTCCATTTTACCATGCTTCTCTAATTCAATCTCTAGCTCCACTGATTTATCAAAGTCATTTTCTATAGATAATTTGTATCTTCCAGTAAGAATAAGTATCTTTTCTATTCCAGACTCTATAGTTTCCTTAATAAGGTATTGTAAAGTAGGTTTATCTACTATTGTAACATTTCTTTAGTTCGTGCTTTTGTTGCATTTAAGAATATAGTACCTAGTTTTAATGCTAGTATTATAGCTTTACGCACTTTTATTGATTGGTTAAACTCCCTATACTCCTAATCTCTACTAAATAAGTCCCTAGTATACACCTTATCAGCTACATCCTTAATCTCATCAGATAACCTATTAGCAACAATTACATCACTAATCTCTTTAAACTCATCAAAGTCTTTCATAACTCTTGAATTATAAAAATAATCTTCATCTAATGCTGGTTCAAACACTACAACTTCAATGCCTTTTGCTTTTATTCTCTTCATTACACCTTGAATAGATGATGCTCTGAAGTTATCTGAATCTGTTTTCATGGTTAATCTATAAATACCTACAATTTTAGGATTTCTTGCTAATATCATTTCAGCAATATGATCTTTTCTAGTTCTATTTGCATCTACTATTGCAGCCATAATATTGTTAGGCACATCAGAATAATTTGCTAATAATTGTTTTGTATCCTTAGGTAAGCAATATCCACCGTATCCAAAAGACGGATTATTATAATGCTTACCTATTCTAGGATCTAAACATACCCCTTCAATGATTTGCTGTGTATTTAACCCTCTTACTTCT
The DNA here is from genome assembly GCF_900461105.1 of Clostridium putrefaciens. Taxonomy (GTDB): domain Bacteria; phylum Bacillota; class Clostridia; order Clostridiales; family Clostridiaceae; genus Clostridium_L; species Clostridium_L putrefaciens. The sequence goes on along the minus strand of NZ_UFWZ01000001.1, from coordinate 422,152 downwards.
GCATAAGTATCAAGTTCATTGAAATAAGCTACCCTCATAGCAAGATATGTATTGGCAAATAACTTAATTGCCTCAGCCTCCGTTGAATTTGTAAATAAGACTGAAACGTCCTCTTTAATAGCTCCTTCTACTAAAAGGTCTGCAAATTTCTTAGCTCTTTCTGATTGTTCTCCTACAATAATACGAGATGGATATAAGTTATCATATAAAGCCTTACCTTCTCTTAAAAATTCTGGTGAGAAAATAATATTTTCTGTTTCAAACATTAATCTTACTTTTTCAGTATAACCAACTGGAACAGTAGACTTTACAACCATTACTGTATCCGGATTTATGGATAAGACATTAGCTATAACTGCTTCCACCGTTCTAGTATTAAAATAATTCTTCTCAGGGTCATAATTAGTTGGTGTTGCAATAATGACATACTCTGCGTCTTTATAAGCCTTATATGAATCTGTCGTTGCAGTTAGATTTAATTCTTTTGTTTCTAAATATTCTCCTATTTCCTTATCAATAATAGGAGATTTTTTATTATTAAGCATATCAACTTTTTCTTGTATGATATCCAATGCTATAACCTCATTATGTTGGGCTAATAACACTGCATTGGATATGCCTACGTAGCCTATTCCTGCTACTGTTATTCTCATTTGTGATACCCCTCCTTGCTTCTTTATCTCAATTTAAATGCCGTGGCAATAACCCAATAAAGTATTAAGTAACTGGATTTCACCATCGATAATTTCTCTATTTCACGATACACTTTCCAGTGATAACTTACCAAACTAGATTTATTACTAGATATTGCACCTGGTGTGATCCGATGACTTCCAAGTGGCTCTTCTAGGCCATATAGGTAATGTTCCGCTTTTATGATTTGTAGCCACATCACATAATCATTTCTCTTTTTAATATTTGGTATTTTAAATTTACCTAGCTTCTCAGCATCATATACTACTGTTGAATTCCCTGGGCAAGTTTTTAAAACTCCGTCATAATCACTCTTGACTTTTGTTTTGATGATGCGATTGAGATATTTTCCATGGTCATCAATCTTTGTGTAACTAGTACAAGTAAAGTTGTACCCATTTTGTTTCATAAATTTAATTTGCTTGGATAGCTTCTCAGGAAACCACACATCATCACTATCAAGGAAAGCAATATATTTCCCCTGTGCAAGATCAACGGCTTTATTTCTTGCTACTGCTGCACCTGAATTCACATCTAATTTATAATATTTAATCCGTAAATCTTTCGAAATATAGTCCTTAACTATTTCTGCAGTGTTATCTGTTGAACAATCATCTACAATAATTATTTCCCAATTTTCATATGTTTGTGCTATAACAGAATTCAGCGCAATATTTATGAACTCATAGCAATTATAAGCAGGCATTATTATTGAAACCAACTCTTCTGACATATCATTGTTTTGTATAGAACTCACAATTAATCCCTACCTTCCGTCACTCTAACCGACTCTTCTAAATCCCTAACTCTATAATCTTCTTTATATTCACTCATACTTTTCTCATAAACTAAATTACCAAATGCCTTATTAACAGCCCCAGTAAAATCCCCCATAAGTCTTAACGCTCCATTAAATACTTTCGTTAATCTTATATTTTTCCCATGAGCCTCTGATATAAGTTTTACTAGCTGACTTGTCCCAACATATTCTCTATTTTGCGGATAAAACACATCACTTTCTTCATTCACAATCATAAGTCTAATAAATTCACAAAGATTATCTATATGTAACATACTTCTTTCATTCTTTATATCAGGAAATATAGGTAGCTTTTGAGCTATTCTTGATAGCTTTGGGTAATTTCCCTTAGAGCCTTTGCCGAATATCATAGGTGGTCTTATAACTACCACATTAAAGCTATTATCTTGAAGTGGAAGAATCCCCTCTTCAGCTTCTAGTTTACTCTTACCATAGAAGTTGCTTGGCTCTGGCACTGTATTTTTATCTATAACCCGCTTATGATTGATATGGCTACTATCCCCATAAACAATAATACTACTCATAAAAACAAACTGGCGAGCTCCATCAGCCTTTGCTTTCATTGCGGTTTCAATGGTTAAATCACGATTAACTTTATAATATAAATCTTCCATGTTAGGATCTGTTGATACGTGAGCAATCCCAGCCACATGAAACACCACATCATATTTAGAAAAGTCTTTTCTTTCCCATGATCCATCCTTCATATCAATAGTGTCAATTGAATAATCTTTAGTCCACTTTTGCATCCACTTTTCAAAGCTCGTACCTATGTAACTATTAGCACCTGTAATGAGTATTTTCTTCAATGTGGCATCACCTTCTTCCTGCATATACTATACCCATATCTTCATTTGTAATTATACCCTAAATCTTCTACCATTTCCACCCTCAATCACTTAACAACCTCTTCCCTTATCTCTATATCTTTAATCTCTATACTTTCTACTCCGCCTTCTTTTACCCCATCACTCTTTATTACTCTAAGTATGGTTTTAAAGAATATCTTTACATCAAATGCAAAGCCTCTTCTTTGAACGTACTCTCCGTCAAGCTTTGCTTTTAGCGCTATTGGTAGTTCATCTCTTCCATTAACCTGAGCCCATCCTGTTAGCCCTGGGTATATGTTGTTCGCCCCATACTTATCTCTTTCTGCTATTAGGTCATATTGATTCCAGAGACAGGGTCTTGGGCCTACGATGCTCATTTCACCTTTTAGTATATTAATTATCTGCGGTAGCTCATCAAGACTAGTCTTACGTAAAAACTTTCCTAACTTCGTTATAAATGCATCTGGATTATTAAGCATATGTGTTGGCATATCTTTTGGAGTATCAACTCTCATGGTTCTAAACTTTAATATATTAAAATAACCTTTATCCTTTGCTACTCTTTTTTGCTTAAAAAACACTGGCCCTTTTGAGTCTAGTTTTATTATTATAGCTAGTAATATAAATAGAGGACTTAATATAATGAGTCCTATTAAAGCCATTATGAAATCAATTATTCTTTTAATATAAGGATACATAAATGTCTTCCTTCCCAACTTTAATTATTTGCTTTAAACACTAGCCACAACTTCTTTCTCTGCTATTCCCTTTTTATTTTCCATATGCTCCTTATGTCCCATATCTTTACCCTGTCCCTGTTGCTGCCTTAAGGTAGCTTCTTTATAAGTTGGTACCATTTGTTTTATTGCTTTTTTTATTTCTTCTTCATTATCATTATCTATAACAAACTTTAGTGAGCTTAGATTTCTCTTTAGCTCTTCTATGTTTGTATAGGTTGGTCTCCCGATGAAGATCTTATCATGCCTGGTTTCTTCTAGTCCTTCTTCTGACATTAGTAGCTCTTCATACAGCTTTTCCCCGGGTCTAAGGCCTGTTACTTTTATTTCTATATCTTCATTAGGCACAAGTCCTGATAGTTTTATAAGGTCTGTGGCTAAATCGTATATCTTAATAGGACTTCCCATATCTAATACGAAGATTTCTCCACCTTTGGCATAGGCTCCTGCTTGAATTACTAGCTGCGCTGCCTCTGGTATTAACATGAAAAATCTTGTTATTTCTTTATGGGTTAATGTAAGTGGTCCACCTTTTGCTATTTGATTTTTGAATAATGGTATTACGGAACCATTACTGCCTAGTACATTTCCGAATCTTACTGCTACAAATTCTGTTTTACTTACCTTATCCATAGCCTGTACTATCATTTCACATATTCTTTTAGTTGCGCCCATTACATTAGTAGGATTTACAGCTTTGTCTGTAGATATCATAACGAACTTTTTTACACCATACTTATCTGCAGTTTCTGCAAGGTTAAGCGTTCCAAAAACATTGTTCTTTATGGCCTCTCCTGGACTTACCTCCATTAAAGGTACATGCTTGTGTGCAGCTGCATTAAATATTACTTCTGGTTTATACTTAGAGAATATTGAGTCTAACCTCTTTTTGTCTCTAATAGAGCCTATTAAAACTTTTAGGTTTAAACTTGGATAGTTGTATTTTAATTCGTTTTGTATATCATAAGCGTTATTTTCGTATATATCAAATATTATAAGTTCCTTTGGTTTAAAAATAGCTATCTGCCTACAAAGCTCTGAGCCTATAGATCCTCCACCACCAGTAACCATTACAACCTTATTACGTATATATTCTGATATACCTTTATCATCAAGCTTTATTTGATCTCTACCAAGTAGGTCTTCAACACTTACATCTCTGATGGTATTTAATTTAGCCTGTCCATTAAGTATTTCATAAAGTCCTGGTATCATTTGAAGCTTGCATTCTGTTTTCTTACATATATTAATTACTTCTGATTTATCTTTTTGATTTATAGAAGGTATTGCAATTAGTATTGTATCTATTCTTTCCTCTTTTGCAATTCTTTCTATGTCATATCTATTACCCATAACTTTTACCCCAGAAATTCTCTTACCCATCTTATAGGGGCTATCGTCTATAATAGCTACAGGCTTATATCGTTTTTCTCTTTTTGTGAACATCTCTTTTATTATCATATTCCCTGCGGATCCTGCTCCTATAACCATTACCCTATTCATATTTCTATTATGCCTTATATAAACAGATAGGATTCCTCGTCTATATATCCTAAAGCATAGTCTAAAAGATAGTGTAAGTGCCATTGATAGAACTACAGCTATAATATGAATATTTATAGGTAAGTAATGCCCCATACTTCTTCCATATACCATAGCTAAACATCCTGCTGTAATATTAGCTGCTACAACTAGCATAAGCTCATCTACACTAGCATAGTTCCATAAGCTTTCATACAACTTCATTATGTAAAATATTGTTATGAAAATTACAGAAATTATTATTGCATCTTTCTTAAAGGAATCAAAATAAAGTCTTGGAATGTCATAGTAAATTAAACTGAAGGCTATTATATAAGCTATATTAACGGAAAATATATCCGTTATAACTAAAACTACCTTTTTAAAATTGCGCATAACGTCTCCCCCAACCTAGTATGTTTTTACCCTTTTCTATTTTTAATTATAGCATTTTTAAAAAGTTATGTCGAATTAGTAAACAACGCATAAGTTCATGAAGATGTTATGAAAAGCTCCTAAAACCTTCATATAAATTGAGTTAATGTTACAAGTTACAATTCAATTTTCAAACTATTCCTTTTTTAAATCTTTTGATTTTCTTATATTTTATTTTTACTTTCTACATTTTTTTAACATTATAATCATACACTCATAATAGACAGTATAATTTATTCCTTATTTTTTCCTTTTATTTTAATTTTCTTCAATAAACAATTAACATTTTTCTTTTTGATTATTCCACTTAATGTAAAATACATTATTTCTATCATAATAAATCATTTATCTTTTTTTTAAATAGGAATTTTATCGTATATATATCAAATGTTAACTTTTAGTTAACATTCTTATTTTATTTAGTTTTTACACCATAAGAAAATGGATCAAGAGTAATTCCGATCCATTTTAAGTACTACTATTAACTTTTAATTGTTAAGTTTTAATTGTTAACTGATTCTACTCTTTTCTTCCATTAATGCAATTAAGGCATTTATCTCTCCCCCAATAAGCATTATAATTGAGCTTAAAAATACCCACGTCATTAGAACTATAACTGCTCCTATGCTTCCATAAAACCTAGAAAAGTTATTAAAATTATTAACGTAGTAAGAAAATCCGAGAGATACCCCAATCCAGCTTATAGTTGTAAATACAGCTCCTGGAATTACTTCTTTCCATGTAAGCCTTTTTGCTGGAGTGTATCTATATAGCACTGCAAATAAAAAGTTAGTGGTGAATATAATTATTACATACTTAAGAGCTCCCCATATCCAGGTTATAAACCCTGGGCTAAAGTAATCATATTTTAATAAAAACCCTCTTATTACTCCGCCAAATACTAATAATATAAGATTAACTATAATAATTACTACAATGGTCATGGTAAATAATATAGATATTAATTTCACTCTAATAAATCCTCTTGTTTCGTTTTGATTATAAGCTTTATTAAGGCCTCTTATTACGGCACTAAACCCTGCAGAAGCACTCCATATACTTAATATCAAACTTAGAGATAATAAGCTTCCATTTTGAGATTCAACAATGTCTAGCACTATGCTTGAAACTAAATCATAAACACTTAGGGGTAAAAATGCTTCTAGAGCCTTTAATACTTGAACACTGTCTAAAGACAAAAAACCTATCATTGTAAGTAAAAATATTAAAAAAGGAAAGAAAGATAAAACAAGACTATATGAAAGTTGAGATGATAGTGCTACTATCTCATCTTCCTTGAATTTTTTTATAAGTCCAAAGAATAATATTCTAGCGTCTAGGTGATATCCTAAAACTTTTTTCAGTTCATTCCACTCCTTTCTTTTATAATACTTCTTTATTATATATTCTATTTTAGTATATTTCAAATATAACCTATTATAGAAGTGGATGGTTCCCTAACTCATATCTTTTATTATACAATCTTATGGCTATTTAAAATTAAAAACCTTGTGGTTTATTAAGCCACAAGGTTTTTGATTTTTCTTTTGATTAGTTTATGGATTTTAACATTTCTTGCCTTACTCTCTCTATTATCCTATCTTTTCTTTTAGAAACTAGGGAGTAATTAAGTCCTTTAAGCTTTGCGTATTCTTTTATTCCGCCATAGCCTTTTGAAAATACCATGTCTATAAGTTCTCTTTCTTCCTTTTTTAATATTTCTAAAGCCTGGAAAAGGTTTTCAATCTCTTCATTTTCTATTATAATATCTTCAAGGTTAAACTCATCCTCTATGGTATTTATATACTCCACGCCTTCTTTAGATAATTTATTTAGGCTTGTCTCAAAATTAACCCTTGACTTTTGCCTTATAATGTAATAATAATTAAACTTAATAGATTGTTTTAAATAATATCCAAATTCGACTCCTTTTTCCGGATCATACTTTGTGATAGCTTTTAGTATTGAGTTAAAGCCTTCTTGAACTAGATCCTCAGCATCGTAACCTTTAATATAGATGTTTCTAGATAAGCTATACACTAAAGGTGTATACTTCTCTAATAAAGATGTTTTAGCCTCATCATCTCCGTCTTTAGCTCTTTTAATTATTTCTTCCATGTTAATTTCCATTTAATTTGCCTCCTCATATTTTGTTTTTTTCTTTTGGCTTTGTTGAATTAAAAGATTTGGTTACTAAGATGCTTTTGAACCTGGGTTCTTTCTGTAAATCTAGTATATAAGAATTAAAGTTTATTTGCAATATATTTCCATAGACTTTTTCTCTTATATTTCGACAGTGTGTTCGCCCTTAATCGACATTTCGAAAAATAAAAAAGGTAAACATACATAATATATGCTTACCCTTTCAAAGTTACCCAAAATATTCTTACTTTGATTTGCTTATTCCTGAAACTAGTACTGTTCCTGTAAATGTTATGAGGCAGCCTAATATAAGCTGTGCACTCACTGGAGATTTAAAGAATATAACTTGTATTATTATTGCCCATATAGCGTAGGTGATGTTTAGTGAGGTACTCTTTGCTGCACCTATGGTACTTATTGCCTTGTAATAAAACATATAAGATGTAGTTCCAACTAAGGCTGTTATTATAAGCCATATTGCTACTTTGCTTAACATAATGTCAAAGGCCATTACAGTGCCACCTACTATTGGAAGTATTATTATTCCATAAAATATAGCTGATGTAAGCTGCCTTATGTTTAGAGCCTCTTTTGCTGTTACATCTTCTTTCATTCCATAAGCACAGATAACGCTTTCAAGCCCCCATCCAAGAACGGTTCCCATAGCAAATAGTATTCCTATTAGAAACCCACCTCCAGCATTAAACTCTGAGGGCTGATATCCTAGTACTATGACTCCTGTGATACTTAAGACTATACCAATCCATTCCCTTTTGCCTAGTTCTTCTTTTAAGAATATAAAGGCAAAGAAGGCTCCAATAGCTGGATATATTGAGGTTATAGACGCTGCATAGGAAGGTCCTATATACTTTACACTTAGCATATAACAAGTCATACCTAAGGGTCCTCCAAGCAGTGCTCCTAGCATTATGAACTTACCACTTCTAGTGTTTAATGATTTAAGTACAGCCCTAAATTCTCCCCTAAAAACATGGTACAATGTGATCCATACTGCTGAAAATAAATCATGTAGAAATGTACTTATGAAAGGTGCTAAAAGTATTGCCTTATCTGTAGATACAAAGCTTGTCATGGATAATACAACCCCTATTAAAACCGTATCTATACCCCAGGTAATACCAGAAATCAAGCCGTAGCCCGTCCCCTTTTTAGAAGAATTTTTATTAATATCCAATAGGATTCTCCCCCTCTTTAATATGTTAAACATTTAGCTTATTTATTAATTTTTACACCTTATACGTTATATCCTCTATTCTATCTTTATAAATCTTAGGCTATTAAATATTTAGATAAGCTCTAAATTCTTCTTTGCCCTATTGTATCTATCTATACCGTAGCTCCCAAAGTCGTCACCCTTAGCTTCTTTAATATTAGTCCAAGTAGCCCATAGGAAGTCTTGGCATATTTGATATATAAGTACCCTCTTTTTGAACTTTTCTTCTGGCTCACCATCAAAGTATATATTTAAGAATAGCTCCTCATCCTTTTTAGAAAAGTTACATTCTAAAGAATGAGCAGCAAGATCCCACATTGGGTCATTCATTCCGCTATATTCCCAGTCTATAAGATATATTCTTTCTTCATTTTTCACAAAGTTTTCTGGTACTGTGTCGTTATGAGATGCTAGAATCTCTACATCCAAATCTTTTAGCATATTTTGTAGTTTCATAACCTTTTCTTTTACTTCATAGTAGTCTTCATAGTTTTTCCCTTTTGCTTTTTCTAATAGCTTTTCGTAAAGCTCTATTTTTTCAAACACATCAAAGGTATTTTCGAATTTTAGTCCTGATCTATGCAGCTTTTTCAATATGCCTGTTGTAAGCTTCATATTTTCTTCTTTTTTTGAACTTTCTCCTGTAAGGGTTTCTGCATTTTTTATAAACTTAGCTATCTTAAGTCCTGAAACTTCGTCTAGGCAAAGAATTTCTGTATCTATGTTTAGGCTGGATGCTAGTATAGAATTTTTCTTTTCTTCTATTCTATTTATCATATCATCAGTGCCTGCACCAGCTATTCTTAGCACATAAGTTTCATCTTTTATATCTACCTTATAGTTTTTATTAGTCATGCCCCCTGAAGGTATTATGTTACTAATTTCATCTTCGTCTATATCTAAAGCTTCCACTATGCTAGCCTTTATATTAGCTTCTTTAGCTTGATTCTCTCTTCTTTTAATTCTAGGATATATTCTCTTTGTTACCTTTTCATAATGCTCCCTATTATCAACTTCTCCCCATATAATGTCATCCAATTTTAGATAACCTATATCGTAATTTCTAGAAACATCTAGAAGTGAGTATTCATAATTTAAATAAGGATTTGTATTGTACTTAAACTCTTCTAACATCTTATTAAATACATCTAAGGAAATCTTGCTCACACCTATCATTTCTCCATCTATTTTATTTAACTGATGCTTATCTTTAGACATCTTAAATAAGTGGCCCTTTCTTATTTCTACAAAAGCTTCATCTCCTGATCCACTTTCATTTGTTATTACTACTAAATCCCTCTTTTTTGCCTTTATTACAGCTTCTATTACTCTGTCTTCAAATATTAAATCGCTTTCAATTAAAAGAAAATCATCCTTTATAAAGTCCTTTGCGCAAGCTAAAGATGGCATGGTGCCTGTCCATTTATATTTAGGATTCTGTACAATTTTAATTCCCCTACTTTTGGCTATTTCTTCGTAATGTTCAGATTTATATCCCGTAACCATAATTACATCCTTAATTCCATTCATCTCTAGTATATCGAGAACCCTTTCAATTATAGTTTCATCTGGTAATGGTAACATTCCAACTGGCACATTAAATTCTTCTCTTTCCCCTGCTGCTAAAATAACTGCTTGTTTAATCACCTTTTTTCCCCCTTCATGTAATATTATTTTCTTTAAATGATTATCTTTAAAACTTGCTTCAAGTAAGCTTATACCATCATCACTTAACATATAAGATAGCCTTTTTCCTGACTTTTCAACATATACATATTCTTCTTCCATAAGATTTTTGATCATATTATTGATCTTACCTATAGAAATATCCGCCTTACTTGAAAGGCCTCTTTGACTTAAATTTTTATCATTATTTATTATAGAAAGTAGTCTTAAATATTCTTCATCCATTTAATTACCCACCTTTATCAGTTCATTTATTGAACACTATATTAATGTTAATATATTTGTCGACATAATACAAGCTATAAATTAAATATTTTGAAAAAGATAGGAGCTACCTTTTAGGTAGCTCCTATCTTTTTCTTTTTTTTATGTCTTATGTCTTCTATCTTCATGCTTTTCATCTTCTTAGTTTAGTTTTAATTCTTCTATCTTCATTATCTTTATCTTCTTAGTTTACTTTTAATTCTTCTATATTCATTATCTTTATCTTCTTAGTTTAGTTTTAATTTTGGGCATAAATCTATTAACTGCGGTATTCCAAATTTCATCCTTTGTAATGAATAGGAATAATGTATAGACAATTCCTGAGGTTAATACTATGGCTACAATGTATATGTACATGTTTGATATTAATGATTTAAATATAAAGGATATAGGTAAAAATGTTAATGCGTATAAAAGATATCTAAAGTTTTTAAAATTAAACATATTAAACTTTATATTTAAAACCTTCCTTGTGTAGATGTACTCAATAAATATTAGCATATAACTACTTACTGTAGTTGTTGCTATTGCTGTTACTTCGTTAAATACATTAAACTTTAAGAGTAAATAGTTTAATATAATATTTATAAATCCCGCCATAAATATCATGGGTACTAATTGTTTTTCTCTTCTATTTACATACATAACTTGATTGGTTAATATGGCTTCCATACCTAAAGATATCATGTACAAGCAAAACACCTTAAGTACAGGTCCACCTCCTGCATATTCACCTCCGCCAAATAATACAAATATCTCCTCTGCAAGTACAAACATACCTATTGCTACAGGGAATAAAAATGCAAATAAGGTTTGGGTTATTTTATTTAAAAGATTTATGTATCTTTCATGATCTTTACTCGCTATAATATTTGAAAGTCTTGGTATTGTAACAAATACTACGGAAAGTACCAATGCATTTATTATATTCATTACATTATTTGCCACTCCATAATAGGCTACAGAAATTTCACCTACATAGTGAGCTAACATTACCTTATCTAACTGTGTGTACAAAACATTTCCATTAGACATTACTATAACTAAAAGTAAAAACTTGATATGTCTTTTTATCTTTATATTACTAAAATCGAATCCAATACCTTTTTTTATGTAAATATAACTTATTATATTGTTTAAAAATGTTGAAAAAGTCGTTAAAAATACATAAATTAAAAAGTCTTTCGATGACTTTACTGTAAGAAATAAAAGTGCTGCATAGACAAGCCTTACTATTATAGTCTTTAAGGTTATGAATCCATAGTTCTCTAAAGCCTCATTTGCCCACTCAATATAAAATATATTAGAAATCATGTTAAGTGCTAATATAAGATGTACTGCAAATACTGGTGTCCCCTTAAATAAAGTATAATTAAATGCTACATAAGCTATAATAGTTACTATATTTGAGATTAGCCCTATTACAAAAAAACTTGTGAAAAGTTGAGACATCTTCTTTTTGTTGTCTCTTACCTTACTAAGCTCTCTAATTGCATAATTATATATACCAAATCCTGCAAATATAAAGAAATAGTTAAATATAGTATAGGCTGCAGTATATCTACCTATTAATTCCTTAGTCATTACTCTATAGGTATAGGTAGCTATAATAATTGGCATTATTATATTGAATATATTAAGCAACACTTTGTATAACGCATTTTTAGCTATTGATTTACTCATAAGTTTTTCCTTCCAAGTTTTATATTATTTATATTATTTTTATTTTTTTATTATATCATAATATCATTAGATACTAATATTATAAAACTAAAGTATTATTAAATCATTAATTATTATAACACATCTTTCATTTTACCATATTATATTTAATATAAATTATAAAGTATAAAAAAACATAATCAACACACATTTTTGTGCTGATTATGTCTTTTATGAATTATAGTACTTTATAGTGACTTTGACTTTTTAATTTTTAGAATTTTAATTTTAAAGATATAACTTTTAATTTATATAACTAAATGATTATATAATATAACTAAATAATTATAATCTATCTATTAAAATAATTATATAATATTTCTGCTATCTTTTTAGCTTTCTTTTCTTGTTCGTAATCATTAGAACATCTTTCAACTTCTGCTTTATTAGTTATAAAACCTAGTTCAAGAAGTACTGATGGTACATCTATTTGTCTTGTAACATAAAGACCATGGTCATGTGCTTTTCTATTAATATAACCAAATGATGACGACAATCCATTTACTAAGTTATTTGCAAGTTCTCTGCTTACTATAGCTTGGGCAGAAGGTGTAGTGTCTATTTTTAAATCATCATATTTCCATCCACCTGGATCTACTCCTGGAGTTACGCCTTCGTTGTCTATAGTTGGTCTAAAGCTACTGTAATGTGTGCTTATTCCAGTTGCAGCTGGAGCTCCACTGTCATGATGAAGACTTAAGAAAAAATCTGTCTTTGCATCATTTGCAATCTTAGTCCTCATCTTAAGGCTGTCACTAAGAGAATCTTTACTTCTATCTTCTGGCTGCCTTGTAAGAATAACCTTAAATCCTAACTTTTCAAGATTAGCTTTAACCTTTAAGGATATCTCCATATTTAGGTCTCTTTCTGAATAACGTACTCCATCTATGTTAGAGTAAGCTCCATCATCTCCACCATAATTATGACCTGGATCTAATACTATTAATCTCTTTGTTATAACACTAGGCTGTGAGATATAATAAAATGTATTAAAGTTTGCTATATATTCTTTTGATGCACTACTCTCTTTAATACCTACCCAAATATCATGATAACCTTTTTCTTTTGGTGTCCATGAAGCATTAGGTTTTGTTGATCCTGGTGTAATTGGTGTCCATGTACTTCCATCTGATATCCAAAACTCATAGAAGTTTCCGTTTCCTGTAGCATCTACGGATATTTCTACTGCTTTTCCGAAATGTTCAGTGTTTACTTTTGATTTGTTAGCATTATATTTAGTACCATCTATAGTTACACTGTTTACTTTTGTAACTATATTATCAATATAATAAAATGTATTAAAGTTTGCTATATATTCTTTTGATGCACCACTCTCTTTAATACCTACCCAAATATCATGATACCCTTTTTCTTTTGGTGTCCATGAAGCATTAGCTTTTGCAGATCCTGGTGCAATTAGTGTCCATGTACTTCCATCTGATATCCAAAACTCATAGAAGTTTCCGTTTCCTGTAGCATCTACAGATATTTCTACTGGTCTTCCAAAATCGTTAGTGTTTACCTTTGATTTGTTAGCATTATATTTAGTACCATCTATAGTTACACTGTTTATTTTGGTAGCTACATTATAAATATTATCAATATAATAAAATGTATTAAAGTTTGCTATATATTCTTTTGATGCACTACTCTCTTTAATACCTACCCAAATATCATGATACCCTTTTTCTTTTGGTGTCCATGAAACACTAGGCTTTGCAGATCCTGGTGCAATTAGTGTCCATGTACTTCCATCTGATATCCAGAACTCATAGAAGTTTCCGTTTCCTGTAGCATCTACAGATATTTCTACTGGTCTTCCAAAATCGTTAGTGTTTACCTTTGATTTGTTAGCACTATATTTAGTACCATCTATAGTTACACTGTTTATTTTTGTAACTATATTATCAATATAGTAAAATGTATTAAAGTTTGCTATATATTCTTTTGATGCACTACTCTCTTTAATACCTACCCAAATATCATGATAACCTTTTTCTTTTGGTGTCCATGAAACACTAGGTCTTGCAGATCCTGGTGCAATTGGTGTCCATGTACTTCCATCTGATATCCAAAACTCATAGAAGTTTCCGTTTCCTGTAGCATCTACGGATATTTCTACTTTTCTTCCGAAGTCTGTAGTATTTACTTTCGATTTGTTAGCATTATATTTAGTACCATCTATAGTTACACTGTTTACTTTTGTAACTATATTATCAATATAATAAAATGTATTAAAGTTTTCTATATATTCTTTTGATGCACTACTCTCTTTAATACCTACCCAAATATCATGATAACCTTTTTCCTTTGGTGTCCATGAAACACTAGGTTTTGCAGATCCTGGTGCAATTGGTGTCCATGTACTTCCATCTGATATCCAAAACTCATAGAAGTTTCCGTTTCCTGTAGCATCTACGGATATTTCTACTTTTCTTCCGAAGTCTGTAGTATTTACTTTTGATTTGTTAGCATTATATTTAGTACCATCTATAGTTACACTGTTTACTTTTGTAACTATATTATCAATATAGTAAAATGTATTAAAGTTTGCTATATATTCTTTTGATGCACTACTCTCTTTAATACCTACCCAAATATCATGATAACCTTTTTCTTTTGGTGTCCATGAAACACTAGGCTTTGCAGAGCCTGGTTCAATTGGTGTCCATGTACTTCCATCTGATATCCAAAACTCATAGAAGTTTCCGTTTCCTGTAGCATCTACGGATATTTCTACTTTTCTTCCGAAGTCTGTAGTATTTACTTTTGATTTGTTAGCATTATATTTAGTACCATCTATAGTTACACTGTTTACTTTTGTAACTATATTATCAATATAGTAAAATGTATTAAAGTTTGCTATATATTCTTTTGATGCACTACTCTCTTTAATACCTACCCAAATATCATGATAACCTTTTTCTTTTGGTGTCCATGAAACACTAGGCTTTGCAGAGCCTGGTGCAATTGGTGTCCATGTACTTCCATCTGATATCCAAAACTCATAGAAGTTTCCGTTTCCTGTAGCATCTACGGATATTTCTACTTTTCTTCCGAAGTCTGTAGTATTTACTTTTGATTTGTTAGCATTATATTTAGTACCATCTATAGTTACACTGTTTATTTTTGTAACCACTTGTGCTACTGCAGGCTTAATTGCTTCTGGCACTGCAGGCTTAATATCTTTAGCCGCTTCCGGCTTAATTGCTTCTGGCACTGCAGGCTTAATATCTTTAACTACTTCCGGCTTAATTACTTCTGGCACTGCAGGCTTAACATCTTTAGCCACTTCCGGCTTAATTACTTCTGGCACTGCAGGCTTAATATCTTTAACTACTTCCGGCTTAATTACTTTTGGTTCTAAAGATTTGGTACCTTTAGAAATTTCTTTAACTAAAGCTGCTACTTCTAAACCATAGCTTTCTGACGGAGCCCACTTTCCTCCTAAATCTTTAATTAAGGTAGCCTTTCCTCTTATGATTTCAAAATGTCTAGGATCAAAAGTATGCTTTTTAGGATAAGAGGCTGCACCTGCATAAAGAGCTAAGTGATCAAGATGAGCACTAACGCCTTCTTCCCAAGAATTAAATTTTGAATGAGCTAGTGGATCTTTATCGTCTCCACCTTGTGCTATCTTTATTCCACAAGGATTAAAAAATGCTTCATTCAAAACTCCTGTAAATCTTCCATAGGCTGTCTCTTTAGCTGCTTGAGCATATGCTATTACTGGATTTACATTTCCATGTATTGGTGCTAATTTAACATACATTGGTGCTAGGTTTATAAATGTTTCTGTAGCATTTGCCTTTCTAGCCCAATCTTGCATGTCCTTTAGGGTTATCTCATTTTTTGATAATATATCCATATCTTCAAAATGAGATATATCCGGTGATGCTTGTACAACTTTAACCGGTAATAATGCTGAAGAAATAAAACAAATCAAAAACATGTATACTAATAAACACTTCTTTTTCAAATATTCCCCTCCATTCTTAATCAAACTGTAGTATAAAATAGTACTAAAATTCATAATGTATTCTGTATATTAGTCTATCACTAAGCCTCACCACCTATTTAAGTCCGATTTCGAATGTCCTTATACCTTAGAATAATGCACTTATTCCGACTTTTATTTTACCATCTTTAATACAATTTTAAAAGCTATTAATGAATATATTATCATACTATACACATATTCTTCTTATTCCTTATAATTTAACATATTATATATTTATTTCCCTATGTACTCTGTAGTATAATGTAAAAGTATATCATTTTATATTTAACATCTTACCCCTATTAAAAATAAGAAATCCACCATCCCGAACATGAAAAATGAAATATCAAATATACATATTAACTAACAAACATTCATTTATAAGTATTTACAATTAAAATGAAAAGAGGTATTTAATTATGTCTAGTAAGTCTAATAATAAAAATGGACAAACCGCTCCAATTTCTAGTTCTGAAATAAGAAAAGGGTCTAATCGAAATACTATAAAAAGAAATAAGATTCGTAGAAAAAAACGAAGGATTATAACTTGTACCTTTATATTCATATTGCTATTTCTAATAGGATTTGGTACTTTTTATGTTTCCAACTTATTAAGTAAGGTAAAAACCAATGTAATTTCTAAAGATGTTGATGATTTAGGTATACACTCTGATGTATCTAGCTCTTTTACTGACCCTGATATTATTAACATTGCCTTATTTGGCCTTGATAAGACTTCAAATGATGAGCTTGGTCGTTCTGACGCTACTATGGTAGTTACCATAGACAAAAAGAATGATAAGTTAAAAATGAGTTCTATAATGAGGGATAGCTATGTAGATATCGATGGTCATGGAAAGGATAAACTTAATCATGCCCATGCTTTTGGTGGTCCACAGCTGGCTATTAAAACAATAAACAAGAATTATAAGCTTAATATTAAAGATTATGTCTCTGTAAACTTTTCTAACATGGAAAAGCTTATAGATGCCTTAGGCGGAGTAAATGTAGATGTTAAAAGAGAAGAAGTTAATGAAATAAATATTACTACTGTAGGTTCACCTACTTCTATTTCACGACCTGGTCTTCAAAAATTAAATGGTAAACAAGCTTTAGCCTATAGTAGAATACGTCATGTCGGTAATGGTGACTTTGAGAGAACTGATAGACAAAGAGTTGTTTTGAATTCTATGTTTGAAATCATAAAGACTTCAGGTGCATCACAATATCCTTCCATTGTTGCAAAATTGCTACCTTTAGTTGAAACTAGTTTGTCTAAAACAGATATAATCAAACTTGGTACAGGCGTATTGATGGATGGAAAGATTAACATAGAACAGGAAAGGTTTCCTGTGGATGGGTACTTTAAAGATGGTGGAGAAATAATAAAAGATGTTTGGTATTTGCCTTTTGATAGCAAGGTTACAATAAAACAAATGCAAGATTATATATTTAATGACATTAAGCCACAACCCAAAACCAACTAATTAAACTTCATATCATAAAACAGGTTAAAAGTATCTTAATGTCAATACTTTTAACCTGTTTTATTTTTCTATGTATTATTTAACATCTTTCATAAGTGGTCATAAGCTTTTCTGCATCCTCTGAGGATAACGGTTTACTAAAAAGATATCCTTGTATTTTATCACAATTCATCTCTTCTAATAACTTTAATTGGTTGTCCTCTTCCACTCCTTCTGCTACAACCTTAATACCCATGTTGTGGGAAAGTTTTATTATGCCTTCCACTATGGACTTGTCCTTTTCACTGTTTTCTATGAAGTCTATAAAGGATTTATCTATTTTTAGTTTATTTATAGGCATAACGCTTAAATAACTTAATGATGAGTACCCTGTTCCAAAATCGTCTAATGCTAAACTAAAATTTAAATTTTTTAATGTATTTAATAAAGAAATGTTTTTTTCATAAAAGTTCATAAGTACGCTTTCTGTTATCTCTATTTCTAAATCACTTGGTGATAAATCTCCTTGTTCTAATGTATGTAATATATTTTCTATAAACCCATTATCATGAAACTGTATTGATGATATATTTACAGCTATAGTTGAAATCTTTAGGTTCTTATCTTTCCAGCATCTTATCTGCCTACACACCTCTTTAATTACCCATTGCCCTATAAGTGATATAAGTCCCGCCTCCTCAGCTACTGGAATAAATTCACCAGGTGATACCCATCCAAGCTCTTCGTTATGCCACCTAATCAGTGCCTCATATCCATCAATCTTTCTAGTTTTAATATCCAATTGTGGTTGATAGTAAACCATAAATTCATCTTTATCAAGTGCTCCTCTTAATTGCCTTTCTATCTCACCTCTTCTTATCGCCTCCTTTGACATCTTTGTGTTGAACATTGTACTTTGATTTCTTCCATTTTTCTTTGATTCATAAAGTGCAGCATCAGAATTCGTAAATAAATCTTTAGATGTAGTTGCATGATGTGGGTACATACATATACCAATGCTTATTCCTGTATAGACTCTAGTCTCTCTTATTTCTATTGCTTCTTTAAATGTTTTTAAAAGCCCCTCACAAATATCAGTAACTGATTTAATACTTGTGACATCTTTTATTAATACTATAAATTCGTCTCCACCAGTCCTGCTCATAATAGAATCTTCTGGTATTCTTTGTTTTATTATATAAGATACATTCTTTATTACCTCATCACCAAAGTCATGACTCAATATATCATTTATCATCTTAAAATTATCTATATCTATAGATATAAGGGCGAACCTTTTATTATCTCTATTACTCTCTTCTATAATCTTATCTAGTTCCTCCCTAAGGAAAAATCTATTAGGTAAACTTGTCAACGTATCATAGTAAGCTAAAAACTTTATTTTTTCTTGGTACTTCCTCTTTTCATCTATATCTGTAATGGATCCAGCCACCTTTAAAGATATCCCTGATGAATTTTTTAATACCTTGCCCCTATTGTTTACCCATTTATAACTTCCATCACTAGTTTTTATTCTAAACTCGCTTTCATAAGTATCCTTTTTACCTAAAATATGATCTTTCAAATCTTTTACAACCCTTCGCACATCGTCGGGATGCACATACCTATACATATATTTAACGCTATTAGTTTGATTCGTAAACTTATTTCCTGATATGCCTTCCCACTTATCAGATATAAAAAGTGAATCTTCTACTAAGTCCAACTCCCATATAGCATCATTAGCACCATCTAATGCTAGCTTAAATCTTTCCTCACTAGTCTTTAAAGCTATCTCACTATCTTTTAATTCATGTATCTGATATCTTAATTCCTCTTCTTTTATTGATAGCTGATTATACACAGTAGATAGCTCGTCATAGCTTCTTTTAAGGATTGACCTTTGATTTACTATTTCAGTTATATCCCTATCTATACCAGCTATATAAATTACATTTCCTTCATTGTCTTTTATAGGGGACAATGTTAACGATACATTAATCTTTTTATTGTCCTTCCTATATCTTTCAGTTTCATAGCCTTTGATAACCTTTCCACCTTTTATCTCCATAGATAACCATTCAATTTCTTTAACATATTTATCTTTACTTATAATGGATATGTTTCTACCTATAGCTTCTTCTTTTGTATATCCATAAATACCTCTAGCCCCTTCGTTCCATCTAATTATAGTACCATCTAATTTACTACATATAATAGCATCTTCTAATGTTGTTATTATTGTATTCACCTCACTTAACTCTTCCTTTAAGGTGTTATCTTCTTTGTTTAAATTCATTAATTCTTTATTAATTGCAGCTTTATGCTCTCTTAACCTTATGTTATAATGTACCATAATAGCCAAAATCATATTCAAAACTAAGTATGCACTTATAAATGACATTCTCATGCATTCTAAATTGATGCTCATAATACGTTTCCCCTCTATAATTACTCATCTCTTTAAAGACTTTAACTTATTTTTTAATATTTATATATATAAATATACTAAACTTTTATGATTAATTAAACTATAAAAAATAAATTATTTTATTTTTATACATTAAAATAAGCAACCGTGGGGGCGGTTGCCTATAAGTGATGTGAGTTTAATGTAATTAAATTTTGTTTTTGTTTTATTTCTTTGTTGTTTTTATTGTTTTGTTGTTTTTATTGTCTATGGTATTATTATATAATATAAATTAGTTAAAGTCCTTTCTTTATCGTTACAAATTGATTACAGAATGGTTAAATTTACTGTATCAACATGGTTACACAATATTTTTAATAAAAGACTTTAAAAAAGGAGGATTCTTATGCATAACCTGGAAAATCATTTAATTTCCTTAAAAATTAAAGACATGGGGGCAGAGCTTTGTAGTCTTTATGAGAAGCATCATGGTATAGAATATATATGGTATGGCCATAAATCAATTTGGGGTCGTAATGCACCTGTATTATTCCCAATCATAGGTAAGGTAAACAATAATACTTATAGAGTGAATAAAGAAAGCTATTCATTACCTCAACATGGTTTTGCTAGAGATTATAATTTTGATTTAATAGAAAAAACAGATACTACTTTATGTTTTGAACTTTTATATTCAAAGGAAACTCTTAAGATATATCCCTTTAAATTTAAGTTTCAAATAGAATATAAACTAACAAAAAATATCCTTCGGATAAATTATAAGGTTATAAACCTAGATAATAAAGAAATTTACTTTTCCCTTGGAGCTCATCCAGGCTTTAATTGTCCTTTGTACACTAATGAAAACTTTGATGATTATTATTTAGAGCTAGAAGAACTTGAAACCTTAGATACAATGTGTTTAAATTCTGAGGGGTATTTTAATAATAAGTCAAAACCTTATTTAGTAAATGAAAATAAGATTTCTTTAAATTATGATATATTTAAAAAAGATGCCTTGGTATTTAAAAATCTTAAATCTGAAAGTATAACGTTAAAGAGCACTAAAAACCAAAGGAAGGTTAAAGTGAGCTTTAAAGGCTTCCCATACCTTGGCATATGGACTAAGGGTAACGATTCACCTTTTGTTTGTATAGAGCCTTGGTATGGCCATGCTGACTTTGAAGACTTCAAAGGTGAGTTCAAAGATAAAGAAGGGATTTTAAAGTTAAATGTAAATGAAGAGTTTAATGCAAAAATGGCTATAGAGGTATCCTAAAAGGTACCTCTTTTTTTATTGGTTTATTCTATTTTTAAATTTCATGTATTAACCTATATAACTCTTTTTGATTTTACCGGGTTATCTTATACCTGTTGAAGCCTTTACAAATATCTTTTTTCCATCTCTTATTGTTCCATAAATAGCTACAGCAAATTCTCTTTCTTTTTCATTTTCCATGAAAAACATATAAGCATAACATTTAGCTTGGACAAGTGTAGCTTTTTGTGAATCATTGTACCTTGCTGAGGCCTTTTGCTATTAATAAAACCGCTATTTATACTTCCCCTTATTAATACAAACTATAATAGTCATCTTACGCTTATTTTTGACATATTATTTTCCGGGAAATAGGTCCTTTCTTCTTGTTTTTTCATATATCTACCTTATACAATGCCTTTCTAACTTTTATTTAAAAACTTACCTACTGTAATACCCTAATCTTATTTATAATAAGTGCTTACTATATAATCCTATTTATACTTTATACTTTATAAATATCAACACCACTTCACAACTCCCTATAACTACGTATATCTCCCTACAACTCCTGTTTATAAGTTCATACCCTCTTTTAATAACTATTACGAAATTAAAATTGTTTGTAATCATATATGATAGTATAATAGATTTGTCCTAAATTAAAATGTAGAATATTGTATTATATTGACACTACATTATAAATGTGAGGTTATGAAATTAAAATGAAACTTAAAAATGCTTTTATTATATTCTTTTTATACTTATCATTAATCCTTTTAGGTTATTGCATTGGATATTGTTATGAAAATATAGATTCTATTCCTATTAAAAACACTTCAAATATAAATAAAATACATAAAATATTAAATGAAGATGAAGTTAAAATTATTACTGGAGATATTGACTACACAAAAAATCTTAATGGACTAGTTCCTATAAATATAAGTGAATATGATTTTGTTTTAGATCTTAGATATGCAACAGATAACAACTTTTCTAGTAAAAAGGTATATGATGCTTACGTTGCTGTGCTTCAAAAGGATACTTTAAATAAGCTTATAAGTGCTAATGAGGACTTTAAGGCTTTAGGCTATAGAATAAAGATTTGGGATGCTTATAGACCAGCTCATGTCCAAGAATACTTTTGGAATATAGTTCAAGATAGGCGATATATTGCAAGTCCTTATTATAATGGCTCTCGTCACAATAGAGGTACTGCTGTGGATTTAACCTTAGTAGATATGAAAGGTAAAGAAATCGAAATGCCTACAGGTTTTGATGAATTTAATACCACTGCCTATAGAAATGCCATTATGACAGGTAACGCTAAAAAAAATGTAGATCTACTTACAGAGATAATGGTTAAAAACGGATTTTGTCCTATTGAAACTGAGTGGTGGCACTTCGATGATATAAGTGCAGATAACTTTCCTATACAAGATCATGATCTTTCTAAATTTTTAAGAAATATAAATTAACACTTTAGTAAATTAAACCACTTAAAACTAAACAATTGGAATGCTACTCCTCTAGAGGAAATAGGTACTTAATAAATTAAATCATTTGACATTAAAGATTAATTAATATATAATAACATTATACCCCCTAGGGGTAACGAAGCGATTTAATATTCCCTATATATATGGGATAACTTTCATTTATTAATACACTATAATTTCTCAGGTATAAGGAAAACTAATAATATATATATTTTATAAGGAGGCAATGTAATGAAATTTAATATTGATGATAATACTTCTATGGCTTTAAAAAAATCTTTAGACAGTAAAAATAAAGATGCGGTAAGAATAGTTATAAAAGGTTTTGGCTGAGGTGGTCCTAGTTTTGGAGTTGTTCTGGATGAACAACAATCAGAGGATGATATATTTGTTGAAAATGGAATAAAGGTTGTAGCAGACAAGGAATTTTCATTCCTATTTGATGATGCTAAAATAGTACACACTAAAGGAATCTTTGGAGATAACTTTAATATAGTGACAAAGGCCTCTACAGATGCTGGAAACTCTTCTTGTAGCTAACACTAATCTTTAATAATAAAGTCAAAAGTCATGAGATTATATGTCTCATGACTCTTTTTATTAATTACATAGTATTCTACCATTCAAGAGCTCTTAAAAAATGTGTTTAAAGCTGTGGATAAGGTATTTATGCTTGTAGTTAAATTTTCTAGCTTTCCTTCTATCCTTATAAGTAAGTATAAAGACACTGCTATAGGAAATCCTACATTGCCTATAAGCGAAATAAAACCTTCCATATTCATCATCTCCCCTCAATGAATAAATATGCAAAGCCTTGGAAAGTTCTACATTATATATATATCAACAATAAATGGAATCACCTTTTAGGTTAATCTAATAAATAGTGTACCTTTTAGGTGGTTCCATAGCATTCCACCTATTCGTGGTAATCGCCTATTATCTTTTGTACTATTTTCTTTATTACACTAGCTTCAGCTATTAGATTCATAACCATTATAAAGGTCTTTATCCTACCTTCATCACTTGGTTTTAAATTAAGTTCAGATACTATACTGTCTAACTTTTCTTGATTAAAAAATCTATGCTCTGTTAAAAATTCATTTACGCTTTCTTTTTGTATATCTGAAAATATCTTATATGCCTTTTCAAAGGATATTATATCATCTTCCCTATCATTTATATCATTAAATGCTAGTCTAAAAACCTTCCTTATCTCTTCTGTTGTAAGTACTGGTCTCATATAACTTAGCAATAAAAGTTGTGCTAGATGAAGCTTTGTATATCCTCTTTTTTTACTATCTTCCGGCTTTGATATAGCCTCGCTTTTAATGTAATTTTGGACTATATTATTTGTGTACTTTTCTTCTACAAATTTATCATTTAAATAATCAATAACCTGTGATAAAAATAGATCATATTGAGGTAGATCTTCATAGGGCACTAATTTATTATTAGACATCTCTTCTGCCAATGACAATATGTAACTTACATCAAATTTCTCATCATTCAATAACAAAACCTCCTTTTAATTAATTAGTATTTCAAATTATAAAATACAAGTTGTATTTTATAATTACTACTTTATAAGTATGTTTAAAGTATAATAATATTATACGGTATGCATAAACCCTTTACAAGGTTTCACACTTGTCTATATTTAAATAATCTGTATCATTGTATATTAATGTGGTTTATTATTTAAGAAAAAATAAATAAAAGGATCAAAAATCTAATTTACTAAGATTTTGATCCTTTATCTATTATCATGTTGTTGTTAATTTATTTTGATGATTCATAGTCTTCTATGAACTTTTTAATCCCTGAATCTGTTAGTGGGTGACTTATCATTTGAACTATTACTTTATATGGTATAGTTGCAATATCTGAACCTGCCTTTGCACATTCCAAAACGTGCATTGGTGTTCTTACACTAGCTGCTATAATTTCTGTTTCTATTCCATAAATACTAAATACTTCTGCAATGTCTTGAACTACTGGAAGACCACCATTTCCTATATCATCAAGTCTTCCAAGAAATGGGCTAACGTAGCTTGCTCCTGCCTTTGCAGCTAAAAGTGCTTGTTGTGCTGAAAATATTAAAGTTACATTAGTTTTGATTCCCTTTTTTGATAAAGCGCTTACAGCTTTTAGCCCTTCAGCACACATTGGGATCTTAATAACTATGTTTTTATGAAGTTTTATTAATTCCTCAGCTTCTTCTATCATTTTAGAATGCTCTAAACTCATAACTTCTGCGCTTATAGGTCCATCTACTATAGAGCAAATTTCTTCTATAACCTCTTTAATATCTCTTCCTTCTCTTGCTATTAAACTAGGATTAGTTGTAACCCCATCTATAACTCCAAGTTCTGCTGCCTTTTTTATTTCTTCTATATTAGCAGTATCAATAAATATTTTCATAATAATTCCTCCCCTTATTTTGAATATACTTTGCAATAGTTTACATTTGAATCATTATAAAAGTAACCTTTTTTAATTTGAATGATTTCACTTGTTATATATACTTGCAAAGCCTTTACTATAATGTATATAATTATAACATATAGCATCATAACTTTACAATTTTAAAACTTCATTAATTAATATTCATTAACATTTATTAAAATTAACATTTTATATAAACTTTTTTTAATATTTTTTAATTAATTAAAAAATATTTTAATTAATATTGATAAGTAGCCCTTTAATGGTAATTTTATTATTTCCCTATTTATCCATTTTGTACCTTATGTTCTCTATCCTTATTAACAACTTACGAAAATAAAAGGTTCTAAAAAGATCTTTTTTATAACTTTTTAAATTATTTTTATAAATTTTTTCTTTACATTTCTCTCCATATATAGTCCAAGCCCTTACATACCAGTGCTTAGGCTTGTTTTTAATGAATCTTATACTTTTATTAACATACTTGACATTTCAATAATATGGTAGTATATTAACATTTGAAACAAATTTTCTAGTTAATATTTCAAATGGAAAAATGGTATGTTAGTCCATTAACTTTAAGTGGAATTTTTGTTATTATTTAAGTGTAGATGTCGAAAGATGTAGAAGGAGGAAACATGATGAAATCAACAGGTGTTGTTAGAAGAGTAGATGAACTTGGTAGAATAGTAATTCCAATAGAACTAAGAAGAACTTTGGATATTGCTGAAAAGGATGCTTTAGAAATATATGTAGATGGCGAACAAATCATATTAAAGAAATATGAGCCAGCTTGTATTTTCTGCGGAGACGCTAGAGATGTAACAAACTATAAAGGAAAGAATATTTGTAAAAGTTGTATGGAAGAATTTAAGAAGTAGTATCTTTTAGATAAATATTTTTAAATATTTTTAAACACTTTTAATTAATATTTTAACTTTAAAGTTATCTTAGCCTTAAATTACATGGAAATGTAATTTAAGGTATTTCAAAAAATTACACTGTTTCTTTAGGATACAGTTATTAATAAAACCAATAAGCTATTGCATTGATGAAGTTGATTTAACTAAAATCAACTTCACCACTGTATGACTTATTGGTTTTTTTGTTAGTTTCCTATTCATTTACTATTTATCTTCTGCTTAATACTTACTTAATACTTAGTCAATATTTACTCAATACTGTGCTTATAAACCTCTGATTTTGGCATCTTCCTATCTTTTGCTACCATTTTAATTGCTTCTTTTTTTGTTAGACCATCAGCTATATATTTCTTAATATGTTCTTCAATAGTCATATCTATCCAAAGACTTTCTCTTTCCTCTGCAATCTCTTCTTCGCTTTTACCTGAAATTACAATTACATATTCTCCTCTAGGTTGAACCGCATCATAGTGACAAATGATATCATCAATGCTTCCTCTTAAAATTTCTTCATATAATTTAGTGAGTTCTCTGCAAATCCCAATATTTCTATTGCCTAAGTTTTCTCTTAAAAATGCAAGTGTATCCTTTAATCTATGTGGAGCCTCATATAATATAAGCGTTTCCGTCCTGTCTTTTAAGTCTTCTATTATGACCTTTCTATCCTTATTTTCTCTTGGCAAAAACCCTCTAAATAAAAATTTAGTTGAGTCAAGCCCAGAATAAACCATAGCTGTAATAAGAGCTGTTGCCCCTGGAAGAACTTCTATTTCTATAGAGTTTTCTATGCACTTTTTGATTACAACGCTGCCCGGGTCAGAAATACCTGGAGTTCCAGCATCGCTTACGATTGCTATATTTTCACCTTGTACTATCTTGTTTAATAATTCCTCGCTTTTAAATTGCTCATTATGCATATGATAACTTATAAGTGGCTTTTTAATATTAAAATGATTAAGTAACTTTAAGGTTTGTCTTGTATCTTCTGCCGCTATTACATCCACCATATTAAGAACTTCTAGAGCCCTTAATGTTATGTCTTTTAAATTTCCTATAGGTGTTGGTACTATATAAAGTTTAGCCATATCTTCCTCCTATTTTAACAATTTCAAATAACTTTAAACAACTTGAATTATCTAAATCATATTGAACTGTTATATTTTCATTAAAAATCTTTTTATGTTAATCTTTTCATATTAATCTTTTATTATAATATATCTTCGTTATAAATATTTTTTATTTCTTCGCTATACTCTCCATCTTCCTCGTAAATATACAGGGGTGGTTCAAATCTTAAGAAGGCTCCACCATCTCTTTGCCCCTCAACTAAAACTATGTTAGGTGCCTTTTTACTATTAGGATGTACAAGCCTTATGGTTTTAGGTTCTATTTTATGCTTTCTCATAGTGCACAGTATGTCAGCAAGCCTTTCTGGCCTATGTACCATGAACATACGCCCATTATCCTTTAATAATATTCTAGAGGCTATTACAACATCTTCTAATGTACAAGCTATCTCGTGCCTTGCAATAGCATCCTTATCACTTACATTTAAGATTCCTGACTTATAAACCTTATATGGCGGATTTACTGTTAATACATCTACCTTCTCTAAGGTCTTCAAATACTTTAAATCTTTTAGATCTGAACATTTAAATTCTACCTTTTCTTTAAGATTATTTATTATTACAGACCTTTTTGCCATGTCTATCATGTCCTCTTGTATTTCCATGCCAGTTACTTTAGAAAATTCTTTTTTACCCGCTATTAAAAGAGGAACTATTCCAGTACCGGTGCAAATATCCATTATGCTGCTACTTCTTTTCGACTTTGCAAAGTTTGCTAAAAGTACAGCATCCACGCCAAATCTAAACCCCTTTGTCTTTTGTATTATATGTATTCCTTTAAGTTGAAGATCATCTAATGTTTCATCTTCTTTTATGTAGTTTTTATAATCTTCTATCATGATTTAAATCAACCCCTTATTATCACTGTTAAACTTTTATTTTTATATACATTAATTTAAGCTTATCTAACTAAAGTTATCATTCTAAAGTTATCATTCTAAAGTTATCATTACTTTCATCAAATGATATTAATTACCATCCTTACATTCTATATTACTCTTAACAAAAAGTCTCTACTAAATTTATATATAAACTTATAGTATTAAAACTTTATACCTAACAAAAAAGCCTTCGGCAACTCCGAAAGCTTTTTAATCATTATAAATACACTTGTAAAAGATACCATTGTCCTGTTTCACCGCGGACTATCATATTCTTCAATATATTTATTATATTATCTTCTATATTATAATAAGCTGCATACTATCTTAAAACTCTTCTTGCACTACTGAATTTATATATTGGTCCAACCTTTACTCTTTCTCCTGTACGTGGAGCATGAATCATCTGTCCTCCACCTACGTATATACCAACATGTCCCACACCATTTGTGAATACTAAATCTCCAGGTTGAAGGTCATTATAAGACACAGCACTTCCACTTCCTATTTGAGCATAGGTATCTCGTCCTATTCCATACCCAAAGGCATTGTAAACATATGACGTAAACCCTGAACAGTCAAATCCTGATGGTTTTGTACCACCCCATACATAAGGTACTCCTATAAAGTTATAAGCATAATTTACTATAGAATTACTTGATGCTGGCGCTGCGTTACTTCCACCTCTTGATTGAACTATGCTTGGAGCTTTAGCTGCCGCTTCTCTATTCTTAATTATATCTTTACCTTTTTCAATTAATTCAACCACTTCATCGTCAATAACTACGATGATTTTCCTAGTTTCTCTTAGTGCTCCTATGGCACCTTTTATATCATCTACCGAACTAGATGAATTTTGAATTATATCTTTTTGAAAAGTTATAATTTTTCTTTCTTTTTCTTTTAAATCAACTTTTACTTTTTTACTTTCTTCTTTAGCATTGTCCACTAATTTCTTTTGTTCTTGTTTTTTTACATTTACTTCTGACAATTTCTTTTCATTTTCTATTTTTAATTCACTTAAAGATTTAACTTGGCTATCTAAAGATTCCTTTTTGTTATCAAGCTCTAATTTAGTATTATCAAGCTCTTCTATTATCTTTTTGTCGAAATCCATTAATTTACCTATTGCTTTAACCTTTGAAAAAAGATCTGACATACCTTCAGCTTTAATAATAAGCTCTAGGTATCCTGGTGATCCACTTTTATAAATCGCTCTCATTCTTGTGTCAAAGATTTGTTGTTTTTCTTTAAGATCTTTAGTTATCTTTTCGATTTCCTTTTTAATTGTAATTATATCTTTTTCTTTTGTAAGAATATTAGACTTATTTTCGTTTATCTTATCTTGAAGTCCACCAATTTGTGAATCTAACTCCTGAAGTTTAACTTCTAATTCGTTTAATTTATCTTCTGCTTTCTCAAGTTCTTCCTGGCCTTGCTTAATTTGAGCCTTTTCTGCATCTGTAATAGGCGCTGCAAACGCTTGTACACCAGAAGTCATGATAATCCCCATTGTCATAAATACTGCTATTAATTTTTTATTCACTATTCCACCCCACTAAAATTTTATTTATATAGGGGTAGTCCCCCATTTGTTTTCACATCACTGTGACTATTATATACTAAATAAAAACTTCAAACAATAGCAAACTTACTTTTTTACAGACTGTACACAAAAGGCCCCTTGATTGAACCTATTATAATTACATGACTATCTCTTTTAATAGTATTTATAACCCTTTCCACAAATCACACTTTGACATATTTAATGTGTTCATTTTGTAGAACCCTTGTTTTTCGTTGCAATACCCATCATCGCTTAACACCTCTATATATCTAGGCTTTAAAGATCTCTCTTTTTGAAAGTGTTTACAAGACGCACAAATCTTTTCACTATAAAAAAACTTATTCATTTTCATAATACCCCTCCATTTTCCCACCTTCCACTAATAGGCTTTCAAAAACCATTTATGAACCTTTAGTGAACAATGTTATCTTTTTGTAACTTTTATCTTTTTATTTTCATATTTCGTGGATTTTTTAATATATATATAATGTTTTATCATGTTTTTTATCATGTCTTATATCACCTTTTATCATGTTTTATATCATGTCTTATATTATTTCCTATGATATTTCCTATGATATTTCCTATTATTTCTATCTTTATTTATTCTATGACTCTTATTAAACTTTATGTACTTTAATTATAACTATCTCCTATCACCATTCTTTATATTCACTATTTATTTTTACTGAAACTATTAACTATATACTATTTTCTCCACCTTTTTTACTTTAACCGCTCTTGAAATAAGACTTATGTTAATATAAAATATATATAGAATAATTAACAAGTTATATATAAATAGGAGTACAATAAGGATAAACATAGATGAAAAGGAGATTATATAGATTGTATAATTTTATAGAAGTTAAACCTAACCACATTGATGATTTTAGCAAAGAACACTTGAAAGGTCACATATTCCAAACTTCCGGATGGGGTAATGTAAAAAAAGATTGGATTCCTAAATATATAGCAGGATATGATTCTAATAATAATATGGTCTTATCTTGTATGATGATTTTAAGAAAGATACCTAAAATGCCTTATTACATAGGTTATATCCCTAGGGGCTTCGTTTCAGATTATAATAATAAAGACTTACTTATAGAATTCACAGAATATCTTCGTGAATTTTCGAAATCTAATAAAATTGCATTTATTACAATAGATCCTGACATACATTTAAAAGAGGATGAAAAGCTAGTTTATAATAGTGAGAAGATTTCAGGATTCTTGCAAAGCCTTGGATATAATCATACGGACTCTATAAGCTTTGAAGGGATTCAACCAAACTTTGTATTTAGACTCGATCTTCCTACTTCCGAAGACAAAGAAGATGCAAAAAAGAAGGTATTTAAAAGTTTCTCTAGTAAAACTAGATATAATATAAGAGTTGCTGAAGAGCGTGGACTATCTTGCGAAATTTATGATAAATCTAACATGACAGATCAAATGCTTGAAGAATTTTATAAAATAATGGTGGTTACAGGAAAAAGAGATAACTTTATAATTAGAAACAAAGAATATTTTAAGGAAATGATAGATGACCTATTTCCTTTCTCGAAACTATATATGATTAAGTATAGTTATGAAAAAGACTTTGAAAGACTTACTGAAAAGCTTAAAAAACAACAAGATGCAAATTCTAGAGCTTTAGTAAAAATTGAAGAGATTAAAAAAGAGCTTTTAGGTGATAATACTGAAGATAAAATAGAAAAGCTTAATAAAAAGCTTCAAGATAATGAAAATAAATTAAAAGAGTCTGAAAGACAAATAGAGGGCTTTAAAAATAGAATGGAAGATATAAAGCCATATGAAGGCAAGGAGTTCTATATCTCTGGTGCTATATACTTATATTATGGTGGCAAGGCCTGGTACCTTTATGGTGCCTCTGATGATGTTTTAAGAGATGCTATGCCCAATTTCCTTATGCAATACGCTATGATCAATGATAGTATAGACCTTGGGTGCTATTTATATGACTTTAGAGGTGTTTCTGGAGACTTAAATCCTGAAAACCCTTTATATGGACTATATAAATTCAAAAAAGGCTTTAATGGAAAGTTTGTAGAGTTCATAGGTGAATTTGATTTAGTAATTAAAAAACCTATTTATAATGCCTTCAAGTATGTATTTCCACGATTTAAAGAAGTAAGAAGTAAACTTCGAAATAAGTAACTTGAATTTTTATACAAATAAAAACGTGATTCATTTTATAAAGGTACCCATAGATAGGACACTTTAAAAAGAGTGTTTCATCTATAGGTACCTTTTTATTAGAAGATACTATTATGACAATATCCCTAATTTGTACCCCACTATTCCAACTATAAACAATCCAAATATTATCCAAATGGCGTTTATCTTTTTCTTTAATAACCTTGAACACACATAGGTTAGTATCAAAGGAATTAATCCAGGTAGCAATGAATCTAATATATTTTGAACTGTAGTTATAACCTGTTCTCCATTTTGGTTAGTTATAGTAGAAACTACTACCGGCATATTAAAGGTTGTCCATTTAGCTACAAGGGATCCCATTACAAATAGACCTAGTATGGATGCACCTTCTGTTAACTTTTGAAGCCTATTTCCTCCAGTATCTGATATTATTTCTGTTCCCTTTGTATATCCATATTTAATTCCACCCCATCTTACAGCAAGACGAACTGCGTTAAATAACACAAAAAATAATATAGGTCCAAGTATACTTCCACTTAAAGCAAGACTAGCTCCAAGTGCGGCAAGTACCGGCCTTAGTGTTCCCCAAAATATTGGATCTCCAACTCCTGCAAGAGGTCCCATAAGTCCTATCTTTACACCATTTATACTTCCACCATCTATATCTGCTCCGTTAGCCTTTTCCTCTTCCATTGCTGCTGTTACACCAAGTATTGGAGCTGTAACAAAAGGTTGAGTATTAAAAAATTCTAAGTGCCTTTTAAGAGCCTCTTTTCTTTCATCACCCTCGTATAATCTTTTTATAATAGGTATCATAGAGTAGCAATATCCTAAACCCTGCATTCTTTCAAAGTTCCAAGATCCTTGATGAAAATTTGAACGAATAAACATGTTTGTCAAATCTTTTTGGGTTAATTTCTTTTTATTAATATCTTCATTAACATCTTTATTTGAATTTTCACTCATTCTTATAACCTCCTACTTTTATAAATCATCTAAATCATCTATGCTTGCTGTAGCTGCATGGTATTTAGGATTTAATTGAATATAAACTATAGCAAATACTACACCTAAGATTCCTAGTGCAACTAAATTAAAGTCAGTAAATGCAGCTATTACAAATCCTAAAAAGAAGAATGGCATTAAATATTTTGCTTCCATCATATTAATTACCATGGCATATCCTACAACTACAATAAATCCTCCAGCAACTCTTAAACCTTCAGTTATATAAACTGGTATTGACATTAAAAGACTATTTACTGCCTCTGGACTTATTAACGAAACTATTAAGGCTGGTATTGCAACACGCAAAGCCTGAACAAGAAGTCCAGTTAGGTGACAAAGATCTATACCTTTTAAGTTTCCGTCCTCTGCAAATCTATCCGCCCTATGTTGAAGTCCTACAGAAACAGTCCTTGCAAATATAGTAAACACTTGTCCTGCTGCTGCTATAGGAATAGCAATGGCAATACCTGACGTTACACTTTGCTTTGCACCTATTACTAATATGGCCGAAACAACACTTGCCATAGCTGCATCTGGAGCCATAGCCGCACCAATATTCATCCATCCAAGAGCCATAAGTTCTAATGTACCACCTAGGATGATCCCCTTTTGGACATCTCCAAGAACTAATCCTATTAAAGTACATGCAATTAAAGGTCTATGAGTTTGAAATTCGTCAAGAATGCTACCCATACCAGCAATACTTGCTATGATGAAAATAAGTATAATTTGAAAAGCATTTATTCCCATAGTTTTTCCTCCCTAAAATTTTTTTAAAGTTTTGTCATTAAATCCACCTTAGAATCAGATGTTACTTTTCTAATTTCCAGTTCAACGCCTTTTTTATTTATATCTTTAAATGACTCAATATCTTTTTCATCTAAAGATATAGCTGAAGTTATTTGTTTTTTACCTTCTTTAAAAGACATTCCCCCTACATTAACAGACTTTATATTAACTCCACCTTCAATAACCCTTAATACATCTGTAGGATTTGTAAATAATAATAAAGCCTTAAAGCTATCATATTTAGGATTCTTATATATATCTATCATCTTATCTATAGTAATTACATTTGCTTTAACACCTGGTGGCGCTACTTGAACTAATAGTGTCTTTCTTAAGTTATCATTGGCTACCTCATCACTTACTACTATAATTCTGTTACATTTTGTTTCTTTAGCCCATACTGTTGCAACTTGTCCATGTATTAATCTGTCATCTATTCTTGTAAGAACAATATTCATACTCATTTTATAGTTCCTCCTCTGTATTTTCTCTTATACATTTTTCAAATTTCTTTATGCCTAGTTTACCTGACTCTTCTGCATTAAATACGATTTCATCTAAAGTTAAACTTTCTCTCATACCACAAACCTCTAATAACATCGGAAGATTTACCCCTGTAAGTATATCCATGTTTTCTTCATTTATAGCTATACTAGTGGCTACATTAAATGGGCTTCCACCAAATAAATCTACTAAAAATAATATACCCTCCACCTTATTTAATTTTCCAAGGGCAACTTCATACTTTCTTACTAGATCTTCACTACCTTCCCCTGTTTCAAAGGTTACTGTTTGTATATTTTCTTGCTTTCCAAATATCATCTCTGACGTTCTTAAAATCTCCTCTGATAATCTTCCGTGACTTCCTATTATTACTCCTACCATAACCCTTAAACCCTCCTTTAGTTTTATACATAGTTATATAGCAAGTTTCATACCAAGTTAGTGTATTAAAAGTTAATCTTTAGTCCTATCTATTTTATACGCAACATATAATCAACGTCCTCTCAACATTTAGTGTTAAATTATATTACCACCTTTTTTATATTAAATATTATATTACTCTTTTATCTTTATACTTTAATACACTACTCACAATATATATATTGTGTATTAATATACTAAGCTTATATTTTATGATATATTACCTAAAATCCACTTAAACATTCTATTTTTTTTAAAATTGTTGTTTAATATTGTTTTTTTTGATATTCTACGCTAATATATTCATCGCAAATATCAAAACTTTTAAAACATATCCGCTATGTAATATATTTCATCCTCACTTAACTCTACATTTATACTATCTTTAAATATTTTTGATACCTTTTTTATCTTGTTTACATTTTGTTTATTAATTTCACCTTTATTTCCTCCATAATGTAGTCCATCATTAATTATCATTCTTTCTAATGCACACCCTGTATGTATTACTAATCTTATTGTCATAGAATTAGAAAACTGAGTATTAAACTCTTTTTGTAAACACCTTGAAAATGTCATTAGTATTCCAATTACCTTTTTTGGATTAATGTAAGTTAAAAACTCATTTAAACTATCTAAGCACAATTCTTTTGTAATAACTTCATTATCCTTTTTTATTATCTTTATGTTTTTATATTTTATTATCCCTTCTAGCTCTCTTTCTCCTTCCCCTGATATAAGTTTTTCTAATGAAATAAATGGTGAGTCTATCTTTGGATTTTTTACTCCTACTGTAGCCAATACTTCATATTTATCTTGAATATTTTTAAGTTGCTCTTTTAAGTTCTTTATACTTACAGGAATTATTTCTATGGGTTCTTCTGTAATGTTCTTTACAATACTTTGAATTAATTCTTTTAGCTTAATAGCTGCTCCCTGTCCTGTAGAACATATTGTTACTATAGCCTTATTAACCTCTATATTTTTAACTTCTTCATACTTACCATAACCTTTAAATCTCTTTAAAGATTCATATATACTATCTAAGTCCATATCAAAAAGATTTGCTTTTCTAAGGGCTTCTAATACCAAAGCTGTAGAAACCATATCTAATGTTTTTATTTCAATTCCTGTATTTTCTATTATTTCTTTTTCAAAATAATATAAAGATCCCATATCCACAAGTAACAAAACACCTTTACCCATATCTATACACTTTACCGCCTCTAATATTTTTTGAAAGGTTTCTCTTGGACCTACTTCAAGTGGCATATCTACCGCTGTTATGTTATATTCTCCAAGTAACTTTACAGCTACCGCTACCATGCTACTCGCCGTACTGCTCCCATGTGCTGCAACAACTATTCCTACTTTACCAACCCCAGTTGTATCTTGCATGGAGGTTAAAAGAAGTGTTAAATATATAAGTTCTATGTCAGGAGCTACAATATTATAATTTTTTCTTATTATATTGCCAATTTTTATTGCTACCTCATATTCTTTTGGGTTATCTTTTATTACCACATTCATATTGACCTCATATTTTAAGTCTATACCTTCTTGAACCCTCTTTAAAAATGAACTTATATGAAGACTCATAGCATATATAAATCTTTCATTGTATCTTCTATTTAATGTTTTCTCTACCATATCTCTAATCTCTTCTGATAATTTTATTATATCCTCATCTACTATTTTGCTGAACTTTTCCCTAGTATTAGAATCTGCTTTTACATTGTCATAAAAAGACTTTAAATGCAGGTTTATGTCTGTAGTTATAAATTTTTGAATGTATTCATCATCTACCCCTTCATCTCTTAAAATACTAGCCTTGTCTTCTATTATTTTATATAAATTAAAAGGTGGATCATAATTATCTTGTTCTATCTGTTCCTCCGACCCTTCAGGCACTATTGTAATACTTTCATCTATGTATTCTAATATTTCCTCTAGCTCATTTCTTTTATTTCCTATAACCAAATATCCACTTTTTATTTGAGATGGAACTCCTTTAAATTCTATATTTATATAGTTCTTATCTTTTATGCTATTTAAAAATCCTGTGGCACAAATAAGTTGTATATTAGATTTTAGCTGCCCAATGTTTCCAAAAGAAATACTTCCTATTAATGCTTTTATAACATCTGATGTAATCTTTATGGACTTATTTACCCTATTTGCTTCTCTTCTTAAAAGATGCTTAATTATATCTACTTTTTCTCTTATTGGCCTTTCATCTAAATTAGGTATGTTGATTATTATAGGTATTCTTCTTATAAATGTTTTTAAAAGGGAAGAATTAGGATCTTCAGTGGTAGCACATAATATAAGCACATTAGCCTTCCTGTTTCTTTCTGATTCCCCTAACTTATTAAAGGTGCTAGTATCCATAAAGTAGAACATCATCTCCTGTCCCTCTGGCGGTAGTCTATGAACCTCATCTAAAAACAATATACCTCCGTCTGCTTTTTCCACAAGCCCTTCTCTTTCAGTTTCAGCCCCTGTAAAAGAACCTTTTACATGTCCAAATATTTGAGATATGAGTAACTGAGGATTATTATAATAATCCGCGCAGTTAAATACTATAAATGGAGAATCTTCTTTTAGTTTTCCAGCAAACTTTGCATAGCTATACATCTTATTTGCAAATAAAGTCTTTCCAACTCCAGTTGGTCCTAGTATAAGAGTGTGTAATCCGTTTGGCGGATAAAGCACCGCAGCCTTTGCTTGTTCAATTTGAGTTTTTAGACTTCCCTTAGATCCAATTATAAAATCAAAGGGAGACTTATCCTCTTTCTTTTTCATGTTTATTTTATGCTCTATCAATTCACTGTGGCTATTTATCGTCATAAGTGATTTTGAAATAGATATATTAAGCAACCTTTCTAATATTTCCTTCGGTAAATATAGAACAGGCCTTCCTATTAACTTAACTACCTTTCCTTGCCTTACTAAATTATTCAATTCTAAGCTTACGTTATTTCGTATTATATCTAGTTCATTTGATAATTCATCTGTTGAAAAACCTTTTTTTATTTCTAAATCTTCTTTCTTTAACGTTAACGATTTTTGTAATAAACAATTATATACCTTATCAATTCTTTTCATAAATAAATCCCCTTCTTTTACATACTTATAACTTCTTCATGTGTCAATAAACTTTATTTAGACGCTAAGCACACCTCTTAGTAATTTTGTAAAACAAAAGGCTTGATACACAATTTCATTATATAACTTGTGTATCAAGCTTTATGTATTAGGCATTATTAATTTGAATAGCTGTTAAATTATTTATAGATACCTTTTTACCTTCGTTGATTGTATTAAAGAAGCACCTAACATAACCCCTATAAACATTATTAATGTTATTTTATTATTAACAATAAAATTATCAATTATAGCAACTATTACCCCTAGACTTCCTATAATAATATTATATTTTGCATTAAACCTCATGTATCCTTCTTTATCCCTAATATTTCTTGTGGATTTTGTCATCTTCCCTCTAAAACCTTTGTTAATTAAAATAAGCATTCCAAAGATTATAAAGAAAATGCTAGTTACAAACATAACTATAGTTGTAGCCTTCATAAACATTCCTCATTTCTAATAATATACTAATACTGTTTGTAAAATCCTTCTATAAGAAAACTCCATTTAAACTTAAAACTTATTGTATAATTATATCACACACCAATGTTATCAGGGCAATTGCATTTAAAAACTTGAGTTAAATCCCTTTACATAGTAGAATTTATTTAATAATATTACTAATGTAAAGGGGATTTTTATAATTATGTATAACGAACTTTCAAATTCTTTTATAAGCATTTCAGACCCAAGAGATAATAATTCAAAACATAAGCTTATTGATATACTAACAATAGCAACTTGTGCAATAATATGCGGAGCCGATACATGGACAGATATAGCTCAATATGGCACATCAAAACAAGAGTGGTTTTCAACATTCTTAGAGCTTAATCATGGGATACCATCCCATGATACTTTTGGAAGAGTATTTTCTATTATTAATCCAAAAGAATTTCAGGAAGCGTTTATTAAGTGGATCAAAGATATTTCTGATAAAGTTACTGGTGACGTAATTGCCATAGATGGCAAGACAGTTAGGCATTCCTTTGATACAAGTAACAATAAATCAGCTATTCATATGGTAAGTGCATGGTCAAATCAGTTGGGTTTAGTTTTAGGTCAGATAAAGGTTAATGATAAATCAAATGAAATAACAGCAATTCCAGAATTATTAGATAAGATAGATATAAATAAATCTATAGTAACAATTGATGCTATGGGTACTCAAAAAAATATAGCTAAAAAAATAATCAAAAAGGGCGGAGATTATGTTTTAGCTTTAAAAGGTAATCATAAAAACTTTTCCAACGATATAAAATACTTTTTTGAAGAAGAATCTAAGAATAAATTTGCTGATGTTGAATATAGTTTTTTCAAGACTACTAACAAAGACCATGGCAGAATTGAAACACGTAAACATTACTTAATTAACGATTTAAACTGGCTTTCACAGAAGTCAGAGTGGAAAAACCTAAATAGTATAATTATGGTTGAATCTGAAAGAACCATAGGCGATAAAACATCTAAAGAAAGAAGATATTATATTTCGAGCTTAACAGAAAATGTTGAAAAAGTTGCTGATGCCATTAGAAAACATTGGGGAATAGAGAATAGCTTACATTGGATTTTAGATATTGCTTTTAGAGAAGATGATAGCCGAATAAGAATTGAAAATGCAGCTGAAAACTTTGCCATTTTAAGGCACATAGCTTTAAACTTATTAAAAAATGAAAAATCAGTAAAGATTGGTGTAAAAGCTAAAAGGCTCAAATCCGGTTGGGATAATGATTATTTAAAAAAGGTTTTAACTTCAATCCAATAGGAATATCGTTTTCATAAAGTTATTACAGTTCTAATATCTTAAGTAAACGTTATATTAAACTTCTGTATTTTCAAGTGCAACAATATCCTTATACTACCAAAATATGATTAAACTTTAGCTCATTACAATATAAGGATGCAATTGCCCTGCCAATGTTATTAAT
This sequence comes from Clostridium putrefaciens, assembly GCF_900461105.1. Taxonomy (GTDB): domain Bacteria; phylum Bacillota; class Clostridia; order Clostridiales; family Clostridiaceae; genus Clostridium_L; species Clostridium_L putrefaciens. The sequence continues at coordinate 382,506 of NZ_UFWZ01000001.1, read as the reverse complement.
ATACATTGACTTATAAGAAAAATTGTACTATAATAAGTTTTGTTAGCGGGGTGTAGCGCAGATGGGAGCGCGCGTGGTTTGGGACCATGAGGTCGCAGGTTCAATCCCTGTCACCCCGACCAAAAAAAGAGATATAGTTTTCTATATCTCTTTTTTTGATTTAAATTTTTATACTATATTTTTGTGAATATCTAATTTAACCTTATTAAAATCTATAATTATTATAGTTATTATAAAATCCCTATTTTTCTTCGTGAATATTTATGAAAATATCATATCTAAGTTTATATAATATAATCATAAATATTGGTATAATATTCTTATATTAATGACAAACTCTTATAATAGGACCTATAGTAAGCTGTTACTATGGAAGGAGGATTTTTATGAATAAAAAATATAATGATATCTTTAAGCTCTTGGTTTCAAGTTATTATAATGATACTTTTGATACACAGGTAGAGAGCCTACTTAAAGATGAGGTAACTAATAAAGAGACCTTAGGTAAAGTAATTTCTACCTTATGTGGTGTAGATATTGATTATGGTGAGGATTTTATAGTTAGCCTAAAAAAGGCTATTACTGCTTACCAATCAAAAAATAGAGTAGTAGAAAAGTTAAATAATTGTAATATGAATTGCTCTAAAGATGGCAAGACTACTGCATGCCAAAGCGTCTGCCCTTTTAACGCCATATTGGTGGACCCAATAAAAAAGACAACTTACATAGATATAGACGCTTGTGCTGATTGTGGTCTTTGTGTTGAGGCCTGTGATAATGGTAACCTTGTAGATAGGGTAGAATTTTTGCCTGTACTAGATTTACTTAAATCTGGTAAGCCTGTAATTGCAGCTGTAGCCCCTGCAATTTCTGGTCAATTTGGTGAAGATGTTACCATGGATCAGTTAAGAGCTGCATTTATAAAATTAGGATTTAAGGATATGGTAGAGGTAGCTTTCTTTGCTGATATGCTAACCTTAAAAGAAGCCGTAGAATTTGATCACCTTGTGAAAACTAAGGAAGACCTTATGATTACTTCTTGTTGCTGTCCTATGTGGGTAGGCATGCTTAAAAGGGTGTATTCAGACCTTGTTAAATATGTATCACCTTCTGTGTCACCTATGATAGCTTCTGGCAGAGTTTTAAAAGCCTTAAATCAAGATTGCAAGGTTGTATTTGTAGGTCCTTGTATAGCTAAAAAAGCTGAGGCTAAAGAAAAGGATCTTGTGGGAGACATTGATTATGTTTTAACCTTCCATGAACTTCGTGATATATTTGAAGCCTTAGATATAAATCCTTCAACTCTTACTGGTGTTCCTTCTATGGAATACGCATCTAAAGGCGGAAGATTATATGCAAGAACTGGCGGGGTATCAAAGGCAGTATCCGATGCACTTGAAGATATGTATCCTGAAAAACATAAGTTATTAAACCCAATTCAAGCAAACGGTGTTAGAGAATGTAAGGTTGTACTAGAACAAGTTAAAAACGGAACCCTTAAAGCTAACTTTATAGAAGGCATGGGCTGCATTGGAGGTTGTGTTGGTGGTCCTAAAGCACTAATCCCTAAAGAGGACGGTAAAAGATTTGTAGATGACTTTGCAACAGCTTCCACTATAAAAGTTGCTACTCATAGCGAAATAATGGATGATATCCTTGGTAGAATAAATATAACCTCTAGAAAAGACTTCACTGACGAAAAGAAAATAGAAATTTTCGAAAGGCATTTTTAGAGTTAAATCTACTACTATAAAAAGCTTACAGTTATAAATTAAACTGCAAGCTTTTTTATTATCTCTTTGTTCTATCATCTTTTGTTTTATTATATCTTTTTATTACATCTTTTATTACATTTGTTTATTGTTTTGCTGAAATATGTCTGTTTTTGTTTCATCTTTAATTTCTTATTTTAAGCCTATAAAGATTGAATGCATTTCTCGTTCCTCTTCTTTTGGAAGGCTCATGTAATCTCCATAAGCTTTTGTAAGTACAGAATTGAAATCTTTTGGACCCCAAAACTTTTCACCTTCAAATTCCATAAGTGTTAATGGAAAAATTTCTTGTTCACTAAACTCATTTGGCCATGTAAGATCTACTCCATAATAAAGATTAGGTGACTTTGACCTCTTGCTCCATTTTAAGGTAGAGTATAATATTTTTCTAACTGCCCTATAGGGTATAAGTTTACCTATAAGTTGAAGGAATGACCTTGTTATAGACTTTATATTTATACCATCTTCAAAGCTAATATCCATTTTCATATTAATTAAAAGCTTAGATAATCCTTTTTGAACTCCATGCTTTAATCTTGTATCCGGAACCCTATCTAGAGGGAATATGTCAATGTATATACCGTTATTATAGGTTTTTTCTTCTTCACCCTTTTCTATAAGCACACTACTATTATGTCTTATCTTCATAGGTATATTGTACAAATCATAATTTGGATCTGTATCTACTGTCTGTAAAAAAAGCTCCTTTGGTAGCTCATCTTTTGCTACTTCTTTAAATATTTCATAATCATTTCTAGGCATTGCTATATCCAAATCATCATCCCAAGGTATAAATCCCTTATGCCTTACTGCACCTAAAAGTGTTCCATCTGTAATAAAATATGTTAGACCATACTTTTCCGATAGTCTGTGTACTTCTTTTAGTATATTTAGCATTATACCTTGAGCTTCCTTTAAGGAGCAAGCTGTAGCTATAGTGTTAATATCATTTTCCTTAACTCTACTGCATAAATGATCATCTACATCATCTAGGGCACTTAATTCATCTTTTATTGACATTATTTATCTTCTCTCCATTACAATTATAATTAATCTAGGTTCAATATTAATTTTATATAAATCTAGATTCTTTTAATTTTATTTTATTTTCCAAACTCTATTATACTATATTTTCTAAATTCTGTTTTACCTTCTAAGCTTTATTATACTATATTTTCATAAATATCTTGAAGATTATTTATATATATATCTATATTATAGTTTTCAAACAAGTGCTTATATGCATTTTCAACCATTATATTTCTTTCATCTTTTAGGTAATATATTTTAGTCATAGCTTCATAAAGACTCTTTTCATCTCTTACTTTTAGTATTATACCATTAAAATTATCCTGAATAAGATTTTTAACACCTGCAACAGGGGTTGAAATCACTGGTATCTTCATTGCCATAGCTTCTAATACAGCCATAGGTAGTCCTTCTAACTTTGAGGGTAATATAAATGTATCGAACATATTAAGATAGCTATATACATCCTTTTGGTATCCTTCAAGTAATACCTTTTTCTCTAGTCCATAATCTTTTACCATAGCCTCTAATCTTTCTCTCTCTGGCCCATCCCCTACTATTACAAGCATACTTTCTGGTATCTCTTTACATATCTTATTAAAACTATTTATTAAAAGATCTACCCCTTTTATATCTAAAAGCCTCCCAAGAAAACCAAATACATAGGTATCATTTTTAATATTAAGCTTATGTCGCATTTCTTCTTTTGGAATTATAGATTTATCCTTAAGTTCATTAAAGTTAAAAGAATTATTTAATACCTTAATCTTATCTTTTGAAATTTTATTATTATATTTTATATAATGTTCTTTTACCATATCTGAACAGGCAATGGATAATTTATAGCTATCCCTGTAAAATGCGTCTATATACTTTAACGGGGACATGCCTTCAAGCCAAGGATAAGAACTATGCATATGTGATATAACTGGTATCTCAAGCCCTCTAGAAGCTATTTTCGCTGCTATGGATGCCTTAACGTCATGAGCATGCAAGATATCTATTGAGCTTTCCTTTAAATAAGCTTTAAACTTTCTTATTTCCCTAGGATTTAATGAACTAAGATCTGCCACATAAGTTTTAATTCCTGCATTTTCGTATAAACATTTAAGGTCACCACCCTTGCAAAGGGCAAAGGGCGAAAATCTTTCTTTATCTAAATTGCTTTCAATATCTAAAACTACCTTTTCAGCACCACTTAATTTATCTGTAGTAACTACATGCATGACTTTTAACTTTTCCATAACGTCCTCACCTTCTATTTAAATAAACTTTAAGATGCCTACATAATATAAGCACCTTAATCTATCCTACTCTTTAATTATTAGCTCTAAGTTATGTGGTATTCTTTCATTTTCAGGGGGTAACTCCATGTAATTTCCAAAAAGTTTAGTAAGATATGCATCATAGTTACCTGGTGCATAAAAACTACCATCTTCAAATTGAATTTCTGTTAATGGAAACACATCTTTCTTTTCAATATGAAAGTTCCAATAGGCAACTTCCATTGAATACCCTATAATATCAGTGTTTGTACCCTTAGACTTTTCTACATATTTATCTATTTTTCTATATATATAATCAAAAACCTTTTTCTTTTCCATGAATGTAAATGGGAATAATACAACCCTTGCAAAAAACTTTATAATATTTTTTATAAATATCTTTTTGTTTTTAACTTTTTCGAAGGGCTCTTTTACTAAAATTAATGTCCTATATATATAGTTAAACTTTTTCTTATACTTTAAGTACTTACCCGTGTCAGTATAATCATCCATTGGAAATATATCAATAAATAAACCATTATGATAATTTCCTATCTTATATTCTACAATCTCACTATTATTATCTCGAACCTTAGTCCAGAGCATATCATATTCTAGGTCTGAATAATTAGTTTGTAAAAATAAGTGTTTTGGTAGCTTTTTCTTAGCTATAAGCTTAAATCTTTCATAGTCAGCTCTTGGCATTACAATATCTATATCGTCATCCCAGGGTATGAAACCTTTATGTCTTGCTGCCCCTAAAAGAGTGCCTGAATCTAACCAATAGCTTATATCATTTTCCCTACATATTTTATCTACATCTTTTAATATTTCAAGCATCCTTCTTTGAGCTTTTTGCAAATTACTTTCCTTAGTATTATCAGCCTTATTATCCATTTTTACACCTCATAATCTTAAAAATATATATTTAAACTTTTATCCAATATTTATTTTAAGAATCTTATATTTCTTAGAACTTTATATTTCTTAGAATTTTATATTTTGTAGAACTTTTAATAATAAAATCCTCTATTAAGTTCTTCCTCTTCTTCTTTTGTTAATACAGACTTTAGACTAAGATTGTGATAAACTTGCTTGTCTACCTTTGGTATTTGCATATAATCTCCGTATAACCCTCGTAAGATAGCATCTGTATTTCTTGGAACCATAAACTCTGAATCTTCAAATTTCATTTTTTCAGTAATTGGTAATATATCTTCTTTATTAAAAACTACATCCCAATTTAAAACTTCTGTGCCATAGCCGTAATTAGTCTTAGGATTTTCCTTCATCTTCTCTATTCTTTTGTTTTTAGACTTTATATTCATCTCATATATTTTATTATAATCAAATATAGCAAATATAAAAAATATTATTTTCAAAAGAATTTTAATTATATTTTTAGGAAGATTCATTCCTTTTAAAAATGGCTTTTTTAAGGGTGCATTTATAGCTTGTACTTTTATATATGAAAGTTTATGTATTTTCTCAACAAAGTTTCTTTTAAAGAAATTATTAGAATAAGAATCCATTGGAAATATATCAATATAAAGTCCTTGATGATACTTAGCATCTTCTGATAAAACTATTTTACTTTTTCTATCCTTTATTTGAGTCCATGTATTCCCTGCAAATTCTGTGTTATCTAAGTTTTGTATATATAGATCTTCTGGAAGTTCATCTTTTGCAATTTTTAAGAACTTTTCATAGTCTTCTCTTGGCATTGCTATGTCTATATCATCATCCCAAGGTATAAATCCTTCATGTCTCACAGCACCAAGAAGTGTACCAGCATCTATCCAGTATGTTAATGAATTTTTTTCACAAACATATGCTACTATCTTTAGTATCCTAAGTAGTATTAACTGGCATTGTCTAAGTTCAGTTTCCTGTAAGTTTTCTAATCTTTTATCTGGAAACAATTCGTCAAAATTAACCTTATTCTGACCTTTTAAACCTTCTTCAATATCTTCTTTAAGTTTTTCTTTATATACTAATTCCATATATATACCCCTTTTGTACTTATTGGTTTAATATTATATATCCTATAAACTACAATTTCATAAACAAATTATAATAATCTTCTTTAATCTTATCCCAATGAAATAACTCTCTAGCCTTTTCGTATCCCTTTTGATTTATATCATCATCTCTTAAGCTATCCAATATTAATAAAGATAAATCATCTTCATTCTTATTATAAAATCTAACTTCATCCTGGTTAAAATATTTTGCAATAGGAAGATCTGATGATATTATAACATGTTTTTTATGAAGAAGTGACTCTACTATAGACATACCAAAAGTTTCAAACTCACTTATTTGAATGAATACATCCATTTGATTATATATATTATTCATCATATTAGTATCTACATATCCTGTAAATACTATGTGATCGTAATCTTCATACTTATCCATTATGTCTATAGCGTACTCACTATCCTTTTCTCCAGTTACTAACAAATAAGAACTTTCATAAAGACCTTTATTATTTATAAAGCTTTGTAATATTATATCTATGTTTTTTATCTTCCTTACTCCTACAGTAAATAATATATTTTTATCTGATTCAATATTATAAAGAGTTCTTATATCTATATCTTCTTTTATGGATATTATGCTTACACCGTTATTTATAACTTCAATGTTTTCTTCTAAAAGCAAAGGATAATACTTTAGAACTTCTAATTTTAAGTCTTTTGAGACGGCTATTATTTTATCACATCTTTTTAAGAAGACTCCTTCAATAAAAACATGCCTTGCCTTAAAGGATCCATTTATAGTCTTTTCTTTTTTCACCAATCCATGCATTGTGTAAACTATTTTAACCTTATGCTTAAACTTTAGGTAAATAGCATATAGAGCAATGGCTGAGTGGTACCTTGCAATATATATGACCTTTATATCTTTATCTTTTATATAAGAAGATATATGCTTTAAATCCCCTCTTGCTTCTCTTTCATTTATATTTTGAAATTCTACATTTTCGCCTGGTGACTCGTCTGTCTGTAATCCATAAAAATAAAAGTCTTCTTTATCTTTAGAAAGTCTATTATAAAGAATATTCCCTATCTTTTGAGGCGCTGAGGTTATATCTTCTTCATTATCCCATCTTACGCCTATAAATAATACATTCATTAACTTCACCCCTATTTCCTTGTTAAAAGGGTACTTCCGTAACCTAATACAAGGTTAGTTATTATAGACATAAACCCTATCTCTCCCATATAAACTTCTTCCATCTGCATGTACATAAATGTTACAGCTAATAAAATAATTATAATGGAGGATTCCATCTCTACTTCTCTACGTTTTATCATATTAATAAAAAGTTTCAGTGGTATAGCAAAATACATTGCTAAAAATAGCACAAGTCCAAGTACTCCATTAGATGCAAAATACCTAACTAAAGTGTTATGATAGCTTATTCTATCTACCCCTTCACTTCTTTCACTTATAACATTTATCACATCTATTCTATCCAAAACATTGTATTTTAATCCATCTCCAAAACAAATGTATTCTGTGTAATTATCACCTACAGCATTCCATATAATACTTCTATTATTAAAGCCTTTGCTGTTTTTTTCCTTCAACATATTTTCTGCTGTTCTTTCTTCCTCAACAGTCTCCTTATGAAGTAACTCATTGATGTATCCTCTATGCTGTGGAAGCTTTATAATTGAAAGCATTATTAAATTACATATTATAAATAGTATAACATTGTTTTTAGAAAATATTTTAACTAACAATTCTTTCTTTTTAATAAAAAACAGAATAAGAATAAATATAAAATATGCAATTAAAGATACGATGCTTGTTCTAGATACTGTTAAATATATCATGTACATTTGAAATATTAATAAAAATGTGGTGTACTTATTACTCTTTTTATTTAATCCTTCTATAAATAAATTAAATCCACATATAATTGATATAAAAAGATAAGTTCCAAATCCATTTACGTTTCCATACATAGCTGCTGGATTGTAAGGATGCCAGTCACTTATAACTACTCCAAAAACCTTATTAGATAAAGTTATGAATTGATATAGTCCTATAACTGAATGGAATACACCTAATATGAATATATATTTTGATATATTATGTATTAAAATCTTTTTATTTTCTTTTGTTATATTATCAATGTAAATTTCAGTTAAAATCACATAAAATATAATCATAAACCAAACTTTAAATGTATATAACAATGATCCTCGTCCATTATAATTATATAAATAACTTATGCTAACCCATAAAGTGTATAGGATAAGAATTATATTATACCTATTAGTTACTAGCCTTTTTATACCCGTATTCCACTTAAAATCTTTTAGGATTAAAAACGCATAGGTAAATGATAATAAGAAAAACCCTATCCAAAAGGCTTTCATCCCTACATAATCTAATGAATACCATCCTGTCGTTGATACAAATAGTATAATTATCGGTATAAGTGTCTCTATATATGACTTTTTACTTTTACTGGTCAATCCAGCACCTCCTAGTTATATGAAAGTTTATATTTCAATTTATAATCCTATCACTTTAGTTGATTTTATGCAATAAATAGAGTATATAAATAATTAAATTTACTGTCAAGTAATAACACTCTTATTGAGTGTTATACCTATTAATATGAGCATAATTGCTTAAACCTTCTGACACTTTTAATATGTTTAATACAAACGTTACTATTTTGTAATTTTTATGGTGTTATTTTAGGTTTATAATTGTAATGGATATTGACTTAATTTTAATAAAGAATATATTCTTTATTAAAACTTTTTTTGATTATTGGAGGTGTTAATGTGAAGTCTAAAAATACAACAAAATCATCAACAAAATCTTTTCATCATAAAACTTTGTTACTAGTAACCCTTTCTCTTATATCAGTTTTACTTGTATCCTTTACATTTTATCAAAAGTTTGAAGATAAAATACCTGTTTTAATGTATCATTCCGTTCAAGAAACTAAGGTTTCTGAAATAACTATAAGTAAAAAGTGCTTTGTAAAACAATTAAAATATTTAAAAGCTAATGGCTTTAAAACTTTAACCTTAGACGAGCTATATGATCATCTTAATTCAGGTAAAAAGATTCCTAAAAAAAGTGTAGTATTGACCTTTGATGATGGATACAAAGATAATTACACCAAGGTATATCCTCTATTAAAGCAATATGGATTTAAGGCTACAGTTTTTGTACAAACTGATAAAACAGATAAGGATGATTACTTCTTAACTTCTTCACAGATTAAAGAGTTAAGTGAAAATGGGGTAGAAATAGGATCTCATACCGTAACCCATAAAGATCTTTCTACTTTATCTAATGAAGATCAAGAAAAAGAATTATCAGATTCAAAGATTATTCTAGAAAAGATAATAGGTAAACCTGTTAACTACATAGCTTATCCTTATGGTTCTTGTAATGATGAATCAAAAAAGATAGCGAAGAACCTAGGTTATAAAGGTGCTATAGGAATCCTAGATGAATATACCAATGAGGATACTGATATTTTTGAAATCAGTAGGAGGGCCGTTATTGAAGATATGGACAACTTCCTTGGTAAAGTTGAAAAGAATAATTATTATATGGGTAAATATAAGTTTAGAAAACTTAGAAGAATAATATCTTCTAAATTTTAATTACTATTAAGCGCTTATGTATGACATTTTCAATAAGAAAATAAAAAAAGGTACCTTTTTTATAAAGGCACCTTTTTTATTTATCTTATTATCTTTGTGTTCAAACTTCTCTTGAGATTTAATTATTTCTCATATTCTACATTATATTTTATTTTTAATTCTTCTGTCATATCCATATACTTTTTGTTTTGTTTTTCTTGAAAAAGATTCTCTTTTATAATATCTCTAACTTCTTCTAATGGCTTAACTTTAGGTTCTGATTTTTGTTCAGTTTTTATAATATGATATCCAAATTGAGTTTGTACAGGTCCGCTTATCTCTCCAACATTTAATTTAAATGCTGCTTCTTCAAACTCAGGAACCATTTTTCCTCTTGTAAAGTTTCCAAGGTCACCGCCATTTTGGCTAGATGGACAAGATGAATGTTTTTTTGCTGCATCTTCAAAACTTAATCCATTTGCCATTTCTTCTTCTATTTTCTTAGCTTTTTCTAAAGAATCTACTAAGATATGCTTAGCACTTACTGACTCTTCTTCTTTAAACATATTACCATTTTCGGCATAAAATAATGCTATTTCTTCATCTGTAATAGGCGTTTCAGCTAAAACCCTAGCTATAGTGAATTGAGTTAATAATTCCTTTTCCATCTTATTTGCATGATCTAAAAATTCTTTATCACTATCAAATCCTAGTTCTTTTCCGTGCTTATACATAAGTTCAAAAGAAATTATTTGCTCTAATAATTGTTTTCTTCCAATCTCTGAATCTATGTAAGATTGTCTTTCCTTTGGAAATCTCTTCATTGTTTCTTCTACGTCATTTTGAGTAATGCTTACATCCCCAACTCTAGCTAAAACTTTATTTTCCATAATAACTCTCCTTAAAATAATATTATTTCGCTTTAAATTGTTGCGATACTACTATATTAACATAAATACCCTAGGGTGTTAAAGAACAATCACTAAAGAGTTTGAGTCAAGTAAAAGTGGGCAACTATTTTATTTAATTTATTATCCATTATTTTACATGGGGTATTTATAATTTACCCTACCCATTTTTATTCTTAATTGTAACTAAGATCTCCAAATCCTTTTAATCCACAAAGTTTTTGTATTACTTTTCTTCCCAAGGTAACCGCGGCTCCACTATAAGGAATAGGCGCGGTATGTATCTTATATTCTTTAGATTTCGTACCCTTTTTATTAACCGCGGAAGCGGATAAAGGTATTTCACGAATTACAGTATCTATAACGCCCTTCGGTATAATGTTTTTATAGATCTTATCCAAGGTACTAAATAATCTATTGCTAAACTTTTCTGCTAAAATTTTAGATAAGTTATCGGCTCCATTAATAGACCAGCTCATTTTTCTACCTTTCATTCTATGTGCTAACACATCGCAAATGTTATGTTCCATAGTCCCTAATTGCCTATATTCTATCCCTTCGGGTGCCGTAGGCATAGTTATATTGTCTCTTAATTTATATAGAACTAGGCCCTCTTTATTATGTACAAAATAGTCATATAGCTCTGTAAGCTTTTTAAAAACAACTTCATCTTTATTATTTTCTATCATCATGTTAACAATTTTTTCCAACCCTTCATCAACTTTCCCTTGCCTAAATAACTTAAGTAAGACTTTCTGTTCTTTTTTATCACTTACTTTTCTAATAATTGCTTGGCTTATATGAAATGGATCCAGTTGAAAGTGTATGTCTTGATCTTCACAGGTTGCTTTTATCCACTTTGCACCATCTCCATTTAATATCCTAGTTTCTATTTCATCAACATTATACTTTTCAGCAATGGTTGCTTCCGCAACTTTTTTAAAGTGGCTAGAACTATTAAAACTTGCACAAACAGTTTTATCAATAACAACATATTCTTTTTTACTGCCTGGACGCAACTTCCAACCTGTATAAGATACTGCTAATTTAAGTTCTTTTTTTCTATTCTTACCCTTTGGTCTATCTTTTCCCTGAATGGATAACCATACACCGTCTTGCTCCTGAAATAGCACTGGTACTTCCTTTTCGCCTTTCAACGCACCTTTTTCATTTAGTTCAATCTTACGCTTTTCTAGTTCATTTATCTTTTCTCCAACCGTTTGAACTATGTTCCAAACTCCTTGAGCACTAATTTCCTGATTACACATTGTTTTTATATTTTCAGCTGTTTTTCTAAAAGATACTTCTGACACGTTAGTTAAAATAGTTTCTACAAGATTTATAGATACATTACCTATGGTGTCCATGCCTAGATACTCATCTAAAAGGAACTTAGTAGCTGTTTTACCATCTTCAAGTTCAAACTGATAGATACGTCTTGAATATTCAACATCCCCCATAATCGTTCTTAAACAAGTCTTTTTAAGTCCCTTATTTCTATATACTTTAATCTCTCTTTCTTTAAGTAGCTTTTCATCTAAAGCTTCCAACACATTTTTTAAAACATTGCAGGCTTCATCACAAACTATCTTATAAATCTTTTTCTCTATTTCCTTGAAAGTTAAGCCGTTTTCATTTAAACTAACATTATACATAAATTCAACTCCATTCAGTTTTGTGTTTGCAACTTAATTATAATGGATAATTTATGTATTGGGGAGATGTTTTTGCATCTCCTTTTATTTATATAGTTTTTTATACTAGTTCTGCCTACTAAAATTATACTCTAACCACTAAAGAACAAAGATTTCACATTAAAGTCCCCATTAAAACTTTGTCCCTACTTAAGTTTACTTATATAAGTAAACTTAAGTAGGGCATATAATTTCCTAATCAACCTTTTAACTATTACTTATATTAGTTGATCTTTATCTTCTTTTTAGTTTTATTCCAAACCCTGCTAATATAAACATAACTCCAGTCATAAGAAATGGTAAACCTCCAAGTCCACCAGTTCGTGGAAGTAAAATTCTCCCTTCTGGTTTAACTTCTGGTTTAACCTCTGGTTTAACTTCTGGTTTAACCTCTGGTTTAACCTCTGGTTTAACCTCTGGTTTAACCTCTGGTTTAACCTCTGGTTTAACTTCTGGTTTAACCTCTGGTATAACCTCTGGTATAACTTCTGGTATAACTTCTAGTTTAACCTCTGGTATAACTTCTGGTATAACTTCTAGTTTAACCTCTGGTATAACCTCTGGTATAACTTCTGGTATAACTTCTGGTATAACTTCTGGTTTAACTTCTGGTTTAACCTCTGGTTTAACTTCTAGTTTAACCTCTGGTTTAACTTCTGGTATAACCTCTGGTATAACTTCTGGTATAACTTCTGGTATAACCTCTGGTATAACTTCTGGTGTTGGAGCTTGTCCACTGTTTACTAAATCCTTTCCAACTTTATAAATATTATATGCTTCTTTATTTTCATTGAATTTAGAGTAGGAAACTAATGCACGGAAGCTTTGCTCTGTTGCCATTCCGTTATGTTTATTATCCTTATATCCAAATCCTGTACCATCTTCTACGATAAATTTAAATAATCCATCTACAACATTCTTATCATTTTTAATAAACTTTGTATCTCTTAATGAATCTACACCTAAAGCACTTAAAGTATTAATTACCATAGCTGTAGAGTTAGAATTTGATCCTGCTGCTGTTTTATCATAACTATATGAACCATCTTCTAACTGCATATCTATTAATAACTTAATTGCTTTCCCAATGGAAGTACTTACCTTATTGTAAACCTCTTCACTTAGGCCAGCTTCTTTAGCATCTTTTGCCACATAATATGGAGCTAAACTATGCATAGCCATTGCAGTCATATCTACATCTTCTCCACGACCAGCTAATGCCCATCCACCCTTTTTACTTTGCTTATCTAAAATCATAGTAATAATTTGTTCTCTTGTATACTTTGAATTTTGTGGCAGTATATATTCACCAGAATCATAAGCTACAAGACCAAATATAGTTGCATTTACTAATGATGCTAAGTTCTTATTAGCTAAAGCCTCTAAACCATTAACTGTATTAATACCATTAGATATTTTTGACACATCAATTCCAATAGAACTTAATCCGATAATAGTTCTTTCTATTTCATATATATTATTACTACTTGCCATGATTTCATAGCCTTCTTTTAGGAATTCATCTTTATTTGTTAAACTTTCTCTATCACCATTGGCTACTACAGACAGTATTGCCCAAGGATCCTTAGTATCTTTTAAACTATTGGAAATATTATCTTTTACCTCATTAACTTTCTTAATACTTTCTAGTATAGACTCACTATCCTCTTTTTGGACTTCAGGTTGTCTTACTACTTCACCTTTAACTTGTTCTGGGTAACTTCCATCAACCTTAACCCACATGATTCCCTCTAATGTATTAGTATTTAATTGTTCTACAAACTTTTGTTGTTGCATTTCTACAGTAGTTTTGCCTACTCCATTATTATGTGAACTATTAGGCGTTAAAAGATTCTTATCATAAAAGGCATCCTTATATATTCCTGCAATACCTAAAGATCCTTTAGTTCCTGTTCCCACAGCATATGTATTTTTAATATTTCCACCCTTATTCCATCCTGCTACTATCCCACTTCTAGTTGCATATTTAGGCTTAAATGATATAAATTAAGTGTAAAATCCGTAACCGTTTTCACATGTTGCATCAACTTTAACCTTTCACCATGTTTTTATTAAGTCTAATATAGAAATCTAAATATAATGTTACATTATGTCATTAAAGGTTGGTTTCTGAAAACATAGGTTGGATTTACTTCTAATTTAGAATAAGGTAATTTCAAGCTTTTGTCAATAAAATCGCCTAAAAAAGTTGATATTATTCATTAAAGTTCCAATAAAGGATGGTTTGTAATAATCAATTTAATTAGATAATTATTATGTTTATGTGTAATAAAAGTTATAACTTGCTTTAAAGTAGGTACTTTAATATAAATATTTATGCAAAAATAAAAAGCCTAGTATTAACTAGACTTTTTATCATGGTGGCTAGACCAGGAATCGAACCAGGGACACGAGGATTTTCAGTCCTCTGCTCTACCGACTGAGCTATCCAGCCAAAGTTTTAACCCGGCGACGACTTACTCTCCCACAAGGCCTCCCTTGCAGTACCATCAGCGCTTTAGTGCTTAACCATCCTGTTCGGAATGGGAAGGGGTGTTACCACTAAGCCATAATCACCGGATCTTTGAAAGAACTTGTTCTTTCAAAACTGCATATGGTTTAAAATAATTTGGTCAAGCCCTCGACCTATTAGTATCAGTCAGCTTAATACATTACTGTACTTACACCTCTGACCTATCAACCTCGTGTTCTTCAAGGGGTCTTACTAGCTTACGCTATGGGAAATCTAATCTTGAGGTGGGCTTCACGCTTAGATGCTTTCAGCGTTTATCCCGTCCCGACATAGCTACCCAGCAATGCCACTGGCGTGACAACTGGTACACCAGAGGTCAGTCCATCCCGGTCCTCTCGTACTAGGGACAGCTCCTCTCAAATTTCCTACGCCCGCGACGGATAGGGACCGAACTGTCTCACGACGTTCTGAACCCAGCTCGCGTGCCGCTTTAATGGGCGAACAGCCCAACCCTTGGGACCTACTTCAGCCCCAGGATGCGACGAGCCGACATCGAGGTGCCAAACCTCCCCGTCGATGTGGACTCTTGGGGGAGATCAGCCTGTTATCCCCGAGGTAGCTTTTATCCGTTGAGCGATGGCCCTCCCACGAGGTACCACCGGATCACTAAGTCCGACTTTCGTCCCTGCTCCACTTGTAGGTGTCGCAGTCAGGCTCCCTTCTGCCTTTGCACTCTTCGAACGATTTCCGACCGTTCTGAGGGAACCTTTGAGCGCCTCCGTTACTTTTTAGGAGGCGACCGCCCCAGTCAAACTGCCCACCTAACAATGTCCGGCACCCAGTTTCATGGGTATCCGTTAGAACCTCAGTACTGTCAGGGTGGTATCCCAAGGATGACTCCACTGAAGCTGACGCCCCAGTTTCTCAGTCTCCCACCTATCCTGTACAGACAATACCGAAATTCAATGCTAAGCTACAGTAAAGCTCTACGGGGTCTTTCCGTCCAATCGCGGGTAGCCAGCATCTTCACTGGCACTACAATTTCGCCGGATTTGCAGTTGAGACAGTGCCCAAGTCATTACGCCATTCGTGCGGGTCAGAACTTACCTGACAAGGAATTTCGCTACCTTAGGACCGTTATAGTTACGGCCGCCGTTTACTGGGGCTTAAGTTCATACCTTCGCTTACGCTAAGCATTCCCCTTAACCTTCCAGCACCGGGCAGGCGTCAGCCCCTATACTTCAGCTTTCGCTTTAGCAGAGACCTGTGTTTTTGCTAAACAGTTGCTTGGGCCTATTCTCTGCGGCCTACTTGCGTAGGCACCCCTTCTCCCGAAGTTACGGGGTCAATTTGCCGAGTTCCTTAACTGCAATTCTTCCGATGGTCTTAGGATTCTCTCCTCATCTACCTGTGTCGGTTTGCGGTACGGGCACTACTTTGCTCCCTAGAGGCTTTTCTTGGCAGCGTGGAATCAGATACTTCGGTCAAAATGACCTTCCCCATCACACCTCAGAATTGCCTGAACGGATTTTCCTATCCAGACTCCCTAAGTGCTTAGACTAGCATCCAATAGCTAGCACATCTTATCCTCCTGCGTCACCCCATTGGTAATAACGCTACATAGTGGTATCGGAATATCAACCGATTGTCCATCGCCTACGCCTTTCGGCCTCGGCTTAGGTCCCGACTAACCCTGGGCGGACGAACCTTCCCCAGGAAACCTTAGATTTTCGACCACTAGGATTCTCACCTAGTTCTCGCTACTTATGCCAACATTCTCACTCCTGTACCGTCCACCGCTCCTTTCGGTACGACTTCAGCCAGTACAGGACGCTCCTCTACCGCGTACATAAATGTACACCCATAGCTTCGGTGATAGATTTTAGCCCCGAACATCTTCGGCGCGGGATCTCTCGACTAGTGAGCTATTACGCACTCTTTTAATGAGTGGCTGCTTCTAAGCCAACATCCTAGTTGTCTTTGAAATCCCACATCCTTTTCCACTTAATCTATACTTTGGGACCTTAGCTGATGGTCTGGGCTGTTTCCCTTTTGACTACGGGCCTTATCACTCGCAGTCTGACTGCCGGACTAATAGTATGTGGCATTCGGAGTTTGATAGAGTTTGGTAACCTATACGGCCCCTAGCCCATTCAGTGCTCTACCTCCACTACTCACATCCGACGCTAGCCCTAAAGCTATTTCGAGGAGAACCAGCTATCTCCGGGTTCGATTGGAATTTCTCCGCTATCCACAGCTCATCCCATGGTTTTTCAACACCAATTTGGTTCGGTCCTCCACAGAATTTTACTTCTGCTTCAACCTGGCCATGGATAGGTCACCCGGTTTCGGGTCTACGACATGCAACTATTTGCCCTATTAAGACTCGGTTTCCCTTCGGCTCCGTACCTTAAGTACTTAACCTCGCTACATATCGTAACTCGTTGGCTCGTTCTACAAAAAGCACGTCATCACACACATAAGGTGCTTTGACCGGTTGTAGGCACACGGTTTCAGGTTCTATTTCACTCCCCTTCCGGGGTTCTTTTCACCTTTCCCTCACGGTACTTCTTCACTATCGGTCATCAAGTAGTATTTAGCCTTGGGAGGTGGTCCTCCCTGCTTCCCACAAGGTTTCACGTGTCTCGTGGTACTCTGGATCAGATCTTAGGCTTTATCCTTTCGTCTACGTGGCTATTACACGCTGTGGCTCAACTTTCCAGTTGTATTCGACTAAAATTACCGCCATGTTAATGATCTGTCCGCAACCCCAGAAATAAATTTCTGGTTTGGGCTCTTTCCTTTTCGCTCGCCGCTACTCGGGAAATCGAATTTTCTTTCTCTTCCTCCAGGTACTTAGATGTTTCAGTTCCCTGGGTGTACCCTTATATACCTATTTATTCAGTATACAATACATGGGGTTTACCCATGTGAGTTTCCTCATTCGGAAATCTTCGGTTCACAGCCTATTTGCGGCTACCCGAAGCTTATCGCAGCTTATCGCGTCCTTCGTCGGCTCTTGATGCCAAGGCATTCGCCATGTGCCCTTTGTAGCTTGACCTTCGTTCGTTATAACCTTCGCACTACTTCGTTAGCTGCCTCAGTCTGGTGCTCATTTACATTAGTAAATTCCGCTCCTCCTTCGTTGCTTCCTCGTATTACTCAGTTCTAACTTCACTCAGAGAGTTTTTAAAAGTTTAATCATATTAAAATACAATTAAAGCTTAGTAAATAATCAATGAGTTATCATTTCAATCTTACAAAAGATTTTTCTTTTTAAAGTTTTACTTTGCTTTTAAACCATATGCAGTTTTCAAAGAACAAAAGCAGACATCCAAAATCTACGATTTTGAGATGGTCGCTTTCATCTCCAAAAGGAGATGTTTCAATGCTACTTCTCATATAATGAGAAGCTCATTTCATGAAAGATACTTGATCTTTCAAAATTGAACAGAAAGATAAATTCCAGCTAGTATTAAGAGTTATAGACTAGCTATAATCTTAATACAGTTCTCCATAGAAAGGAGGTGATCCAGCCGCAGGTTCTCCTACGGCTACCTTGTTACGACTTCACCCCAATCGCTGACCCTACCTTCGGCCGCTGCCTCGCTTACGCGTTAGCACACGGACTTCGGGTATTGCCAACTCTCATGGTGTGACGGGCGGTGTGTACAAGGCCCGGGAACGTATTCACCGCGACATTCTGATTCGCGATTACTAGCAACTCCGGCTTCATGTAGGCGAGTTTCAGCCTACAATCCGAACTGGGACGAGTTTTTTGAGTTTTGCTCCACCTCGCGGTATTGCGTCTCGTTGTACTCGCCATTGTAGCACGTGTGTAGCCCTAGACATAAGGGGCATGATGATTTGACGTCATCCCCACCTTCCTCCTGGTTAACCCAGGCAGTCTCGCTAGAGTGCTCAACTAAATGGTAGCAACTAACAATAAGGGTTGCGCTCGTTGCGGGACTTAACCCAACATCTCACGACACGAGCTGACGACAACCATGCACCACCTGTCTTCCTGCCCCGAAGGGCTTCCCTAATTACAGGTAATTCAGGAGATGTCAAGTCTAGGTAAGGTTCTTCGCGTTGCTTCGAATTAAACCACATGCTCCGCTGCTTGTGCGGGCCCCCGTCAATTCCTTTGAGTTTTAATCTTGCGATCGTACTCCCCAGGCGGGATACTTAGTGTGTTAACGACGGCACGGAGGATTGGTATCCCCCACACCTAGTATCCATCGTTTACGGCGTGGACTACCAGGGTATCTAATCCTGTTTGCTCCCCACGCTTTCGAGCCTCAGCGTCAGTTATGGTCCAGAAAGTCGCCTTCGCCACTGGTGTTCTTCCTAATATCTACGCATTTCACCGCTACACTAGGAATTCCACTTTCCTCTCCCACACTCTAGATACCCAGTTTGGAATGCAGCACCCGGGTTGAGCCCGGGTATTTCACATCCCACTTAAGTATCCGCCTACGCTCCCTTTACGCCCAGTAAATCCGGACAACGCTTGCCACCTACGTATTACCGCGGCTGCTGGCACGTAGTTAGCCGTGGCTTCCTCCTCGGGTACCGTCATTATCGTCCCCGAAGACAGAGCTTTACGACCCGAAGGCCTTCATCACTCACGCGGCGTTGCTGCATCAGGCTTTCGCCCATTGTGCAATATTCCCCACTGCTGCCTCCCGTAGGAGTCTGGGCCGTGTCTCAGTCCCAATGTGGCCGATCACCCTCTCAGGTCGGCTACGCATCGTGGCCTTGGTGAGCCGTTACCTCACCAACTAGCTAATGCGCCGCGGGTCCATCTCATAGCGGATTACTCCTTTAATAACTTTATCATGCGATAATGCTATGTTATGGGGTATTAATCTTCCTTTCGGAAGGCTATCCCCCTCTATGAGGCAGGTTACCCACGTGTTACTCACCCGTCCGCCGCTAAGTTATTCCCGAAGGAATAACTTCGCTCGACTTGCATGTGTTAAGCACGCCGCCAGCGTTCGTCCTGAGCCAGGATCAAACTCTCAATTTAAAAGTATACTCCAAATCTTCGATTTGGCGTGGACTTTTACTCCTCAGCTTTGCTGAGTGAGTTTCCATTTTCAGAATATCTGAATCTAGATTCTCTAAGTAAGTTTAATCTACTCAATTACATAATTCAAAAGAATTGCTGGTCTTTGTATATCTTTTCTGTTCAATTTTCAAAGATCATGTACTTCTTTGTCGAAGTACTTTGTAAGTATATCATCTGTTTTCTTAGTTGTCAACAAGTTTTTTTAGAAACTTTAATTTCTTTATACATTGTAGTCAACTTTTGATGAATCTTGTGCGGCTCTCTCGAGTGCTCATTTATAATAACATGATATTAACTTGCTGCAATGGCTACTATATACCGTATAGGCTAATTATATTGTAATTTCATCTATTTACTATTTATATCTAACTATATCTTAAGTAGATACACTAGGAAGTGTTTTTCTTGTAAAATACATCATACCATTGGACTATTTTATATTACAGACCTAATGTTCCACCTAAGCTAACATTTAATGTTACCTAATAGCCTTATCTAAACTCTCTCCTATGCTTCCTCTTATAACTAAATTACACTTCTTATCATATTTAGTTGGGGTCTTATTAATTAAGACTAAAGTTTCCCCATTAAAATACCTAATCAGTCCTGCCGCTGGATATACTACAAGTGAAGTTCCTCCTATAATTAATGTATCAGCCTTAGATATAAAGGAAATAGCATTTTCCATAGATTGATTATTTAGTGGCTCTTCATAAAGTACAACATCTGGTCTTACAGTTCCACCGCAATAACTACAGAATGGAACTATACTTTTGATTTTTAAAATATAATCTAATGAATACTGTCTTTTACATTTAACACAATAATTCTTATATAAAGATCCATGAAGTTCAATAACATTTTTGCTTCCAGCCTTTTGATGTAGATCATCAATGTTTTGAGTTATTATAGCTTTTAGTTTTCCTATGCTTTCTAATTTAGCTAATGCTAGATGAGCTTTGTTTGGTTTTGCATTTGGATAAATCATCTTAGCCCTAACAAACTTAAAAAATTCCTCTTCATGATTTAAAAAGAATCTATGACTTAACATTTCTTCTGGGTCGTAAATATTATTTGTATCATTACCATAAAGTCCATCTTCTGATCTAAAGTCTGGTATATTACTTTCTGTAGATACCCCAGCCCCACCAAAAAATACTATGTTATTACTTTTATCAATTATTTCTCTTAAACTATCTATTTCATTATTTTCTTCAAATTTCATATATAATCTTGCATCTCCTTTAACTTAACCTTTTTAAAATCTTATTTAATCTTATTATTTAATATTGTAATATCTTTAAGCTTTTGAAAAATGCCTTTTTTATTATTAATTCTTCTAAGCTTTCTAACATTTTTAAGGTTATTATCTACTACCCTCATATGCTTTATCCTCTTTACATTATCTTTAATAGATGTTTCATATTGCAAACCTTCTTCTAGGTTACTTTCTAATGGCTTCTTATTATCTCTTAGGTGTAGCTCTAAATCTTCACCTTGCTTAAAACTATCTAATACATTTTTAAAAATATTAAGCGTATCTTTGTAACCATCAATTATTCTTTCAATAGACCCAAAGTTAGTAAAGTCTAATGTACCACTTATCCATCCACCTTGATCCTTTGATGGTAAGATTTCTATTATATTAGCGTTTGGATATTCTTCTTTATTTATTCGATTTTCTTTATGAAAGTATATTACTATTATTGTACTGAATCCTTCATCATATAGTGGCTTTATTGGAATATTGTCTTTCATACCACCGTCAATATAATATTTTCCATCTATTAATACCTTATTAAAAACTAATGGTATAGATGTAGTTGCTGATAATAATAATCTTATATCCTCTTCTTCATATCCATTTACTTTAAAATACTTTGATTCTAAATCTGGTACACTTGTACAGTTTATATAAAAAGGTCGCTTTTCATTTTTTATAATCTCATAATCAATATTCTGATCAATTATTTCTAAAAGCCCTTCTCTTGTTACCGTTCCATACCTTTCCACTCTTTCAGCCCATTGAACTATATTTTCCAGCTTATTTCTAGATATCTCCATAAATATAAGATTTCTCAGTATAAGTCTTTTATCTACTGGAAGCATCTTTTCTTGTGATATATTTAACCACACATTTTCAGCACTTTCATAACGATTTTGCAAAAACATAGCACCATTTAAGGCTCCTATAGAAGTTCCAGATACACCATCTATATATTTATCTATCTCAAGCTCTTTTAAAGCCTTCCAAACTCCTACTTGATATGATCCTTTACCTCCTCCACCTGCAAATACAACTCCTATCTTACCCATTTTTACACCGCCTATAATTTTATGAATACCTGCATTTAAAGTTCAAGCATTATCTACAAGTTAATTATATACTAAAATTAATATAAATTTCTTAACATATGGTAAAATTTCTGCATCTTAAGAGTATAAATATAAAGTAACAATATAAGTTTTAGGAGTGAGCTTATTGTTTTTATTCTTTTTAATAGTAATTATACTTTTAGCCTCTTTAGCAATGTACTATTATTTAACTGAAAAGTTGGATAATCAAAGAAAACAACTTTTAATCTTAAGTAAACAAAATGATGTTTTAAGAGGAAAGTCTTCAAAGTCTAACAAATATCCATTTAATTTAAAAGACATTAAAATAAAATACAGTGCATCAGAGTTCCAAGAAGGTATAACATTAGAAAATACACCTCTTTACATTGCCCCTTACGTTGATAGCCCTCTTATTATTTACATGGAAAAACCACTTAGAGTTAATATCATAATTAAATCAGAGTTTTTGAATTGTACTTGGTATGAAGTTTCTTTAAATACAGATTCCCCTATAAACTGCAGAGGATGGATTAAATCTGATTTTATAAAACAATTTAGCTAAAATATCTACAAGTTTATTAGCCTTTTATTCTATGGCTATCATCCGTAACACGCCTATCCTCTTCAAGGTTATGGCTGACGGCTGCTACGCCCCTGGATAAGTTCTTCTAAAATTCAGATGGAGAGATGTATTTCTTATAATCAAACTCCAGTTGAATCTAAGAATCACTTTATGTATAAATTATTAATTCACTATAAAGGTTGTGTGAGTCTTCTGATAAATGTGATAAGATTATTTGAACAACTTATTTATATATGTTGAATATAATAAAGAAGTATTACCCATAATTATAATAGGTTAATTTAATTTGATTATTTCATTTTACGTACCTGTTACAACCTAATATATAATTCATAGGAGGCTATAATATGGAAGAAAACGTAATTATCATCCCTAGCAAGAAAAAAGACTTAGGCTTAATTAGCAAAAAGAGTTTAACCTTAGGGGTAGGCCTTGGAATAGCTATGGCAACTACAGTAGGTGTTGCATTATTTTTTAAGCATTTAACTAAAAACTCTTAATTCTATTATTTAAAATATGCATCGTCTATAATAAGTAAGGCTAAATCAAATTCATTCATTAAGTTAAATATAATAAACATAAATAAGAACAAAGACTTTCAGTTGAATAAAATGGAATCTATATAGATAGGCTTTTACTGTCTATCTTATAGATTCCATTTTAAAAATCTGAAAGTCTCTTTTTAGTTTTATAATACCTTTTTAAAAGTATTGGATGTATATATATATACAATAAAATACCACTGTGATAATAAAAGGTATATTTATCATAGATTCATTTTCTAATTCTATAGTATCATAATTTCCATTAGATACTTTACTAATATTTAAGGCTGGCTTATTATCTGTTGTTCTTTTTAATAGCTTTAATAAAAGCACTATTAATATAATTGATATTATAGCTATTACTCCAAGTGGAATAAGCGATTTGAAGATTTCCATTTTTGATGCTGTTTTAAGAGCTTCACTTGCTTCTTTAAATCCTGGAATGCTTAAAACTAACTTAGATAACAATACTTGAGTTCCATTAAACATAAAGTGACAAAACATGGTTGCATATATAGAGTTTGTAATTCTAACTATATAGGCAAATAATATTCCAAGTGCAAATGCATATAAAAACTGTTGAGGATTTAAATGTATGATCCCAAATATAAGACCACTCATTAAAGCTGCTTTTAATGTACTCTTTTTAGAATAACCTGAAAGCACTATTCCTCTCATTGTTATTTCTTCACAAATTGCAGGCATCACCGCCATAACAAATATCATAAACGGAAGTGAAAGTCCATCTAAAAGTTCAAAGGCCTCTCCAACTAAGTTTTCAAAAAATATATTAGATACCCCACCTAAAAATCCTGCTACAGGCCAGCTTAATAGCACTATAACTATAAGTATAAGAATTTGTTCAAATCCTATTGGATTTAACTTTAATGTATCTTTAATTGATTCCTTAGTTACAATGAAATATATTATTGCAGGAACTAATAAAAATATTAATTGGGTCAATATCATTAGTGTGGGTAGTGTTAAATTCATAGTTTTAAATATTGGTACTAATATCATTCCCCCAAGTACTTGTCCTACGACAACTATTAGAGCAAAGATATTAGCCTTTAATACAGGTTTCAATATTATCACCTAACTTTCAAAGATTTAAATTTATTATTTTGGCTTATTAATAAATACTATTCCATAATGTATATATTATAGTATATTGAGCATAATTACATTAAAGAGTTATTTAAATACTTGTTTAAATTTCTCTTCCCTTTTTCATACAATTCCTAAAATTCCTCCAGTTTATAACTGGGGGAATTTAAAATTAGTTAGTATAAAATAGTTCTTATGTTTATCCTTAACTTATTTATCATTCACTATTTATTACCTACTATTTATTACCTACTATTTATAAATTGTTTGTTTTAATTTTGCTAGTTATACTTATTTTATATTACTTTGCTACTTGTATCTTATTTAATTCTAGTCTTAAAAAGTTTAGAGCTTCCATAGTAGCTCTAGTTCTTACTCTTTCTCTGCTTCCTTTTATATTAAGTTCCTTTACTAGAGTATTTCCTTTAATATATAACCCTATATATACAAGTCCTACAGGCTTTTCACTAGTTCCACCCTCTGGCCCTGCAATCCCTGTAGTTGAAATACCAATATCTGTCCTCGCACTTTTAGCAATTCCTTCTGCCATTTCTATTGCTGTCTCTTTGCTAACCGCTCCATACTTTTCTAAGGTTTCTTTTTTTACTGATAGCCTGCCCATTTTAGACTGATTTGAATAAGTTACAGCACCTTCAATAAATACCTTAGATATAGATGGAACATTAACTAACTTAGATGATAGCATTCCACCGGTGCAAGATTCTGCTGAAGCTATAGTAAGATTTTCTTTTATAAGTTTCTCACCTACTACTGACTCTAATGTATCTTCATTTGTTCCATAAATATACTTAGCTAATCTTTGCGTAATTTGCTTTTCTAAAGGCTCTATAAGCTTTTTTGCCTCTTTTTCATCCTTTGCCTTAGAAGTAATCCTTAATATTAAGTCAGATTCCTTAGCATAAGGCGCTACTGTTGGATTGGTTTGACTTTCTAGTATATCTTTTATTTCATCTTCCATGGTAGATTCACCTATTCCAAAAAGCCTAATGATTTTAGAATATAAGGTACTATCTGTGGTGTTTTTTAGATAAGGAACCACACTTTCTTTAAACATAGGTATTAATTCTTTTGGTGGTCCTGGTAATACGATTATTATTCCTCCATTTTCACCCTTCATTATTGCTCCAGGTGCTGTGCCATTGTTATTTTTTAAAATGATATCATTTTTAGGGAAGTAGGCTTGTTTTCTATTATTTTCTGTCATCTTTTTTCCTGTCTTATTAAAGTACTGCTCTATATTTTTTAGTTCCTCTTCATTTAATGTTAATTCTTTTCCGAAATACTTTGATGCCATTTCCTTTGTTATATCATCTTTTGTGGGTCCAAGTCCTCCGCTAGTTATAACAACATCGCATCTTTTAAATGCTTCATCAAAGGCTTCTAAAAGTCTTTCACCATTATCGCCTATAACTGTTTGGTGATAAACCTCTATGCCAAGCATTGCTAATTGTTTAGATAAAAACTGAGCATTTGTATTTAATATATCTCCAAGTAGTAATTCTGTTCCAACTGCTATTATTTCTGCTTTCATACTATTAATCTTACCCTCTACTAAAACAAAGGGTAGATAGTCCACTTCCTTTCTTTATTAGTGTGTTTTATCATCATATGTAATAATATTATATCATAATGAATTAAAGCTACCTACCATTTATGATTAAAATGGTAGGTAGTTATATTAAAAACTCTTCCCTTTATATAACTTTTATCAACCATATATATTAAAGGAAGATGTTTATTCTATATTATTGTAGATTTGCAAGGGCAGAACTTGCAATACCTGCACTAATACAATTATATTTATTCTATGTTATTGTAAATCACTTTTTATAGATTGTTTTTTTGATGTTTTATTTTTATTCTTTCCAACTTCCGAAGTAATTGGAATTTGATTATTACATTTTTCAGCACGAGCAACTTTATTGTCGGGTTGACTATCTTTTGTCACATTCTCCCTCCTTT
The DNA here is from genome assembly GCF_900461105.1 of Clostridium putrefaciens. Classification (GTDB taxonomy): domain Bacteria; phylum Bacillota; class Clostridia; order Clostridiales; family Clostridiaceae; genus Clostridium_L; species Clostridium_L putrefaciens. The sequence goes on along the minus strand of NZ_UFWZ01000001.1, from coordinate 356,106 downwards.
ATTAATGCTAGATATAAAGTGTTATATCTAGTGTAATTCTACTGGCTGTTTTGCCTTTTTATTACCTGTTTTTGCTTTTCCCTGAATTTCTGGAACTGGCTCTACTGAATCTTTAGGAAAGTTTTGTTTCTTGTTGCTCTCTGTTCCATGAGGTTGTTTTGGATCTGGTCTTCTCATACCTTTTTTAGCCATATGTGTCTCCTTCCCTTTTATTTATATACATCACAACCTTATTATTACCAACTCCCCTTTTTATATACTCAAAATGAACTTATTATGATTTATCACTAAAAGAAAAAGATAAAAACTCTTAAAATTAAATTTCAAGAGTTTTTTTATATTACTTAACCTTTATTCTGTTTCCATCATGGCTAGTGCAATAGCTCCTATAACGCCCGACTTTTCTCCTAGGACTGAGGGCACAATCTTGCAGGCTGAAGCCATATTTTTAAAACATCTTTAATGTACAACTTATTTTATCCTATCGAAGACTATTTGTCCTACCTTCATTACTCTCCCTCAATATTTAAAATGCTTGTACGGTTTTAAAAGCTCCGTGTACTTCTATAATAATATAATTATAGCATAAAATTAAAATCCTTCACCTCTAACTAATAGAAGGTAATTATCTTTGTATTATATTAACTCTTTATTTTATTTCTAAAGATATAAACTTTATATTATATTAATTCTTTACTTTGATTCCGAAGATATAAACTTTATATGATATTAATTCTTTACTTTATTTGCAAAGATATAAACCTTATTATCATCTCTTATTTCTCTTTTCTTTATATTAAACCCCTTTTCTTTTAACATTGCATATATTATGCCTGTTTCATTTTCATTTTTTCCTTCTAGTGAAATAGTAAACTTATCACTAGTGTCCACAATGTCCATATAATCATTTATATTGCTATATTCATTTAATCCTAAGTAACCTGATATATCCAATTTATAATCCGACATAAAATCTCCACCTCTTTTTCATACTTTTATCTTAACCTTATTGATTATAATAGCTAAAACTCTTTAACTAATCTTCTATTTAATTTGTTAATTCATTTTCATTATGATATACTCTCGTCATAGATGTAGTTTTATTATTAATATAACTTTCCAACATACATTAAGTTTATATATTATCTATAATTTGTCCATGATTAGAAGTTTTATTCACTTATAATTTACAATTATTTTTTAATGTTCAATAGATATATATTTTTACATAATATATAATATATATATACTCTGTACTATTTAATTTTTAAGTTATATAGTGTATACTCTCTGCGCAATTTTTTATTATGCAGAACTTATATAAATTTAAATACACAGGAGGTAATTTAATATGAATTCATTAAAGGGAACTAAAACAGCTGAAAACTTATTAAAAGCGTTTGCTGGTGAGTGTCAAGCTAGGACTAGATATGACTATTATTCTTCTACAGCAAAAAAAGAAGGATATGTACAAATTTCAGATATATTTGCTGAAACTGCTCGGAATGAAAAGGAACATGCCAAAAGATTTTTTAAATTTTTAAATGAAACCTTAAAAGGTGATAAGGTTATAATAAATGATGCCGGTTATCCAGTTATGCTTGGAAATACTAAAGAAAATCTTTTATCTGCCGCTGAAGGTGAGAATGAAGAATGGTCAGATCTTTATCCTTCCTTTGCTAATGTAGCTGATGAAGAAGGCTTTAAAGAAATAGCTAGAGTTTTTAGAAACATAGCAAAAGTTGAAGCTGAACATGAAAAAAGATATAGAACATTATTAGAAAATATAGAAACAAATAAAGTATTTAAGAGAGAAGAAAAATCATTCTGGAAGTGCATTAATTGTGGATTTATAATTGAATCACAAGAAGCACCTAAAGTCTGTCCATCTTGTGATCATCCACAAGAATACTTTGAATTATACTGTCAAAATTATTAATATCTAAAAGAGCTGTGTTCATATGAACACAGCCTTTTTCTTTTTCTTATTCCTTTACTTCTTTTGACTTTTCTACAATCTTTGTTGACTCATGTTCTGGAACTTCTTCATACTTTTCAAATTTCATAATAAAATCTCCCTTTGCCTGAGTCATGGATCTTAAATCTGTGGCATATTTAAGCATTTCTGCTTCAGGAACCTCTGCTATAATCTTTTGAAGGTCTCCTTCCGACTCCATACCTAAAACTTTTCCTCTCTTTTTGTTTAAATCTGCTATTATATCTCCCATATATTCATCAGGAACTATAACTTCAACGGAAACTATAGGCTCAAGTAAAATTGGATTTGCCTTTTCTAAGCCTTTTTTATATGCCATGGAGGATGCAATTTTAAATGCCATTTCTGAGGAATCTACAGGGTGATATGACCCATCATATAATGTAGCTTGCAACTTTATAACTGGATAACCTGCAAGTACTCCCTTATTTAAACATTCTCTCAATCCCTTTTCTACTGCTGGTATAAAATTACGAGGAACAGATCCTCCTACAACTTGGTCTACAAATTTAAAATCTTCATCGTCCTTATTTGCCTCAAACCTTATTTTAACGTCACCATATTGTCCATGGCCTCCAGATTGCTTTTTATGTTTGCCTTGTACATCTGACTTTCCTTTAATTGTTTCTCTATAAGCTATCTTAGGTTCTCTTAATATAACTTCTGCTCCAAATTTATTTTTAAGTTTACTTATTATAATTTCTAAATGAGTTTCACCCACTCCTGATACTATGGTTTCAGCATTTTCCGTATCTCTTTTTATAGTGAAGGTAGGATCTTCTTCTAATAATTTTGTGAGACCTGAAGATATCTTTTCTTCATCTCCCTTAGCCTTTGGAAGTACAGCCATAGATATTACAGGTTTTGGAAAGTTAAACTTGTCATATATTATTTTAAAGGATTGATTACAAAGAGTATCTCCCGTATTTGTAAATTGAAGTTTTGATACAGCTCCTATATCCCCTGCTATTATTTCCTTTGCTAGAACCTGACTCTTACCTCTCATAAAATATAACGAACCTAGTTTTTCTGATCTTTCCTTATTACTATTCCATACTGTAGTATCTTGTTTAATCTTTCCTGTTATAACTCTAAACAAAGACAGCTTACCAACAAACGGATCTGCCACAGTCTTAAATACCATAGCGGAAAATGGATCATTTTCATTTAGTTTTATATATATTTCCTTATCTGAATTTATATCTTTAGCTTTTTGAGGTATTGCATATTCTGGAGACGGGAAACATTCTACTATATCTTCAAGCAAAGTACTCATCCCCATATTTTTAAGTGCACTTCCACACATAACAGGTGATATTTCTCCATCAGCACAACCCTTTATAAGTCCTTTGTATATTTCTTCATCACTTAATAAACCTTCACTAAAATATTTATCAAGTAAAACTTCATCAGTTTCAGCTACAGCTTCCATTATCATCTTTTTACATTCATCTACTTTACCTACTAATTCTTCTGGAATTTCTGATATCTCCATTTCATTACTTTCATTATTAAATACTCTAGCTCTTCTAGATATTACATTTATAACGCCTTTAAAGTTATCTTCACTTCCTATTGGATATTGTATTGGAACTACTGAAATTCCAAATTGATCCTTTAAATTTTTCAAAACTCTTTCAAAATCACTATTTTCTCTATCTAATTTATTTATAAAAAAGGTTCTTGGAAGTTTAATCTTTTTAACATAATTCCATGCCTTTTCTGTACCAACCTGTATTCCAGAAACCCCAGATGTTACTATCATAGCTACATCAACAGCCCTCATACACTGAATAGATTCTCCAATAAAATCAAAATATCCTGGTATATCAATTAAATTAACCTTTGTATCTTCCCATTGAAAGGGTAGTATTGAAGATGATATAGATATCTTTCTTTTCTTTTCTTCTAAGTCGAAGTCACTTATAGTATTTCCTTCCTCTATCTTTCCCATTCTATCTGTAGTTTTAGTGTAGTATAGAAGCGCTTCAGCTAGTGTAGTTTTTCCAGAACCACTATGTCCTATTATTCCAACATTCCTTAAATTCTTAGTCTTATACTCTTTCATCAGAATGCCCCCCCTAATTTAGTTTGAATTATATTATAAATGCTTCTCTTACATTATTATTCTATAGAAGTTACTTCTAACCCTTTTTAATATACGAAATATTGTAAATATTCTTATATCTAATAAGAATTCATATTAAGTATATTTTTAAACAAAAAAATAAAGGATAAATGTTTAGATAACATTTATCCTTTTAATCTTAATTCACTATTATAAATATAATTGGCTCCGTGAAGAGGATTCGAACCTCCAACCTATCGGTTAACAGCCGAGTGCTCCACCGTTGAGCTATCACGGAACATTATTTGTGGTAATCCCGAAGGATATACCCGGCGACGACTTACTCTCCCACAAGGCCTCCCTTGCAGTACCATCAGCGCTTTAGTGCTTAACCATCCTGTTCGGAATGGGAAGGGGTGTTACCACTAAGCCATAATCACCGGATCTTTGAAAGAACTTGTTCTTTCAAAACTGCATATGGTTTAAAATAATTTGGTCAAGCCCTCGACCTATTAGTATCAGTCAGCTTAATACATTACTGTACTTACACCTCTGACCTATCAACCTCGTGTTCTTCAAGGGGTCTTACTAGCTTTTGCTATGGGAAATCTAATCTTGAGGTGGGCTTCACGCTTAGATGCTTTCAGCGTTTATCCCGTCCCGACATAGCTACCCAGCAATGCCACTGGCGTGACAACTGGTACACCAGAGGTCAGTCCATCCCGGTCCTCTCGTACTAGGGACAGCTCCTCTCAAATTTCCTACGCCCGCGACGGATAGGGACCGAACTGTCTCACGACGTTCTGAACCCAGCTCGCGTGCCGCTTTAATGGGCGAACAGCCCAACCCTTGGGACCTACTTCAGCCCCAGGATGCGACGAGCCGACATCGAGGTGCCAAACCTCCCCGTCGATGTGGACTCTTGGGGGAGATCAGCCTGTTATCCCCGAGGTAGCTTTTATCCGTTGAGCGATGGCCCTCCCACGAGGTACCACCGGATCACTAAGTCCGACTTTCGTCCCTGCTCCACTTGTAGGTGTCGCAGTCAGGCTCCCTTCTGCCTTTGCACTCTTCGAACGATTTCCGACCGTTCTGAGGGAACCTTTGAGCGCCTCCGTTACTTTTTAGGAGGCGACCGCCCCAGTCAAACTGCCCACCTAACAATGTCCGGCACCCAGTTTCATGGGTATCCGTTAGAACCTCAGTACTGTCAGGGTGGTATCCCAAGGATGACTCCACTGAAGCTGACGCCCCAGTTTCTCAGTCTCCCACCTATCCTGTACAGACAATACCGAAATTCAATGCTAAGCTACAGTAAAGCTCTACGGGGTCTTTCCGTCCAATCGCGGGTAGCCAGCATCTTCACTGGCACTACAATTTCGCCGGATTTGCAGTTGAGACAGTGCCCAAGTCATTACGCCATTCGTGCGGGTCAGAACTTACCTGACAAGGAATTTCGCTACCTTAGGACCGTTATAGTTACGGCCGCCGTTTACTGGGGCTTAAGTTCATACCTTCGCTTACGCTAAGCATTCCCCTTAACCTTCCAGCACCGGGCAGGCGTCAGCCCCTATACTTCAGCTTTCGCTTTAGCAGAGACCTGTGTTTTTGCTAAACAGTTGCTTGGGCCTATTCTCTGCGGCCTACTTGCGTAGGCACCCCTTCTCCCGAAGTTACGGGGTCAATTTGCCGAGTTCCTTAACTGCAATTCTTCCGATGGTCTTAGGATTCTCTCCTCATCTACCTGTGTCGGTTTGCGGTACGGGCACTACTTTGCTCCCTAGAGGCTTTTCTTGGCAGCGTGGAATCAGATACTTCGGTCAAAATGACCTTCCCCATCACACCTCAGAATTGCCTGAACGGATTTTCCTATCCAGACTCCCTAAGTGCTTAGACTAGCATCCAATAGCTAGCACATCTTATCCTCCTGCGTCACCCCATTGGTAATAACGCTACATAGTGGTATCGGAATATCAACCGATTGTCCATCGCCTACGCCTTTCGGCCTCGGCTTAGGTCCCGACTAACCCTGGGCGGACGAACCTTCCCCAGGAAACCTTAGATTTTCGACCACTAGGATTCTCACCTAGTTCTCGCTACTTATGCCAACATTCTCACTCCTGTACCGTCCACCGCTCCTTTCGGTACGACTTCAGCCAGTACAGGACGCTCCTCTACCGCGTACATAAATGTACACCCATAGCTTCGGTGATAGATTTTAGCCCCGAACATCTTCGGCGCGGGATCTCTCGACTAGTGAGCTATTACGCACTCTTTTAATGAGTGGCTGCTTCTAAGCCAACATCCTAGTTGTCTTTGAAATCCCACATCCTTTTCCACTTAATCTATACTTTGGGACCTTAGCTGATGGTCTGGGCTGTTTCCCTTTTGACTACGGGCCTTATCACTCGCAGTCTGACTGCCGGACTAATAGTATGTGGCATTCGGAGTTTGATAGAGTTTGGTAACCTATACGGCCCCTAGCCCATTCAGTGCTCTACCTCCACTACTCACATCCGACGCTAGCCCTAAAGCTATTTCGAGGAGAACCAGCTATCTCCGGGTTCGATTGGAATTTCTCCGCTATCCACAGCTCATCCCATGGTTTTTCAACACCAATTTGGTTCGGTCCTCCACAGAATTTTACTTCTGCTTCAACCTGGCCATGGATAGGTCACCCGGTTTCGGGTCTACGACATGCAACTATTTGCCCTATTAAGACTCGGTTTCCCTTCGGCTCCGTACCTTAAGTACTTAACCTCGCTACATATCGTAACTCGTTGGCTCGTTCTACAAAAAGCACGTCATCACACACATAAGGTGCTTTGACCGGTTGTAGGCACACGGTTTCAGGTTCTATTTCACTCCCCTTCCGGGGTTCTTTTCACCTTTCCCTCACGGTACTTCTTCACTATCGGTCATCAAGTAGTATTTAGCCTTGGGAGGTGGTCCTCCCTGCTTCCCACAAGGTTTCACGTGTCTCGTGGTACTCTGGATCAGATCTTAGGCTTTATCCTTTCGTCTACGTGGCTATTACACGCTGTGGCTCAACTTTCCAGTTGTATTCGACTAAAATTACCGCCATGTTAATGATCTGTCCGCAACCCCAGAAATAAATTTCTGGTTTGGGCTCTTTCCTTTTCGCTCGCCGCTACTCGGGAAATCGAATTTTCTTTCTCTTCCTCCAGGTACTTAGATGTTTCAGTTCCCTGGGTGTACCCTTATATACCTATTTATTCAGTATACAATACATGGGGTTTACCCATGTGAGTTTCCTCATTCGGAAATCTTCGGTTCACAGCCTATTTGCGGCTACCCGAAGCTTATCGCAGCTTATCGCGTCCTTCGTCGGCTCTTGATGCCAAGGCATTCGCCATGTGCCCTTTGTAGCTTGACCTTCGTTCGTTATAACCTTCGCACTACTTCGTTAGCTGCCTCAGTCTGGTGCTCATTTACGTTAGTAAATTCCGCTCCTCCTTCGTTGCTTCCTCGTATTACTCAGTTCTAACTTCACTCAGAGAGTTTTTAAAAGTTTAATCATATTAAAATACAATTAAAGCTTAGTAAATAATCAATGAGTTATCATTTCAATCTTACAAAAGATTTTTCTTTTTAAAGTTTTACTTTGCTTTTAAACCATATGCAGTTTTCAAAGAACAAAAGCAGACATCCAAAATCTACGATTTTGAGATGGTCGCTTTCATCTCCATTAGGAGATGTTTCATTAAACCTTAATTTACACTAAGACTTAAATCATGAAAGATACTTGATCTTTCAAAATTGAACAGAAAGATAAATTCCAGCTAGTATTAAGAGTTATAGACTAGCTATAATCTTAATACAGTTCTCCATAGAAAGGAGGTGATCCAGCCGCAGGTTCTCCTACGGCTACCTTGTTACGACTTCACCCCAATCGCTGACCCTACCTTCGGCCGCTGCCTCGCTTACGCGTTAGCACACGGACTTCGGGTATTGCCAACTCTCATGGTGTGACGGGCGGTGTGTACAAGGCCCGGGAACGTATTCACCGCGACATTCTGATTCGCGATTACTAGCAACTCCGGCTTCATGTAGGCGAGTTTCAGCCTACAATCCGAACTGGGACGAGTTTTTTGAGTTTTGCTCCACCTCGCGGTATTGCGTCTCGTTGTACTCGCCATTGTAGCACGTGTGTAGCCCTAGACATAAGGGGCATGATGATTTGACGTCATCCCCACCTTCCTCCTGGTTAACCCAGGCAGTCTCGCTAGAGTGCTCAACTAAATGGTAGCAACTAACAATAAGGGTTGCGCTCGTTGCGGGACTTAACCCAACATCTCACGACACGAGCTGACGACAACCATGCACCACCTGTCTTCCTGCCCCGAAGGGCTTCCCTAATTACAGGTAATTCAGGAGATGTCAAGTCTAGGTAAGGTTCTTCGCGTTGCTTCGAATTAAACCACATGCTCCGCTGCTTGTGCGGGCCCCCGTCAATTCCTTTGAGTTTTAATCTTGCGATCGTACTCCCCAGGCGGGATACTTAGTGTGTTAACGACGGCACGGAGGATTGGTATCCCCCACACCTAGTATCCATCGTTTACGGCGTGGACTACCAGGGTATCTAATCCTGTTTGCTCCCCACGCTTTCGAGCCTCAGCGTCAGTTATGGTCCAGAAAGTCGCCTTCGCCACTGGTGTTCTTCCTAATATCTACGCATTTCACCGCTACACTAGGAATTCCACTTTCCTCTCCCACACTCTAGATACCCAGTTTGGAATGCAGCACCCGGGTTGAGCCCAGGTATTTCACATCCCACTTAAGTATCCGCCTACGCTCCCTTTACGCCCAGTAAATCCGGACAACGCTTGCCACCTACGTATTACCGCGGCTGCTGGCACGTAGTTAGCCGTGGCTTCCTCCTCGGGTACCGTCATTATCGTCCCCGAAGACAGAGCTTTACGACCCGAAGGCCTTCATCACTCACGCGGCGTTGCTGCATCAGGCTTTCGCCCATTGTGCAATATTCCCCACTGCTGCCTCCCGTAGGAGTCTGGGCCGTGTCTCAGTCCCAATGTGGCCGATCACCCTCTCAGGTCGGCTACGCATCGTGGCCTTGGTGAGCCGTTACCTCACCAACTAGCTAATGCGCCGCGGGTCCATCTCATAGCGGATTACTCCTTTAATAACTTTATCATGCGATAATGCTATGTTATGGGGTATTAATCTTCCTTTCGGAAGGCTATCCCCCTCTATGAGGCAGGTTACCCACGTGTTACTCACCCGTCCGCCGCTAAGTTATTCCCGAAGGAATAACTTCGCTCGACTTGCATGTGTTAAGCACGCCGCCAGCGTTCGTCCTGAGCCAGGATCAAACTCTCAATTTAAAAGTATACTCCAAATCTTCGATTTGGCGTGGACTTTTACTCCTCAGCTTTGCTGAGTGAGTTTCCATTTTCAGAATATCTGAATCTAGATTCTCTAAGTAAGTTTAATCTACTCAATTACATAATTCAAAAGAATTGCTGGTCTTTGTATATCTTTTCTGTTCAATTTTCAAAGATCATGTACTTCTTTGTCGAAGTACTTTGTAAGTATATCATCTGTTTTCTTAGTTGTCAACAAGTTTTTTTAGAAACTTTAATTTCTTTATACATTGTAGTCAACTTTTGATGAATCTTGTGCGACTCTCTCGAGTGCTCATTTATAATAACATGATACTAACTTGATGCAATGGCTACTATATACCGTATAGGGTAATTATATTCTAATTTCATCTATTTACTATTTATATCTAACTATATCTTAAGCAGATACACTAGGCAGTGTTTTTGTTGTAATGTCTCCTCAATATTTTAAAATAAGTGATTACATCTTAAATCTTTCCTATTATGCACCTAATTTACTCTAATGTTTTTATAATATATTGCTAATACGAGTCCTAACAAGGCATATTAATTTACTTTAACCACAGTTATACTTATATCTTTATAACCTAACGACTTCAAAATAACTATAATAGTCAATAAGACCCATCTAATTATTGAAATAACAATAACTAGATGGGTCTTAACCACGACTATATATCTATATACCTTTTTCTCTTCTTATTCCCTTTAAAGGTTTATTGTAAACTCTATTCTTTCTATACAGCATAGTTGTTTGGTAAGATTTATCATCAAACCCTTCATCTTGTTTTAAGCCTTCATTTTTTATATTTTGTTTAACCTTACTCATAATATCTTTTATATTAAACTTTTTATCCCCTTTACAGCTACACTTTGTAGCACTGCCCATATATTCCTCAAAATTACTAGATACATTTTCTTTTGCACCTTGTTTTAATTTATACGCTACGGCTGCCGCTGCTGTTGCAGTTCCCAATATCATCATAGTACTAAATAAACCACTACTTTTCTTTCTTCTCATATCCTTCACCATAGATCCTTTAAGACTTTTAATATCTTAATAATATTAAATATCTTCAATCCATGACTCGCCTCCTTTTATAATAATAATAAAACTATACTCTTATTTCTATATTATAACCTAAAGCTCAACAATATATAATTAACTTGTATTTTATAAGTCACAGAAAAACCTATTCTTATTTTAGTATTGTTATAGCTCAATATCTACTTATTAAGGTGGAAATATATTATGCAAGTTATATCAAAACTCAAGTAGCGTAAATTTAATAACTTCTAAGCAAGTTTTATAATTTCTAAAACAAGCTTTGAAGCATTTACTAAGTCTTCTATCTTCATGTGTTCTTCTAACGTATGAGCTTTTCTTTCTCCTATACCAAGGTTTATAGCTTTAATTCCATTTCCATTTAATATGTTAGTGTCACTTCCACCACCTGTAGCAGCTGTAAATGACTTAACACCTATATTTTTACAAGCCATCTTAGCATGATCTACAATTTCATCTTCTTCTGCTACAACAAAAGGTCCGTAAGCTCTTGTAGTTTTTATTTCTACCTTTCCACCAAAGCTTTTTGCTGCATTTTCAAAACACTGAACCATATGAGCTGTTTGCACATCCAACTTTTCGCTACTTAGACTTCTTGCCTCTGCATTTATAATTATTTCAGGACATACTATGTTTGTTACTTTACCACCATTTATAGTTCCTATATTAGCGGTAGTTTCTTCATCAATCCTTAGTAGTTTCATATTAGAAATAGCTTCTGATGCAATCTGTATGGCGCTTACCCCTTCTTCTGGACAAACTCCAGCATGGGCAGGTTTACCTATTACTTTTACATCTATCTTATCTTGCGCCGGTCCTTTTATTACTATTTGTCCTACATCTCCGCCACTATCTAATACAAAGGCTCTTTTTGATGATATCTTGTTATACTCAAGATTCTTAGCTCCAAACAATCCACCTTCTTCAAATATAGTAAATACTAATTCAATCGGTCCATGAGTTAAATCATTTTCTTTTATTACTGTTAACGCTTCAACAATAGCAGCAATTCCTGCTTTATCATCTCCACCTAAGATAGTTGTGCCATCACTATATATTATATTATCTTTTATAATAGGCTTTATCCCTTTTCCAGGGCTTACCGTATCCATGTGACAACTAAATAAAACAGGCTCTCCACTCCTTGTTTCCTTTAGCTTTGCTATAATGTTACCACTATTAGATCCTAATTTTTCCCCAGCATTATCTCTATATACCTCTAACCCTAAGACTTTTAATTTATTTTCTATAAAATCTGCAAACTCCTTTTCATTCTTAGTTTCGCTGTCAATTTGTACATATTCCATAAAACTTTCCACTAATCTTTGTTTTTTAATCATAGTAAAGTACCTCCAATTCAATATTTTAAATTTTATTTACTACTAATATTATCCCATATTTATGAGAGTTCGTAAATTATCTTTGTTATACATATTTAAATAGGCTCTTCAAGTATTAACCTTGAAAAGCCTATTTTATATAACTTACTATATTTAATCTTACTATATAACTTACTATATTTAACCTTACTATATATACCTTACTATATATACCTTACTATATATACCTTAAGATATTTAACGTATTATATTTTTAGAAAGGAAGCATATATCTTAATTCCGCTCCTGGTCCTAGTGGTAATCCAAGCAACGTCCATATCATAAGTAGTATGGACCAACCTATTAAAAATACAATAGAATAAGGTAACATGGTAGAGATCAACGTTCCCATTCCCATATCATCTTCATATTTTTGAGCAAAAGCTACTATTACAGCAAAGTAAGACATAAGTGGAGATATTATATTTGTAGTTGAATCTCCTATTCTGTATGCTACTTGAGTAAGCTCTGGGCTGTAACCCATTCTCATAAACATTGGTATGAATACCGGTGCCATTATTGCCCACTTAGCTGAAGCTGATCCCATAAATAAGTTTATAAATGCAGCTACTAATATAAATGCAATCATTAAAGGTGCACCTTTAAGGCCTGTTGAGTCTAAGAAATTAGCCCCATTAACTGCAAGTATTATTCCAAGTTTTGAATAGGTAAAGTATGCAACAAACTGCGCTGCAACAAATACTAACACTATATATCCACCCATAGAGGACATAGCCTTTGACATTCCATTTATAACATCTTTACTGGATTTTACTGTTCCTGATCCTAGGCCATAAAATGCTCCTGGCACTAAGAAGAATAGTAGTATTATAGGTACTATACCATCCATAAAAGGAGTATGTCCTAATATCTTATGCGTTTCTGGATGTCTTAATATACCATTATATGGAGCTGTCAAAGCTACAATAATAGCTATAAATATTATTAAAGATATTCCCGCATATTTTAATCCCTTTGATTCTAAACTAGTTAATTCACCAGTTTCTACAGTATGTTTTCCTTTGTATTCACCAAGTCTTGGTTCTACTATCTTATCTGTAACAAATGTTCCAAGAATAGTTATTAAAAATGTAGATACTATCATAAAGTACCAATTAGCAACTGGTGTTACTGAATAGCTTGCATCTACCATTTTAGCAGCTTCAGTACTTATTCCACCAAGAAGCGGATCTATAGTTCCTATAAGAAGATTTGCACTAAATCCTCCTGAAACTCCAGCAAAAGCTGCCGCAAGTCCAGCTAATGGATGTCTTCCAAAGCTTAAAAATATTATAGCGCCAAGTGGTACTAGCACTACATAGCCTGCATCAGATGCAACGTTTGACATAATTCCCGTGAAAACTACAACAGCAGTTATAAGCTGCTTTGGAGTACTTAATACGAGTTTTCTTATAAGGGCTGATATAAGCCCTGTACTTTCAGCTACCCCAACACCTAGCATAGCTACTAAAACTGTACCTAGTGGTGCGAAACCTGTAAAGTTAGTTACAGCATTAGTAAACATATATCTTATACCATCTGCTGATAATAAACTTATTGCATTTACTGTAAGATCTTTAGTCTCTTTAGTCTTTGGATCTATACCTGTATATGTAACTGAGACTCCAGCCTTAGCACATATAAATGAAATAAAAATAATTGCAATACATAAAATCAAAAATATACTTACAGGGTGTGGCATTTTATTACCAGCCTTTTCTACCCAATCAAGAAACTTTTGAAACTTTCCCCTCTTTTTTGCATCTTTAGTATTTACCTTATTCATTTTGCCCTCCTTATTGAAGCTAACCTTTTACTGCATTTCGTTATAAAGCCTTAAAGGTGCTAACTGTATTTAATACATATTTTATAAATAATTTTAGGATTTTGCAAGTATTATTTTTTTCTAATTCTAAATGCTATGTTTTTCTGAAATAAATTAGAAGTATAAGTTTTCGAAATATTGTGAGGTTTCTATCTATAACGAACATTTGATAAGCAATTAATACAAACTAATACTAACTAATACTAAAAGTATAAATTTAAGTGTTATAATTATAAGTCTTAATTTCGAAAGTTTTATATTTCGTCGACATCCTATGCTTATAATGGTAAAATATGCTCATAATATTACTAAGACAAATAAATTATTAAGGAGGTAGCCTTTTGAACTTTCAAACCATTGCAACGATTATACTTTTTATAAATATAATAATTTCTATAACTATAATATCTTTAGAAAGAAAGAAGCCCGAAAAGGCCATTGCTTGGTTACTTGTTCTTACATTGCTTCCTCCTATTGGTTTAGTTCTTTACATCTTTCTTGGTCGAAATTGGAAGCTACATAAATTAAATGAAACTATTACTGATGATATTAAGGAACTAATTTACCCAATAACCAAGGGCTACAAACATCAACAATACGTTCCTCTAATGGAACTTTTGGCTAATAACAGTGACTCACCTATATTTATTAATAATGATATAAAAATATTTACTGACGGTACTGAAAAATTTGCTACCCTTAAAGAAGAGCTATTAAAAGCTACTCATCATATACACCTTGAATATTACATTGTTAAAAGTGATGATATAGGTAATGAAATCAAAGATATCTTAATTAAAAAATCTAGAGAAGGTGTACTTGTTAGATTTATAATAGATAGGGTTGGTTCTATAAAAATTAAGAAAAGTTACATTAATGATTTGAAAAATGCAGGAATTGATGTAGTTCAGTATTCTTATTTTTTAGCTCCTATTTTAAGGAGTATAAACACTCAAATTAATTATAGAAACCATCGTAAGATTGTAGTAATAGATGGTAAGATTGGATTTATAGGTGGGGCTAATATTGGAGATGAATATCTTGGCAAAGGGAAACTTGGATATTGGAGAGACACCCACATAATGGTTAAGGGAGATTTTGTATTAGGTCTCCAGGCAGTTTTTCTTGATGATTTTATGACTATTCAAAGAGCAAATAATCAATATTCCTTTTATGACCTAGAATTTAAGAATTACTTCCCAACTCCAGAAAAACACGGTGACAAAGTTATGCAGCTTGTTAAAAGTGGACCTGACTCTACCTTTCCGTCTATAATGCAAGGTATTATAAAAATGATAAGCATGGCTACACATCATATTTATATAACTACACCATATTTTGTTCCTACTGAAAGTGTATTAGAAGCTTTAAGAATAGCTGCTCTTAGTGGCATAGATGTAAGAATTCTTTTCCCGGGTCAAGCTGACCACCTTGTAGTTTACTATGCTTCAAGAACTTATCTTTTAGACCTTTTAAAATGTGGTGCACATATATATCTTTATGATGAAAAGTCTTTTATACATGCTAAAGTAACCACTGTAGATGGCAGGATATCAACTTTAGGCACTGCTAATATGGATATAAGAAGCTATGAATTAAATTACGAAATCAATGCTATGATATATGACTCTAATGTCACAGAAGAACTAGAAATGATATTTTATGAAGACATTTCTAAAAGCAAGAAATTAACCTTAGAGGACTTTCAAAACACTAAAAGAATTTATAAAATTATAGAAGCTGTATCAAGGATGTTTTCAGCTATACTTTAATTAGTATTAGCTAAGTTCATCCTTTTTTTTATTTTAATAAAAATAATCACAATTAAAATACCAAATAACCCTCCAGTACTATCTATTAAAACATCTTTTAATGCCCCAGCTCTTCCTGGTACAAATAGTTGATGGAACTCATCTGTCATAGCGTAAGACACAGTAATTATATAAGATATAAAAAATAACTTTCCTTTTTTAAAGTAATATTTAACCACATTATAGGTTAAGATAAATAATATAAAATACTCTGTAAAATGTGCCATCTTCCTAACTATAAGTGTAGCAATATTTCCAAAGTAAGTATTTAAATCTAGCCCTAAAACATTAAACATATATATTACAATTTTACTCTTTTCACTAGAAACCTCTCCTATTTGAGATGAAAAGTAAAATATTAAAATCATCCAACCAATAAGTAGTGCAAAGTTAAGCTGTTTTTTACTAACCTTTTTCATTGTTTCTCCCATTCTTCTTAAATATTTTTATATCTTCATTAGATTATTGTATAAAGATATGTATTTATGTTATTATCAAGTGGTTCTTAGACTCACGTGGAGTTTACTTATAAGGAATACATCTCTCCATCTTTGTCTTAGGAGAACTTATAAAGGGCCACAGTAGCCGCTCCCCACCTTTAAGAAGAGAGGGCGTTACGGATGGTAGCCATCTGATAAACATTTATTATAATATTATATCACAAAGGAGATAAAAGTTTTGAATAAAAACATAAGCATAGATGAAATAAAAAATAAGGTAAAGCATATATCCGAAAGCTATAAAGACGAGTCTATAGGTGGATACATGTGTGGAGGCGGACCAGTTTCTTCTGATATATTATTTGTAGGTGAGGCTCCTGGTAAAAATGAAATAATTGAAGGTAAACCTTTTGTTGGAATGGCGGGTAAAACTTTAGATGATTATCTAAACCTTGCAAACATTAAAAGAGAAGATATACGGATTACTAACACCTGTCTTTTTAGACCTATAAAGATAAAGCAAGGCAAAAACGGCAGAGAAACCATAAGCAATAGAACTCCAAAACCTTCTGAAGTAGAACTATTTAGAGAGGTTTTAGATGCAGAAATAGCCCTTGTAGATCCTAAAATAATAATAACTCTAGGTAATACTCCCCTTAAAAGACTTACTAAATTTAAGTCTATAGGTGAATGTCATGGAAAACTTTACTTTAACGAAAAACTTAAAATGTATATATATCCAATGTACCATCCTTCCTCTTTAACTTATAACAGAAAAGAAAGCTTTAAAACAGCTTATGAAGATGATTGGAAAAACTTAAAAGAAGTTCTAAAAAGGATCCTTACAGCTAAGTAATTTTACTATGGCTGCAAGGGCCTTTAATTTTATATTTCCCTCTATACTTTTATCTATATTTACTTACTTATTCATTTGCTTGCTTATTTATATATTGCTATATCTATTTATTTATCTATCTATTTATTTATCTATATATTTATCTATATATATATAGAGATATATATATTTCTCTATTTATTTGTTTATTTGTTTATTTATCTCTATTATAACTGATCATCAAAATAGTCCTTAGGATATATAACTTCCCAGTTACCATCAAATTCAGCTTTTATAACCTTTTTCTTAATTATATAGTCTGCTATAAGCTCAGACATATCTATATTTATTTCTCTTATAACAGGCTTATCTTTAAACATATCATAGTCTCCGCCACCACCCGCTCTATAATTATTCATAACTACATCTAACTCTTTGTTCATGTCTAACTTAGCATTTTTATAGTTTAATAGCACTACCCTTTTCCCTAATGGTTTTGATAAATCTAATTTATAGTCTATCCCTTCCCACATATCATAATTATAAGGTTGTATCTTCATATTTTTATATCTAATATCAATATTATTATCTTTACTATAAGTATTATCTTTGACGCCTTTTTGAAAATATGCAGCGCTTCTTTCTAGCGCCTCTTTTATATCCTTCCCCTTTACTCTTATAACCTTTAATGTGTTAGGATAAATATAATTAGACACCACATTTCGCATTGTTATCCCACCCTTAAATCCCTTAGCCTTATTGTCAAAAAGCGAAGTTGCTGAAATGTCCACCTTTGCATATTTCATTTGAACCTTATTTATAAATTCAACAAAAGCATTGTCTTTTAACCGAGTTTTCAAATGGCTATTTATGAACATATCCCCTTCTACTATTCCAATTGGAGTATCTAGCCACCTTTGAGTCGCCTTTTCATAATCTTCAACTTGATTTAATATATTCTGATCTTCCTTAACATGCTCTGTATCTAAAAGTATTGAGTCCTTATCTACAACCTTCCAGCTTCCTGAAGAATTTTCTAAGGTTACTTCTACCTTTACTAAAGCCTTGCCTTGATACCCTGGCGACACAGTAAGCACACCATTTATAATCTTTTTATTTATAAATACATGTTGGTGCCCTGTTAATAACACATCTATTTCAGGTATGTTTTCGCATATCTCATAGGCTTGATTTTCTCCAGTTTCGCTAGTTGATTCATCCGTTTTAATATTTCTTTCATAACCACCATGGTAACTAACTACTAACAGATCTACCTTCTCTACATTTTTTAAATAGCTTACAAATGTCTTTAATGGAAATATAACATCTAAAAAATCTATTCCTTCTATATTATTGCTGTCTTCCCAGTTAGGAATATATTTAGTTGTTGATCCAATTATACCAACCTTTATACCATTTTCTAATTCTTTTATTATGTATGGTCTTCCAAGATAAGGCCTCCTAGTATCCTTGTCTATAATGTTAGAGCTAATCCATCGGAAATTAGAATCCCGTGCAGCATTATTTAAAAAGTTTTTCCCATAATTAAATTCATGATTACCTACAACTGCGGCATCATATTTCATTATGTTCATCACCTTGATTAAAGGATTAATTCCCTTACTGTCTATATTTGCATAATGATATATTAGTGGTGTGCCTTGAAGCATATCGCCATTATCTATAAGTATTAAGTCTTCCTTTTTATCTCTCTCCTCTTTAACTAATGTAGCGATTTTTGAAAGTCCAACCTCTTTTCTAGTATTATCTGAATAATCAATTGGAAATATTGTCCCATGCACATCACTAGTTTCTAAAATAACTACCTTATAACTTTTACATTTATTCATAATATCACCCTTATAACTTTTATTTATGATTTAATAATTCATTATAATAAATTCTAACCTAATAACCGTGAACTATTACCTTTTTAAAGTTATTTATTATAATAGTTTATAATTGCTATTTAACTATTATCTAACATCATTTACAACATTATACCAATAAGTCCTCATTATCTAAATGTAAATATTGCGAGTCTTTATATTTTAATACGAAAAATTTAAAAAGGGCCCTGAAAATTAAATTCTTCAGAACCCTTCTTTTATTAAGTTTAATATATATTTTGATTGTTTATATCTTTTGTAGCTCTACCCTTTTTTATTACACTCCAAATGTTTCAACTATAAAATCAAATTCCTCTGCATCAGAGATTTCACCATAGTCATCCTCGCTTATTCCAGGATAATAGTACAGCACAAATTTGTCTTCTTTATCTATAACATTTTCAATAATTATATATTGTCTTTGAAGTGCAGAGTCCTGAAGTGTTGCAAGAACCTTATAACTTGAAGGACGTCCAGTACTATTGTTAGTTAAATTTAATATAAAGTTATCATGCACTGTCATATTAATCTTTTCATGATCACATTTTTTTATAAAGGAATCCTCCCTACAACCTCTGCAACTATTAAAATCACAGTCTTTAGGACAATTCAAACAGGCACACTTTGAACAATTTTTTAATTGATTAAATTGTAGTATATTATCATTTTTATAAGAGGATATTAAGAAAATAGAATTATTCTCTTTAAACCTTCCAAAAAAAGATGATGCGTTTTTCTTGCATTCTGCATCTGAGTTCTCTAAAAGTGTTATATACCTTTTTAATACATCTACTTTCCCATAATACTTTCTTACTTTAAGTGTATTTTCATTAAGAAAAGGTGCTACGTTATCAATACCATAGCTTATATCAACATAAACCTTTCCCCAAACATCTTTTTCTAACTTTAAAAACTCTAAATCTTTACTCATATTATCACCTATTATTAATTCTTATACTTTGCAAGTTCAGCATCTAAGTCAGTTGTGCCTCCAAGGGCTTCGAACTCATTTTCTAAGCTATCTACCTGTTTTAAATCTCCTAGGCCTTCAGCAAGTGCTTCTTTCTTTTGAATCTTTCTTTCGATATCATCAATTTTAATTGAGTTTGTCTTAGTTTGAACATTTGCAAGTATTTCATTAACTTGTTTTGATGCCTCAGCATTATTTATTCTAGCTGCTGCCTCATCTCTATAACTTCTAGTTTTTTGAATTTCATCTTCTAACTCTTTTAAATTCTTTTTTAAGAATTCAGCTTTACCACTAGCTTCTTTATAGCTACTTTGAAGAGATAAATGTTTCTTATCTGCATCTAATTTTCTTTCAAGTGCTCTTTTAGCTAAATCATCATTTCCCTTAGAAACAGCAAGCTTTACTTTTTCTTCCCAATCTTTTGACTCATTTTGAGACACTACCATTTTCTTTTCTGTTTCACGTACATTTCCTAAAACCTGAGCAGAACTTAATTTAGCCTTATTTAGATTTTCTTCCATATCCCTTATCTTTTGATCTAAAAGTTCTATTGGATTTTCTGCCTCATCTAATGCGTTATTCACCTTTGCCTTAAACATATTTGATATTCTTGAAAATACTCCCATTTGTATTACCTCCATATTTTTTTAATTATTTTTTCCTTTTACCACGTTTTTTGATAACATTTATGATTATAACTATCAATATAATATATACTAATAATTTAAACATACCCCCTACGAAAGATGTTGATGAACCATATCCTACGCCCCTAGCCCGTCGTCCAAAAAAAGGAATAGGTATTGGTATAAAGCTCTTTTTTGATTTTTCGTATTTACCACTTTCTGAGCTACTCTTTTTGTCTTTATCTGACTTTATATTATCAGTTTCTTTAGTGTTTGAGAATCCTCCTGATTTAAATCCACCAGGAGCTGACTTTGAAGGATTTGGCTTTGATGTATTATCTTTTGAATCCTTTTCACTCTTAACATCAGTGACACCTTCTTTTGTATTAGAAAATCCTCCAGATTTAATCCCACTAGAAGGTGCTTTTGATGGCGACTTAGGTTTTTCTGGAGTTTTAGTACTCTTACCACCACTCTTTTTTGTATTAGAAAATCCTCCAGATTTAATCCCACTAGAAGGTGCCTTTGATGGTGACTTAGGTGAGCTTGACTTTTTACTTCCACCACCACTAGATTTCCGACTAGAAAAACCACCAGATTTAAATCCACCAGATGATGATTTTGCTGCAAGAAGTTTCATATCACTCTTCGTATCACTAATATCAAAATACATAAATTCATGATCTAATACTTCATCTACAACTTTATCGCTTGTTATCTCAGCTGCAAAGGCAACATTATCATTTGAGTGTTTATATCCAATTGACTCCATGCTATCAAATACCAAACTACTAGTTAAAAAAACAAATACCATAACAATTCCAAATAAAATACGGTTTTTTGTGAACTTATTTATTACAATCACCCCACTTATTGTTTTATAGTTTTATAGTTTTATTTAAAATTCTTAATTGAAAACCTTTGTATTTTAAAAATGTTCAACTAAAAACAATTAAACCCTTATCAAGTGATTCTTAGACTCAGATGTAGTTTGCTTATAAGTAATACATCTCTCCATCTAACTATTATAAGAACTTATCCAGGGGCGTAGCAACCGTAAGTCCCCACATTGAAGAGGATAGGAGTGTTACAGATGTTACCCATAGAATAAATTAACACTACATATTACAATCTAATATATTCATATTATCACAATTTTGTCTTACTTTGTTCTATTTATTTCATATAAATAACAAGCTTATTATAATTACATTATAAGTTATATATTACTATATATCAAGTTTCATATTAACCCTTCCTATAAGTTAATACACTAATTTAACCTAATTATCACACTTTAAATTGCATAATCTCAGTTTCTCTTATGTTACCTTTACATTCCTATACGCTGCCTTATAATTTCTAACTTTAAGATGAAGATATACGTGTGTTTTCTATTAATATTTATACACTATTTATTAGAAAGTTTATATAACTTACGAACACATTATACATGGTTATACATTACCCCTTTTAATATCAGTATATAATATATAGCTTGTTATGGAGTGCTTCACATAGCGACAGGCTAATATTTAAGCGACATTCACTTCATACCTTATAATTAATATCATTCCCTTAAAATATATTTTTAAATTATACTTGCATATTTATAATCATTAGTTGTATAATTATGCACATACTAATTAGTTTTTAAAAAACAATCAACATTCATTTAATTTAAATGTGGACAATACTAAAAACATCTTAGTTATCCACAAGATAGCAAACAAACTTTATTAAATGTGTATATAAATTATTTTAGGGGGAGATTTTAAAATGAAAACAACAGTATTAAAAACAATATTATCTGTAGCAATTATCGGAGTTATGGTATTTTCCTTATCCGCTTGTGGAAAGAAAGATAATAATACAAATCAAAGTCACTTAGATAAGGTTAAGTCTTCTGGGACGCTTGTCCTTGGTACAAGTGCTGATTACCCACCTTATGAATTTCATAAAAATATAGATGGCAAGGATACTATTGTAGGTTTTGATATTGCTATAGCAGAAGAAATAGCAAAAGACCTTGGGGTAACTCTTGAGGTAAAGGATATGGATTTTGATGGTCTTTTAGCTGCTTTAAATACAGGTAATGTGGACATGGTTATGGCAGGTATGTCTCCTGATGATACAAGAAGAAAAAAAGCCGACTTTTCAAATATATATTACAATGCTCTGCAGGACATAATAATAAGAACTGAAGATAAGGACACGTTTAACTCCTTAGAGGACTTTAACGGTAAAAAGATAGGTGTTCAAAAGGGTTCTCTACAAGAAAAGATGGCAAATAATCAATTAAAAAGTAGTGAAATCAAAGGTCTTGGTAAGGTTACAGACTTAGTACTTGAACTTAAAAATAATAAGGTTGATGCAATAGTTGTTGAAAAGCCAGTAGCAAAAGCTTACATAAAAAGAAATTCTGATATGACTTTATCTGTTCCAAAACTTGAAGAAGAGGGAGAAGGCGGATCTGCTATAGCACTTAGTAAGGATTCAGGTGAATTTTTAGAATCTATTAATAAAACCTTAGACAGGCTCACTAAAGATAATATAATTGAAGATTTCGTAGTTAAATATAATCAACTAATAGAAGAATAGCAAGGGGGATTTAAATTGGATTTTAGCTTTTTAGGTGAATACTCAGGTTTTTTCTTTAAGGGTGCTAAGTTCACCCTTATCCTTGCCTTTTTCACAGTAATAATTGGATCATTAATAGGTCTTATACTTTCTCTTATGAAACTCTCAAATAAAAAGATATTAAGGTTTGTATCCTCTATTTATATAGAATTTATAAGAGGTACTCCGGTTCTTGTGCAACTTTATATTATATATTATGGTCTGCCAGCTATCGGAATAAAGCTTCCAGATTTAGTCGCTGCAACTATCACCATGTCTATTAATAGTGGTGCTTATGTAGCTGAAATAATTAGAGCTGGCATAAATGCCGTGGATAAAGGACAAACAGAAGCTGCAAGAAGTCTAGGTATGGGAAGTTCTATGACTATGGCAAATGTTATAATCCCCCAAGCCTTTAAGAATATCTTACCTGCTTTAGGTAATGAATTTATTGTAGTTGTAAAGGAATCATCAATAGTTTCCGTTATAGGCATTCATGAACTTATGTATAATGCAAATACTGTTAGGGGTACAACCTTCCAACCCTTTGAGCCTCTAATAGTTGCAGCTTTATTTTATTTCATAATTACATTTAGCCTTTCAAAATTACTTGGAATAGCTGAAAGGAGGATGAATAAAAGTGATACAAATTAAGGATTTAACTAAAGACTTTGGTGATAACAAAGTTTTAAAAGGTGTTAATGAAGAGATTAAAAAAGGCGAAGTAGTTGTGGTTATAGGTCCTTCTGGATCTGGAAAGAGTACTTTTTTAAGATGCCTTAACCTTTTAGAAATTCCCACCTCTGGACATATAGTCTTTGAAGGACAAGATGTTACAGACAAAAAGGTAGATATAAATAAGTTAAGAGAGAAAATGGGAATGGTATTCCAGCAGTTTAACCTATTCCCACATAAAACAATTTTAGATAACATAACTTTAGCTCCTATAAAGGTTAAAGGTAAATCAAAGGAAGAAGCTGAATCTATAGCATTTAAATTACTTGATAAAATAGGACTTAGAGAAAAGGCAAAAAGTTATCCTTCTCAGTTATCAGGTGGCCAAAAACAAAGAATAGCTATAGCTCGCTCTCTTGCAATGGAGCCTAATGTTATGCTTTTTGATGAACCAACTTCAGCACTTGACCCTGAAATGGTTGGAGAAGTTTTAGCTGTTATGAAAGATCTAGCAAAAGAAGGCATGACCATGGTTGTTGTTACCCATGAAATGGGCTTTGCAAAAGAAGTTGGAGACAGAGTTTTGTTTATGGATAATGGAAATATTGTAGAAGAAGGCAAGCCTTTAGATATATTTTCAAATCCTAAAAACCCTAGAACAAAAGATTTCCTAAGTAAGGTGCTTTAAATAAAGATAACCAGTAAATACATTAGCATATTTACTGGTTATCTTTTATTTTGAGTTATTATAATTTTAGCTTCATTTTATAGCTTAATCTTAGCAAACTTTTTCTTTCCTACTTGTATTATATCTTCATCCTTTAATTTTACATCATTAAAGTCGCTAACCTTTTCTCCATTTATCCTAACTCCACCTTGAGTTATAAGTCTTCTAGCTTCACTGTTAGATGATGCAAGCTTTGCATATACTATAACTTCTATAAAGTTCATAGTATCAGTTATTGTTACAGGTTCTAGATCTTCAGGCATTTGATTTTTCTGAAACACATGTACAAAATGATGTTCAGCTTTTAATGAATCCTCTTCACTATGATATAATCTTACTATTTCTTTAGCTAAACTCATTTTTATATCTCTTGGATTTACGCTGTCTGACTGAAGATTGGCCTTCATTTCATTTATCTTATCTGGATGTATATCAGTTCCAAGCTCAAAGTACTTTATTATAAGATCATCTGGTATTTCCATAGTCTTTGTGTACATAACCTCCGGACTATCATAAATCCCAATGTAGTTTCCAAGACTTTTACTCATCTTTTCCTTACCATCAAGGCCTTCTAATATAGGCATGAATAAAGCAATTTGGCATTCCTTGCCGTATTCTTTTTGCATAGTTCTACCCATTAATATGTTAAATCTTTGATCAGTTCCCCCAAGCTCTATGTCTGCATCTATTGCTATAGAATCGTAAGCTTGCATTAAAGGATAGAAAAACTCATGAATTCCTATGCTTATTTCATTTTTAAATCTATTTTTAAAGTCTTCTCTCTCAAGCATCCTAGCTACACTGTATTTTGCTGAAAGTTCTATGACATCTCTAAAATTAAGCTTTTCAAGCCATTCACTATTAAATCGTAGGTCTGTCTTTTCTTTATCTAATATTTTAAAGATTTGCTTTTCATAAGTTTTTGCATTTTCCATAACCTGCTCTTTTGTAAGTTGTTTTCTTGCTTTAGACTTACCCGTTGGGTCTCCTATCATTCCTGTAAAGTCACCTATAATTATTACTGCTCTATGACCTAAATCTTGAAGTTGCTTTATCTTTCTTAAAACTACTGCATGACCTATATGAATATCAGGAGCACTTGGATCAAGTCCTAGCTTTACTACAAGAGGTCTATTTTCTTTTTCTGCTTTTACAAGCTTCTCTTTTAATTCCTCTTCATTTATAATTTCTGCTGCACCCTTTTTAATAATCTTTAATTGTTCATCTACACTTATCATAATAATTCTCCTCTCTAATTTCACATGATGTGCTATAGTTGTTTTGGATACTTATACCCCTATAATAATCTTTACTGTTAATTGAGAATTCTCCCCTAAAATAAAGATTATTACATAATGTCTTTTAAATAAATAAAAAACCCCCGTCCCTATAGCTAAGCTATAAGGACGAGAGTATATAATCTCGCGGTACCACCTTAATTTATTTATATGTCACCATATAAACCTTTTCGAGTACAATATAATACTCTATCCCTATAACGTGGGAAGGATCCGTCAACAGCCTACTTACTTAAACAAATTAAGCTTTAAGTGTGATACTCCAAGACGTATTCAGTATATTTCCTTCTCTCCTTTACACCAAACAGGAGCTCTCTTTGGAAGATTAATATCTTACTCTTTCTTTTCATAGTATTTAAAATGAATTGTTTCATTAAATTCATCTCATGGTATCAGATATAAAATAAAATGTCAATATTATAAACAGAATTGTTTGCTTTACAAAATCTACATTTTGATAAATTATCCTTTATGCCATCCTTAAATTTTCATAAACATTTACTTAATTACGTTGTCTTTAAAGTATCATAAACATTGATAGTTTCAAATCCCTGCTCTTTTTTTCTAACTGGGCAAAAATTCCCTTGTTTAATTGCTTCTATAAAATCTTTTTCATCCCTTATGTTATGAGAAAACTTTGTAGCATAGGTGCCTATTTTATTTACCACGTGGGCATCACTAGCTCCAAAGCATCCTATATTTAATTATGTTGCTATGAAATGAAATAAATGTAGAATCATATTGGAAAAGTATAGTATCTACATCGTAGGATTATAAACCACTATTCAAAAAGTTCACTAAAGAAACTGGAACAAATATATATGTCTAGTATGTGGAATGATAATTAATAGAGATATAAATGCTACTAAAAATCTACTAAAACTATCAATGTAATAAAAGATATATTGTTAGAGAGGTCGTACTGCCCTTGATATCTTGGGTAAACTTGTTACAATAGTAGTATTGACCAAGAAGCTATCCACTTCTATAAGTGGTGGTAGTTCACATAAAGTTTTCTCTGGTTCATTCTATCTCTACACAGTTAAAACTAAAGATAATATTTTTGAGGTTAAATCAGATACCCTCACATCTTATAACCTAGGAGAAAAGGTTTATTTAAAAGTGCTAAAAACTGGAACCACCCTAGAGGTGTCCCCATAATATGGGTAAACCTCTGGGGTGCATCCGAAATAAGGGAGGTAATATGATATGAAACTTAATATGGCTATTTTAGGCTTTGGTAAAAGTGCTACTAGATATCACTTACCTTATATACTGCTTAGAAAAGATATAAATGTTAAATGGATCTACAATAGAAATAGGAAATTAGAACTTGAAAAAGACTTTAAGAATCACAATATAAGTTTTACTGATAATATATCTGATGTGTTAAATGATGATGAGGTTAAACTTGTAACTATTTGTACTCCACCTAGCACTCATTATGATCTTGCAAATCTTTGCCTTTTAAATAATAAAAGTGTCTTAGTGGAAAAGCCCTTTGCAACAACACTTAAAGAAACAAAGAAGTTATTAGACTTGGCTAAATCTAAAGGGCTTACTATAATGCCTTATCAAAACAGACGATTTGATTCTGATTTTTTGGCCTTAAAAAAAGTTATAGATGGTGGTAATTTAGGAGAGATTGTAGAACTAGAATCACATATTGATTATTATAGACCTGAAGATACTAGTAATAATCTAGACTATTACAATGGATCTGTTTTTGGTTTAGGTGTGCATATATTAGACCAAGTAGTTTCCTTATTTGGTAGACCTGAAAAGGTGTTTTATGATGTTAAATCCATAAGAAACCCCTCTAATGCTGATGACTATTATGAGATACAATTGTTTTATAATACTTTCAAGGTTAAGTTAAAAACTAGTCATTTAGTAAAGCTTCCTTATTATAGGTTCACTATTCATGGTAAAAGAGGAAGCTTTATAAAAAGGTCAATAGATAGGCAAGAAGAATTCCTAAAAAAAGGTATCCTGCCTGAAACGAAAGGCTTCGGATTGGATACACCAAATGATTATGGGCTTATGAATTATATTAGCACCACCGGGGAAGAAATAACTAAGTTTATTGAAACTCCTATTGGAGATTATGGAAGGGTTTATGATAACATTTATTCAGCTATAATGTACCATAAGCCAAAACTAGTTAATGATGATGAATTATTAACAGTTATAGAAATTTTAGAAAAAGCTTTTAAGGGTGATAACCCAAAGATTATAACCCTTTAATCTTTTATATATTTATATTTTTATATCTTTATATTTATATTTTTATATTTTTATATTTTTATAAAATAAAATATACATTAACCAAAGTACATCTCTAATTATATTACATTCTACTTAACAATAACCTTTGATCCAATAGGTACATTATCATATACCCATTTAGATTCATCAACTTTTAATCTTATGCAACCATGAGAGGCTGGTTTCCCTAAAGTAGTATCTACTATCTTTTTCTGTTCTTTATCAAAAGGTACAGAGTGAAAAAGATAGTTTCCCTTAAATCCTACCCAGTACTTACCTCCTTGATCGTACTTATCAGTATAAAACCAATCTCCCTTATTTTGTACAGTAAAGGTTCCTTTAGGTGTTTCCTTCCCATTTACGCCTGTAGAGCATAAAAATTCTTTTGTAAGAGACCATTTATTTTTACTACCCTTATATACGTAGGTCTTTTGATCTTTTATATTTACAATAATTAAATAATTAGTACCACTTGCTATATCAAAGGAATTTATATTTTGCTTTGCCGAAACTTCCTGTTTATTAAATACAGCTTGAACTTCTTCCTTCTGTTTTCGTGAAAGATACTTACCTTTTTCACCTTCATACTCTTTAACCTTATCTATAAGTTCTTTATCTTCTTTAAGTAAAGAGAGGTTATCTTCAATTAAAGATATAGCTTTAGAGTAATACTTATCCTTTGCAAGCTTATCTGCTTTATCTAAAGTATCTTCTTTTATTTTTGAGTAACAGTTTATCTTCATATCTAAAACTTCTAGATATTCAGGGTAAATTGGTGTTATTTCATTAAGCCCTTTCATTGCTGATACATAATCCTTATCATTGAATAGTTTATACGCCTTTTCAAATACATCTCTTGAACTAGAAATCATAGGCATAGAATCTTTTATTTCTGTAATTTTAGAATTAACTACATCATATCTTTCAATTTCCCTTAATGTATATAATATATATTCTCTTGAGATTTCACTAATTTCATTATTATTTTCATTTTCATTAATCTCTAATTGTTCTATACAATTTAAGAAATAAGTATTTAAATCCTTCTTAATCTTAATCTTTTTTATAATATTAAAGTTCCCTTTATTTAAAATAATTGAATTCGCTTTTATGTAATCCCCATTATCAAAGCATTCCTTAAATGTTGATAAATCCTTACTATAAAGTTTTAAGCAAAGAGCAGCATATGACAAAATAATTAAAGTTGAAATAATTATAATTAAATTTCTAATTAATCTTCTGTTATTAAAATATTTAAGCATCTGTTTTCTCCTTTCTTAACTTTGTATTAAGCCATTAATTCATCTTTTAATTATTGACACAATTGTAGGAATCTAATCACCTATATGTTTCAATAAAATGGGAGCACCCCTTCAGTTCTGACACTAAATGTCAGTACCTTAGAGGTGCTCCCAATATATTCCATTCAATATATTCCATCAAGTTATAATTTTATAAAAGTCCACTAGATCCAAATCCACCTTGTCCTCTTTCACTGTCTGTAGTTAATTCGTCTATCTCTTCCACATTCACTAATACCGTAGGCTTTATTACCATTTGGGCTATTTTCATAGCCTTTTCTACCTTAAATACTTCTTTGCCATGATTAATTAAGATTATGCATATTTCCCCTCTATATCCTTCATCAATAGTTCCTGGGGTATTTAGTACTGTTATCCCATTCTTTAAAGCAAGTCCACTTCTTGGTCTTATCTGCGCTTCTGTATTTTTAGGAAGTTCTATTATTATCCCAGTATGTATTAACTTAGACTCACTAGGTTTTATCTCCATCTCTTCTACAGAAAATAAGTCTAATCCTGCATCACCTTTATGAGCTGATACCGGAAGTCTTGCTTCTTTGTGTATTAATTTAACCTTTAAATTGTACATATATAAATCCCTCTTTCAATTTTAACATTCCTATGGGCAGTTTCCCCATCCGCTTAGGTTTAGAGTAGTTAACGCATGTTATCCTATTACTTTCAAGTATTTTAGTTAAATCTTTTTAACTAAATTTCTTCACTTACATATTTTTAATTAACCTTTTTCAACTTGATTTCTTCACTTTTATCTTCCCAGTTTATTGTAAGAGTTAAATTATCTTCATCAATATTTTCTTGAAAATATTGTTCTAATCTTTTTGTATTTTTAAATATCACACTAAAAGCCTTTAAACTTTCAGAGTAATCTGAGCTTCCACTAAAATCATATCCAGATAAGCTTTCTGAGTTAAACCTTATACTTTTAGGGATGGTGTTATTATCTTTATATTGTATTAATAACTTATTATCCATCTCTTTATCAAGCTCTAAACTTCCTATAAAATTTTCACTTTTTCCCTCATACCTAATTTTATTTCCATTTGCAGCAACACATCCTGATAGAACAAATATACTTATAAATATAAAAATAATGCCTACTGTTCTTTTCAAAATAACACCTCCTTAAAAATTTTCTTATAATTATAGCATATCATATTTGGCAATTAAATTGTATAAAAAAAGCCATTAAAAATTAAATTTTCATAAAAAAGTTTCAAATGAATGTTGCTACAAATAAATAAGGCTTTTTTAAAATACTAACTATGTTAAAATGTATATATTGATGCATTGATATATTAAATATAATAGCTTATGACCTAAAGCCTTTCTTTAAAATAAATTTAAACACATCAACAAATTTTACTTAATTTTGTTGATTACTTTTATTAAAATCAGTCAATACTTAAAAGAGTTTCATTGTAATTATTAAATTACCTAAATAATATTTCTCTTAGTATAAGTTAGTACTTAATTGATTCATAAAGAATGTGGTTGTAAATAACTATAAGTTTCTATTAATATAAGTCAGTGATTAGGCTAAATATAAATTAAAATGAGGCGTGTAAATGTATAAAGATGAAACATTAAATTTATTAAAAACCTACTTTGGTTATGAAAACTTTAAAAAAGGCCAGGGCGAGGCCATAGATAGTATCATAAATGGAAAAGATAGCTTTGTTGTTATGCCTACGGGAGCTGGTAAGTCCTTATGTTATCAGATACCAGCCTTAGTCTTAGATGGAATAACCTTGGTTATATCCCCTTTGATTTCACTTATGAAGGACCAAGTTGATGGTCTTAATAGTTTAGGCATTGGAGCTACCTACATAAATAGTACCCTATCTAAATCCGAGGTAGAAGAAAGAGTTTTAGATATATCTAAAGATAAATATAAATTAGTCTATCTCGCACCAGAAGGCCTTGATAATATTAATTACCTTTTTAGAAATATAGACATAAAAATACCCTTAATTGCTGTAGATGAGGCTCACTGCGTATCAAAGTGGGGTCATGACTTTAGACCAAGCTATAGAAATGTTAATAGTTTTATAAGTACAATTAATCCAAGACCTACAATACTTGCATGCACAGCTACTGCAACAGACGTAGTTCAAAAAGATGTAATAAGTTTATTAGACTTACATGATCCTAATATGTTTTTTACAGGTTTTGATAGACCTAATTTAAACTTTAAAGTATTCAGAGGTGAGAACAAGGAAACCTTTATTTTAAACTATCTATCTAATAAAAAAGATGAAAGTGGAATAATCTACACATCTACAAGAAAAGAAACAGAGCAATTATATAATTTATTAAATAAAAATGGATATAAGACAGGTATGTATCATGCTGGTTTAGCTGAAAATATTAGAAGAGAAATGCAAGATAACTTTATGTATGAAAATTTAAACCTTATGGTAGCAACCAACGCCTTTGGTATGGGTATAGATAAATCTAATGTACGTTTTGTAATACATTATGCTATTCCAAAAAACTTAGAGGCCTATTACCAAGAAGCTGGTCGTGCTGGCCGTGACGGTGAGCCTAGTGAGTGTGTACTCTTATTTAACAACAAAGACATACAAACTCAAAAGTATTTTATAGACACCTCTCCTATGGACGAGAATAAAAAATTTCAAGATTATAATAACCTTAGGACAATGGTTGACTACTCTTACACGCAAAAGTGTCTTAGACAATTTATATTAGAATATTTTGGTGAAAAAGATATAGCTGATAGTTGCAATAATTGCAGCAGTTGTACTAATGAAATTGAATTAAAGGATATAACTACAGAAGCTCAAATGATTTTTTCTTGTGTTTATAGAGCTGGCGAACGTTATGGAGTTAATATTATTATGGATGTATTGAAAGGATCCCAAAATCAAAAGGTATTAAGATTTGGTTTAGATAAACTATCTACTTATGGCCTTATGAAAAAATATGACAGGAAGTTTTTAGATGAGGTTATAAATAAGTTAATAGCTGATGGCTACCTTCTAATGACTAGTGAGCAATATCCGCTATTGAAATTAACCTCTAAATCAAAACTAGCATTAAAAAATAAAGAAAGTATATCTATTCAAATAGTAAAATTAGAAAAGTCTGTAGAAAAGGATGATACACTATTTGATTTATTAAGAGCTTTAAGAAAATCCATATCAGTAGAGCTTAGTATTCCACCTTATGTAGTATTTGCCGACTTTACCTTAAAGGAGTTAAGTACAAAGCTCCCATTAAACGAAGCTGAATTTGGGGAAATTAAAGGTGTGGGTAAGAGCAAGCTTGAAAAGTATGGTGATAGGTTCTTGAATTTAATAAAAGAATATGTGGAAGAAAATGAAATAGTTAGAGATGATACAACTCTTTCATCGCAAATAACTTCTAACACTGTAATAATAAAAGACAAGGCTAAAAGTCATCACGAAAGTTACAACTTATATAAAGAAGGACTTAACTTAAATGATATAGCAACTACAAGAAACTTAAGCTCTGTGACTATTCAAAAACATATTATGGATTGCTTTTTGGAAGGCATGGACGTAGACCTTGATGATTTTATACCAAAAGATAGCGAAGGGTATATATTAGAAGCTATAAATAAAGTAGGTGCTGAAAAGTTAAAACCAATTAAGGATGAACTCTCCCCCGATATAGACTATATGGCTATAAAAGCAGTTATTTTAAAGCATAAAATGGCTTAAACCTGTACCTTAATGTACATGCTATCTTAGAAGAAATAAATTCAAAAGTTTACGAATAACATTAATTCTATACCTAACCGTACTCCTGTTATATCAAATCCAACAAAAGACCTGACAGTTAAGTATCAGGTCTTTTTTATTATGCTAAATTTAAATGTTTATGTTATATTCTATTGCTGCCATTTCAGGTTCTGGCTGCTCCCCAGCTCTAGTAACTGGTATAATAGAGCTAGTTGTAATTATAGCTCCTAGAATCATGGTCATAACAGATTTAATTAGTACATTTTTCTTCATAATACTACCTCCTATAACATATTATCTTATATTAATAAAGAAGCTTCTATTACCATGTTACAATTTATTTCAAATTAAGTCAATACTTTCATTGATCATATTCATATATTCACCAATAACTTCATAATTCTTCAAACTAATCTCAAGCTTTACAATCCCACTTAAAGCAGATATCTTTTCTTTTGTGTTATTATTAATCCCAGCATGATATAAAATATTGTTATATGTCTCTTTCAACTTACTATAATCCTTTTGTTCTTTATAAATATATTCTAGATATTTATAACCTTTGTTTAAATATTTATAATCATTATATTCATTACATAAGCTTAATCCATGATTAATTATATCTATAGCTTCACTGTACTCTTTTAAATATGTATATACCATAGATTTATCTATAATAGTATGGGATAAACAACCCCTATCGTATATGATTCTTAGTTCTTCAGATTTATTAAAATAAGTTTTACTTGATTCATAATCCTTATTTTTAAATAATGCTATACCTAAGTTATTATATATATTCCCTAGTATAATATTATCCTCTATATTTAAATTATCTTTTAAATCCTTATATATCTCTATGGCTTTATTATAATCATCTATTTCTTCATAACAAAGCGCTTCAATTATTCTTATCTTTATAAATATATTCTTTTCATCTTTAATATCTTTTCTTTCTTTAGCTTCTTTTATATATTGTAATGCTTTGTATACATTTTTCATATTAGAATACACTAAGCACATGTTATATAAGACTTTATTATAAATCTTATAGTCATTCGTACTATGGGATAGCTCAATAGACTTATTAAAATAATATATAGCTTCATTATATTGTAGTAGCCTTAGTTTACATATACCCATATTATTTAAGGTACGAATCTTATGTTCAGTTATATTATTTTGATCTATTATTTCTATAGCTTTATCGTAATTTATAAACGCTTCAACAGCCTTAGCTTCATTTAAAAGTTTATCTCCGATTTCTTTATATACCATAATCATTACATTTGATAATTCATATTCTTTACAAATGTTTAAAACTTCTAAATACTCTTCCTTAGTAGAACACTTTTCTAGGGACAACTTACAATACACTTCAGCATCTTCTCTAACTGTTCTTGAAAGATATTCTTTGTCAAAGGTTAAATCCATATCTATAGATTTAACCTTTGCATATTCTATTATATTTTCCATAAAACAAATAGCTGTGGCTTTACTAAATTTCCGTTTCCCTTTTTCTACCATGCTAATAAATTCTCTTGTAACTCCTTCAATAACTAAATCCTTTTGAGTTAGTTTTAACTTAGTTCTCAAGCTTTTAAGCTTTTGTCCTTGACTTGGAATGTCCAATGATATCATCCTTCCAACAATGAAATATAAATATATAGTTATATATATTTTACAATACTATTTGTGTAAAATATTATATTTAATACATTTAATTTGTGGTAATATATCCCTATGTCAAGGACCTTCATACTTGAATTATTTTATCATTGAAGGTCCTTATTATATTATTCGTATACATTTACTAATGTTATACCCCTTAAATTAATATTCTGCTCTTTAAAGTAACATTATAGATTTTGATACAGTATAATACAATTCACCCTATTATTAAAGCTGTGTAATGCGAAAATAGGACTATTTTTATAAATAATCCTATTTAAATATTATAAATATATTAAGTATTTAAGCAATCTCTTTATAACTCATTATAGCATAAGATCTTCCCTCATCTGTTAATTTAATTACGTCATCTTCTATAAATAGCTTATTTTGCTGTTTAAGACCCTTTATTATTGATTTTAAAAAGCCTTGTTCCCAGTGAAGATGTTCATGGATGCTGTTAACTCCACATTCACGTTTTTCATTTTCTTCACCTTCATGGTTATATAAATGAAATAACATGGACTTTTCTGCAAATTCTATTCTTTGAGACTTGCGTCTTCTTATAATAGTTAAAAGCCCTGTACCTGGTGCAAATATAAATACTAATAAAAATGTTATTCCAGTAAGGACTGCCATAGATCCTGCTATAGATACATCTAATCTTTGTGCAAATTGGTAGCCTAGTATAGCATTTATGGCGCCTATTAAAGCACTTAATATAATCATCCTTTTTAAATCATTGGTTAATAAATATGCTGTTACAGGGGGTCCTATCATAAATGCAATTACCAAGATAGATCCTACAGCTTCAAATGCTCCCACTGCTGTTATTGATACTATAGTCATTAAACTATAATGCAAAAGGGCTGGTGCAAATCCTAAAACTGCTGCTAGAGCTGGATCAAAGGTTACTACCTTAAGCTCTTTGAAAAATACTATTATGAATATTAAATTTATAATAAGAATAGCTCCCATGGAATACATACCCTTAGCTCCTATATCCATTCCACCTATTTTCATACGATTAAATGGCGCAAATGCAAGCTCTCCTAGTAATACTGAATCTGTATCTAAATGAACTGAACCTGCATATTTAGAAATCATTATTATTGCTATACTGAAAAGTAGTGGAAATACAATTCCTATAGCTGAATCCTCCGATACAAGTTTGGTACTATTAAGTATTTCAGTTAAAAATACAGTTATAACCCCTACAAGAGCCGCTCCCACTATTAAAAGTGGAGAGGTTAAGCTATGAGTTATGAAAAATGCTATTACAATCCCAAGTAATATAGTGTGAGTTATAGCATCTGACATCATAGACATCTTTCTTAATACTAAGAATACCCCCGGAAGGGAACATGCTACCGCCACCATTACTGCTATAATTTGAATTTCTAATTGTGGTGTCATTTACTTCCCCTCCTTCATAACATTTATTTTTATAGGACTTACAGGATTTTCACCTTTTTGTCTTTTATAAAAGTATTCTTTTATTTCTTTCTCATTTTTCTTGTTTCTAAAATACTTCCATATAAGCCCTCTATTAGGTGCAAAAGTTAAGCTTATAATTACAATTACACTTATAACTATTACTATAGTAGGTCCCGTTGGTAATTTAGGAACAACTGAACTTATTACAGTTCCAATAACTCCCGATATAGCGCCAAATATTGCTGATAATACTACCATTAAAGAAAGTTTATCTGTCCACTGCCTTGCAGCCACTGCTGGTGCTATTAACATGGCACTCATTAATATAACACCTACAGTTTGCAGTCCTACAATAATTGAAGTTACTATCATAGCCGAAAGTAAGATATTAATTCTTTTAATAGGGAATCCAAGACTTTCAGCAAACTCCTCATCAAAGGATATTATTTTAAATTCTTTCCAAAAGATTATCACTAAAGATATTAATATAATCCCCAAAATGGCCATTACTCTAACATCTCTTTTTAATAATGTAGATGCTTGCCCAAATATAAATTTATCAAGACCTGCTTGATTTGCATTTGGAATTTTTTGAATGTAAGTTAAAAGTACAATGCCCGCTCCAAAGAACACTGATAATACAAGAGCAAGTGCACTATCGAATTTAATTTTAGAGTATTTAACTATAGCTATAATTAAATATGTAGATATAAATCCAGCTATAAGTGCTCCTAAAAGTAGTACTTCAATCTTTTTACTTTGTGTAAATAAGAAGGCTAAAGCAATTCCAGGAAGGGCCGAGTGAGAAACTGCATCACCTAAAAGACTCTGCTTTTTTATAACGGCAAAGCTTCCAAGTACGCCACTTATTACCCCTAAAAGTGCTGCCCCTAGTGACACTGTTTGTAATGTATAATCTGTTAAAATAAGTTGTAATATATCCATAAGTTTCTCACCTACCTTTTTAAAATTTCACCCTTGCTCTTATATGTCTTATTTATATTTTCCTCTGTAAATACTTCTTCTACAGGTCCACTTGCTATAATTTGAGTACTTAATAAAGTTACCCAGTCAAAATACTCTTTAACTGTTTGAAGATCATGGTGAACAACTATTACAGTTTTCCCTCTATCCTTTAGTTCTTTTAAAAGGGATATTATAGCTTTTTCTGTCATGGCATCTACCCCTTGAAATGGCTCATCCATAAAGTATATATCCGCCTCTTGAACTAAAGCTCTTGCAAGAAATACTCTTTGTTTCTGTCCCCCTGATAGCTGACTTATTTGTCTATTTATAAAATCTTTCATACCAACTTTTTCTAATGCTTCTACTGCTTTTTCTTTATCTTTTTTGGTTGGTCGTTTAATCCATCCTAATGACCCATATCTACCCATAAGTACTACATCTAATACATCGGTTGGGAAGTCCCAATCTACACTGCCACTTTGAGGTACGTAACCTATATTCTTTCTTTCTTCTTTATATGACCTACCATTAAATGTAACCTTGCCTGAGATTGGTTTTATTAAATTTAACATAGCCTTAATCAAGGTGGACTTACCTGCTCCATTAGGCCCTACTATTGCCATTAAGATTCCCTTAGGTATTTTAAGATCAACGTCCCATAAAACTGGTACAACCTGATATGCTACTGTCATATCTTCTACTTCTATTATATAATTATTTGTATCCATTTCACCTTTTAACATTTGTGACCTTTTATTTTTCATTTCTAATTTTCCATCTAATTTTTCTTTGTTTATTTCTGACATCTTTAAATCCTCCTATGCTTTATTTTAAGGCATCTACAATGGTATCAATATTACTCTTAAATGTTCCTATATAAGTCTCCGCTTTACTTCCTTTATCTCCTATAGAGTCAGAATAAAGTTCTCCACCTATTTTCACGTCAAAGCCTTTAGCTTTAACCGCTTCTTGAAGAGCCTCGATATTTTTTTTAGGCACTGAGGATTCTATAAATACAGCTTTAATTTTACGTTCTACTATAAAGTTTGCAAGTTCTCTTACATCCGAAGTTCCAGCTTCTGAGGCTGTACTTATCCCTTGAAGACCTCTTACGTCATATCCATAAGCTCTTCCAAAATAATTAAATGCATCGTGTGCTGTTATAAGCACCCTATTTTCCTTTGGAAGTTCTAATGTTCTTTCCTTTATATATGCGTCAAGTTCATCTAGTTCTACTAAATAATTCTTTAAATTTTCATCATATTCTTTTTCATGTTCTTTATCTAACTTTTTAAGTCCCTTTGCAAGTTCTATAGATGCATCTTTCCATATGTTAACGTCAAACCAGATATGAGGGTCATGTGAAATAGAAGCATCCTGTGAGTTTAATAACTTTTCTTCCTTTATTCCATTAGCTACTGATACGATAAGCTTTCCGCCTCCATCTAGCTGCTCGAATACCTCTCCCATCTTACCTTCTAGATGAAGCCCATTATATACCACCATGTCAGCTTTTTGCATAAGACTTACATCTCCAGCACTAGCCTTATATAAATGTGGATCCACTCCAGGACCCATAAGTCCCTTAACCTCTACAAAATCACCACCTATAGATTTTGTCATATCGCTAAGCATTGTAGTTGTTGTAATAACGTTATATTTACCCTTTTTATCACCAGTATTGCTAGCATCTTTTGATGATGTACAACCTGAAACAAAAATTGCAATAATAGATAAAACTAATATAGAACTTAATACCTTTTTCATGATTATTCCTCCTTTTAATCTACAAAAATATTATTTGCAGCTTCTTTTCCTATAATTATATCTTTCTCATTTATCCTTAAAGTAATAGGTCCATTGTATGGAGCTAAATTCCACACCTTAATTTCATCTCCAATACTTAAACCTAGACTATCTACATATTGTAAAAGCTTCCTTTCATCAAACACCCGTCTTATTGTGCTTTCTTCCCCTACATCTAAAGTATCTAGAGTTCTGTATCTTGATAGCCCTATTTCATTTTGAA
Organism: Clostridium putrefaciens; assembly: GCF_900461105.1. Taxonomy (GTDB): domain Bacteria; phylum Bacillota; class Clostridia; order Clostridiales; family Clostridiaceae; genus Clostridium_L; species Clostridium_L putrefaciens. Next base: position 317,077 of record NZ_UFWZ01000001.1, on the reverse strand, counting down.
ATATAGGACTACCATGAGGACAGGCCTTTGGATAATTAAGATATTTATCTAATCGCCCTTCTAACTTTAAGTTAGTTACATGTTCAAGCTTTTCTGCCTCTTCATTTACCTCATGCCAGTCATATCCAAGATGTTCAACAAGGAATACTTCCCATAACCTGTGCCTTCTTATAATATTTACAGCTTCCTTTTCTCCATATTCCGTAAGCTTTATACCCTTGTATGGAGTATATTCAAGATATCCTTCATCTAAAAGCTTTTTAAGCATCTCACTTACAGAAGGTGCCGAGACCCCTAATACTTTAGCTATATCTTTATTATTAACTTGCTTTCTATTACCTCCAAGGTTATAAACAGCCTTTAAATAGTCTTCTTTATTATCAGTCACAAATTATTCCACCTTTATACATTTTAAGTTTAGGCACACCTAACTTAATATTATAATACCACCTAATCCTCTATATGTGAATAGTAATTAATAATAATTATTACTATTCATTACTTGTTCATATTATTATTCCTTGATTAGTTATTTATTTAAGGTTAGTTTGCTTATGAAAAATAATATTCGCATCTAAATCTTATGTATATCTATATCTTGCATACATCCGAATTTTATATACACGAGAGCTCTATTTCCTTAAAATCTTCTAATAAATTATATTGACTTAAAACTTTCTTATAAACCATAAAAAATATACCCTACAGCCAAGGCTATTTAAAGTCCTTGATATAGGGTATATCTTTATATTAAAGTATGACATCTAGAAGGCATACTTTAATACATTATTTATTATAGGCAACTTGTATTTTGTTACCCAAAGTATAACTTCGCTATATTTTAACTATCTTACTTATTATAGCATCTTCAATTAATTCACTTTTACTAAATCCTTTTTTAAAAAATCTTATTTGTTTGTATTTAATTCCATTCATTTCAAAATCTAAAACGTCTATCCTATCACCTTTATAAATAACTGGTTCTTTCTCATCCTTTAAAAAAACTTGAACTTCCATTTAGCCACCTTCTTCATTGTAGTTTACATACATTATATTACTAACTTCATAAAAACACAAAACACTATTTAACTCTTCTATGGCCTTACAAATAATGTACCTTTATATTAATAATAAAATAAGTTAATTATATATCTCCTATAATTCCATAAAATAAAGTAAATATAACTCTATATTTTAAGATATATTAAATAGTTTCAGGAAACACTATATATAAGGTAGGTGATTTAGATGTCAAAAAAAATGGTTATTATTTTAATTATTATACTTTCTTTTCCTATAAAAGCCTTATCTATTGAAAATATAAATATTGAAATCTTCAGTGTAGATAATGGATCTGTTATAAGCAACATCCAATCTAATTCAAACATTCAAACTGAAGCTAAAAAGCACCTAAAAAACATAACTGGAGTTTATTCTAAATTAAATCCTATACCTGATAATGGCTACATGATTAAGATTCCCTTAGAAAGTCCTTTAGAAATAAAAAATCAATGGATAAATTCTTTTGTCGATGAAGTTGTAATTATACTTCCAAAAGATGAATCTCCTTATCTTTTAATTTTTGATAATAAAGATACTCCTCTTTTCTTTACTTTTAAAGGAAATGTAAATAAACTTTTGAAAAGTTTAAACTTTGAAATAAGCTCCAGTAAAAACATTTTTATAAATAATTTAAGTTTCGATGTTTTAAAAAATATATATTGAAATTACCTTAAAGTTAAGTTGAAATAAATCTATTAACTACTTATTTACCTTTTATTCTTAACAGGCTTTTTTATTCCATAAATGCTCATAAATAAGTTTTGCAATGATTCTTTATCTCCTAAAAGTTTAAAGAAAGCATATGCTAAAGTTATTAAAATACCATTTGTGATTTCTTCTAATAAATTATATCCTTTTACTCTCATAATAATCCTCCCACTTTCAATTCGATAGTGTTAACACCATCTTTGTTTTATTTATTTCAATCCTTGCTATTGCAATAGTTTGTTCTATTTTAAACCTAAAAAAAACAATGACCCCCTCTTTTCTGATATAATTGTTGTAATCTACCCCAACAAAAATCTCCAAAAAGGAAGGTGTCATTGTGAGTACAATTATATCAATATTAGTTACATATAATCAACTTTTAAATGAATACAAACTTGCTAATGGTAAAGATAAAAAGCCAGTAAATCCTTATTTTGACTTACCATTGAGTATTGAAGTGTTGTATCTATTTTTTGATGTCCTAAAAGCTGTTGTACCTGTTCTATTGGCATTTCTTTATCAATAGAAACCTTACTACAATTACCTTTTTTATGGTACTCTGCTAGATATCCTCTTAAATCTTCTGTTGTAATATGTTTAACTGGTTTATCTAATGTTTTTAGCATATTTTCTATAGTTGATTTATAATATTTAATAGACTTCTCTGAACACCCTTCTACCTCTTTCATAAAATTTAGATTGTAGTATTATTTCCATTTTTATCTACTTTAAAACATGTAAAATTTTATTATGCCAATAATCTTCCTTCTAAGTAGGAATACTTTAAATACTCTGGATTACTATATCATCTCTAAAGATATTTAGTTAAAAGTATCATTTTTAAACACTTTTAACTAAATTATAGTTACTAGCAATCTTATCATTCATTACTATAACTTCACTTTTCCAAATGGTATTCTGATATGCTAATTTCTTTTTTAATGCATCTGATATTGGTAATAACCATTCTATCTCATGATCTTTAATGACAAGAATAAATTTTAGCTTTGTTTGACTATTATCCAATTTAAAAAAGTTATTGTTCATCTCTCCATAATCTTTATTTCTTTTTAAAATAGTGGAATAAAATAAGTTAAAAGAGTGTATAAACTTATCTGAAATTTCCTCTATAAACTCATTAAAACGTATAACATTTTGTTCTGTGGGCTGTGGCGAACTTGATTTTGCTTCAATAAAATTTAGCTCATTTTCATTTCTTAAAAGAAGAAACTCTACAACTTTTATTCCATTTCCTATTTTATTATGCAGTTTAGATTTTTCAATTTCAAATACTTTATCTTCCTCAAAATCGCCAAAAATCATATTTGATTCATTTATATGCACCATTATTTCATAGCTCTTTCAACTTCATCTTTGTATAATTGAATAAAAGTATCCATGATTGTGTTGTTTTTTAAATCTCCAAAATTAATACTATTTTCACACTTTACACCATCATGAGTTTTATATAGCGAATAATACATAATTTCATCATTTTCAGAACGTTTAACTTCAAAATATTTTGCAAAAATATAATCATGTGTTGTAAGAAAAATTTGAACTCCATTTTTCTGTAATTCAATCAATATTTCTACTAAATCTGGAATAAACTTAGGATTAATGTTAGCTTCTGGCTCATCCCATAAAAGAACACTGTTCTCTGTTATATTTTCATTCATTAAGAGTTGCCATAACAATCCTATTTTCTTTAACCCTTCTGCTTCAACTGCAAAATCAACCATATTACCATTATTTTTTTTCACATAAAACTCTTCATTTTCAATGACCACCTTACCATCCATCATCTTCTCAAGAATTGGCAACACTTTCAACGCAATTTTAGGTGGGGTTCTTAGCTGCCATTGCCCAGCTATTTTTATAATATCAATTAATGTTTTATCAAAAGGGAATCCATTAAATTTATCAGCCATTGATACTAGTCCTTTTGAATGAGTAAGCATATCCTTTGCTGGAATGAATGTACAATTCATTTCTTGTTCTGGGTATGATATTTCATATGAACATTCATTATCACTTCCAAAGGTTGAATTTACTCCATTAATATTCAAATTTAGTTTACCCATTAAATATTCTTTATCTGAACTATTTTTACTATTTGAAGCTTTTACTTCTAAAAATAATGGTTTAAGTTGCTTAGTAAAAAAAACATTATTGATATTAACAGACTTGAAATATTTTGAAATATCATTTATATTTTTACTTTTAGAAATTTCAATATCTGCGTAAATTGCTTTAAGCAATTGTGTTTTCCCTGTTCCATTTTCACCCATCATTACGTTTATGCCTTTTGAAAATTTAATTTTTAAATTATTAAAAACCGTAAAGTTTTTTAATTCAATGCTTTCAATACTCACAACTGCATCACTCCTTGCCTATTCTTTATTTTCACATGCCTAATTAAACAATTCACCCTTAAAGGCTTTTTGCATTAATGAATTAAAGTTATTCTCCAGCTCTTTTAAACTGCTCTCCATTTCAAATTTCAATCTGTCGACTTGTTTAATGAAGTTTGCAAATTGGTTTTGAAGTTCTATTGGTAGTATTGGAACACTTAACTCCATTAATCTTTGCTTTGAAATATTAGACATTGATTTCGATGAACCATTTGATAAAGATTTTATATTTTCTCTAAACAAGCTATGATTAATTAACTTCCACAAATAGATTTTATTAATATTTTCATTGGTATTCAGTCTAAATATTAAATCAGGCATCATCAAATTTGCTTCAGTATTATATGCAAATGCACTCATTCCAACCAATTCCGGAGTATTCTTTCTTGTAAACAAAGGTGTATTCTTGTTGCTCTTTTTTAATTTTCCAGAATAAATTTAAAAGTTCTGGTGAAAGAAAAAATAACACCTCATTATTTTAGAGCACATTTTCACTTTTGAAAGTGTAATTTAAATCTTAAAATTTTTAATCTGTTTTTTCATAGATTAGTTAACACTATCTTCAATTCAAATTATGATTTTGTTACATGAATCATTTTATTGTATAATTATAAGCATACAGTAAGATTGTATAAAATGTAATGCTTGAGCCTAATATTTTACTTAATGTTAATAATAGATTTTTAAGTATTATACTTTAGAGTTATAATATTCATAGTTATAATTTATATATTTTAGATATATGTAGATCACTTATTTATTTTAAGTAGATTTAATAATTTTTGAGAGTTTTCTTTTGATTGTAATACTTGTGATGCTGGAAAATTTGAATCCTTATTTTCTATGAGAATCATATTATTATTAATACCTATATTAAATGCATCATTTAAGGGATAAAGTATTCTTGTATATGGAATCTCAGATATGATTTCAAGTTCTGTATACTTTAGTATCTGATCTTCATTAAATAAAATTTCTAATATGCTATTGCTATTCTTATATGAATTTAAATTATCTTCAGAAATTAAAGTTTTTACTTGTCCTTTAATTTGAGAATTTTTTAATTCTGTAAGTTTCAGTAACTCTGAATAGTCTTCTTTAGAAATTTCCTTAAGATTACCCTTTGTATATAATATTATACTTTTTACATTAAAGTCATTATTTATAGACTTTTCATTATTTAAATGACTTAAGTTAGGTTCAGTTAGTACATCTTTATTGTTACTGTTTGTAGAATCTGCTCTATAATCATTAAATGTAATTAATCCTATTAAAACCATTGATAAACTTGCAATTATTATAATTAACTTCTTAATCATATAACTATCTCCTCCTAATTCTTTCTAAGTTCATTCCATATTTACATAATCTTATATTATAATATAATTATATCATAATATTTTTAAATATAGAGTGGCCACGGAACCTACTATGTAAAACTTGAGTTTAGTTATACATTTCTCAAGTGTTTTATGTAAAAAGGGTGGGGGAAATGATAAAAAGTTATAATACTAAAAATGAGTAATCATAGGAGCTAAAGAGTTTCCGTGAAATCTCAAATTATATAAGGGGGATTTTTAAATGAGAATAGTAGTGTTAGAACCTTTAGGCCTTACAGGCGAGGAACTTTTAGAAATTGGAGATTCTTTAATAGAACTTGGACACGAAATAACTTCTTATGGAAGTAGACCACAAAATGAAGAGGAACTTATTGAGAGAATTGAAGGAGCCGATGTATTAATTGTTGCTAATATGCCCCTAAATGCAAAGGCTATAGCTTCAAATCCTAATATAAAAATGATTTCCGTAGCCTTTACTGGCGTGGATCATATAGACATGGAAACTTGCAGGAAAAACAATATAATGGTATGTAATGCCGCTGGCTATAGTACATACTCTGTAGCTGAACTTACCTTTGGACTTATACTTTCTGTGCTTAGAAATATAGTTCCTTTAAATGAGGCTACAAGGGAAGGTAAAAACAAAGATGGATTTAGTCAAAATGAGCTTTATGGGAAAACCTTAGGTATTATAGGCACTGGTTCTATTGGCACTCGGGTAGCTGAAATAGCTAAGGTCTTTGGATGTAACATCTTAGCTCATAGCCGCACTGAAAAGAAATCTTTAATAGATTCAGGAATTAAATATGTATCTCTTGAAACCTTACTTTCAGATAGTGATATTGTATCTATTCATGTTCCATTAAACGAAGAAACTAATGGTCTAATAGGAAGAGATGAAATTTCTATTATGAAGCCTTCCTCCATACTTATAAATACAGCTAGAGGACCTATCGTAGATGAAGAAGTCCTAGCAGAAGCCCTTCGAAATGATATAATTGCTGGTGCTGGAGTTGATGTATTTACAGTAGAACCACCTCTACCTAAAACCCATCCATTATTAGGCTGTTCAAATGCCATAGTTACCCCTCACATAGCTTTTGCAACAGAGGAAGCCATTACAAGAAGAGCCCATATAACCTTTGAAAATATAACAAAATATCTTAAAGGAAATCCACAAAACATAATGAAATAGGGCCTATGGCCTATTTTCTCAATAAAATTAAAGGATGACATTTAAGTCATCCTTTAATTTTATATTATTTCTTTTATCTTTTCTAAAACTCCATTTTCCTTGTTACTTTTAGCTATAAATCTAGCATGGCTTTTTACTTCATCTGGTGCATTTTCCATAGCATAGCTATAATAACCAGCTCCAAGCATTTCTATATCATTAAAATAGTCACCAAATACGGCCGTTTCCTTTTCATCTATATTAAACCTCTTTTGGATGAGCCTTATAGCCTCGCCTTTATTTGCATCTAGGTTATATAAATCTAACCACTCAAAACTAGATACGGTAACCTTAAGTCTATCCTTCCATTTAGGGAAAATTATCTTATTAATATTTTCTGCAGCTCCCCTTAAATCTAAGGTAGCAATCTTTAATATTTCATCTTCTACCACACTAAGATCTTTTACAACAGTAAGTTCTCTGTAATACTTTTTAGCATGTTTTAATATTTCTTCATTGTCTGTATTTATATATCCCGACTTTTTTCCACAAAGCACAGGGAAAACATCTTTGACCCCTTCCATGTCTCTTAAAATTTCTTTAATATAATCCTTGTCTATTATATTTGAATAAAGCTCTTCGCCTTCATACATTACAAGAGCTCCATTTTCAGCTATATACACTAAATCGTGGTTAACATCTTTAAAGGCATGTTTTAATGTATAATACTGCCTTCCGCTAGCAACCCCAAATCTTATGCCTTTATCTATAATACTTTTGAAAACTTCATTAAAATCTTTAGGCATCTCACCTTTATCATCTAATAATGTTCCATCCATATCTGTTACTATAAGTTTTATCATATATCTACTTCCTTCCCATTCCAGATTATGGGTGCACCTTTGAGGTGCAGCCTCTTTTTTGGATGTACCTCAAAGGTGCACCTTTTTTGTATAGTATAATACTATCATGGATTAAGACTAAACATAATGTAATTATTACCCAAAGCGCCTCTGTAAAGGTTTCTCTACTAAAATCTTTGTGAATTTCATGATTAATGGAGATATGATTATTAATATTAATGCTAGAATTAAATAATAAAAGTTTACACTATAAATCATAAAGAATCTTCTTGATATAGGAACTATTAAAGTAGATATAAAGACTAATATGGTAACTAAATTTAGGCCTAGCTTTACCTTTGTAAATGGTGTAGAAGCTTTAAATAACACTATGAGGCTAACTCCTCCCATAACTATAACTGCAAGTGTTCTACACTGCTCAATTGGTAGCTTATTATAATATGAAATAAGAAATACTATAATTGTTGTCATAGCAACAGCTACCCCATTAGGTATAGATTCTTTTAGTACCCTTTTAAAGAAGCCCTGTTTTACCACATCGCAATTAGGCTCTAGGGCTAAGAAAAATGATGGTATTCCTATCGTTATACTTCCAATTAAAGTAAGTTGTATTGGCATTATAGGATAAGGTATAAATAGTATGCAAAATATTATTGACATAATAATTGAATATATCATCTTAGTCAAAAAGAGATTTGAGGCTTTTTCTATATTGTTAATTATCCGTCTTCCTTCTGCTACTACATGGGGCAGTGCATTAAAATTAGAGTCTAAAAGGACTAATTGAGCTACAGCCTTAGATGCATCACTACCAGATGCCATAGCAATACCGCAGTCTGCTTGCTTTAATGCTAATACATCATTTACCCCATCTCCAGTCATAGCTACAGTCTTTTTATCTCTTTGAAGAGCTTTTATTATAGCCTTTTTTTGATGAGGGGTAGTTCTACCAAATACAGTAGTCTTATTTACTACCTTTGCTAATTCCTCTTCATCTTCAGGAAGCTTTCTTGAATCTATATAGTTTTCTGCATCTTTTAATCCTGCCTTTTTAGCAACAGAGGATACTGTCACAGGATTATCTCCTGAAATTATCTTTATGTCTACCTTTTGTTTTTCAAAATACTCTAAAGTCTCCTTTGCATCTTCCCTTATTATGTCCTCAAATAATATAAGAGATACAACCTCCACATCTTTAGACAATTCATCTGTTAATTCTCCGCTAATTATTTTAGCTAATACTAAAACCCGCCTGCCACTTTTGGCTTCAATTTCTACAACTTCTCTAAATTCTTCATACTTTTCTCCAAGAATAATTTCAGGAGCTCCTATTAACCACTTTTCACCTGTAGCAAATTCAACTCCACTCCACTTCTTAGCTGAACTAAAAGGAATACATTTATTTATTTTAACTTCTTTATTTTTGCTATATCTTTCTTTTATTGCCCCTAAAGTTGCATTAGAACTACCAAAAGATGTAGATATAACACTTAAAATCTCTTCTATAGACTTCACATCATTATTATTTAACGGTACTATTTCCTCTAGCTTTAATTTTCCTTCAGTTATAGTTCCAGTCTTGTCTAAGCATAAGGTATCAACCCTTGCTAATATTTCTGTAGCTGGTAACTCCTGAACTAATGTCTTCCACTTAGATAACCTTACTATAGATACTATAAATGCTGTAGTTATAAGAAGTACAAGTCCCTCTGGAATCATTCCCACAACTCCTGATACAGCGCTTATAACAGCTTGTTTCCAGTCTCTATCCGTATTTATAAGTTGAGTTAATATAAGCAAGGTTCCTATAGGTATTATAATCTTTATTGTAACCTTTAATATCCTATCCATCATTAATTGTAATTCTGATTTAGCAAGTTTAAACTTCTTTGCTTCCTTTGCAAGTTTTGCTGCATAAGTGTTAGGACCTACATGGGTAGCTCTAACAAGTGCAGTTCCTCCAAGGACTAAACTTCCTGCAAGTACAGTATTTCCATTACACTTTTTAATAAATTCAGACTCTCCTGTAAGAAGAGATTCATCAACTTCAAGGCACTGCTCAGTTAAAACCTCTGAATCTACAACTATTTGTTCACCTTCACTTAGGAATATAACGTCATCTAAAACCACATCTTCTACAGCTATATTATCTTTAACACCATTTCTTATAACAGTTACCATAACAGCATTAAGCATAGAAAGCCTTTCAACCACCCTTTTCGCATTAAGCTCTTGAATTATACCTACAAGAGAATTAGTTAATATTACCCCTGCAAAAAGTCCATTTTTAGCTGATCCTGCTGCAATTACAACTATTAAAAGAATTAAGTTTATCCCATTAAATAATGTGAATAAATTCCCACTTATTATATTCCATACACTCTTTGATGAGGTATTCATATTTTTATTAACCTTACCTTCTTTAATTCTCTTTTTTACATCATAATCACTTAGACCTAAAAGCATATCATTATTCTTCACAGCCTTTTTGGCCCTCCTTTTCCTTACCCTTCCAATATATAAACTACCATTATTAATCATTAGTTTCCTCCTAATAAAATCCATTCAAAGCCTCTATTCTAATTATATTTAGTCTCTATTTATCTTGTGTAATTTTTTTTATTTTAACAGTTAACTTTAAATTTTAAATTTCAGTAATCCTTTTAATTCTAGCCTTTCTTAATTCTAGCTTCATTTTAATTCTAGTATTTTTAATTCTAGCTTCCTTTGAATTCTAATATTTTTTAATTCTATCTTCCTTTTAATATTAATACTTTAACATTATACTATTATAGCTAGGTAGCATTTCAAGTCTTTTTATAATATTTAAGGAAGATTTTAGATATCCTATTTATTTACAACTATTTTGATTTACTAAATATAAATTTATATATTATTTAAAATAAATATTAAACTAAGTATTATAATGTCTTTTAATCTTTGTTTAAATTATATATATAACAAAAAAAAGATTCTGGAATTAACCAGAATCTTTTTAAATAGGTTTAAGATAATTAATGTTTTTAAATATGATTAAAATCATGAATAACTTACATTACTTCTTTTCTTCTACATGATTTTTTATTTTTGCTTTTGCTTCATTATAATTTTTCTTAGCATCATCTTTTGTATCTTCTACTGCTTTTTTTGCTTCATCTGAAGCTTCTTTTGTAACATCTTTAAGTTCCTTTGCTGTATCTTTTGCCATATCTTTAGTTTGCTTTGCCTTGTCTTTTACTATATCTTTTACTTCCTCTGTTTTATCTTTAAAATCATTGGTTTTAGTCTTTATATCAGTTCTTAACTCCTGAGCTCTATCTTTAACTCCCTCATTTAAATCTTTACCTACCTTTTTTATGTCCTCCCTTGTTTCTTTACCAGACTTTGGAGCTAGCATCATCCCTGCTGCTATTCCAGCTACGGTACCTGCTAATACATTTGTGGTAGTTTTCATTGTCTTTTTTCTCTTTTGTTTTTTAATTGTTTTATCTATCATTGATTTTAACATAGTATAAAACCTCCCTAAAATCTTGCAATTTTATTAATCTACAGTAAACTAAATATTTATTTTTTCCTTCTTAAAGCATTAATTATAAATAATAGAATTACTGCTCCAACTATTGCTACTAATAAACTCCATATGTTAAACCCTGTGACACCTTGTCCTCCTATCATTCCAAATACGAAGCCACCTATAGAAGCTCCGACTATACCGACAAGGATGTTAGCTAATGCTCCCATTTCACCATCATTACCTGTAATCATACTTGCTATCCAACCTGATAATGCTCCTAGTATAATCCATGAAAGAATACTCATAATTAATACCTCCTTAGCAAAAGTTTATTCTAATAATTACTAATCATTTGTATAATAACTTCTAATTAATAATTATTATATTATCAGAATATTACATATCATCGCAATAGTCAAGCATGCCCAGTTAGCACTATCATTAATCATATTGTGTTAAATACAATAAGCTTGCTTATGCTCTTTCTTCCTAAATAGTATCCTTTACTCCAATTTTATACATATTCTCTTATATAGATTTATTAACAAACTTTATGCTACCCTTTTAAATGAGAAACATCGGCTTCTAATAATACTTTTATTTCTTTATCTATTACCTCTAGAATTGTAAGGCTTGCATTATTAATAAATGGTGGATTCCAAAAATTCTTTACATCCTCACCCTTAACAATTATAGCAATAGCTTTTATAACGCAGGTATGTGTAACTATTAAGACATTTTCATGATTTTCATCTTTAATAATATTATTTAATCCATCCTCTACCCTTTTGATTAGTTCTAAAAAGCTTTCCCCTCCCTGAGATTCAAATAATTCAGGATGTTCTCTAAAATTTTTATATTGAATAGGATATTTTTCTTTTGCATCCTCATGTGTCATACCTTCCCATATACCTAAATTCAATTCCTTTAATGAGTCATCTAGAATTATCTTTATATTATCATCCTGTGCAATGTATTTTGCTGTATCTAAAGCTCTTCCGAGTGGGCTACTATAAATATAATCAAAATCTATATCTTTTAAACTCTCGCCAAGACTTTTAGCATCACTTATACCTCTTTTGGTTAAGTCAGAATCTTTGAACCCCTGCATCCTACCCTCTACATTCCATCTTGTCTCTCCATGTCTAGCTATGTATATATTCACTACTATCTTCATCTCCTTAAATCATTATTAATACTTTAATTATAGTTCAATTTTAAAATTTATGTGAGAAAACTTATATGGCATATCTTACCTTACATTCTCTTATAATTCATACATTATATCTAGAATATTGCAAAAACTATATAATAGTTGAAATAAATAATCATCTTGCAATATATTTTTATTTATCTTTTGCAAGTTTTAATATATAATCTTGCATATGTGGAAATAGAAAGGTGGCTCGTTATGAACATAAAATTAGATATGATACAAACTGTTGCACTAGCTATTAGTGTCTATTATTTAGGACTATGGCTAAAAAATAAAGTTTCATTATTAGAAAGATTTTGTATCCCTGTACCCTTAATTGGTGGAATTATTTTTGCCTTACTCAATTTTGTTTTAAGACAAAATAACCTTGTTGTACTTACATTAGATACGACCCTTCAAAATGTATTTATGACAATGTTTTTTACCACCATAGGCCTTGGTGCAAGCTTAAAACTTATAAAAAAGGGTGGTGTAAAAGTAATAATCTTTTTCCTTTTAGCACTTACCTTAGTAATACTCCAAGATGTAGTAGGTATTACAATTGCTAAAATCCTTAATGAAAGTCCCCTTTTAGGACTTATTGCAGGCTCTGTTACTATGACAGGTGGTCATGGCACTGGCGCTACATTTGGGGCCTTATTTGAAAAAAACGCTGGTTTTACCGGAGGCACAACTATTGCTATGGCTTCTGCTACCTTTGGGATAATTATGGGTAGCTTAATTGGTGGACCTATAGGAAGACGACTTATAAATAAAAATAACTTAACCCCTACAAATCATGACTTTATAGGTCACCATGAATCTTCAAATGATCCTATTGATTATAATGAATTATTTAAAACAACTGCTATAATTATAATTTCCATGGCTCTAGGATCTGTCCTCGAAGGACTCCTTAAAAGGATTAATATAACATTACCTTCTTATATTAATGCCATGATAATTGCAGCTATAATTTTAAACGTTGGAAAAGGTACTGGGAAATTGCATGTTAACGAGGAATGTTCAGAAATCATCGGTAATATATCTTTAAACATATTTTTATCTATGGTTTTAATAAATCTTGAAATATGGCAATTAAAAGGCATGGTAGGCTCTTTACTTATAATATTAATTGCCCAATCCACACTTATGATTGTTTTTTCATATTTTATTACCTTTAGATTTATGGGAAGAGATTACGATGCTGCTGTTATTGCTGCTGGTCACTGTGGGTTTGGAATGGGTTCTACACCAAATGGTATAGCTAATATGGAAGCTATCACCGAAAAATATGGTCTGTCCCCAAAAGCATTTTTCATACTTCCTATAGTGGGCGCTTTTCTAATAGATTTTTCTAATTCTATTGTTATAACTGTATTTGTAAACTTATTAACATAATAACTTATATATATCTTCTTAATAATTATTACTTTATAATTATCATTATATATAGAGCCTGATATAAAGATTTAAAGCTAACCTACCATATTTGGCTTTTTCATGCTTTTTGCAAGTTTACAAAAGTATAGTTATTAATCTATAATAGCAATTGCATCTATATCTTGTGTTTTGTTATTACCAATTCACAATATGTGGTATATGTTCAGAGAGGGGCCTTACACATGAAATATAAAATAAGTTTTGAAATAGATAAATTAAATGAAATATGTGAATTTGCTTGTGAAGATATTTATAAAGAGAATGAAATTTATAATCCAAAAAGACTTTTAAAATCCTTAGATAATGTAATAAGGGAAGGAATTAGTGACAAAGATTTATTAAAATCCATAATTCAATGTGCTTTAGAACTTACAAATGCTTTAGAACCTAAATGGGAATTTGCGGCTACAAAGCTTTATATGCATAGCTTATATAATAAGGTTTCTAGTAATCGAGGTATTGAAAACAAAGATATGGGATACAATAACCTTTATGACTTAATAAATAGCCTTACAGACATGAACTTATATGGAAAATACATATTAGAAAATTACAATAAAGATGAAATTGATGAATTAGAAAAATATATAGTGCCTAGTCGCGATTATTTATTTACCTATAGTGGGATAAATTTATTATACAAAAGGTATCTAATACAAAATGGAGACAAAAAGGTTTTAGAGCTTCCTCAAGAAATGTTCATGGGGATATCTATGCACCTAGCTATGAAGGAAAAGGATAAGTTATACTGGGCTAAAAGATTTTATGATGTTCTTAGCACCTTAAAAGCCACTATGGCAACACCTACTATGTCTAATGCTAGAAAGCCTTATCATCAGCTTAGTTCATGCTTTATAGATACTGTTTCAGATAGTCTTCAAGGTATCTATAAAAGCCTTGATAACTTTGCTAAAGTTTCAAAATTTGGCGGGGGCATGGGGATATACATGGGAAAGGTTAGAGCGCTAGGTTCAGACATAAGAAATTACAAGGGAGCCTCTGGTGGTGTTATTCCTTGGATTAAGCTTTTTAACGATACAGCTATTGCCGTAGATCAATTAGGTATGAGAACTGGCAGTGTATCTATATGGTTAGATGCATGGCATAGGGATCTTCCAGAATTTTTGCAGCTTAAAACCAATAATGGAGACGATAGAAAAAAGGCTCACGATGTATTCCCTGGTATAGCTTATCCAGATTTATTTTGGAAGCTAGCTGAAAATGATATAAATGCTACTTGGTATATGATGTGCCCACATGAAATAAAAAAGGCAAAGGGATATGAACTTTGTGACTTTTATGGAGAAGAGTGGGAAAAAACATATTATGAATGTATAGAAGATCCTAATATAGAAAAACGAGAGATCATAGTTAAAGATCTAGTAAAGCTTATAATAAAAAGCGCTTCAGAAACCGGAACACCTTTTACCTTTAATAGAGATATTTCAAATAAGCTAAACCCTAATAAGCATAAGGGTATGATCTATTCCTCAAACCTTTGTACTGAAATAATGCAAAATATGAGTGCATTAGAATTCATTCAAGAAGAAATACAAGATGAAAACGGAGATACAATAATAATAGAAAAAAATAAGTCCGGTGACTTCGTTGTATGTAACCTGTCCTCCATAGTGCTTGGTCGTATTGATGTAACTGATCTTAAAGAACTAGAACACATAGTAGAGACCCAAATTAGAGCCATGGACAACGTAATAGACTTAAACTACTACTCTGTACCCTACGCTAAAGTTACTAATGCGTCTTATAGGTCTATTGGCCTTGGTACTAGTGGATATCACCATATGCTTGTTAACAATAATATAGATTTTGAAAGTGATGAGCATATAGCCTTTGTTGATACACTTTATGAAAACATAAATTATTTTGCCATAAAGGCAAGTATGAACATAGCAAAAGAAAAGGGTGGATATAAACATTTTAAAGGATCCGACTTTCAAACTGGAGAGTATTTTGATTTAAGAAACTATAACTCGGACCGTTGGAATGATCTTAGATCTTTAGTAAGTAAAAACTCTATAAGAAATGCCTATCTTTTAGCAGTAGCACCTAATGGTTCTACTGCAGCCATTGCAGGTACAACAGAAGGTATAGATCCTATAATGAATAGATTTTACTTTGAAGAAAAGAAAGGTATAATAACCCCAAAGGTAGCGCCAGATATAAATGAGGAGAACTTTCATCTTTATAAATCTGCCTATGAAATACACCAACATTGGTCTATAAAAGCTAATGCTACAAGGCAAAAACATATAGATCAAAGCCAGTCCTTTAATCTTTATATAACAACAAGCTACACCATGAGACAAATACTAAACCTTTATATAGATGCCTTTAAACAAGGAATTAAAAGTATATATTATGTTAGATCAAAATCCTTGGTTGTAGAAAGCTGCGAGAGTTGTTCTGTGTAATTGGATAAGATAAATAAGTAAATACTGTAGTACAGACTATACTACAGTATTTAGTAAAAGGAGATTGTATGTTATGGAGAAGTTAAGCAGAAAGCCATTATTTAATGAATTTGGAGATACTGAAGTATCTAAAAAGAAGCTTATAAATGGTAATACTACAAATTTAAATGATTTTAACAATATGAAATATACCTGGGCCTCAGATTGGTATAGGCAGGCTATGAACAATTTTTGGATACCCGAAGAAATAAATATGTCACAAGATCTTAAGGATTATAAAATCCTTACAGAAGATGAAAGAATAGCTTACGATAAGATACTTTCATTTTTAATATTCTTAGATAGTCTTCAAATGGAGAATCTAGGTAATGTAAATAACTATATAACAGCTAGTGAAGTAAATCTTTGCTTAACCATACAAGCCTTTCAAGAGGCTATACATTCCCAATCCTATAGTTATATACTAGATACAATATGCCCTCCAGACAAGAGAAATGAAATATTATACCAGTGGAAAGACGATCCTATACTCTTAAGTAGAAATAAGTTTATTGGAGACCTTTATAATGAATTCTTAGAAAATCCAATTCCACGAAACCTACTAAAAACCTTAATGGCTAATTATATATTAGAAGGCATATATTTTTATTCTGGATTTATGTTCTTTTACAACCTTGAAAGAAACTCTAAGATGCCTGGAAGCGTCCAAGAGATAAGATATATAAATAGAGATGAAAACACTCACCTTTGGTTATTTAGAAATATAATAAATGAGCTAAGAAAAGAAGAACCTCAGCTCTTTACAGATACCGTAGTAGAAGAATTAAGAGATATGCTTAAAATTGGTGTAGAAAATGAAATTGCATGGGGAATCTATGTTATAGGTGACAAGATTCAAGGATTAAATAAAAAGGTTATATCTGAATATATTAAATACCTAGGGGACCTTAGACTAAAAGATTTAGGAATGAAGCCTCTGTATAACATAAAAGAAAACCCACTTCCTTGGGTAGACTTATATGCGGATGCTAACTCAGTTAAAACAGACTTTTTTGAGGCAAAGTCCACTGCCTATGCAAAGTCTGCTGCAATTGAAGATGACCTATAATAAATAGGAGCAACAACTAAATAAGAAACTAATATAATAAGAGAAGGCACCTGTGCCTTCTCTTATTCATTACCTATATAACAATCACTTGATATGAACAACCATTTGTAAATTCCGCTACTTTAACCTAAATCAATAAAAATACAAAAACACATTTCTTACTATATATATAACATTTCTTTCCCTATGCTTTTTAAGAATTCATTAACTACTGGTATTATACAATTAAGGCATTGAGTAAATAATACTATAACTTCTCCTTCTTTCGCATCTTTCATACAATTAGCTAAAGCTTCTTCCTCTTTGTATATTACTTTAACCTTAGTTATATCAAAATCTTTATTATCCAAAACTCCTTTCATAAGAAGTCTTGCAGATTCTCCTATGTTCCTGTCCCTTAAATCTTTTTGCTCCCTTATTATTATATTATTACTGTATTTTGTAGCTATATAACCAAGTTCTCTTATATATTTATCTTGCCTATCTCCAGCTGCCCCTATTATTGCCGTTATAACTTCAGGATTTAGGGATTTAACTATATTAAATACCTCAATAAATGATTCTGAGTTATGTCCATAATCTAATACTAAATTAAACTTACCCATGTCTATTATATTTTGTCTTCCTGCATTGACACTTAAATCACATTTAATTGTTTTAATTACATCCATAATATCATTTAAATTAGGATGAATCTCAATTACAGCCATTATTGTAGCCATTATGTTTTTAATATTACTTTTAGAAATACCATTATGGGTAAAAGGTAATTCCCTAATATCTAATATTGGTGTGAGTTTATTATTATTAAAATATATAATATAGTTACCCTCTACAAACATGCCTTCGCAGCCCATATCCTTGTGTATTTTCATATTATCATCAAAACCTATACCAAATAAACAAACTCTTTTTCTACCTTTTAAAGATTCCATTAACAAAGGATTATTACAACAAACTATCTTGCCATTAGGATGAATTTCATCAAATATTACAGTCTTTATCTTAATAATGTCTTCTATACTATTTAATCCTCCCATACCTATATGATCCTCTGATATAGATGTAAACACAGCTACCCTAGCTCTTTTGTATCCAAGACCCTTTTTAATTATCCCTCCTCTTGCAGTTTCAAGTACAGCCACTTCAACCTCACTGCTACTTAAAACTTTCCTTGCACTATAAAAGCCTGTGGTATCTCCATCCATTATTTTATTGTTACCTATAAATATTCCTCCCGTAGAGGCTAATCCAGAAATATATCCAAGTCTACTTAACAGTGTATGAATTAGCCTTACAGTTGTAGTCTTACCATTAGTTCCTGTAACAGATATAACTGGGATATCAAATAACTCTTCGCTATTAATTTCATCAGTAAAATTACCACTAAAACTTTTTAACCTTTTGTTTTTGTTTATAGTATTTGTTTGAAAGGATTCTATAGGCCTCATAATATACGCACCTTCTTTGCAATATATTACTCTTATTGTTGTTTATATTGTGGTTCTTCTTGTTCTATAAACTTTTGTCTTCCTTTTAATACGTCTACTGCGCTATCAAGTTGCTGTGAAATTTTATTAAAATCTGTTTTTGCTTGTTGGTCTTCAGTTTCTAAAGCAAATGTCTTAAGTGTAGCTGCCGCTCCTTGTAATCCTGCAACTGCTTGTTGCATTTGAGTTCCGACTGTCATATTATCACCTCCTTTACATAAATTTATTTAATTATCCTTTAGGTTTAAATATTAAGGCTGCAATAAACCCAAAAATTATTGCAGTGGATACTCCAGATCCAGTTATCTCAAAGATACCAGTAAGCACCCCAATAATACCATCACGCTCTGCCTCCATTAATGCACCCTTTACTAAGGAGTTTCCAAAGCTACTTATTGGTATAGATGCACCTGCACCTGCAAACTTTATTAGCTTATCATATATGCCAAGTCCGCCTAAAATACTTCCTATTACAACTAATGTGCACATGGTGTGAGCTGGGGTAAGCTTTAATAAATCCATCATAAGCTGACCAATAACGCATATTGCACCACCAACTAGGAAGGCATAAATAAATTTTATTATCATAACTTATCAACCTCTTTTTATATTTCTATAGATACTGCATGTGCTACAGAAGGTATACTTTCTTTTTGTTGGTATGACATAGGCGACATTAATGCTCCTGTTGCAACAATTAATATCTTTTTAAGATTTCCCTTTCTCATCTCATTTAAAAAGTGTCCATAAGTTACAGTAGCAGCACATCCACATCCACTAGCCCCAGAAAATACTTGTTGCTCCTTTTTATATATTAATGTTCCACAGTCCGTGAACTTTTCTTTTGGCATCTCGAAACCATTCTCTTTTAATAAAATTGATGCAAGTTCATGGCCTACTGTTCCTAAATCACCAGTGGCTATAATATCGTAATAAGATGGATCAATTTGTAAGTCTCTAAAGTGAGCTTCAATAGTATCTACAGCCGCAGGAGCCATAGCTGATCCCATATTAAAGGGGTCAGAAATACCCATATCCACTACTCTTCCTATAGTTGCTGATGTAACCTTTGGTCCATTGCCTTCTGATGAAACTATTCCTGCTCCTGCTCCTGTTACAGTCCACTGAGAAGTAGGTGGTTTTTGCCCACCATACTCTGTAGGATATCTAAATTGTTTTTCTGCAGCTGCATTATGACTAGAGGCAGCTGTTAGTATATGTTTAGCAAATTTACTGTCTACAATTAAAGACGCTAAAGCTAGACCCTCCATAGCACTAGAACAAGCTCCGAATATGCCAAGGTACGGTATTCCAAGAGTTCTAGCCGCAAAACTACTAGAAATGATTTGGTTCATAAGATCTCCACTTATAAAAAAGTCGATATCTTCCTTTTTCATATTTGCCTTTTTTATTGCTCTTTCACATGCGTGCTCTAATAAAACCTTTTCTGCCTTTTCAAAGCTATCCTGTCCTAACCATATATCTTCATGAAGTATATCAAAATCTTCAGCTAAAGCCCCTTTTGCCTCAAAGGGTCCACCTACAGCTGCAGATGAAATTATTGTAGGTTTAGACTCAAAGATCCATGATTGATGTCCTTTTATCATTTACATTCCACCTAACCACATTATAGTAATTTTAATAATTGAAACTACAAATGCTGAAAATACGCCAAAGGCAATAACAGAGCCAGCTAATTTGAACATATTCGCACCTGTTCCAAGCACATAGCCTTCGCTTCTATGCTCAATTGCAGCTGATGCTATTGAGTTGGCAAATCCAGTTATAGGTACAGCCGTTCCAGCTCCAGCCCACTGGGCAATTTTATCATAAACCCCAAACCCAGTAAGGAGAACTGAAATAATAATCAGTACTGCTGAAGTTGGGCTCCCTACTGTCTTTTCGTTAAAGTTAAAATAATTTATAAATATTAACTCTAACCCCTGACCTATTGTGCATATAAACCCACCTACAAGAAAAGCCCTAATACAATTAAGTAATATAGGTCTTTTAGGTTCTATATTTGTTGAAAGTTCTTGGTACTTTTGCTGATTAGGAGTTAGTTTTTTATTTTTTTTATTAGACATTTTTCCACCTTCTAACGTAATAAATATAGTTTTAACCTTTCGATAATTTGTTTTAACTTTTCTGCATTCTTGATATACATAGCCTTTGCCTCTTTATCCTCTGTTTCTAAAGCAAAAGACATGAAATCAGCTTCAGCTTTTTCTAAATCAGCATAAAGTAATTCTTTAGTATTTGATTTTGGAGATTCTAGGCTATCATCAAAGAGATCTAAATATAAATCACCTGAAGAATCTATCTGACCTATGAAGACATTTTCTAAAGTAACTCCCATACCTTCTAACTTAGTTTTTAGCCACCCTTGATTCAATCCCATATTGGTAAGTCCTCTGTCTAAAACATTTCCATCTAATATTACTGTTTGAGTTTGGGCCTTTTTTGGAATCTTTATTCCTAAATCATGGGGGGTAATATGGACCTTATCAGATTTTAGACCTACATTTATATCCCCCGTTGTCTCCATTATTGCAAACTCAACATCAGCTAAATTAAACACACCCTTATTACGCAATTCTTTTAAAAGCTCTTCACCGGTAAATCTTACCTCACTTAAACTCTCTTCCATGACCTTACCATCTTTTATAAGTATTCTTTCCTTACCATTTACCATATCATGTACCCACTTGCTTTTCATGCATGCATAGTCGAGTGCAATAGAAAATAGGCTCCAAGTTAATAAAATAATCATACCGAGAAAAAAATTCGTAATTATATTTAATGACATTAAGGAAACTATAATGGCTATAACCACATAACTAATAAAATTGAAAGGCGTCGCATTAGACATACTTCCTCTTCCTAAAATCCTTGTTAAAATTAAAGTTACAAACAATAAAATTATTGTCCTTAGTAATATCATAAATTCAATATTCATAATCTTACCTCTTTCAATTGCTTTTATATTGCGGTTCCTCAAGTTCTAAAACCTTGATTCTATTTTCTAAGTCTTCTATAATATCGTTTGTTTCCAATAGTGACTTTTCATATGTATCTTTTGATTCCTTCTTTTGTTCTTGAATAGAGTAGATCTTTAAAGTACTTTTAATCCCTTTTAAACTTGCTAATGTCTGATTTAATTTAGATGCTACAGTCATTAAAAATCAACTTCCTTTCTTTAACACTTACCTGAACCTTTTATATAAATATAGTTTAACAATTAAGTTCATTTTTAATCGTTACGATTATGCTTAACAATTAACCTCTCCTTTATGCATGCATATATAAATATTAAAATTATTATATTTATATCGTATAATATCTTGGTATTAACCTAATACTAATTTCAAATATATTTTAGATGGTGATAAAATTGAATGAAGCATTAGTAGTTTTGGTAAGAGGGCTAATAGCCTTTTTTACACTTCTTATTTTTACGCGATTTCTTGGTAAGGAACAAATAGCTCAATTAACCTTTTTTGACTATATAGTAGGAATTACAATTGGTTCTATCGCATCATCACTTACAGTAGATCTTGCTAGCTCCGCTTGGCCTCACTTCGTAGGTCTTTTCACTTGGGCTGCTTTTTCTGCCATATTACAACTTATTACTTTACATTCTAAAAAGCTTACTAAGTTCGTTAATGATAAGGCGTCAATTATAATTCATGACGGAGTAATCCTTGGAGATAACCTGAAAAAATCTAAATTTACCCTTGTGGATATTTTAGGATTACTTAGATTAAAAGACATATTTGATTTAAACCAAGTAAAGTTCGCAATACTTGAAACAAATGGACAGCTTTCAGTTTTAACAAAAGATGAATTTTCAAACATAGTATACAGCATGGATATAAAGTTAAAAAATCAAGATGTAAATAATGAATTAATATTTAACGGAATGATAATTGAAGATAATTTACCTAAGTATAAAATAGACCGAAAGTGGCTTTTAAAAGAATTAAATAAACAAGGTTTTGAAAGTCCTCTAGAAGTATTTTATGCTTATCTTGATTCTTCTAAAAAGTTAAAAGTTGATACCTACAAAAATAAGATTATTAATATAAAAGATATCTATAAATAGGTGGTTGTGGTTATTATGAGTAGAAATAAATCATATATAATGGTAGTATTTGCATTAGTAGTCTTTATAGCAATAATGACTACAGGTGGCTTATTAAAAAAGCCATTTAGCGAAAAAGATAATGTTAAAAGTTGTATAGAAAATGTAAAAAGAGATGTTGAATCAGAAAATTGGGTTGAAGCAAAAGAGAACTTAACTAAACTTAAAACTGCGTGGAAAATAGTTGGTAATAGAGTTCAATTTAGCGCTGAAAGAAATGAAATGATTGCAATAGATAGAAATATTGCAAGATTAAATGGCTCCTTAGACGCAGAAGATAAGGTTTCAGCACTTATTGAATTAAGTGAGCTCTCATTAAACTGGGATGACCTGCAAAGGTAAGTTACTTAAAACGGATTAATTAAAATGAGTTAATTAACCTAAAGGTTATTATAAATGATTTTTATAATAATTATTATGATACATAAAAGGCTGTAGATAGTGATACAAACGTATCCTTCTCTACAGCTTTTTACTTTTAAATTAAAATATAATTATACTTTAACGAACATTTCACATAAACTTAACTATTCTACTATTACCTTATGTTGTATCTTTGTATTAGCATCTTTAAAGTTTTCATAACATAAACCAAATGGTTTAGCTTTTATATATCTTCCTTCACCAAGCTTACCTATGAATTTCCCATTCTCAGCTGCTAACTTCCCTCTTAGGAATACCTTTTCTGCTCTTCCTATTTGTTCAAGCCCTTCAAAAGGATTATAATCCGAACCATACAAGCTATTTTTTACGCTTATGACACCCTTAAAATCAGGGTCAAATATAACTATATCTGCATCTGACCCAATAGCAATCTGTCCCTTTTGTGGAAATAAACCAACCACCTTTGCTGGAGTTGTAGCGAAAAGATCTACAAATCTTTGACGGCTAATCCTTCCCTTTTCTACTCCATAGGTCCACATCAAAGCTAAACGATCTTGAACTCCTGGGCATCCATTTGGTATTGTACTAAAATCCCCCATACCCTTACGTTTTCCTTTTTCAAATCCGCCCTTAACTGCACAATGATCAGAACCTACTGCTAAAAGCCAGCCTTTATTTACTGCCTCCCATAGTGAATCTAAATGTTCTTGTTTTCTAAGTGGTGGCGAACATACATATTTTGCTCCTTCAAAATTAGGTTTTGCTAAACACTCTTCTGTCAATGTAAGGTAATGCGTACATGTCTCACCATACACAGGTGTACCTTGAATGTTAGCATCTCTAATAGCCTCCATAGCCTCTTTACAGGATACATGCACAATAAATATAGGAGCATCTGCCATTCGTGAAAGGTAGATAGCCCTTTTAGTAGCTTCTACTTCAACTAATGGTGGTCTAGCATCTGCATGATATTTAGGATCAGTTTTCCCTTCTGATACAAGTTGTTTTTGAAGTGTATCAACTATATCACCATTTTCAGCATGAACCATTATAGTAACACCTGAATCTTTAGCTACCTGAAGAGCCTTAAAGATAGTAGAGTCATCAACCATTAAAGGTGTTCCTTTATATGCCATAAAAAACTTTAATGTAGAAATTCCTTCCTTAGCTAATGTAGGTATTTCTTCAAAAATCTTATCAGAGGGATCAGTTACTACACAATGAAATGAATAATCTGCAGCTGATACACCCTTTGCTAAAGTTTCATTATGAAGTTTTACTGATTCTTTAATACTTAGTCCTTTTTGCTGTGGTGCAAAGTCTACAATAGTTGTAGTTCCACCTACTATAGCTGCATCAGAAGTTTCAAAAGTCATAGATCCAAAAGATCCATAATGAACATGCTCATCTACACCACCAGGTAAAATATATTTACCAGTAGCATCAATTATCTTGTCAGCTCTATTATCTAAACCAGTACCTATAGCTACAATTTTTTCATCTTCTATAAGAATATCAGCCCTGTACTCATCTATGGCAGATACAATAACACCATTTTTAATTAAAATATTCATTATATCCCTCCTTAAAAATTTAAGGGGCAACCTCTCTATTATATTCCATAGTAGGTGCCCCTTTAAGTATTGAAATCTTTTATTTAATTATCTGTTATACACCTTTGAATCTATACCTTCAAGGTATTTAACTACATTTTCTAGAGGCTCAACATCTGCAAACTTAGCGTCCATATCAAATAAGTTCCAAGCAATAACACCTGGTACCCTATCTCCTATAGTTCCCTCAGGAATTATAGTCTTAAATCCATATCCTGTTGAATCCATAACTGTATGTCTAACGCAAGCACATGCAGTAGCTCCCATTACTATTAAAGTATCAACACCTAGATAGTTTAAAGTTTGAGCTAAATGTGTACCAAAAAAGTTACTTGCGTATTTTTTGTGAATAACTGGCTCTTCTGGTCTTGGCTTAAGTTTTGGATCAATTTGCATCCACTCTGAATCAATATCTAATGTATGCATAGGTATCTTTTCATCCCATCTAGGCAAGTCCCATTGTTTTTCTCCTGTGTATCCAGTTGTTGTATGAAATATAGGAACCCCTGATTTTCTTGCAGCTTCTAATACCTTAAGGGCATTTTCACAAACTTCACCACAGTTCTCACAGGTAAATGGATGACCTTCTGACATCCAAGCTTTTGCCATATCCACTGTTGTTATTGCAGGTACTTTACCATATCCCATTCTAGTTTGAAATCCTCTTTGCTTATATATCTTTCTTGCCTCAGTAAAGGCCCTATCTAACAATTCTTGATCAAATTCATACTTTCCACCATTATCTTTGTACTTCTCTTCCATTAATCTCCCATCCCTTCATAGTTAAGTTTTTTATTTTCTCTTTCACTTATTTATATTAGCAATACCTATGCCAACTCTTTTTATAAGCACTTTAAAGGGATTCAATGGATTTCACAAAGTAGGGTTGTTGCAAATATGCATCATTAAATATTAATATACCTTCTACTATTAGTATTTTGTATGTTCAATGTGCGGTCTATTATTATTTTCTATTGTTGCAATAATGCAATGATATTATCCAATGTTGCTTTATTACAACTTATACCTGAAACTAAATAACCTTCTCAATACTTATTTAATATAAAAGGTATCAATTCCATACCTCTTTATCTTTCGTGATAAGGTTGAAACATCCACTCCAAGGTCATTTGCAGCCTTTCTCATAGATGAATGATTCTTTAATGTTGATATAATTATATTCTTCTCAATTATATACATCATATCTTTAAGCTTTGAAGAATCGCCCTTATTGTTTAAAATTAATTGTTCTGCTAACAATTTTGTTGGTAATTGCTCAATGCAAATTTCATCATTAGGATTAATAATAAATAAGTATTCTATTAGATTTTGTAATTCTCTTATATTGCCTTTCCAAGAATAACTCATCATAAGATTAATAACCTCATCTGAAATAGTAATATTTTTCTTATATTTTCTATTAAGATTTTCTAAAAAGTATGATATTAAACCTGGTATATCTTCTCTTCTTTCTCTTAATGGTGGTACTGTTATAGGAATGACATTTAATCTAAAAAATAAATCTTCTCTAAAATTCCCTTTTTTAATTTCTTGTAATAGATTTCTATTGGTAGCAGCTAATATTCGAACATTTAATTTTATTCCCCTATGCCCTCCTACCCTAGATACCTCTCTCTCTTGTATAACTCGTAATAATTTACATTGAACTGATAAGGGTAACTCACCAACTTCATCCAATAAAATTGTTCCTTCATTAGCGAGCTCAAATAAGCCAGGTTTTCCTTTTTGGGATGCGCCGGTAAAAGATCCAGACTCATATCCAAATAATTCAGATTCAAACAACTCATTAGGAATTGCCGCGCAGTTTACCTTTATAAAGGGTCCGACACGTCTATTACTCTCTTTATGTATAAACTTTGCTAAAACCTCTTTTCCGGTACCAGACTCACCATAAATTAAAATGGTGCTATCAAATAAAGCTACTTTAGATAATAGTTCTAACATGTCCTTCATAATCTTACTCTTAAAAATGATTCCCTCATATTCCATATGTATTTCACGAAGTCTTTGGATTTCATTTGAATATCTTTCAGTTAGTTTCTTTGTTTCTACTAATTCATTTCTTAAGGTTATAAGCTGTGAAATATTTCTAGTATTACAAATGACTCCTACTATATTATTGGTGGCATCGTATATTGGACTTGCTGTAGTTAACGCACTTTTACCTGTAACGTACTTATGAATTGTTGATACTACCTCACCCTTTTCCAATACTGCTAAAGATACTGCTACATTGAAAATCTTGTCTTTTAGTAGTTTATTAAGATTTTTACCTGTAACTTCATCCTTTTTTAAACCTGTAATATTTTCATAAGCATTATTAACATAAACTATATTACCTTTGTTATCCGAAATTAAAATTCCATCAGAGGATGCATCAAGTGCCACATCCTTAATTTTTTTGTTACTTTCCTTATCAATATGGGATACTGAATCTAAAAAAAACATCTTAAATTCCTCCTTACTCTGATAATAACTTATGTTTATATTATTCTAAATAACTGATTAGTTAAATTATACCACATATATTTTAAATTAAATAAATTTGATTATCACATTACATATTGTATCTTTAGTACCTGAAGACTTAAGACAGAATCATCTATCTATTGATTCTGTCTTAAATCTTCAATGTCTGATATAATTAAGATATATCATTTAATTATTAAGATACTCTATGTACTAATTGAAGGTATCTTATACTTAATAGTAAAATACAATATCTTTACACTCAAATTATAAGATTAGTATAAACAGGAGGGATAACTTGAATAAAAAGTTAAGACTTGGAATTGTAGGATGTGGATATCTTGGTAACATCATTGTTGATGCTCTATTAAACGGATATCTTGAAGAATATGAGCTTGTGGGAGTTACAAGTAGAAGCCTAGAATCTAGAGCTAAAGTAGCTAATAAGGTTCCTTGCAAGGACTGCAAGTCTATAGATGAACTACTTGAATTAAAGCCTGACTACGTGGTAGAAGCGGCATCTGGAAAAGTAGTAAAAGATATAGCTCATAAGGTCTTATATGCTGGATCCAATCTTGTGGTTTTATCCATAGGGGCTTTTGCTGATGAAGCATTTTATGATAAAACTAATCAAATAGCAAGGGAAACTAATAAAAGGATTTATATAGCCTCTGGTGCTATTGGTGGATTTGATGCCATGAGGACAGCTGCTCTTATGAGTGAAATAACATCTAAGATTACATCAGAAAAAGGACCTAAATCCCTTCGCGGTACGCCAGTGTTTCGTGAAGAATTAATGTCTAGTGATAAAAAGGAAGACGTTTTTAATGGTTTTGCAAAAGAAGCTATTTCTTTATTTCCAACAAAGGTAAACGTTGCAGTTGCTACTGCATTAGCTACCACCGGGGCAGATAATACAGCTGTTACTATTAGTAGCATACCAAATATGGTAGGTGATAATCACAAGATCGAAGTAAAAGGCGAAGATGTCCAAGTTACTGTTGAGATTTATTCTAAAACAAGCGCAATTGCCGGGTGGAGTGTTGTTGCCCTTTTAAAGAACATAGTCTCACCTATTGTTTTTTAGTAACCCATTATTTAAAATAAACTATTATCTTTAAGATATAATTCTAAAAAGTATAACTTAAAAGTTATTGGAACATAAAATGGATTAGAAAGCATTTAAACGCTTTCTAATCCATTTTATTTAATAAATAATAATATTAAGTTTAAATCTTATAATCTAAAGATTATCTTCATTATTTAAAAATGTTTCAATGTTTTCTATAACCTTTTTACTAAGACGATCAAATGCCTGCTTAGTTCTTCCTACTGACTGTTTCATACAATGTACATTTTTATGACTTATAAGTGAACCATCCCTATCACCTAGTGCCATTTCCGTATCACAGAAATAATGATTATCACCATTGTCCAACCATTTCTTTAATGCTTCAACCTCATAAGAAGGACTTAAGCCAGTGTTAAATAGTATCTTGTGGTTACCTAATGACTTAAACTCCTCATCACCTAATAAAACAACATTTTTATTAAGACAAGTGCAAACAACATCAACTGTTTCAAGCAATTCATTAAGTGGAAGATATTTTATTCCTTGTGATTCACATTCTAATTTACGTGTTCTACTGAAATAATAAAGATCAGATCCAAAATAATTAAGACCATTTGCAACTAACTTTCCAGAGGTTCCAAGTCCAATAACTCCAACCTTCAAGTCAGTTAACTCTATAGGCATATCC
Source organism: Clostridium putrefaciens (assembly GCF_900461105.1). GTDB lineage: Bacteria > Bacillota > Clostridia > Clostridiales > Clostridiaceae > Clostridium_L > Clostridium_L putrefaciens. The sequence goes on along the minus strand of NZ_UFWZ01000001.1, from coordinate 287,943 downwards.
TTCCATGAGTCTCCACCGAATCCATGTAATAAACGTATAAGTTCGCTTACCACGTATTCTAAAATCCCCTCATCTCCATAATCGCGTATACCTAATACTGTAATTCCCTTTTCCCTTGCAGTAGCAATATCTACACTTGCGCTTTCTTCAGAGTATAGGCTACAACACATACCTATATACTTGATATTATTACAGCTTTCAATTACGTTTTTATTTATGGAAGTAGTATAACTAACAAGTACACCGTCTGCATCTCCAATACGTCGTATTATTTCCTCATCATTTTCAGGAATATCATTGTAAAAAATAACCTCATTGGCATATTTATAAAGTGATTTTTCTGCTTCTTCAATTAGACTAACAGGTTCAATAGCAACTAATTTATTAAACATTATATCTCTCCCTTTTCATATTATATATGTTTTGAGTATATCATGTGTCTTAATGATGGACAAGTTACCCTATAGTTCAGCTTCCATATTGTGTAATTAATATATATCCTTTCTAGTAATATTGTTATCTTTTTAATTCTTTATCTTTTATTTATTAGGTAGCTTCTAGTGTCTTATAACAAATTCAATATGTGTCGCATCTAATACGACATATATTGAGTAATCAGCATATATTAATAAAGTTTGGGGACAGTTCAGAATAAAGTTTGGTAAAGTTTGGGGACGGTTCAGCATTATTCATATTTAAATGAAGACGGCTTATGTTTGTTTATATTTAAATAAACATAACAAAAAAAATCATTAAGCTCTTAAGATGCTTTAATGATTTTTAAGATATATTCAAATTTATCAAAACACATTTGTTACTTATAGTTATAGAGACTCAAGATAAATAAGCCTTCTTTTTTTGAAGGCGGTAGTTCCTTTAAAAACTAAAGTTAGTACTATATTGAGGTGGTAAAGCTTTGCAATACTTTGTAAACTTGGCCCTATAGACGCCACTTTTAACTATGCTATCCACTATTTATATAGTTTATTTACATCATATTCATCATGTCCTAGAAACATATTTTCTAAGTTTTTAAAATCATAGTTTCTGCCTTCTAAATCCCAGTTACTTTCTTTCTTCTTATAAGAATTCGAAGTATATTTCTTGTTTTTATAACTATAAGATTCTTTAGTATTCCTATTTAATTCATGTATGTTATCTTGGTTTTTCTTTTCACATCTCTTTTTAATTTCTTTTACAGAGTCTACCATAGTCTTAGATTTTTGAGACACCATTTTTAAAACCATAGTGTAGATATTAGATATACTTCCTCTTCTTTTCTTTTCTATAAGATTTTCTTTTATCAGTTCTTCTAAGTATCTTTGGATAGTTCTAACAGACTTATTAAGCTTTTTAGCTAAATAATCTTGAGATGGGAAACACTGTACCTTTTTATCATAGCACATACTTTGCAACAAAAAGTATAGCTTAAACGCTCCTCCAGATATGTTATAATTCATTATATTATTATCTATATTAGTATATCCCATGAAAGACGCCCCCTACAGTACTTAATTAAACTTTTATACATTCAAAGAATATGCAAAAGTTACTCTTCTCTCATTAAGTATGCAGATAGTTTAAAAGTTACCTAAAGTAAAAAAAGATGTAGTAGATTTATTTTTATACAAATCCACTACATTCCTCTACTCTTTAAAAATTTATGCTTAAAATTGTAATCATACTCTAAATACCTTTAAGCCCGTTACATGACAAATCTTTTAATAATCTTTTATCTAATGTACTATCAATATCTATATGTAATATTTTATTATTTGTGTTAATTATAAGTTTATTATTTTCAACATACAATTTATTTATATGTCTTTTTAAAATAACATCGTTATCATAAATGATTAAATGCTTAAACATAATAACTTTACAAAGGGAAACAAGTATCACCATAAAGCAAATTATTTTGCACATATGTAATAAAACAAATATATAGCTAACTTTATCGTAGAATAAGCTATAATTTAAACTTATTATAAAAAACATAATAGCTATTTTGCACATACTAATTGATATTGTTATAAAGTTAGATTCCTTTTTAGGTACAAAAAACGTTTTCCAATTTATAAAAGCTAGACCCAAAACTATAAGCATGGAAGTTGAAAAAAAGTTAAAAATTTCAATAGATTTCATAAAAACTCCTTAATTATATTAGATTTAGAGATTTATTTTTACTACTTTGATTTGTATCTCCAAACAAATCTATGCCAAATTTATAAATTTGATTTTCCCCAGCAACAACTCCGAAGCAGTAACAAGTACCTTCAGAATAAAATCACAATTTATTTAATTAAATAAATATTAAAACACCGTGTTTCAATATTAATAGTACCATAACTTTAGGTAATATGCTATAATCCTCTTATAATAACTGGTTAAATGTAGATATTCTGAAAGTATTTAAGATAGCATTAACACTATCTATAAATTTAGGGGGAAAATTATGATAAACTTAAGAAAGACTTTAAAAATAATTGCTATTATAGCCAATACAGCTATTTTATTTTTATTTCTAAAAGAGAAAAAATATTTTTATTTAGGAATTGTAATTTATAATTATCTTGTTTTTATGGGAGTGTTTAATATATCAAAAAATAAAAAATGATTTTTATATTAAATTAAAATAAAAATTTAGATAATATGTTAATAAGTAATAAATTTTGTATTAGATATTATTTTTAGTTTATAGTAATTATTTTTTTATTATAACTTATAAGATGAAGATAATTATTGTTGTATAATATTAATGAAAATTGTTTGATATATTTGATGGGTTAACTAATGATTTAATTAAAGGTGAGCTACGATTAGTAAGTGTAGATATTTCTAGACAAGTAGTAAGATTTATTAGACTAATGAATAATGCAAAAAAGATGTTAACCTTTTAAGTTCTTAGGTAAAGTGTATGTTTTTTAAAAATAAGGTATAACAATAAGATAAAAAACTTAGATGAGCATTCCAACATATTAAAATTGGTGAGCTGAATCTAAGTTCATGAATAATTTAGGTATATATAAGTTATAATTAATTCTTTTCTGCTATTTTTATAAAATTAAGTGCACCACCTAATATAAGTCCAGCTAAAATATATAAAGACATTTCTGAGAAGTTAACAATATACATTCCAATACCGGAAAAGATTAATATTAACATTAATGCAGCAGATGAATAAAATACAGGTTTGTAAGACTTTTTAATTTTAAGCTTCGAATCTATTTTGATTATTAAAAAATGTTTTTCATCTATTTTCATCAATATTATATAACTAACTAAAAAAGTGAATAACATTGGTAAAACTTTAAGAATTGCATTCATTTTTTTCAACTCCTTCCGAACTAATTCAGTAATATAATAAGCATTTTTGTAATATATAAGTTCTAATAAAATTCTTGTATTTTACACATAATCTATTTATAGTTTTTGTAGGAACCTTTACCTGTTTCTTTAATAAAGCTTTGTACAGTATCTTTAACTTCATATAAACTTTCGAAAATACCCTGTTCATCAGTAACTACTTTAACCATCCCCATAACTCCTAATTAAATTAAACTATGATTAACATTATGAATACTAGCACTATGAATAATCATAACAAATTTACCAGCCATACATTATGTAAGCACCAACTTAGAAATCCATTAACCTCATAAACTTCACATCCTTTACAATACACTTATCCACTTTCATTGTTTAAATACTAATTTACACTTAAAATTTACTATTGAAGTTTATTGAAAGAAAAATTATTCGTAAAATATAGTGCTTAATGATGACTTATTAATATTCAATATGGCTTAGCTTGATTGATATGTTGTCGTACCCAAAGTTAGCAATAACAAAGAAGAATATCTTCTTAATGTACGACATGAATTAAGACGATGTTTTTGTTTTACGATTAAATCATAACACACAATAATCCACTATGGATTTTTTTATTAGTTCAATTTCATTTTACAACAGGTCGTAATCTATCACTACATTAATAAAACAAAAAAGATTTATGACAAAATAAATGTCATAAACCTTTTTTAATTTAATTATAATGGTTTAGTGGCTTTTTGAAAATAACAGTGTCAAATTAAAAATAGATTCAATACTTACTATTTTTCAGTTGTCTGCTCTTCTTCTTTAGCCTTAACCTTTAAATTAACTTTTCTATTGTCTAATGTATTAAGGTTTATATTTTCAACATTTGTGTCTGTATCACACTTCATTATAAACTTATTTAAAAATATTCTTCCTTCTGGTGTGTTTGCTACTGCATGAGGTTGTGTTCCAACCTTGTAATAAACCCAAGTCATATTACTATTAATAGCTCTTTTTAGGTCTTCTTTGTCAATTATAGCTGTTGCTCTTTCTATTCCGTCTTTATCTCTAAGTATTATAGCTGAGGTAGTCTCATCTAATTCCTTAAAATCATTAGGTGTAGTTTGGTCGTATACTTGTAAATTTTCTTTTCTATTATCTAATGTATCTCCGTTTATGTGTATAATTGGAGCCTTAGGATGTAGTCCTAATATAAGTGAATGCATGGATTGCTTTCTGCTATAAACCTTATCTCCTACAGTTACGTCTCCTATACTTTGAGCTAAATAGTTGTTAAAATGGCTGTTCCACTCTGGAAACCAAGTTCCTTTAGCTAGGACCTTTTGTAAATTTTCTGCATCTATTTTAGTTTCAACTATTGTTCCTTTTCTTTTGACTAATTTTATATGAGCTACATTTCCTATTATCTCATATTCATTAGTTCCATCTTTGTATTCTTTTTTCATAATAGCACCTCTTAACTTTATTTTAGGCACCTTCAAAATATACATAGCTTTTTAAGCTCTTATCTTCTTAGGTGCTTTATCACTTCTTTATAATTCCAATATAGAGTTTATCACATAATTCATTTTAAGTATATTGTATTCCTGTAGCCATGTTTGTAATGCAAGCAATTCCAAGTACATCTATTCCCAAATAATTTGCAGCTATAGTTTCTGGAACTGTTGACATGCCAACTGAATCAACTAATATTAATCCATGTTTTCTATAAATTCTTCCCTAAATCTATAAAAATAATCATTATTTTGAAGTCCCTTGGTGATTCTCTCCAAAAAAGCTTTGCCTCAACTTAAACTACTTAAATTTAATAATCTATCCACAAAATATACTTATTTTAAAGACTTTGTCCACAAAACCATCTTGTTTGAAGAATCTATCCACAAAAATATATATTAAACAAAAATAATCCACAGAGCCTTCATATAAATGGCCACAACTGTGGATTCTTTCATACTTATTATATTTTATTTTTAAGGTTATGTAAACCACTAAGTTTAATTTCATCAATGAACTTACAATAAGTGGGTTCACATCAGAGGTCATCCCAGTAAAAGGGATCACCTCTGAGGTGCTTCCTTTAACTTACATTTGGATCTAAGAAATCTCTCATTCCATCTCCCATAAAGTTTATTGACATAACAGTTGAAAATACACACAATCCTGGGGGTATCCAAAGCCACCATTCACTTTGAAGTGTTCTCATATTTTGAGCTGCCGCTAGCATATTTCCCCAGCTTGGCTGTGGTGGCTTTACTCCCATACCTAAAAAGCTTAGGGATGCTTCTGTTAATATACCGCTAGCTATGGATAATGTAGACGCCACAATTACAGATGGAATAATATTAGGCAAAAGATGTTTTAATAATATTCTTATGTTTTTAATTCCTAAAGCATGAGCCGCTTCAATGTATTCAGATTTTTTTAGTTTTAATATTTCTGCCCTTACTATCCTGGCTATGCCTGTCCAAGATAATACTCCTATTATTATAATTACATTCCATATATTTGGACCTATAATTGCTGCCATAGCTATTGCAATAACAAAAAACGGAAAGCACATAAATACATCAACTATACGCATTATTATACTATCCACAACTCCACCATAAAATCCTGCTATAATACCTAAGGTTGTTCCTATAAGTATTTGAATTAACATACCTAACATTCCAACTGTTAAAGATACTCTTCCGCCGTATACAAGCCTTGAAAATACATCTCTTCCCATTTCATCTGTACCTAAAATATGATCTTTTGATGGTGACATAGAAATATTCATCAAATCCACTTTATTTATATCCTTTGATATTATAAGTGGTGCAACAATAGAAAAGATTACCAACATTAATATCAGTACAGTTCCAATCATAGCTAATTTATTTTTTTTAAATCTATTTAAACCTCTGTTTTTAATCATATAAATCCCCTGCTTTTAAATCTATAATTTTTTTGTAACTTTAGATATATAATCCTTTATACTATTAATACCTTAAGTTCCTATGCCTTTAGTTATATACATCTTTTTGTTTTTAATTAAAAATATAACCTATTCTTCATATGTGATCCTAGGGTCTACTATGGAATAAAGCACATCCGCTACTAGATTAGATAATAATATAATTATAGCTACTATCATTAAAATCCCCATAATAAGTGGATAATCTCGATTTAAAACTGCATCATAATTTAGCCTACCTATTCCTGGCCATATAAATATAGTTTCTGTTAATAATGCTCCGGAAAATAAGTATGGAATTTGCATACAGAGTACTGTTATTATCGTTATTAAAGCATTTTTAAACCCATGTTTCCAAATAACAGTCCTATTTTTTAAGCCTTTTGCTTTAGCTGTCCTCATATAATCTGTGTTTATAACTTCAATCATAGATGACCTAGTATATTTCATGAGAGCTGCTATATTCATAAATGACAAAACTAAAGATGGTAACACCATGTGTTTTGCAACATCTACAAAGGCTTTTATTCCAGTATAGCTTTCACCTGCTGTTCTCATTCCCGATATTGGAAATATTGTAGTATCAAAAGATAACATCTTAATTAATAATAGTCCAAAAAAGAATGAGGGTATAGAAATGCCTATGAAAGATATTATTGTTGCTAAATAGTCAAAAGTGCTATTTCTTTTAGTTGCAGAAATAACCCCTACTGGTATTGCTATAGCTGTGCTTATTATAGAGGAAACTATGGATAACAAAAGGGTGTTCCATATCCTGCTATTTATAACTGAAAGAACAGGCTCCTTAAATTGTATGGAATATCCAAAGTCTCCTACCACAGCCCTACGTACCCACTTTATATATTTAATAGGTAATGGGTCATAAAAGCCTAATTTTTTTAACATGATTTCAGTTTGTTCTGCCGGTATATTTGGATTTATCATTTGAATATAAGGATTTCCAGGTTGCATATGAACCATGGCAAAAACTACTATAGATACTCCAAATAAAACTATTAAAGTAGTTGTAAGTCTTTTATATATATACTTTTTCAAAGCGTCACCTCAAACCACATAAATTTGTGCAGGTCTCTATAATCTCTTACAGAAACCTGCACCATTCAACCTTTATTATTCTTCAATGTACCAATTTTCAACATCTATAAAATCTAAATTTGTATTTGGAGTAAAGTTTTTAAGTTTAGGATTTGTAGCTTTAACTATGTTTGGTGAGAAGAAATACACCCATGGTACGTCATTATTCATTATTTTAGCATAATCTTTATATATTTCTTTTCTCTTATTCATATCTGAAACCTCAATACCTTGTTCCATTAACTTATCTGCCTCTAGATTTTTGTAGCTTGATATATTCCACCCAAAAGTATTCTTTTTATCTGAAGCAGCAGTAGAATGCCAATATGGTTTTGCATCTGGATCTATAGGAAGCATATTAGCCATTAGATATAAATCAAATTCATGGTCCCCAACTACTTGTTGCATAAGAGTACTAAATTCCATTGTAAGTATTTCTACATCAATACCTACATCTTTTAGGTTTGATTGTATAAGTAACGCTCTTTGTTCTTGGTCCTTATTACCACTTGGACAATGTAGTTTGACTTTAAACTTCTCATCTTTACTATTTTCTAATATTCCATCCTTATCTTTATCTTCCCATCCAGCTTCTTTTAAAAGAGTTTTAGATTTTTCTACATCATAATTATATTCATTAAGCCCAGCATCTTTTGGATAAGCCCATGAAGATGGCAGCATAGGAACATTAACAAGAACTCCATTACCTTCTGAACGTTTTTCTAAGTCATCTTTACGATTTATTCCATGCATAAGCGCTTGTCTAACCTTAACATCTTGAAATCTATCTTGTCTTAAATTTATTCCCATATAAAGTATGGCATTTTTAGGATAGTTAACTAATTCAAATTTCTTTTGACTTAAGTCTTCCCTATCCTTCTTCTTCAAAGTTGAAACATCTGCAACATCTATAGTTCCATTTTGAAGCTCTCCTTGCACGGTTTCAGGATTTGTAACTTTAAATACAAACCTTTTTGTTTTAGCCTTGTCCCCATAAAATTCATCATTTCTTTCAAATTCTACGCTTTGTCCCTTTTCGAATTTAATAAATTTATACGGACCACTACCTACTGGACTCCCTAAGATATCACTACTTTCAGTCCATTTTTCAACAGGTACTTCTGCCCATATATGCTTAGGTATAATTGGAGTTGTCCCTATCTTTCCTAGGGCTACGGAATAAGGCTTTTCAAAATGAAACTCTATAGTATCACCATTAACCTTTATACCTTCTATAGAATCTGCTTTGCCTTCACTATACTCTTTAACTCCCTTTACTTTTTCAACTACATCTTTGCTAGAACCTTCATAATTTTTGTTTGCTAAAGTCTTAAAAGTAAATTCTATATCATCCATAGTCAAATCTTTTCCATCATGCCACTTAATACCTTTTTTAAGTTTAAATTTATATACTAAATTATCACTAGATATCTCATGACTTTCTGCCATATCATCTTTTAAATTATAATCTTTATCATAAGCTAAAAAACTAGAGTAAACTAAATCATTTACAGCATCATCATATGTAGTATTTGCTATCAACGGATTAAATACACCAGTTGGAGCAGTATTTAATGCATATACTATTTTTTCTTTAACCTTAGGTTCAGAAGTCAGCTTGCCTGTTTTATCATTATTACTACAGCCTGTAAAAACTAAAGACATAGAAATAATAGTCGAAAAAATTAGACATCCTATTTTTTTATTTTTCATGATTTCCCTCCTTGTAAATTACTATTATCCACCTAATTATATGAACTTTTTCATTCACATTTCAAGTCATATTGATATTTAAAATTCAAGTTGCATTAATCATTTAGAATTACTATAGGTTTACTTTCTTACAATCTTTTATGGCATTCTCAAGTTCAGTTAGTTTATTTGCTAGATTAAAATCTTTATCAAATTCTTTGTCTAATTCCTTTACTACTCGTAATTTATATCTTACCAAACTGAGCATACCTTCTGCTTTTTGCAAATTACCTTTATTTAATCCATCTTTTAATGCAAATGCTTCATCTACAGCTTTTATTGTTTCTAATTTCTTTTTTTCTGCTATATTCATTTCTTTTTCTTTTATTCTAGAATTAAATTCCTCTAACTTTTTTGACTCTACATTATTAGCATCAAATTTAGAATCTATTTTTTTTGCAAATTCTACAGCCTCCTGTGCAAGTTTTAATAAATTCCTTGCTTCACCTAAGTTATATTCATCTATATCCTTTACATTAACTGCTTTATTTACAGCCTCTCTTGCCTGATCTGCTGCCTCGTCACTTATATCCTTTTTGTTATTTGCCGCTTCTTGAGTAATATTTAATTTAATAGTTAAGCTATACTTTTCATATCCTAGAATAATTTTAGTATTTATATTTCTTTGTTTTTCTTCTAGATTTCCCTTAACTATTACTTCTATGTTTTTTGTGTCCTCGTTATAGTTTATCCCTATATTCTCATTTTCTTCTCCACTTAGAAATTCTACTGCTGGTGTAATTCCATTGCTTCTTATATACTCATCTAACCCTTTTACTGGATCAGGTATTTCATAAATAAACTTTTTATAATCCTTCTTTATATTAATAGGCTCTTTAAGCTCTTGTACTAGCATACCAACATAAGTTTCCTCTTCATCTACATATTCACCATCTTTATAAATTCTATTAATCATATCTGAAAGTGGCGTCATGTCTACTATGTGGTTTGCTCCAACACCAATTACTTGTACATTAGTTAATCTTTTTGCAAAACTTATATCTTCAACTAAATTACTTTCAAGGTTCACCATTTTTAAAGTTGTAATATTTCCAAGTGGCTGAACATTAACCTTTCTTTTACCACGATTGCACCAATGTAAATCTAACCATTCTAAATTTTTAAGATTAGATATAGCTGTCATATCATCTATTTGATCGTTATTATATATATTTAAGTGTATTAAATTCGTTAAACTAGATAATGGGGTTAAATCCCCTAGCATATTCCTGTCTAGTTCTATATATGTAAGGTTTTTTAAGTTTGTTAATGGAGTTAAATCTTTTATTCCATTTTCACTTAGATCTAATCTCTCAAGATTTATAGCATATTGTAATCCCTCTATGCTTCTAATTCCTCTATCGTGTGACATGTATTCTATCCATTCTTCTCTTGGCAGATAACTTATTGCTTTATCACCGTTAATTTCTGTAATTGATTCCATATCTTCTTTAGTAATTTCTTGATCAACTTTTCTATCTTTTCCTAAAGTGTAGTTTATAACTTGCTTTAACTTTTTATCTGGTATACTCACTATTTTATCTTCTTTTTCTGGTTGAACTTCAGGCTTAATTTCTGGTTTAGTCTCTGGGTTAATCTTTTGTTCAGATTCTGACTTAACTTCTGGATCAGTTTCTATTTTAGTATCTGTCTTAACCTCTGGTTTAGTTTCTATTTTAGTCTCCGACTTAACCTCTAATTTAGTTTCTGAGCTATTATTTAACTTAGAATCTTCCTTTTTACCTATGTATGTATTTACATCCGTAGGTAAGATTTCTGGTAAGGCACTATTTTTAGCAATTGCATTCACTTTTGCTCTTACTTTAGTATTGCCTTTTTTATATGTTTTTGTGCCATCAGAATAATTTTTATTTATTAGAGATTGGCCATATGTATCTCCTAGACTAGGTACTACTGCTATATTGTTAGTAGTATCCAAATTTGAATCAGTTAAATTCGAATCAGTTTCCTTCTTACTTTCTTCCTTTTTATCTTCCTCCTTCTTTTTTTCTACTTGTTCTTTATTATCTTTTTCAATGACCTCAGCCTTTTTATTTTTAGTACCACACCCAGCCATTAGTGGAACCATAATTATAATGGACATAACTAATGATAATAATCTTTTCATGTCTTTTCCCCCCATAGAATTATTATTACTAAACCATTATATGAATTTTATAATCTACATATCAAGTTGTATCAGTATTTAAAATCAACCTTGACTTAATCATTTAAAATCCCTCTAGCAAAATGTTAAAATTTTATTTAATTATACTATTATTCAGTTATTTATAAGTTGACTAATTTTTTAACAAGCCTATACTGTAATTGTATACATTTACAAGTGTAAATGATTTATTAAAAATAATATTACACAGGGGGTATAAAAATGACAGTAGAAGTTTTTAAAAGTACCACTAAATTAACAGATGGACTTAAAATTGAATGTTCAGCTAGAAACCACAAAATAATAATGGATGAGCCTAAATCCTTAGGTGGATCAGATACTGGTATGAATCCTGTAGAAGCATTATTATGTTCTCTTGGAGCTTGCCAATGCATAGTTGCTAAATGTTTTGCTAAACTTAAAAAAATAGATCTTCAAGAATTTTGGATAGAACTTGAAGGAAACTTAGATCCTGATGGATTTCAAGGAAAGAATAAAGATGTTAAAATTGGTTTTCAAGCAATAAAAAGTAATATACATATAAAATCAACTTCTTCAAGAGAAGACATCGAAAAATTTGTTCAGTTTATTGAAGAGACATGCCCCGTATGTGATAGCTTAAAAAATGCACCAAGAATATCTTCAGAAATAATAATAGAAAAATAACAAGAAAACACCACTATATAAAAGTATAAAAAAGGAAGCATCTCAGAGGTGATCCAAGTAAAAGGGAGGACCTCTGAGGTGCTTACTCTTATTTACATATTATTCTTTTTCTACTCTGCGCTTTTTAGTGATTCTATCATGTCTATCTTGTCGAACTTTTTATACATTGCAAGATTTACGATTATTGAAAATATCATTGTAAGCCCCACTGAGTATAAAAAATAAATTGGTGGAACTTTTCTTATGAACATTAGTATATTAGTTTCTGCACTTATTATTACAAAGTTATTTAAAAGTACTCCAAGGCCTATACCTGTTAAACTTCCTATAACTGTCAATATAATATTTTCCCTATATATATAAGATGCCAGTTCTTTATTATAAAATCCTAGAAGTTTTATGGTTGCAAGTTCTCTTCTTCTTTCATTAATATTTATATTTGTTAGATTATATATCACAACAAAAGCTAGTACCCCTGCTGATACTATAAGAACTAAGACCACGGCATTTATACTCTTTACACTTTCATCATAATTAAGTTGAATATTATTTTTAAAGCTTATAGAATTCACTCCATTGATTTTTGTTAGAAACTTTGAAGTATCATCCTCAACCTCATTTTGAGTGTTTTCTAATAACCCATAAAATCCATTAAATTTTAGGCTTTCTCCTGTTATCTTTTCATAATATTTAGGGCTCATGTAAATATAATGCATAACGTACTGCTCAGTTATATGAGATATCTTAGCTTCTATAGTGGTATCATCAATGACTATTTTAAAGCTATCGCCTACACCTTTCCCCATGATTTTTGAAAGCTTTTCAGTTATAATTACCCCATCATCATTAAGGTTTAAATCTTTACCCTTCATTGTAAGATTTATATAACTATTGATGTATTCAGCACTTTCAGGAACTACTATATAAATATCTTCACTTTCAGGATTTTTTTCCTGCACTGTTCCATTTTTTGAATAACTAAAAAGTATGGATTTTATATTGGAATCTTCTATAATCTTATCCTTCATTTCATTTTTTTCGTCTTCATCTATATTGCCTGTAAGATTGGACTGCATATCATATTTATAAATTTTATTAAATTGATTTTCTGTAGATCCTACTATACCTTCTCTAATACCAAATCCAGTTATCATAAGACCAGTACAAGCAGCTACTCCTATTACTGTCATGAAAAGCCTTTGTTTATATCTAAATACATTTCTTGCTGTAACCTTTCTTGTAAAACTTAGCCTTCTCCATAAGAAGGTTACTCGTTCAATCAATATAACCTTTCCTGATTTAGGTGCCTTTGGTCTCATTAAAGATGCTGGTACCTCTTTTAATTCTCCTAAGGTTGCCGCTATTACAGATATTGATATAAATAATATCACTATAATCCCTGACTTTACTGCAAGTGCCACATTAAAGGGTGTTAACACATAGGGAATTGTGTATAGTGATCCATAAGCTTTGATTATAAGCTTTGGAAATAATGTGAATCCGAAACTTATACCAACTGCGATACCTACAAGGCTCGCCGCAAGTGAATATATAAGATAATGAGATACTATTGATGTTATTGAATATCCTAGAGCTTTAAATGTACCTATTTCTATTCTCTTTTCCTGAACCATCCTTGTCATGGTAGTTAAACTAACTAAGGCTGCTACTAAGAAAAATATAAGAGGAAATACCCTTCCTATATTGTCCATTCTATCGCTATCTTGCCTATAGGTCTCATAACCAACATTGGTGGATCTCCGAAGAACATACCACTCTGGATCTTTCATATGATTAAGGTAATATCTATTTTTATCAATCTTTTCTTGGCCTTCTTTAATTTTGTTATTAGCCTTTTGCTCTTCTATACTTAATTTTTCAACATTTTCTCTAATTAGCTTGTCACCTTGTTTTAATTTATCTTTTCCGTCATTTAGCTTTTTTAAGCCTTCTTCTCTACCTTTATTTAACTGAATTTCTGAATCACTTAACTTTTTCTCATTTTCTTCAATATACTTTCTACCAAATTCAATTTCTGTCTCTCCTTTTTGAAGTAAAGCCTCTTTAGCATCCACTTCTTTTTTTCCTATAGATATCTTAAGAGCTGCATTATCAAAATTAGCTTTTGTTTCTTCTATATTGAAATAATAACTTATCTTATCTAAATTATTATTATCTTTTAGAGAATTGTACATATTATCAAAGTCTTTACCCTTAATATTATTTTGATAAATTTCATTTATAAGGTTATATTCTGCTAAAAATTCTGGATTACTAGGATCAGAATCTAGCTGCGCTTTTGCTAATGCTACCCTGCCTAATATTGAAGATGAAATATTACTTGCAGCCTCACCTTTACCTGAAATTATCTGTTTTTCACTATTATAAAGTTTAGATTTAGCCTCTTTAATTTGAAGCTTTCCCTCTTCAACTTCTTGTGCCTTTATATTTAGTTTATTCTTAGCAGAAATTAATTCCGCTTTGGCTAATTTTATTTTATTTTCTCCATCTTCCATTTCTTTATTGAAAATATCTTCACTTTTTTTAAGTTCCTCTTCACCTTGATTTATTTTATCTTTTTCATTTTGTAATTTAGCATATCCATCTTTAAATTTATCTTCCGCTTCCTTTTTTGATGCATTTAATTCTTCCTCTGATTCATTTATCTTGGTATTACCTGTTTCTAAGATTTCATCATACCTAAGTCCACTTCTTTTAACGCCAAGTGTCTTAAGACTTTCTTCTATGCTTCGACTTTCTTCTTTATATTTTTCATTATAAAGAAGGCTACTTTTCGACTGATTATTATCAGTTCTTACATATACTTCAGTATAAACTTCGCTTTTAAATACGTCTTCTAATATATAAATAAACCCTTTTACAGATCCATTTCCAACAGAACTAAGTTGCCTTTGAAGTGATATATATAAAGGCGAATCCGCAGTGCCTACGATTTCAAATTCATTATTTTTTAAGCTATCACCTATATCATTATTACTGCCAGATCCTACAACAATTTTACTTCCTATCTCTAGATTATTTGCTTTTAAAAATTTATCCTCAACTATAACTTCATTGTTATTTTCAGGCCTTCTTCCACTAACTACATTTACATCATTTATGCCACCTGAATCTTGCAATGAATTTATATTCATAACTAAAGACCTATTATCCTTTTCAATTACACCATCTAATGAATAAGCACCCACAGCCTTTGTCACACCACTTTGTTTTCCTACTTCATCTACATCATCTTTAGTAAGTCCAAGTGTAGAAATCAATTTAAAATCCATAAGATTATTTTCATAAAAATAACGATCTGCTGATATTTTCATATCCGGGCTTGTAGCTCTAACCCCTGCGTAAAATGATACTCCAACTGCAATAATTATAACTATTGATAAAAATCTTGAACGAGTCTTTCTTATATCTCTACCTAAATTTTTTAAAAAGGTTTTCTTCATAATTACCACTCTATACTTTCTATTGATATAGGATTTGGATTTATCTTTATCTCTTGTACCTTGCCACTTTTTACAGTTATGACCTTATCTGCAATTGGTGCTATGGCTGAATTATGGGTTATTATAATAACAGTCATATTATATTTTTTTGATGTATCATATAAAATTTTAAGTATGGATTTACCTGTATTATAATCTAAAGCTCCTGTAGGCTCATCGCAAAGAAGAAGTTTTGGATTTTTTGCAAGGGCCCTTGCTATAGATACTCTTTGTTGTTCCCCACCTGAAAGTTGTGATGGGAAATTATATATTCTATCTTCAAGGCCTACACTTTTAAGTACTTCTATTGGATTTATAGGATCCTTGCATATTTCAACTGCTAGTTCAACATTTTCCAGCGCATTTAAGTTTTGAATTAAGTTATAAAATTGAAATACAAATCCTATTTCTTCACGTCTATAAGTTGTAAGACCTCTTTTATCATATTTACTTATCTCATTTCCATCAACAAATATATTTCCATCTGTAACATTATCCATGCCTCCAAGAAGATTAAGTATAGTAGACTTCCCAGCACCACTTGCCCCAAGCACAATAACCACTTCACCCTTATCTATAGAAAATGAAACATCATCTACGGCCTTAATAATAACTTCACCCATTGTATAGCTCTTCTTTACATTTTTAAACTCTATAAAATCTTTCACCTTTTATCCTCCTCCTATATAAATATAGCTTGTTTATAAATCCATGAACCACGGTTCTCTTTTATCCTAAAAAAATACTGCCACTGTAAAAGTAGCAAGTTTTAAGTAATATGTATTTTATTAAATTAAATAATATCTTAAGTTTATGTAATGACAATTAATTTATATCTTCACTATCTACTTTGTCTAAAATATCATTATAAAAGATTTCTATTATATTAAGTATTAACTTTCGCGCCTTTGATCCATCTTGTATTTCTTCTAATATTATAGAAATACTCTCAACTAAACTATTTGAAATTATATAAATAAGAAAATTATCCTTAAGCTTCTTTCCTTTAGTAGATAACTGATAAGACACATTTTCTGTAACTATTCTAGTTATAAAACTTACAAAAGTCCCCTTACAATGTTCATACCTCGAACCTTGGCTTTTATTAAGAAGAATAGAAAGTTCCATACTATTATAATTAAATATCTCCATAATCTTTTCCATAAGCTGATAAAAGACATCTTCCGCCTTATCATTAAGTTCAACTTTTTCAAATTGATTTATGTAATCCATAACCTTATCATAAACCGGCTCTATGAGGTTTTCATACAAAGCTTCTTTACTGTCAAAATACTTATATATATTACCAACCGATGTATTAGAGTTTTTGGCTATATTCCTTACAGAAGCACCTTTGTAACCCTTTTTATTAAATTCCTTTAAAGCTTCTTCCCTTATACTATTTCTAACATGATCCTTTAAATATTGCATAAAAAAACCTCCGTTCACTTTTAAATTATATTACATCCAATTTGCAGTGTCAATATTGTTTTTTCTTTCTCCATGGGTTAATATATTATAAGATTAGTATTTGCAAACACATTTGGCAGATAACTTCTAAAGATATGATGTCAGGAGGATATTATGCGTAAGGATGTATTAAACTATTTAGAATTAATTAAAGATGAGATAGGATTATTAAACAAAAGTGAACTTGCTAGACGACTAAATTGCGATCCACGAACAATAGAAAGATATATTAATGATACCAACACTGAATCAAGAAAGCCAAGGGAAATCAAGAGTAAAATTGATGATTTTAAAGAAAAGATTATTGACAAAGTAGATACTTTGGGTTCAAATTCAATGTCAATATTTAAATATATACAAGAAAAAGGGTATGATGGTGGCTATCATACTGTAAATAACTTTATTAAAAATTATAAAAACGAACAAATAAAAAGGGTAACTATGAGGTTTGATAAGAGTCTTGGCTTACAAGCAAAGGTAGATTGTAATGAAACTTTAACTATGATTAATAGTGAAGGTGAAACATTTAATATTAACATTTTCTTAATACTTTTGGGTTATTCAAGGTTACGCTATATAAAGTTAACCACAGATAAAACTCAAAAAACCTTACTTCAATGCCTTATAGAAAGTTTTAAATATTTTGAGGGTGTGCCTAAGGAAATCATAATTGATAACATTCCGTCAGTTATTGATAGACATAAAACAACCTTTGAAAATGTAACTATTCACAAAAATTTTGAGAACTTTTCAAAAAATGCTGGCTTTGAAGTTATTACATGTAACCCTTACAGGGCTGAGATAAAAGAGAAAACCTCAACCTTAGATAAATTAACTAAAAGGCTAAATCTATATAATAAAGAATTTGATACTTTTGATGATCTTAATAACATTGTGACAAAATTTAATGACGAAATAAATAATGAAATTTCAGAGGTCACATATGAGATACCCGTTATTAGATATTTAAAAGAAAAAGGCCACTTAAACCCACTACCACCAATAGATATACTTTTATAACTTTCTCATAATCAGTAAATGGAACAAATCTAGAATATTATTATAAATCAAACAACCTATAATCCTTAATCACTAGGGTTATAGGTTGTTTTTATATTTTCTAGTACGAAATTCGATATACACAATCAAATATCCTTTTCAAAATAAACTAAAATTTAATCTAGATAACGCTTGCAAATATAAATATTTAACTATTTTAAAATCCTTAATTCTAATATGAACACATTTTGAAATTCTAATAAACATTCATTTTCATATTTACATATGCATATCTTAAGTATATACTGTGATGTATCCCTAAAAATAATCTAAATATAAAAGTAGGATTTAAAGCTATTTTAAATTAGGAAAGAAGGAGATTAAATGAAATTAAAAACTTATGATGATAGACTTACACTTACAAACGGAAATTACCACTCTTTAGTTAACGCAAGAAAACCTAAAGGAATCGAGGATAAAAAGGCTTACTTAGTTGGTACAGGCATTGGTGCTTTAGCTGCTGGTTGCTTTTTAATTCGTGATGCTCACATGGAGGGAAGTAAAATTACTTTCTTAGAACAGTTAGATATTCCAGGTGGGTCACTAGATGGTGAAGTTCGTCAAAACATGGGTTATGTAGCCCGTGGTGGACGTGAAATGGGCCATCATTTCGAGGTTTTATGGGATTTATTTAGTTCATTACCCTCTACAGAAGATCCTAGCATGAGTGTTTTAGATCATTTTTATTATACAAACTATGATGATCCAAACTCTAGCAACTGCCGTATTACTGAAAAGCAAGGTGTTCGCTATGACGATGGAAAGTTTAATTTAGGTCAAGATCTAGCAAAAGAATTAGCTGCATTTGTAGCAATGTCAGATCACGAACTTGAAAATAAAGGTATCGAGGAAATTTTTTCTGAAGACCTTTTAAATAGTGATTTTTGGACATATTGGAGAACAATGTTTGCTTTTGAAAACTGGCATAGTGCTTTAGAGATGAAATTATATATGAATCGTTTCATTCATCACGTTGGAGGCTTACCTGATCTTTCAGCTTTACAATTTTCAAGACATGATCAGTACACTTCTTTCGTAAAACCTATGATTAAATATTTGGAAGACAATAATGCTAAATTCCAATATGGAGTCACTGTAAATAACGTTGAATTCTCAATTTCAGATGATAAAAAGGTTGCAAAAAGAATAGATGCAACAGATAAAAATGGTAAAGATGTTTCTATTGAATTAACAGAAAAGGACTTAGTATTTATAACTAATGGTTCTATGACTGAAGGTTCTGGATATGGAAGCGACAATTCCCCTGCTCCATTTAACAAAGAAGCAAAAGGATGTTGGAATCTATGGAAGAATATAGCCGCTCAATCTAATGAATTTGGAAATCCAGATAAGTTTTGTGGAGATACCGAAAAATCTAGTTGGGAGTCTTGTACAATAACTTCTCATGATGAACGTGTTCCTAAATATATTGAAAAGATCACAAAACGTTCTCCATATGGTGGACGCACTGTAACAGGCGGAATAATCACAGCTATTGACTCTTCATGGTTGATGAGCTGGACTGTAAACCGCCAAGAACAATATTATGGACAACCTGAAAAAGACGTTGTTTTCTGGGTATATGGTTTATTTACTGATGTTCCTGGAGACTACATTAAAAAGCCTTTAAGAGATTGTACTGGTAAGGAAATTACAAAAGAATGGTTATATCATATAGGAGTTCCTACATCAGAAATTGAAGAATTAGCAGAAAGTTGTACTGCAATTCCTGTTATGATGCCATATATAACATCTCAATTTATGCCTCGTGAGGCTGGTGACCGTCCATTCGTTGTACCAAAGAATGGAGTAAACTTTGCCTTCCTTGGACAATTTGCTGAAACATTAGACAAGCCAGGCCGTGATACTGTATTTACTATAGAATATTCAGGACGTACAGCAATGGAAGCAGTATATGTATTAACTGGAGTTGAAAAAGGTGTTCCTGAAGTATATGGTTCTAGATATGATATCAGATATTTATTAAATGCAGGTGTAAGTTTACTAGATGGTGAAAAACCAAAACTTGACTTACCAATGCTAACTAGACGTAAAATTGCAAAACAAATAGCAGGAACAGAAATTGAAGATTTATTAAAAGAATATGGAGTTCTATAATAACATTTTCCATTATAAAATTTGATTAAAGTCCCGATTTTTAAAAAGCCCGAATTTCAAAAAAATCGGGTTTTTTAAAAAGATGGGGCTTTTAAAACTTAGGCATTTATTTATTATATTAACATCTATAGTAGAATCAGAAACATCTATTATTGAATGCATTTTAAGTGACGCTCTAAATCTTTGATTTAGCTAACTCATCTACATTAAGATTGTCTATTACAACCCATTAATTGTTTGATTGTATCCATATATAAGGCCTATCACAAGCATTAAGAAAAAACTAATATAAATTATAGTTTTCTTTTTTTTATTAAGATTCTTACCATTATCAATAATTTGTCTATTAACAACTCCTATAAGTACTAGAAACAGGATAAATACAACGTTTCCTTGTTTTATTAAGTAAATATACATAATTAAAGAAAGTATATTTACAGAAATAACCGATTTAACTGGATTATTATATATAACTACCTTCATTGTTCGTTCTCCTATGATTCATTAATTTGAACTTCTAACTATAAAAATTATACCCTACATCCATCTGGATATTTACTTTATTTCGCTAAAATCCTTTTTAGCGAATAATAAAAAGCAATTTAGAATCTTCTAAGTCGCCCTTTTTTATTTTTATAAAGTTTTACTCTTATTTTACACCCAAGTTACTGAAATAATCTATGAAAGATATAGAATAACCATATAAACCTTCGCTCTCACGATTAAATTTAATCTTTTGATTAATATATCTATTTATATCTGCACTTAGTTTACATTTCAGAAAGATGGAATATCCTTGGGCTACTTGGAGCACCTAATGCTCCAACAGATACGCCATTATCTAATGCACCATTTGAACAAATCCTAATAGAATCACCAATTGAAATTGCTGTTATACCACCACCTACTGCTGCAGGTATCTTTCCTCCAGGTATAAGTGCCAATATTCCATATGCAACTCCATATTGTACCCCCAAATAAGTATATTCATTTCTCAATTTTGCTGAACCAGTTTGGTCTACATTGGCATAGAATCCCCACCAATACCAAGAAAAAGTACAACGATCATGATTAAAGATATTTGATCCAATTGCTCTTGCATTTCTAATAGCTACATCTTCTTTTGTAGTTTCAACTTTTACACCATCTGCGGTATTAGTAAATTTAAATTCTAATTCTTTATTTGTAATTTTCTTATTTACAAAATCTATTTGTTCATAAATTAAATCTAAAGATTCTTTACCAACTTCATCTGAAGCTGTTTTTTTGATTTTAAGTGTTCCATCTTCATTTTGCTCTAAATACTTATTTTCTATTATTTTAATTACTTCGTTTATATCGTATACTTTTCCTTCTTCTACTTCTATAATTTTAGACATTTGAGTTTGTTCTTTTATTACAGAATTATTTTCTATTGCACTAGTCTTTATAGGCTGTAATCCACCTGTAGTAGCTATTGCTGCTATTATAATAACAGCAATCATTTTTTTATTAATATAAATCACCGCCTTAATATAATTCAATTCTATCTCCATTTCATTTTACTACTATATTATATAATTCAATGTTCACCTAACCCCCTTCCTTTTTTATAGAAAATAGGTGTAAGGCTATACTTCAATATATTCTATATAACTCCTATTTTACCTTTAAATTCATACTTTTAAGTTCCTCCATATATATACAAAATACTGCCTTTTCCCCTACTTTCTTAAGATTATCCCATTCAATTTAATGATTAATATAATAATTTTGTAGTTTCTTAAATAATAGAGTAAAAACTATTTAAGTTTATCTGTTAATCCTTAAGTGGGGTTGATATTCACTTAGATATTGCCTAAAATAAATGGATTAATCCTAAATTGATTAATTAATTTTAAAACTCTATCTAATGAGTCTTCATTATCAATCCAGATGTCTGGCTGGAAACCTTTGCCTTCCTCACAGTATTTATTTAATGTAATAGTATTTCCGAAGTTAATTTTTATATGTGAACTTGGCAATTGACTTTTAGTGTATACATTTGAAATATATGCACCTGAAGTATTGGTACCAACAAGTATAACATTTTCTAATGTTTTCAAGTAATTTATAAAGCTTTCACCAGAAGATGCAACTTTATTATCTATAAGGAAACTATCAGTATCTAAAGCTGTATTAATGTACTGTAAACTATCTTCTGGTATTCCAAGTTCTTTCGGATCATGTTCATACATATAGTTATTTAAATTTACAGTATCTTCTGTATAATATTCATTTTGGTTACCAACCTTTTCAAACAACACTTTATAATTGTTATTTACAAAGGATTTATTTAATAGCATAACAGTAATACAAACTAAGATAGACAGGGTTAAACCTACAAAAATTATTATTTTTCTTTTCATAACCAGACTCCTCGTATAATTAACTTTGTAGTTAGCTTTTATTGTACCTTTAAGAACAATTCAGCGAAATAATATATATAAGCGCAGTCTAATAATATAAAAGAAGATTACTAACAGCTATCGTAACAGTGACCATCTAGTGGCACCTGATGAATCACTAAACATAATAAGATATTGGAAATACTCTGTTTGTGGATTATTAGGATTTAGAAAAATATCTTTCTCATTATAGATACTATTTTCATAATTTAACTTAATTAAAGCTGTTGATTTATCTTTAAGGAAAAAATCAGGAGATGTAGATGTATATATAGTTGGGTTTATATCTAAACTTGGAACATTAGGAACATATGTATAGCTATTAACATAGTCGAATTCTATACTAATAACCTTCCCTTTAGTAGGCTCATATATATTTTGCAAATATGATGCAAGTGATTCAGAAAGGATACTCAAGTTTGTATGTGCGCCTCCAAACTGTCCAAAAAACTTTTCTTTTGGTAAGTGTTCATATAATGTCATAAAATTATCAATCAATATATTTTCTCTTGAAAGTTGATTATCACTTATAGATAAATTTTTAAGTGCAAATGATAAGCTAAAAAAGTTTCCACCTAAATATTCCTTTATCTCTTTTTCACCTTGGTTTAATAATTCAATTGACCTTTTTGACTCTGTAAGATAATTGCCTTTAGAAATCATTTTTATACTATAAATAAATTCTTGGACTATTTCATTATTAGGCATGGAATCTGGAATTAATGAATGAATATATTTTATAGCTACGGAAGGTGTTTCTAGATCTATTCCAACAAATTTCAATTTTTTATCTTTTGGTAATGTTAAGTTATATTCATAGATTTCTTTTAATAAATCGTAGTTTTCCATAGTGTAGCTTAGCGTATTTGTTGATTTATAAAACAAGTATTCAATGATAGATTCATCGCCAGTATCTAAATAAGTATTTAGATACTCAGCATTAGCATATCCACCTTCATATAGTATATATTTAATATTCTCTTTTTCCACAAAATATTTTAGTAAATATAAGTTCATTTGTATTGACTTGACTGAACCATGTTTTTCTCCAGATAAAAATATATCATTATTGTGAAGGTCGGTATTCAATAATGAAAGTCCTTCAAAAGTAGAATCAGAAACATCTATTATTGAATGCATTTTATATAATTCTTTTTTGCATTTATAGCCAGTATGATAAAGATGGATTTTATGAAATGTTATTATTGATACAACTATACAAATGAATAACATTATTAAAAAATATACTTTCTTTTTCATAATAATAACTATAACTCCTTTAACTAATTCATTCTTGTAACTTTTTATTAAAGTCTATAGATTTCAATAAGAATCAGTCAATTTATTTAATTTTAGGCCTTTTACCTAAAGCTAGTCTTTAATATTAAATCTATAATAGTGTATTTCTACTTGCATAATCCTACCTTAAATTACATTAAGTCCTATAAATGAGATAATATAGGAAATCCAAATATCAAGTGATTCTTAGACTCAGGTGGAGTTTGCTTATACGGAATACAGCTCTCCATCAAAGGCTAGAAGAACTTATCCAGGGGCGTAGCAGCCGTCATCCCCCACCTTGAAGAGGATAGGGGTGTTACGGATGGTAGCCATCGGATAAAACAAGTTAATATACATACCTTATCTGATATTTTTTATGCCTCTATCTTAAATATCACTTCCCTTTACTTACTTTGCAGAAGTTTAGCACTTGAAAAGTTTTTAGGGCGATATCCCGTTGATTTATAATTATTTGTATCAAATTAAGAAAATAGTTATTAATTCCGATTTTTATTGGAAATTATAAAGAAAAAGTTTGCATAATAAAAGAATAAAATTTTCACTGCGATTTTAATGCGAAATCTCTGCCTATTATAAATTAAAGTTGACAAGTTTTATTACTATATTGTTTGAAATCATTATTATGACTTATTACTATAAGTGTCAAATTATATTTTTCTTTATAATTAATAATTCTTTTTACTATCTCTTCTCTTATTTCTTCATTTAAAGCACTCGTAACTTCATCCAATATCAATAAATCTGGTCTACGAAGTAATATTCTAGCTAATCCTATTCTTTGTTTTTCTCCACCGCTTATATTTTTCCCATCTTCTTTTATATGATAGTCTATCCCCCTGGTGTTTAAGAAATTTTCTAGACAGCAAGTATAAAGTATCTCTTTTAAATCTTCTTTAAGATATTCATCTCCCAAAAGTAAGTTCTCTTTTAAAGTTCCTTCTATCAATACTGCATTTTGCTCAACTTGTAATACATGTTTATAATAGTCGTTTATTTTTAAACCCTCTATATCCTCACCATTATAGCTTATCTTACCACTTAGTCCATCTGTGGGTAAAAATCTAGATATTAGGTTGATTAATGTTGTTTTTCCTTTTCCACTTTCCCCATTAAGAGATATTAAGTCTCCTCTTTTTATCTCTAAATTTATATCATTTAATAATGAATCTTTTTTATTTGGAAATGTGTATTCATTTACTTCTATATTTAGTTTTTTGAAACTTGTAACTGGTAATTTATTTACATCCTCTTCATCTGCTGAATTATCATATAATTCTTTAATTCTATTATATATTTCATCCGCTATTTTTTTCTCTGTCAATAGCTCAGCCAATATAATTATTGGTTCATTTAATTTTTGGGTTATAAGCATTATTGCCAATGCCGAACCAATGCTTAATCTACCTGATGTTGACAAAAATACTCCTATTATAAATGTAAATAGTGGTAGAGTGTCTGCCAAAAAGTTTAATTCAGAGTTTTCTAAAGCATTATATTTACTTATATTTTGTAATATTAATATACTTCTTTTATTAGATATTTCATATACCGTATCAGAAAAGTATTTATTTTTATTTAATTGTTTTATAATAGATACGCTCTTAAAACCTTCATATGCTTTTTTACTTATTTCTTCTAATATGTTTTGAAACCTTTTCATATTTTCAGATGACTTAATACTTATAAATCTAGCAAATATAAAGGTAACAATAATTATAAGTATTATAAAAAGTGTTATTCCTATATTATACATAGCTAATAACCCTATGCATAATACTAAAATTATAACTTGTATTATAGTGGTTGTAAGCCCAATGGAAATCCATTGCGAAATTATAGGAACATCACTAGTTATCTGTGAAACTACTTTTCCAGGATCATTGCTACTTTCATAAAATGATTTGTTATTCAAAAAACTTTTAAATGTAAACTTATTCAAGTTCAGGTTTCCGTAATTTATGACTTTTCTAAAAAAATACTGCTCTAATACAATAAAGATAATTTGTAATATCAATATAATTATAAAAATCTTAATATATTTTAAAAACATATTTACATTCTTTTTTGTAGCAAAGTCAATCAATTTTTGTAAAATATTTATAATATATAAATTTAAAAACATATAAATTATGAACGTAATTCCAAACATTGTTTTATAGGTATAATTTCTTTTGATTTTCTTCTTTAAGTCATTCATATTATTAACCACCTATTATAAATTAAAGTTGACAAGTTTTATTACTATATTGTTTAAAATCATTATTATGACTTATTGCTATAAGTGTCAAATTATATTTTTCTTTATAATTAATAATTCTTTTTACTATCTCTTCTCTTATTTCTTCATTTAAAGCACTCGTAACTTCATCCAATATCAATAAATCTGGTCTACGAAGTAATATTCTAGCTAATCCTATTCTTTGTTTTTCTCCACCGCTTATATTTTTCCCATCTTCTTTTATATGATAGTCTATCCCCCTGGTGTTTAAGAAATTTTCTAGACAGCAAGTATAAATTATCTCTTTTAAATCTTCTTTAAGATATTCATCTCCCAAAAGTAAGTTCTCTTTTAAAGTTCCTTCTATCAATACTGCATTTTGCTCAACTTGTAATACATGTTTATAATAGTCGTTTATTTTTAAACCCTCTATATCCTCACCATTGTAGCTTATCTTACCACTTAGTCCATCTGTGGGTAAAAATCTAGATATTAGGTTGATTAATGTTGTTTTTCCTTTTCCACTTTCCCCATTAAGAGATATTAAGTCTCCTCTTTTTATCTCTAAATTTATATCATTTAATAATGAATCTTTTTTATTTGGAAATGTGTATTCATTTACTTCTATATTTAGCTTTTTGAAACTTGTAACTGGTAATTTATTCACATCCTCTTCATCTGCTGAATTATCATATAATTCTTTAATTCTATTATATATTTCAATGGATGAATGTTTTTTAGGTAATAAATCTCCTATTAGTTGCACTGAGTTTGAAATCCTCGATGTTAAGCTCATCATTATAATGGTTATACCTATCGTTGAATTCCCGAATATAGTAAGAATCATACCAGCAAATAAAACTAAAAAAGGCATTATTTCTTGTGATAAAATAAGTTGAGATATATATAAAGCTTGTCCGACAATTAAACTATCAATAATTGGTTTGTATCTTTCTTCAATATAATCCTCATATTTTCTAGCAAAAAAACTTTCTTTATTTAATTGAACAACCGTACCTATATTTTTTACTACCTCTATCATAAATTGGTTTAACTCAGAATTTACTTTCAGTTTTTCATTTGTCTTTCTCCCCAAAAACTTACTCATTTTATTAGATAGCAAAACACTTAAACCAATTAGTATCACTACTAATAATGACAAATAAACTTCTGTATAAATCATAAATATTAATATAATAAATATGTTTAAAATCTCTAAATTATATTGTAATCTACCGTAAGAATACCATGGCATACTTTCATAAATATCACTAGTAATATTATGAAGTAATACACCAGTTTCTTGTTTACTATGAAAAGAAATACTTTTTTTTAATATATTCTTATAGATGAAAATCTGGCCTTCAAAATTACCTCTTTTTTCCAAAAGGTTTTCTAAATACTTTTTAATATATACAAATATAAAAATAATCATAAATAATACAATAAGAATAACAAACCTTTTAGTAATTAATTTAGTATTAACCAATACTGCATTATCTATAAACTTTTGTGTATATGATTCTGCAATTATTGAAATAATACTCAATATAATACTTGCAATACCAAATAAAACCCTATTCTTTTTAATTTTTTTAGAAAAAGTAATATCAAAATTTTTCATACGTTAATCTCCATATAATTTACTTTGTATTTTCTTATGAAACTAAATTCGGTCTGTAATAAAATTCTTGGCAGAAATTATTTATTAATCTATATTAATGCCTAAACTTTTCATCAAATCAAGGATATTAACAATATCATCTTTATTATATTTGCTTAAAGTAATTACTCCATCCAATGAAATATTTTCTTTAACCAAGTTTTGTATCCCTCTAATTATCAATCCAAAGGTTCCATTTTTACCTCTAGATAAATCGTGTATGTGTGAATTAGAACCATCTAAGCTCACACATATTTTATCAACATTAATTTCTTTAATCTTTTTCGCAACTGCTGAATCTATAAGAGTAGCATTTGTATTAATGAAATAATTAAAATAATGCTCATCAGCTAATTTAAAAATATCATACCAATCTTTTCTTAAAAAAGGTTCTCCCCCTTCAAAACCTACTCTCATTATCCCAATATCATCAAACTCTTGAAATATCCTATCAAATTCTTTCAAATTCAACAAATCAATTCCTTTATTATTAGATTCTTCTGCTTCTGCATAGCAAAAACTACAGTTTATATTACAATAAGGAGTTATATCAAAATCTACATACATAGGGAATTTCATTTATTTATTAATGCATAAATGCACTAACATTCTCAGATCTATTATATAAACTGACACATTTTTAAAGATTTATGTATTATTGGTTCATGGTAGTGTCAATTAGTTAACATTACCATTTATTTCTTTACATTGCAACACTAGAATTATTGTATTGTTTTATTTATTTGCAATATTAAGATTCTTATGTTATTATGCATTTGGATTTTTATTGGAAATTACAAAGAAAAGTTTTGCATGATAAAAGAGTAAAATTTTCACTGGGATTTTAATGCGAAATCTCTGCTTACTTTATAGATTCATTGACAAAGCCCTTTCCTTAAAGTAAAATTTATATGTACATTTCAAATAATTTAAGTTAATTCTTTTATCATTTGTCTGTGGCACCTAGAAAATTAAAATATTAAATCACTGAAATTTAAAAAGACAAAATCTATATGCCATACTACATTACCTAACAGTAAAGAATAGTCTGATCTGAAAGGGAAATAACATTTAGGTGGTTAGATGGAAATTAAAACTTCAGCTTTAACCTAAAATCCTATGCGTGTTAATGCACTTCCCTTTTTTAGGGAAGTTTTTTTATTTTCTAGATATCTCAATACAAGGGAGGATTTTTATGAGTAAAATTGCTGTTATTAGTGCTATTTTAGAGGATCCAAATAGCTGCCAACAAAAATTTAATGAAATTATTTCTAGCTTTAAAGGCATTATAAAAGGAAGAATGGGTATACCCTTTGATGAGCATGGGATTTCTGTGATTTCTATCACTGTGGTAGGTGAATTAGATGAAATAAATAGCCTTACCGGTAAGCTTGGAAATATAGATAATGTTTATATCAAAACTTCTATATCAAAGAAAGAGATATAATTATGCATACGAATAATAAAACTCATGTAAATACTATAAATAAAAACCTAGATATAAATAAACCCTTAAATATAACTAAAGATCTAGATGTAAATTTAAAAGAAATAATAGACGAATTATATGGAAAAAATAACCTTAGTTCTGAAAGCTTATTATATCTTCTTAACAATATAGATGTAGAAAGTAAAAAGTATTTAGTTTCTAAAGCTCATGAAACAAGACTTAATCATTATGGCAATAAGGTATATATGAGAGGTCTTATAGAATTTACTAATTACTGCAAAAATAACTGTCTTTACTGTGGCATCCGTGGTGGCAATGCAAATGCAACAAGGTACAGGCTTTCTTTAGAGGAAATTTTAGATTGTTGTAATTCTGGATACACTCTTGGGTACAGAACCTTCGTACTTCAAGGTGGGGAAGATCCTTATTATAACGATGAAAAGTTAGTTCAAATAATAAAAGCTATAAAAACAAATTATAAGGACTGCGCAGTTACACTTTCTGTAGGTGAAAAAAGTTATGATTCATATAAAAGATATTATGATGCTGGAGCAGACAGATATCTTTTAAGACACGAAACAGCTTCAAAAGAATTATACAAAAAAATTCATGTAGGCATGGAACTTGAAACTAGAATTCAATGTTTAAAAAACTTAAAAGACATAGGCTACCAAGTTGGGGCTGGATTCATGGTAGGTATCCCAGGCCAAAAAAATGAAGATTTTGTAGCAGACTTATTGTTTTTAAAAGAGTTACAGCCACATATGGTAGGACTTGGACCCTTCATCCCACATAAGGATACCATATTTAAAAATAAACCTTCAGGAACCGTAGAAACTACTACCACCTTACTTTCTATTGTACGATTGCTTCTTCCAGAGGTTTTACTTCCAGCAACCACTGCATTAGGTACCATAAGTCCAATGGGAAGAGAGCAAGGATTAAAAGCTGGGGCTAATGTAGTAATGCCAAACCTATCCCCTACCACAGCTAGGGCTAAGTACATGCTCTATGATAATAAAATTTGTACAGGGGACGAAGCTGCTGAATGTAGAAATTGCATAGAAAATAGAATTATAAATGCAGGTTTTTCTTTAGATTTATCCCGAGGTGATAACACCCTTTGGAAAAGAAAATAACTAGGTTAAAATACTCTTTACCCCTAAAAAATTATCCACTACTTTACTTATGTGTAGTCTGTGCACAAATAGCTATGATAAGGAGCTTACAATACCTTATACACTAGAGATTATAAGGGAGGATATTTAAATGTTTATAGATCATGAATATATAGAAACACTACTTAATAATGCAAAAAATGCTACAATCTCCGATATACAAGAAGTTTTAGACAAGGCCTGTAGGAAGGAAAAGCTAAATCATGAGGATATAGCTATACTACTTCAAATAAAAGATGAAACCCTTTTAAGTAAAATGTTCAAAGTTGCAGGAGACATAAAAAAAGATATATACGGAAATAGAATAGTTATATTTGCTCCACTTTATATAAGTGATTATTGTGTAAATAATTGCGTTTACTGTGGATATAAAAAATGTAATGAATTCAATAGAAGAAGACTCACACAAGAGGAAATAAAAAATGAAGTTATGGTACTCGAAAAAATGGGCCACAAAAGACTTGCACTAGAGGCAGGTGAAGATCCAGTAAACTGCGATATAGACTATATTACAGAAAGTATAAAAACCATCTATTCTACACAAAATTCTAATGGAGCTATAAGACGAATTAATGTTAATATAGCAGCTACTACTGTAGAAAACTATAGAAAATTAAAGAAAGCTGAAATTGGAACCTATATACTGTTCCAAGAAACTTATCATAAACCTACCTATGAAAGCATGCATCCTAAATGCTTAAAGGGTAACTATGAATATCACTTAACATCCTTTGATAGGGCTATGGAAGCTGGTATTGATGATGTAGGAGCTGGCGTGCTTTTTGGTCTTGCCCCTTATAAGTTTGAAGTTTTAGCCTTAATGATTCATAATGCTCATCTTGAAAAAGAATTTGGGGTAGGTTTTCATACCATATCTATGCCAAGACTTAAAAAGGCTGAGGGTATGGATCTTGAATTATTCCCTAACCTAGTAGATGACGAAGATTTTAAGAAGATAGTTGCAATATTAAGAATCGCAGTACCATTTACAGGGCTTATTTTATCTACAAGAGAGTCTGCTGAAATGAGAAAAGGTGCTATAGAATATGGTGTTACACAAGTAAGTGCTGGCTCTTGCACAGGGGTTGGTGGATATAAGGAGCATGAAGAAGGCACAAAGGATATCAATCAATTCTCAATAGAAGATGGTAGAAGTCCTTTAGAAATACTAAAAGCTATCGTAAACCACGGACACATTCCAAGCTATTGTACTGCTTGTTATAGAAGCGGCAGAGTTGGAGAGAAGTTTATGAGCATAGCAAAAACCGGTGAAATCCAAAATATGTGCCAGCCAAATGCTATAATGACATTCCAAGAATTTATAGAAGACTATGGCGATGCAGAGCTAAGAGAAAAGGGAGAAAACTTAATAAAAAAAGAATTAAACAATGTTAAAAATGAAGATATAAAAAATACATTAATTAAAAACTTAGAAAAAATAAAAAATGGAGAAAGAGATCTATTCTTCTAGGAGGTTATAATATTGGATACTACACCAAATTCAAATAGAATACACATAACCTTTTTAGGTAAAACCAATGCAGGAAAGTCTTCTTTAATGAACGCTCTAATAGGACATGGAATATCCATTGTTTCCCCATTTGAAGGGACTACCACAGACCCCGTTACTAAAGCTATGGAGCTAACCCCTTTAGGTCCTGTTTTATTTACAGACACTGCAGGCCTTTTGGACACCTCCCCTCTTGGAGATTTAAGAATGGAAAAAACCTTTAAAACCTTGTCTAGTACAGACTTTGCAATATATGTTATGGATGCAACGGATATGGATTATGATTTGTATGAAAAAACTATAGAAAAAGTTAATAAATATAACATCCCTCATATGGTAGTTATAAATAAAATAGACTCTATAAGTGAAGACCAAATATTAAAAATAGAAAAACATATAAAAAACCCTGTGCTTGTTTCCTCAAAGAATATGTATAGCATCTTAAATCTAAAGGATAAAATTATTGAATCCTTAAATACTAAACTAAATGAAGAAACCATTTTAGGCAATTTACTTATGCCTAATAGTAAAATTATTATGGTAGTTCCAATAGATTCAGAGGCCCCTAAAGGAAGGCTTATACTACCACAAGTTCAGCTACTTCGCGACTGCCTAGACCACGGAATAAAAAGTTATGTGGTACGAGATACTGAACTTGAATCTGCCCTTCTTGATATAAAAGATGTAGATTTAGTAGTGACAGACTCTGGAGCCTTTAAAAAGGTGAGCCAAATAGTTCCAAATCACATAAAGCTCACAAGCTTTTCCATACTACTTGCTAATCAAAAAGGAAATATAAAAACGTTTATTAAAGGGACAGACAAAATAAAGTCACTAGATGAATCCTCGAAAATATTAATATCCGAAAGCTGTAGCCACAACTATTCCCACGAAGACATAGGCAGGGTTAAAATACCAACTATGCTCAATAAATTACTAAATAAAGATTTAAACTACGACTTTAAAATGGCAACAGACTTCCCAGAAGATCTAGAAAAATATGATTTAATAATTCACTGCGGAGCTTGCATGGTAAATAAAAAAGCCATGAATTCAAAAATAATGCTATGCAAAGAAAAGAATGTACCCATAACAAATTACGGAATAATCCTAGCATATCTAACAGGTATATTAGATAGAAGCATTGAAATATTTAATTTAGAATAATATTATTTGCAAATGCTTTTTGAGGCTGTCATAAAATTTATATGACAGCCTCTTTAAAAATAAAATCAGACCTATATACTTAAATTTTATTTAATGTATATATTTTTTTGAGGGCGATACATTATCTATTTCTATAGTTTTTACTTTTTCATTATTTATAAATTCTAATAAGTCTCTTGCTTCGCCGCAAACTAAAACTCCGTAGGTATTTACTCCATTGTTTTCAACATAATTCAATGTATCTTTATAATACTCCATCTTATTATTATTTTCGTCTAATACTTTAACTGCCTTTTCTCTATCTATCATATACTTTAGTAATGAAATAAAATGTTTAGTATATGCCACTTCCATATTATAATTATTATCATTGTTTTCATCCATCATTATATCCACTAACTGCAAAGCTGGGTACTTATCTTTATCAGCACTGTCATTAGTAACAGATTGGTCGTTGGGTCCTGGAATAAATCCCGATAAATAATCAATAGGATCACCTTCCCCTACAGTACGAACACCTACCCATTTAAAACTCATTTTATTATTATACTTTTTATTTAATTCATCAAACCCCTTCATCGTTAAATCATTTTCAAAAGTTATATAGGCTGAAATATAAGAAACAGGGTTTAATTCATCAATATGATTTATAACTCTATCCTTTTGTCCTTTTAAAAATTCATTTTCATTAGTACCTGGTTGCCTAATACAAGCAAACCCTAAATAGCTTGTTTCAAAAAGGTCTTCAAAGCTTCTTATTCTAACGTTTCTTTTAATTTTAGCATTAATACTTTTTACATCACCCGTAAATAGGTTTCTTCTTTGAAAATATATATTATATGCACCAAAACCTGAACTCTCAGAATATGCATTATTCAATGTATATCCAGGTAAATTTAACTCTGTAAAAGCCTTTAAATCAAAATATAAATTTTGATTGTATCTTCCTACTGTCTTTTCAGATGGGTTGTAGTAAAAGTTATTTAAAATAGGAGAAATTAAATAAAATATAGTAAATAAAATTAAAAAAACAATAGAAACAGACGTTGCTATAACTTTTTTAAGCCTTTTATTCACACTTCTTTTAACTAAGGCCGTCTCTTCTCTAACATTTCCTTTTAAAACATCTTCCTTAAAAGTATCTTTTTCAAATCTTATATCATAACCTTCACATAAATACTCTTGAATTAATTCATATTTACTTAATTCTTCTTCTACAAACTTAATTTGTTCAGCTGATGCATTTCCCTCTTTATATTTATTCAATAAGTCTTTGAAGTCCACTTTTATTCCTCCTTTAAACCTTCCTTTAGCTTTTTTCTTGCCCTATACAATAAAGTTCTAGATGCCCCTTCAGAAAGCCTCATTATAACTGCTACTTCTCGTAGGCTTAAGCTGCAATAGTAATACAATGTAATTATCTCCTTATAAGAAGATTTCAACTTTAAAACTTCATAGTAAACTTCTCTTCTCTGTTCATTTATCAAAATTTTATCTAAGGTACTCTCTTCTATAAAAAGCTTATTCATATGTGGTTCAATTTGTTCTAAAGATTTTTCTTTCTTTTCATAATCTAGGTATAAATTTTTGCATACTCTAAATAACCAATACTTAACATATTCTCTGCTGTCCTCAAGGGCTAATAAAGCCTTAAAAAATGTTTCACTTACTAAATCCTCAGCTAAAGTCTTATCTTTACAAAGTGAAAGGGCATAAAGATATAATTCTATATGATATTTATTATATAAACACTCTAGTTCATCATTTCCCACACCAGCCTCCTCCCCCTTCACTTAACAAACGATTCACTACCATTTATGTTACACCATTCCATTATAAATCTATATGTATCCTATATTTTAAATAACTTCCATGATATAATACTGTTAAATATTACTTTTAAATACTATATTGAAAATTTCTTCATGAAAGTGGTGATCTTATGAAAATTATCAAACAATACCTAAATGGTTCCATAGAATCTAAGCCTATGGATTTTATTTCTTCAGTATCGCTTTGTATATTACAATTTATTTTAATGGTTATTTTAAATATAGTCTCTTCATCCATTATAGGATTGTTTATTGGAGAACAATGGACATATCTCTTTTCCAAAATAATAACAAATATAATAGTTATAATTTTATTACTTAAAATATATTTTAAACCTAATTCTGATGATAAAAGATCAGTAGATGTAAATTATACTAGAAGTATTACGTTATCCTGTTTATTAATGATATTATTATTAACTATTTCATTTAGACTAATAACCTTAGTATCTTTTAATCCAATTATGAATTATTTAGCTTCTAAATCAAAGATGTTACATTACATTAAAGAAATTGCTTCACAAACGAATCCTTACCTCTTAGTGTTAGAGATTACTTTAATTGGTCCTATTATTGAAGAAATTCTATTTAGAGGCATTATTTTAAATGGTCTTTTAAAAAAATACAGTCCAGCTAAGGCTATATTATTTTCCTCACTACTTTTTAGCCTAATCCATGGTAATCTACCTCAAATGTTTAATGCGTTGTTTTTTGGAATACTACTAGGACTTATATACATTAAAACAAAGTCTTTATATGCTGTGATTTTTACTCATATTATAGCTAATACTTTAAGTATTATACTATCAGTTCTAGAAGAATATATGCCTATTTTGGGGAACCCACTATTCCTAACCCTTTTAGGTCTTTTATTATTAGCGGTTTTTATTATTTTATATAGAAAAAACCCTCTATCTATGGAGGGGAAAGCTACCTAAAATTTTAGGTAAAAATATTAGACTGAGTATATAGTTAACCTTCTATATAAATTCAGTCTCTTTAAATTATAAGTACATTTAATTGTAAAATCACTCTAATAACATCTATCGGATGGCTACCATCCGTAACACCCCTATCCTCTTCAAGGTGGCGGATGACGGCTGCTACACCCCTGGATAAGTTCTTCTAGTCTTTGATGGAGAGATGTATTCCTTATAAGCAAACTCCACCTGAGTCTAAGAATCACTTGATCTTGACTATTTCATTAGGTAAGTTCTCCCTAAACAAAGTAATGATTCTATCATAATCCTCTTTTTTGTAATGGTGAATATCTTCATTTAGGTTCTTGTGTATAAATCCTACCCTTATATCCTTTTCCTTTGATACTCGCACCTCTAGAAGTTTGTCCCAGTTTCCGTAGTTTCCAAGTCCTCGTACGGATCTAAAGCCTTTAGAGGTAATTCCCTTTCTTGCTAAAGTTAGAACCAGTGACATTGCTCCTAAACCCCCTATTATGATATGAATCCATGTTTTAGCGTAGAAATAAGTAATACTAATTATAACTATAGTGCCTATTACTGTAGATATAATTTCTCCTATGTTTTTCTTTGTTGGAATAATTAAATCTTTTATCTCCATTAAATAGTACAAGTTTACTCCAATAATACAAAAGAGAACCAATCCGCTTACTATATCCATATACTTCACCCCATTAAATTAAATTAGTATCTTTAATTGTAACTTATCTTTTATAAATCTAGTATTATGAACATTACACCATATACCCCATTATATATATAAGAGATTGCTTAAACAAGTATATTTGCAAATCTTCTCCATGTCTTTACACTAAAAAGTCCACCTCTAAGTTAAATACCTAGAGGTGGACTTTTAAACTTTAAATAACGTTTTTCTTAAAATATATGCTTAATTAAAGGACTATTATTATATAATTTATCCTTGATTAATATTGGACATCCTTAAGGCATAATCCCTTAGCCTGAGCCATTGGACCTGCTTCTCTCTTTTTCTTTTCAGCTAAGATAGTTTCTACTTCTGTAATCTTAACTTTTCCTCTACCTACATCTAAAAGAGTTCCTGTAATAATTCTTACCATATTTAATAAGAATCCATTTCCATTAACATGTATTTCTATAATACCTTGGTTTTCTGTTATGTTTATATAATTTATGGTTCTAACAGTAGGCTTAGTATTTGGTTTTAGGCTAGTAAAGCTTTGAAAGTCATGAGTTCCAACTAGAACCTTAGATGCCTCTTTCATATCATCTAAGTTAAGCTTATCATTAGTATGATAGACATACTTTTTATTGAATACACTTCTAAATTTATTATTATTTATTGTATATACGTAGGTTTTTGACTTTACATTATATCTTGCATGAA
This sequence comes from Clostridium putrefaciens, assembly GCF_900461105.1. Taxonomy (GTDB): domain Bacteria; phylum Bacillota; class Clostridia; order Clostridiales; family Clostridiaceae; genus Clostridium_L; species Clostridium_L putrefaciens. The sequence continues at coordinate 250,729 of NZ_UFWZ01000001.1, read as the reverse complement.
ATCTTTCTCCTGTGTCCTTCATAGTTTTTACTACTATATCTTCAGGTAAATATTCATACAAGTAATCTAGCATAGCATCTACAGTAAGAGCACTTTCAGTATGGAAATTAGCTATGTAATTTTCAGCATGTACTCCTGAATCTGTTCTTCCACAACCTACTACTTGAACATCTTCACCTGTCATTTTAGATAATACAGTCTCTATTTTGTCTTGCACAGTTAAAATATCGTCTTTTTGTTTCTGCCATCCTTTATATCTCGTTCCATCATATTCTATAGTCATTTTTAAATTTCTCATTTAGGCCCACCTTTAATTTATTTTCTTATTTATCTTTTTGTATTGTTATTAATAATTATACATTGACTCGTAAAATAAAGCTAATCTATTATATATTTAATAATAGATTCCAATAACTAATGGTACTTTCTAATATTCTTCTTTTTTATCTTTTATAAATTCACTAGGTGAGTAACCTGTATATTTTTTAAAGGACTGAGAAAAGTATCTATAATCTGGGTATCCTACTTCAAGTGCTACCTTTGCCACCTTAGTATTTGGCTCTCTTAAAAGTTCTATGGCTTTTTCCATTCTAAGTCTAGTTATGTATTCACTAAAACCTATACCTAAAACCTTTTTCATCTTTCTACTAAGATAACTTTCACTTAAATAAGCATAATTTGCCACATCCTTTAATGAAATATCCTCTTTGTAGTGATGATCTATAAATTCTACAGCCTTTTCTATACCTGTTTCTTCAGCTGCTGCATCTCTTTCTCTTAAGATATTCAAAACCTTTATAAGATAGGAATACACAAACTCATATAACTCATCTAAGGTATTTAGCTTTGCAGCATATTTGTATATATTAGCTTCTTCTAATTCCTCACCTTTACTATATGTATCATAAGTTTTTACCACTGAAAAAGCTTCTAATATTATTTCAATACTTACCCCTCTTATAAAATCTTCTTCTGATTTATAAATTTTAAATCTAGTAAATATGGATTTTAATTTATCTTGAATCCTTTTTTTATCTTTTGCCTTTATTAATAAATTCATCTCTCTTTTTTCTTTAGTGAAATCTAAAGTTATATGAGAATCACTTTTAAATATACTTTCAAAATATATTATCTTATTTTTTCCAAGATAAAGCTTATGGTTTATAGCCTCTTTACTCTCACTGTAACTTTCTTTTATATTTCTTAAAGGTTTCTTATCAGATACTCCAAGGGTTACGGTAATATTTAAAATCTCATTTACCTCTTTAGTAAAATTGTTTAGCATCTCTTCTAAGCTACCCTTATCTTCATTATCTTCATTATCTTCATTATCTTCAAGTACTATAGCTACTCTATAAAAGTGGCAGTCTATAACGTAATATTTAGATTTAAAATGTTTATATATTAATTCCCTTATGCCTTTATTTTGCATGTAAGACTTATCCATTGAGTCTTCTTCCATGCGTTCATTGTAGATATCATTTTCTATGCTTATGATTCTTATAGTATTTAAGTCTATTTTAGCTTCCCTTAAGCCGTCTACCATTGACTCTTTATCTGAAAATCTACCTCTCATAGCATCTAAAAGTAATCTTTCTTGTTCTAAGGCCCTATTTAAACTAAGCTTATTTAACTCTTTTGTGGATCGTTTTATAGCCTCTATAAGTTCATCTTCATCTATAGGTTTTAATATGAAATCTACAGCTTTTAGCTTTATGGCTTCTTTTGCATATTGAAACTCATCATAGCCAGTGATTATTATAAACTTGCAGTCTGGTAGGAGTTCCCTTACTTTAAAAGCCATATCAAGCCCACTAATTCCAGGCATATTTATATCTGTAATTATTATATCAGGTTTGAAATTTTTAGAATACTCTATAGCTTCTATGCCATTAGAAGCCTCTCCACAAACCTTGCAACCTAAAATGTTCCAGTCTATAGTTTTTTTCATTCCCTCTCTTGCAAGATATTCATCATCTACTATCAAAACCTTAAACAAGCTTTTCACCTCTGTTAATCGTATTGTTACTCTCATCCGTATCCGGTATTAATATTTTAACAAAGGTAAAGCCATCCTTTTCTTCTACAATTAGTCCATAGGCTTCTCCATAATGTATCTTTACCCTATTATTAACATTATCCATTCCTATTCCTTCACCTTTAGACTTACTATTCCCAAAACCTACACCATTATCTAATATCTCAAAACATATAATATTATCTCTAATTGAGCCCCTTATCTCTATTATACCCTTCCCTATCTTTTGTTCTAATCCATGAGTAATAGAATTCTCCACTATAGGCTGTAGCAAGAATCTTAGCATATATTTATCATAAACTTCTTCTTCTATATTTACTTTTACTTCAAATTTATCTCCATATCTTATTTCTTGAATGTTCAGGTAATTTTCTATCTGATCTATTTCTTCTCTTACCTTAACTATATCACTAACCTTACTTGTGCTATATCGTAAAAGTTTACCTAAAGATACCACCATACCTGTAACTCCCTTATAATCTTCTAATTTTGCCATCCAATGAATTGACTCTAGTGTATTATACAAAAAGTGAGGATTAACCTGTGCTTTTAAGGCCTTAAATTCTGATTGCTGCACTAAATACTGTTTTTCGTACACTTCTTTTATTAGTCTATTTATTTCCCTCACCATATCATTAAAGCTTTTCCCTAGCTGTCCTATCTCATCTTCTGTTTCAATATGGAAATTAACATCCCTGTCACCAGACTCTACCTTCTTCATTAGCCTTGAAAGTTCATTTATAGGTCTCGATATGCTTTTTGATAATATATAAGAGCCCATTATCGACATAATTAAAATAATTACTATAACTATTGTAAACGTGGAAATAGCTACATATCTTTCATTATATAGAATCCTTTTAGGTATCATCTCTATGATCTTTATTCCTGTATGTTTAGTTGTAGTGAAGTATGCTTTAAAAGCCACCCCCTCTACCTTCACATCTATAGCGCCCTTATCCTTTTCTAATATATCCTTTAAATACTCTTCATGAAACTTAAATCCCGTTCTATTTTTATATCTTTTATCTGTAATTATGTATCCTGATTTATCCACTACATATATGTTATTCTCGTCATATAAATTTGTATTTTTAAATATTTCTGTAAAATAATCATCATAAACATCGGATATTATATACCCTAAAGGTCCGCCTTCCTCCTTGCTTGTAACCTGCTTTCCTATAGCCATAACTATATCCTTACTATCCATTCCATCCACTCTTCTATGTATAAAGGACAGTTCTTTTCCTTCACTTTTATCCATTATCCGAAAAAAGTTTCCTCTTGAATCTTCATAAATTGGCACATTATATTCTGTTGTGCTAAATCTGCTTTTCCTATTTAAATCCACAATATGAATAGGTACATCAAAACTTTGAGTTGCTAATACTCCATTGGAGATTTTATACATGGTTTGTATGTCTTTAAACCTTTCATCGTAGCTATCATATTCCTTTGTTTTTAAAATAGATTGCACATCCTCATTGTATGACATGTAATTGGTAATCTTGATAAAACTTAGGATGGTTGAATCTATAAGCTTACTTGTAGATTCTAAGCTTTCAGTAACACTATTGTTTACCTTAGTTTGGCTAAACTTTTTTAAATTTTTATAATAAAATATAGACATTATTATAATTGGTACTAAAACTATAATCATAAAAGCTTTAAAAAGTCTATTACCAAAGGACTTTCCTCTAAATTTATACCTCATATTTTATCTCACTTTACTGTAATCTTTAATCTTAATACAATTATTATATCATAAGGTATAAAAAAAATATAAGATAAGATGTTAAAGCAATACTACCTTAACACTTATCTTATATTTAAAAGTTTCCTAACTTATAGGTTATAATATACTAACCTTTATTATAAAATCATTTCCCATAATATCATGCAACACTTCACCGCTCTTCATATACCTCGGTACTAAGATAGTATATAAGCTAGTTTTTATATGAGGATTATAATCTACCGACTCTTCATCTTCGTCCTCTATACTGTATTCTATATTCTTTATCTTTATCTTTTTTCTATTAAAATAGTCATTAAGGACTTGGGTTTGAAGCTTTTCATCATCATATTGTATTTCAATCTTCATTATCTTACCCTTGTACAAAAATTTACTTTCAAATCTTTTTAAAATCCCTAAGATGGCTATTACACTTACTCCAGATAGTATAGCTAGAACATAGTACCCCATACCTACTGCAAGTCCAATGCAGGCTACTACCCAAAGGCTAGCTGCCGTAGTAAGTCCTTTTATAGAGCCTTTTTCATGAATTATAGCCCCTGCCCCTAGAAATCCTATACCACTAATGACTTGAGCACCCATTCTTCCTACATCAGATTTTACGGCACTAGCTAGTATTGGATTTTCAATAACCTTTTTAAGAGAATCATCCACTGCCTTAATTTGTATCATTGCGATAACCGCAGCACCAACACAAACTAGTATATGGGTTCTAAACCCTGCTGGTCTATTTCTAGATTCTCTCTCATATCCAATACCACCGGCTATTACAATTGCCATTAATAATCTAAATATAATCTCATAGGTTGTCATGGCTTCCCACCCTCTCTAAATTATATGAACATTTAGTGGTGAAAATGCAATTTTGACCTTATCCCCTTCTTTAAATACTTCTCTACCTTGAGGATTATTATCTTCAATTTTAATTTCAGCATTTTTAGTTTTTACTATATAGTCTTGGTATGATCCCATAAATGTAGATAAAAGAACATCCACATCAATGATTCCATCTCTAGCTATAGTAACTGCTTCTGGTCTTAGCACAACTTTGCATTCTTCTCCTGCCTTTTTTGTTCCATTATAATTAACTTCTATTTTCTGTCCTTCTATTTCTATAGTTGCTTTATCATTTTTAACTTCTAATATTTTACCCATTATAAAGTTAGCTGTACCAATAAAATCAGCAACAAATTCAGTCCTTGGTGTATAATATATCTCTTTAGGTGTGCCTACTTGTTCTATTATACCTTTATTCATTATAATGATTCTATCTGAAAGGCTCATTGCCTCTGATTGATCGTGAGTTACATATATAGCTGTAATCCCTACCTTCTTCTGGATCTTTCTAATTTCTGTTCTCATATAAACTCTAAGTTTTGCATCTAAATTTGATAAAGGCTCATCAAATAGCAATACCCCAGGTTCCATAACAAGAGCTCGAGCCAAGGCAACTCTTTGCTGTTGTCCGCCTGATAATTGGTTAGGGTATCTATTTTCCATACCTGTTAACCCTACTAATTCTATTATACTATTAACCTTATCTTTTATAGTCCCTTTATCCATCTTTTTTAATTTTAGTCCATATGCTATATTGTCATATATATTATAGTGTGGAAATAAGGCATAGCTTTGAAACACCATGGAGGTATCTCTTTTATCTGGTGTAAGATCATTAATAACATCTCCACCTAGATATATATCACCTGAAGTTGGTACCTCAAATCCTGCTACCATTCTTAAAGTAGTTGTCTTTCCACAACCAGATGGTCCTAGAAGAGTAACAAACTCTCCAGCCTTTATGTCTACAGAAATATTATCCACAGCTTTAAACTCATTATTATTCCCTGAATATATTTTAGTTAAACTTTTTATATTAACACCCTTACTTTTCATCTTTAATACCTCCATATTACATTTCTTCTCTACTTACGCCCATTTTGCTAAGTCCTAAATACATTAATGAAATAGCTATGTATACTATAATTATTAGTATAGTTGAAAATGCAGATGCAACTCCAAATCTACCGCTATCTACCTGTGATAATATTTGAACCGTAAGTAATTTGTATTTAGCTGATACAAGGAAAATAACAGCACTTACTGCGGTCATACTTCTTACAAAGGTATATACAAGTCCACTAAAAAATGCAGACTTTATAAGAGGTAAAGTTATAGATGTAAACACCTTTGTGCTACCTGCGCCTAAATCTGAAGCCGCCTCTTCTATTGATGGATCAATTTGCTGAAGCGCAGATACCCCAGATCTTACTCCAACTGGAACACTTCTCATTATAAAAGATATAACGATAATGGCACCAGTACCTGTTAGAACTAATGGTTTTGTGTTATATGCAGATACATATCCTATTCCTATTACTGTTCCCGGTACAGCCATAGCTAAAAGTGAAGTAAATTCTATAAACCCTTTTCCATAGAACTTTTTCCTTACTATGAGGAAGGCTATTATCATTCCATATATTCCTGTTATAGGTGTAGCAATAGCTGCAAGATAAGTGGTATCCTTTAAAGCACTACTTCCTAGCTTAAATACATACTTAAAATGATTCAAGGTCAAAGAGTAATCTACCCCCATTACTTTAAAGAATCCTCCAAGAGGTATTAAGATATAAAAGGCTAATACAAATACTGTAACTAATAAACATATAATATCTATTGGCCATACTATGTGTTTTTCTGTCATTAAATCTCTTTCTCTTGAAGCTTTTCCTGTAACAGTAACATAAGATTTCTTCTCTATCCAATACTTTTCTAATACAAATAATAAAATAGATATAGAAAGTAATATTACAGCTACAGCAGCTCCTCCTTGCATATCATAGTTTCCTATGGCTTGAAGGTATATTTGAGTTGCAAGAGTTGAGTAGTTTCCTCCTATAACCATTGGGTTTGAAAAGTCTGCTACAGTCTCTATAAATGTTAATAAAAATGCATTAGCAAGTCCTGGAGCCATAAGTGGTAATGTAACAGTTTTAAATGTCTTCCACCTCGAAGCTCCCATGTTTCTAGCAGCCTCTTCTAAGGAAGGATCTATTCTTTTTAATAGTCCCGTTAAAAGAAGATAAGCTACGGGGAAAAACGTCATGGTTTGAACCATAACAAGTCCATGAAATCCATATATATTAGCATTTTGTATGCCAAATAACTTCCTTGTAATTAATCCATACTGGCCAAACAGCATTATAGCTGAAAGTGCTAAAACAAAAGGTGGTGATATTATAGGTAATAATGACACAACCTTAAATAACTTTTTAAAATGACTTTTAATATATGAATCCGCATATGCAAATATAAATCCTATTAATGTAGACAAAAATCCTACTGTAACACCTAATGTTAATGTATTTTTTAGTGTCTTTTGGAAATCCAAGCTTTTAAGTGTATCGAAGTACGCATCTAAGCTAAACCCTCCCTTACCTACAAAACTAACTTTTAATACAGAAACTAGCGGATAAATTATAAATATTGCTAAAGATAATATGACAAAAATTATTGTTATTAAAAGCGTTGGGTCTCTCCATATCTTCTTCATATCGTTCATATTGTTACTTATTGAATTTCTATGTTTTTTTAATGACATTTGTATTGCTCCTCCTCATTTTTAATTTATTGAGCAAAATATTTTACATAAATATATTTTTTTAACAACATTCTTATAATCTAAATCAGAGACCAGGTATCCGGTCTCCTCTTAAAAGTATTTATTATCTAATTATTTAATAGCCTTGCTCCACTTTTCAACTACTGAGCTTCTATTTTTTCCTGCCCATTCAAGATCGTAGTCTATAAGTTTTGTATCCTTTAATTCTTCTACTTGCTTTGGTGGCTCAGCATTTGGGTTAGTTAAGAACTGATAAGATCCAACTGATTGTCCAAGTTCCTGTGCCTCTTTAGTTAAACACCAGTCAATAAACATCTTAGCTGCCTCTTCATCAGGAGCATTATTTATCATTCCTACTGCACCTATTTCATAACCTGTCCCCTCTATTGGTGCACTCATAATTAAGTCCTTCATACCTTCTTCTCTATACTTGATTCCATCGTGTAAAAAGCTTAATCCTACCATAACTTCACCCTGTCCTGCCATTCTTGCAGGTGCAGTTCCTGATTTTTCGTAGGACTTTATCTGTCCATTAAGATTCTTCATATATTCTAAACCTTTTTCTTCACCCATAAGTTGAATTACTGTAGCTAAAGCTGTATAAGCTGTTCCTGAAGATCCTGGGTTAGATATAGAAACTTGGCCCTTAAATTCAGGCTTTAATAAGTCTTCCCATGATTTTGGAACCTCAGCTCCCTTTTCTTTTAGTAGCTTTTCATTAGATACAAATCCTAGGTATCCTACATATATACCTGTCCAAGCTCCATCTTTATCCTTATACTTATCTTCCATGTCCTTTGAATTAGGTGAAACATATTTCCCTAATAGTCCTTCTTCACCAGCTTGAACAAATCCATCTGCAGGACCTCCAAACCATATAGAAGCCTTTGGATTTTCCTTTTCAGCTCTTATTCTTCCAAGTATTTCTCCAGAGCTCATTCTAACAGCTTCTGTCTTTACTCCAGTTTCCTTCTCAAACTCTGCCACAGCTTTAATCATGTGGTCTTCCATAAGTCCTGAATATATAGTTAATTTAAGATCTTTCTTATTTACGTCCCCTTCTTTTTTTCCACAACCTGCAAAAATTCCAACAGACATTATAACCCCTAAAGTCAATGCTATAAGCTTCTTTTTATTCAAAATCTGTTCCTCCTTTTTATCAATCACTTTTTTCACTTGTATATGTTTTCATTATAACTTCATTTATATTCATAAATAAATAATGAACAAAATATCATACATAGTAGTAAATAAATTTAACATTTTAACAAAATAAAAAGGCTTTAATGAAATATACTTTCACTTAAGCCTTAATTGGTATTTTAAATACATCTAAACCTTACATCTTACCTATCTTAATGCAAATATATACTACTTATACATTTACTGTTTCTACCACAGCTTTTAAAATCTTAATACTTGTAATGTTAAAAGTTATCTATTCTTATTTAATATCACTTTCCCTTTATTAGATACAAACACTATTAAATATCCAATGGCAGTAACACAAATAACCCTTGTTATAAATGAAGCAATTTCACCATACTTTAAATCCACAAAAGCTCCCCAAACAATAGGAACCGTAGCTATCCCTAATAACTTTTTAATACCTCTTTTCATAGTAACTCCCCCTTATAATATGTCCTTTGGTATATAATAAACCGATTATATTTCGTTACTTAATAATATATTCTATATAAAGTCTCGTTCACCTTTATATATTTATGCTTCATCCTACTTTATAGCAAAAATAGTAAACTCCCCTGGTATCTTCTCATCATCCCAATTTGTATGCTCATCAAATTCTTTTAGTGTAAATCCTACATTAATAACTTCGTTAACAATCTCATTTAATGTGTAAAATCTAAGAGAACAATCTGGAAAGCCCTCCTGTTCTTCTTTACTAAATTCACTCTTATATGCCAAATCTCCGTTATATACCTTAGAATCAAAATAATTGCCCTTTGTGGAAGATACAGATTTTCCTGACTGTCCCACTGAAGTAATCTTTCTAAATGGATGGAAATCACTTAAAATAAGCTTCCCACCCTTTTTAGTTATGGCATATAACATCTTCATAAACTCACTAATGTCATTGAAATAGTGTAAAATACCACCTTCCAGATATAACATATCAAAATATTCATTGTACTTATTAAGGTCAAGGTCATAGAAATCTCCAACCACATATTCAATTGAAGTATTAGCACTGTCTGCTAATTCCATTGCGTATCTCCTGTTCTCTTTAGAGATATCAAATACTGTTACATCCGCTCCCATAAGTGCCAGTGGAACTGCCTTTCTCCCATTAGACCCACAGGGATTACCAATCTTTAACCCTTTCACATCATGAAAGTATTTTTGGTATATTTGTATTCTTCTTCTTTCATTTCATAATCAATAGAGGCCGAAAATCACAAATCTTTATGCCAATTTCAGCAACATTTTCTTCATCTATAAACTTATTAATCATTTTGTGTTATTTTTAAGGAAATATCAATTCAATTCACATTCTAAGTATGAATATCCTGGCTTTTTGTATAGCGTTTCTTCCTTTTCTAAAATATCTGGTTTATATACTTCTTTTGCCCATCTGTCACTTGAAACTTCTTCAAATGAAACAGAAACACTGCCCTCTTCTACATTTACTGTTTCTACGACAGCCTTTACAATCTTATTAGTAAGTTCTATTTTCTGTTCTTCTGTTCTACCTGTCCAAAGTTTTACAATAACATGTGGCATTTTTTATCACCCTCCTAAACTTATACACTCAAATATATATAAGTACGTCATTTTTTGCCATTTTTAAATATATTTACACTAGACATAATAAATAATACCTGTGGCAAGCTATAAATAAAGCTATTCACTATATTTTAAGTTTATCCTTTATCTTTACTAATGTCTGTTAACCATATTGAAATAAACAGAACCAGTAATATTAAAAAGCATATGCATACAGATACTCATCCAAAGCGAACCTGTAAGTAAAACTAGATAACCTATAGCATTGCCCCAAATAAAAATCAAAACTAAACCAGCTACGTAATCTTTATTAAACTTGAAACTTTCATCATAATTAAAGTGAAATAATGAAAATAGCAGAGAACTTACCATAACTAGAGGCTCTTCATATTTTAGAATAGGAAAGGTATTGAGTAAATTAATTAAAATAATACCTCTAAACAAAACCTCTTCAAAAACAGGTACAACAAAACAAAGATAATAGAATCCTGGCGTTTTCCAGCTCCATGCTGCAGCACTTCTAATTAGTTTATAATTAGTAAAAAAGTAATACATTAAAATTCCGAGTATCCACATGAATATATGTTTAACTGCTTTATTAACATATAAAATATTTCCCCAGGCCTTATAAGAACCAGGCTTTACAAAAAAGAGTAGTATTAAGAGTATAGCTCCCCAAAGAAACACCCATGGACTACTCCAAAGTCTTCTATTCCCCTTTATCCAATCTTTTTTATTGAGAAAAAACTCTAAAATTGTGTATAAAAAAAATCCTACAGTTATTAAAATTATCCACAACATCTTATAACTACCTCCGTTATACTATATTTTATATGATTATGTAAATGCTTACAATATGATACTTATAGTTTAAGGTGTTTTTGACTATTTGCGTTTAAATTAAAGGAAAGACAAAAAGCCATAAATTTAACTTATCTATAATTCCCCACCCCGTTACTACATATTCCTTTATAGGAACCGAACTCCTCATATGGTCTTAATATATATATTTTCCAACAATCTCATTGATTATCACTAAAACCCATGGTATAATCTTACTAAAGCTGGGGGGGTGATAAAATGAAGCAAAATAAACTTTATTTTAAAAAAGTAAGTTTACCATCTATAGTTGCAAATGGTAACAATGCATGTGGCGGCGGTAGCAATGCCTGCAATACACAAAGCTAGTTTATAAAATAAAATGTAAACATTAATGAACTTAGCTTTTAAGTCTTTAATGTTTACATTTTACTAGTTTATATTATTTCTTTTATCTACTATTAAAATTATACTTAATAAGAAGGTTATAGTATAACTATAACAAGTATAGTACTTTTAAATTTACATGACTATCATAAAATTATCTTTGGTAAACTTTAAAGACAATGTAATTTAAATACCACTCTTGTATGCGATCAAATTTAAGAATGTTAGGTAATAAAATAATGGGGTTAAATATTAAATGGGATATTACATATAAGTGTAATTTGTTTTGTAAACATTGTATTAACGGAAAGTTACTAAATAATAACGACAATGAGTTAGAGACACTAGAAGTATTTAATATTATTGATAAAATCTCTTCTAGTGTAAAGATTGACTATATTCACTTTCTAGGTGGAGAACCTACTTTTAGAAAAGACTTATCGGAGATATGCAGATATTTGAGTCAGAAAAATATAGACTTCGGATTTAATACCAATTGCATTGATTTTAATATTGAAAAAAATAAAGAAATTTTATTAAATAAAAATTTTAAAAATCTTGTAGTAAGTTTAGAGGGACCTAATGCTGAGATTAATGATCTTATTCGAGGAAAAGACGTATTTAATAAGATAATAAACAATTTAAAATCTATAATTGATTTTAAAAATGCTAATCATTTAGATTACTTAAAAATACTAGTTAACACTGTAGTAAGCAAAACAAATTATAATTATATTATTGAAATGATTGATTTTTGTTTGCAATTAGGTGTTGATGAATTAGATTTGTTGCAATTAATAATACAAGGAAATGCAGAAAATTTGAATACGTCTATAAATCCTGAAGAAGAGGTTGCACTAGTTGAAAAAATAGCCCTAAAATACCAACTTGTTAAAGATAAAATCCTTATAGTACCTAAGTTCGTTAGACCTATGGCTCAAGATTATTGCGATAAAGTACTTGGATTACCCTTTCCTAATGTATACCATGGATGTTCTGCCGGTATGTTTTTTGCCTTTATAAATAATTTAGGATATATTTATCCTTGTGATAGGTATTTATCACAAAAATTAAAGGGTGTAAATGATGAAAAGTATAATCTAAACAAAAATGCATTTTTTGATATTTGGGCAGAAGATGACTATAACATTCCATTCGAAACTATTGAAGGAAATGACTACGAAACAAAATACAAACCTTGTAACAAATGTATCCATTTTAAAAAAGAGTGCTTTCCTTGTTTTTTAATTTTAAAAGATTTAAAACAACCATATCATATAAACAATTGTGATAAATATTTTGAATTAATAAAAGAAAATGAACTTCATCATAAAACTAAGTGTATATGAAAGGAAAGATATTATGGTTAAGATAGTAAGTACAGACTTTCCAATAAGAGTTGTAGAAAAAACTGATTTCTTTTATTTGTTTAATACTAAAACATTTGAAACTATTTCTTTGGATAAAATATCAATAAGAATTTTTGAAAAAATTAAATATAAAGGAGTATGCACCAATGATGAATTAAACCAATATGCTAAGATTAATAATGTATCTGAGAAAGATGTATGGGCGTTAATAGATTTTTTACAAATAAATCAATTTCTATCAGTAAGTAAAGGTTTAAATTATGATTAAAAAGTATCTAAAGTTATATAGACTTATAGGCTCTTATATCAAAGAACAGATACTTATGGCACTATTATGTTTGATTGGAATGTTAGTATCAATTTTAATACCTTATCTCATGGCATTATTTATCAATAATATTCAAGATGGTCAAAGTTTATCAACTATTATAAAAATGGGGATTTTAATTGGTGTCATTTCCTTTGTTGCATCTCTTTTGAACACTGCACAAAATTATGTATGGCATAGATTCCGTGTAAAGTTTATTAATCATATGCGACTAGAGATGTTTAAGGCTGCTATAAATAAAAAGCTTGTATATTTTAAAGAAAATAAATCTGGAGATATTCTATCAAAAATCCTTTATGATGTAACAGCCGTGGCAGAACATATCGCTATAGGTATTCCAATGTTGCTTATCAATATCATACGGCTTTTAGCTATATTTATACTGATGGCAGCACTTAATATACGGTTAACATTGATTGTCCTCATTACTGCACCTATATATTTCATCATATTTAACATAATCAATAAGCAATTAAGAGAAAATAGTGGCAAGGAAAGAGAGGCATTCTCAAAAGTCACAGGTAATCTTCAAGAGGATATCGGTGGCATTCATACCATTAAGATATTTAAGAAGGAAACCTATTTTACCCAGAAGTTTCATAACGTACTCAATGGATATATCAGCTTTGTCAATAAAAATCTTTTTTTCCAAGCAGTTAGCTACGGAACCACGGATATGATCCAAAGTATGCTTCCTATTGCCATTCTATTAGTTGGAAGTGTGTTGATTGGTGACGGATCTTTGAAAATAGGAAGTCTAATGGGTTTCTATACTTACCTTACCTATATCTACGAGCCAATGACGAATCTGTCAGATTGGTTCATTGGTGTTCAAACCACACTTGGAATGAGTGACCGTGTTACTAAATTTTTGGAAGACCCCGAACATGCGAAAGAAATAGAACAAGAAAAAACAAAAATATCAATCGATGAAATCAAGTCAATTGTCTTTAAAGATGTTTCCTTTTCTTACGATAAAAATTATATGGTACTTGATAATTTAAACCTTAATATTGAAAAAGGAGACAAGGTTGCAATTGTTGGTGCTAGTGGAAAAGGGAAAAGCACAATTATCCAATTATTAATGAAAGTATACAATAACTATACTGGGGAAATCCTCATAAATGGAATCTCCCTTAGAGACATAGCAAAAGACTCTGTTTATGACCATATGTCCTTAGTGGAACAGAACCTTTTCATTTTTGATGGAACTGTAAAGGAAAATATTTTGTTCGATGAAAAGGACTCGGTTAGATTACTTGAATCAATGGAAATTTCCAAGAGTAATGTTTTTGTAGATAGCTTTAAAAATACAATTGATCATCTTTTGTTAGAAGGTGGCAAGAACATTTCTGGAGGTCAAAAACAAAGAATTTGTATCAATAGGGCACTGGTTAGAAGTTTCGATATATTAATTTTAGACGAGGCAACTTCATCACTTGATAAAGAGCTAGAAAAAGAAGTTATTGAAAATCTAGATAATTATGTGACCAAAAATAATAAAATTCTGATTTCAATTAGTCATAGACCTGTTCCTACATCCATATGCAATAAAATCATCGACTTGAATAAAGAAACTTCACTTGAAGCTAAAAATCCCTTGATTATCTAATCCTAATTCCATCTATAATATAGAATTTAATATTAATTTTCTATATAAACGCAAGATAAACCTTATCATTTTGTTGTAGATGATAAGGTTTATTTTTACAATCAATTAAAAATTATATCCTTAGTTATAACGCCTACACTGGATGCCTTTATATGTGGATTTGTACTTAACTTTTGTAATTCCTCTGGACTACCATAAACCACTACACCTATTATATCTACATTATCTCCTTCTAACTGATCCTTTGCCTTTAGTGTAGAATAGATACTACTAAACTCATTTTTATAATCACTATTTTTAAAATCAAACTGAAGATTATTTAAAAACCTTTTGTAATTATCTAATGCTTCATCTAAAGAAAAACTTAATCTATTATTTCTTTTTTTAAAGGTCCTAAAAATATTAATAGATACAGTAAATAACCAAGAACGAAGTTTTTCTACCCTCACACCATCCATATGTTCCATGGCCCTAGTGAAGGATTCTTGAAGTATATCCTCAGCTTCTTGCTTTGAACATCCAAGCTTTATAAGATATTTATAAATAATACTACCTTGTGTCATATATAACTTAGTAATAGCATCGTAATTCATTTCCCCCTCCCTTCAAAGCTTTCACATATAAGACTATCAAAACATGGAATTGTATACAAACATATGTAAATTAATATTAGCTTTCTATATAAATGCAAAATAAACCTTATCATTTTCTTATATATGATAAGGCTTATCTCTTTCCTAAATATTAAATTCTTTAGATTATAACAGAACTTATATTATAAATTCTATTCATATATATCTTATATCTTATATCTTATATCTTATATCTTATATCTTATATCTTATATCTTATATCTTATATTATACATAAACTCAACCTATAACAGTCTTTTATACTGAATAATTCCTGCACAATGAGATATAAATATGAAAGTTATATTGTTTTTAGGGAAAGATTCTTTTAACTCGTCAAATACAATATATATTTCTTCATCATCCCAATAATCACCAGAACCTATTTTACACTGCTCTAGTAACTCTCTCGTTTCAAATGCTACATCTCCAATAATAATCTCGCCATTATTAGAGAGATGTTTATCTAATTTATTAACAAACTTAATTTTATCTTTATCTTCTAAATGATGCATTGCGTAAGTACTTATAATATAATCAAACTTTACATCTTCCAGTTCTTTCGGTAAACCTTTAGAAAAATCATATTGGAATAACTTAGCTAAAGGCATTTTTTCTTTTGCTATTTCTATCATTCTTTCCGAGAAGTCAATCCCATATATCTCATATCCATCATCATACAGTTTTTTTGTTAATATTCCTGTACCAAATCCAATATCCAATACTTTTACTTTTTCTTTCTTAGCGTCTTCTATTTATCATTATGCATGAGACAATATAGGAAACATTAAATCTCCTTTTTTAAATGGATTATCTTTTCCCATCTTAATAAAAAGAGTAGTATCTTCCTCATTTACTAAACTCTTTTCATAGCAAGAAATATCATTTGGAGTAAACCCTAAGACTATTTTCTTAGTTTTCTCACTCATCATTGCATTAATAATTTTATCTAATTCTATTTCTTTTGTAGCAAATACATCTTTCACACTTAAAACATCCTCATTAAGATCACAAATAACAACAGCATCATAGTCTTCAAGATAATAAATACTGTCCTTCATAAAATACGTACAATAAAACATTATAAGAGATATGTTACTTTTCATAGAAACCTTTGAAATAGGTATTGTATTACAAGCGATATTATAAACAGCTTCTCTATCCTTATCATTATCCATAATCATCTTTCTTATTTTCTCTGACTTATCCTCTTTAATTTTGTTTATTGAATACTGATATTCATTACACTGCTCAAATCCAAACTTTGGGTAGAAATTAAGAACACTGTTATTAGCAAAAAGATAAATAAGATCACATTTATCCTCCCATTCTTTTAATACTACCTCCATAAGGGCTCTGCTTAATCCTTGTCCTCTATACTCTTCATCTGTCATAACCGTTCCAATTTGTACAAATCTCTTTTGTTCTCCTAAAATTAAAAAATCTATAATATTTACTGAAACATTAGATACTACTTTATCTCCATCTAACAAAGAATATGGTATATATTTGTCTTTCCAATAGCCATCCTCATACCATTGTTTAAAATTAAAACCATAAGTTTTTTCTGTTAAGCTATTAAAACTATTTCTTAAAACAATATCATCTTTGTAATTACACCTATAAATATATTTTTTATCATTAATTAATAAAATTTCACACACTTTTAGTTTCTCCCTTCCTATATTTACATTATCTTCTTATATCTTATCCTAGTATTTTTTATGCAACAACCTTAATAACTTTTACTAAATACTTATTCGATGGACTTAATTTTATCTAAATCTGAGCTACAAAGTAATTCAAGATTTTTAAAAATCTTTTCATCAGACCAATCCCACCATTTTAATTTTAATAAATAATCAATCAATTCATCATCAAATCTCTTTTTTATAATTTTACATGGATTGCCTCCAGCAATATGATATGGGGGAACCTCTTTTGTTACCACAGAATTAGCAGCAATAATTGAACCATCTCCAATATTCACACCAGGCATTACTGTAACATTCTGTCCAATCCATACATCATTACCAACCACAGTATCACCTTTTAGAGGTAAATCTTCAAGGATAGGTGTAGCTTTTTCCCATCCACTCCCCATAATATTAAAAGGATATGTGGTTATAGATTTCATTCTATGATTTGCACCATTCATAACAAATTCTATTCCTTTTGCCATTGCACAAAATTTTCCTATAATAAGTTTATCACCTATAAATTCATAATGATGTGTAACATGTTCTTCGAACCTTTTTGCTCCATTTATATCATCATAATAAGTGTAATCACCAACCTGAATATTAGGATTTTTAATAACATTTTTTATATAACAAATGCTCCTTATATCTTCATTAGGGTAAATACTCTTTGGATTTGGGCCAAATTTATTCATATATCTTATCTCCTCTGTAATCTTATAAAATTATCTATTCTTTTTTAATACCTCTTTTCATAGTAACTCCCCCTTATAATATGTCCTTTGATATATTATAATCCGATTATATTTTGTTACTTATGATTATCTAAGCCTAATTATAACTATACTATAAAATTTGATATTAACTTTCTATATAAACCTTATCACTTTATTGTAAATGATAAGGTTTATGCCTATAATTATTTAAAAATTATATCCTTAGTTATAATGCCTACACTGGATGACTTTATATGTGGATTTGTACTTAACTTTTGTAATTCCTCTGGGCTACCATAAACCACTACACCTATTATATCTACATTATCTCCTTCTAACTGATCCTTTGCCTTTAGTGTAGAATAGATACTACTAAATTCATTTTTATAATCACTATTTTTAAAACCAAATTGGAGATTATCTAAAAACCTTTTGTAATTATCTAATGCTTCATTAGCTTCATAATAATTAACCCTTTCAGGTGACTTAAAACCTATAAAATCCGACTCTCTAATATAGGTTACCTTTCCGTCATATTCTAAAGCTTCCTTTTTATAAACTTCCATTTTCTCTTTTGTATAACCATCTATTAATAGCTCAGATATTTGAGTTGTCGGCAGGATATCTGAAATTTCATTAATTTTATACTTTTTATCAAAGGATAAAGTCATCTCTAATAATGAGTCAGTACTTACTTTATTTAGTAAAGCTATATCATCTTTATACTCTTTATACTCAATATCTGGGTGAAAGACCATCATAGTTAGATTCCCTGAACTATCAATGCGATCAGGCCACTCACCTTGCCTATGCCCTCCTTTACCTGAACCTATGGTAAACCTATTAAACTTAAGTCCAAATCCATAGCTGCTATTTTTATTATATAAATTTATATTCTTTCTACCAATAACTTTAGAGACTGTATATTCAAAAGTTCCTCCAATAAATCCTATAGAACCATTTACATTGCTAATATAAGCATTAGGATTTTTAATTTCTATACCCTTTTGTAACTCCTCATAATGCTTAATTCCCATCTTATAACTAATCATAACATTAATTATGTATAGCGGTATCACCACTAGGATAACTATTATAATTGTTCTGATGGTACTTAATCTTTTTGATTTTTTGTATGCCTTTTTTAGTTGTTTATCATCTGGGAAAAACTCCACATTATCCTCTTTCATAATTAGCTCTCCACCTTTCCTTAAATTCTTCTCTAGCCCTATAAAGATATGTCTTAACTGTACTTTCAGGGATACCAAGTAATATAGAAATTTGTTTATAGCTTAAATCTGCCTGGTATTTCATAATAAGTAAAGTCTTATATTGTTCCTTTAACCCTTCTAATATTTCATTAACATATTTACCTTGTTCCTCTATTAATATTGAGCTTTCAACGTCATCTTCACTATAAAAATTATTACAATACTGCTTTTCATCTAAAGAAAAACTTAATCTATTATTTCTTTTTTTAAAGGTCCTAAAAATATTAATAGATACAGTAAATAACCAAGAACGAAGTTTTTCTACCCTCACACCATCCATATGTTCCATGGCCCTAGTGAAGGATTCTTGAAGTATATCCTCAGCTTCTTGCTTTGAACATCCAAGCTTTATAAGATATTTATAAATAATACTACCTTGTGTCATATATAACTTAGTAATAGCATCGTAATTCATTTCCCCCTCCCTTCAAAGCTTTCACATATAAGACTATCAAAACATGGAATTGTATACAAACATATGTAAATTAATATTAGCTTTCTATATAAATGCAAAATAAACCTTATCATTTTCTTATATATGATAAGGCTTATCTCTTTCCTAAATATTAAATTCTTTAGATTATAACAGAACTTATATTATAAATTCTATTCATATATATCTTATATCTTATATCTTATATCTTATATCTTATATCTTATATTATACATAAACTCAACCTATAACAGTCTTTTATACTGAATAATTCCTGCACAATGAGATATAAATATGAAAGTTATATTGTTTTTAGGGAAAGATTCTTTTAACTCGTCAAATACAATATATATTTCTTCATCATCCCAATAATCACCAGAACCTATTTTACACTGCTCTAGTAACTCTCTCGTTTCAAATGCTACATCTCCAATAATAATCTCGCCATTATTAGAGAGATGTTTATCTAATTTATTAACAAACTTAATTTTATCTTTATCTTCTAAATGATGCATTGCGTAAGTACTTATAATATAATCAAACTTTACATCTTCCAGTTCTTTCGGTAAACCTTTAGAAAAATCATATTGAAATAACTTAGCTAAAGGCATTTTTTCTTTTGCTATTTCTATCATTCTTTCCGAGAAGTCAATCCCATATATCTCATATCCATCATCATACAGTTTTTTTGTTAATATTCCTGTACCAAATCCAATATCCAATACTTTTACTTTTTCTTTCTTAGCGTCTTCTATTTATCATTATGCATGAGACAATATAGGAAACATTAAATCTCCTTTTTTAAATGGATTATCTTTTCCCATCTTAATAAAAAGAGTAGTATCTTCCTCATTTACTAAACTCTTTTCATAGCAAGAAATATCATTTGGAGTAAACCCTAAGACTATTTTCTTAGTTTTCTCACTCATCATTGCATTAATAATTTTATCTAATTCTATTTCTTTTGTAGCAAATACATCTTTCACACTTAAAACATCCTCATTAAGATCACAAATAACAACAGCATCATAGTCTTCAAGATAATAAATACTGTCCTTCATAAAATACGTACAATAAAACATTATAAGAGATATGTTACTTTTCATAGAAACCTTTGAAATAGGTATTGTATTACAAGCGATATTATAAACAGCTTCTCTATCCTTATCATTATCCATAATCATCTTTCTTATTTTCTCTGACTTATCCTCTTTAATTTTGTTTATTGAATACTGATATTCATTACACTGCTCAAATCCAAACTTTGGGTAGAAATTAAGAACACTGTTATTAGCAAAAAGATAAATAAGATCACATTTATCCTCCCATTCTTTTAATACTACCTCCATAAGGGCTCTGCTTAATCCTTGTCCTCTATACTCTTCATCTGTCATAACCGTTCCAATTTGTACAAATCTCTTTTGTTCTCCTAAAATTAAAAAATCTATAATATTTACTGAAACATTAGATACTACTTTATCTCCATCTAACAAAGAATATGGTATATATTTGTCTTTCCAATAGCCATCCTCATACCATTGTTTAAAATTAAAACCATAAGTTTTTTCTGTTAAGCTATTAAAACTATTTCTTAAAACAATATCATCTTTGTAATTACACCTATAAATATATTTTTTATCATTAATTAATAAAATTTCACACACTTTTAGTTTCTCCCTTCCTATATTTACATTATCTTCTTATATCTTATCCTAGTATTTTTTATGCAACAACCTTAATAACTTTTACTAAATACTTATTCGATGGACTTAATTTTATCTAAATCTGAGCTACAAAGTAATTCAAGATTTTTAAAAATCTTTTCATCAGACCAATCCCACCATTTTAATTTTAATAAATAATCAATCAATTCATCATCAAATCTCTTTTTTATAATTTTACATGGATTGCCTCCAGCAATATGATATGGGGGAACCTCTTTTGTTACCACAGAATTAGCAGCAATAATTGAACCATCTCCAATATTCACACCAGGCATTACTGTAACATTCTGTCCAATCCATACATCATTACCAACCACAGTATCACCTTTTAGAGGTAAATCTTCAAGGATAGGTGTAGCTTTTTCCCATCCACTCCCCATAATATTAAAAGGATATGTGGTTATAGATTTCATTCTATGATTTGCACCATTCATAACAAATTCTATTCCTTTTGCCATTGCACAAAATTTTCCTATAATAAGTTTATCACCTATAAATTCATAATGATGTGTAACATGTTCTTCGAACCTTTTTGCTCCATTTATATCATCATAATAAGTGTAATCACCAACCTGAATATTAGGATTTTTAATAACATTTTTTATATAACAAATGCTCTTTATATCTTCATTAGGGTAAATACTCTTTGGATTTGGGCCAAATTTATTCATATATCTTATCTCCTCTGTAATCTTATAAAATTATCTATTCTTTTTTAATACCTCTTTTCATAGTAACTCCCCCTTATAATATGTCCTTTGATATATTATAATCCGATTATATTTTGTTACTTATGATTATCTAAGCCTAATTATAACTATACTATAAAATTTGATATTAACTTTCTATATAAACCTTATCATTTTCTTATATATGATAAGGTTTATCCCTTGACCTAAATATTAAATTCTTTAGATTATAACAGAACTTATATTACGTTTCTCTAGTAACCCTCTTGTTTCAAATGCTACCTCTCCAATTGATTTGCCTTTTTTCTCTTACTCTTTTCATTAATAAAATAAACTGCCAACAAAATTAAGACAACAGACCTATAAATTATATTAATAATCGTTTGCGCTGAGTTACCTACATTGTTGTATATACCAAAAGTTTTTCTGTAAAACATTCCTGTAGTGCAAATAAAAGCTATAGCTAAATTAAAACCCTTTTGATCTTTGCTATACTTAATTATAAAATATATAGCAATAAAAGCAGAAAGTAAAACTGTACCGTAATCCATCATCACACCATCCTTTACATAATAATTATATAAATTTATAAAAGAACTAACTTCTCAGACAATACATATTCTTCTTCAATTTCTTTATAAGTTAAATTATTCTTCATATTATTTACCCTACTTTTTAAAGTTCAGTGTATTTTTTGCTTGTTCCTCTTGCTTTTTCTACTGGATATTTCTTTTCATTCTTATCCATCTTTTTTTCTATTATATCTTCTATATTAACCCCTAGGGAATCTGCCATATGTAAGCAATAAACCATAACATCAGCTAGTTCTTCTCCCACAGCTTCTTTATCATAGTTATTATTCCAAAGGAAGTGTTCTAGTAATTCACCAGCTTCTATACTTATTGCCTTGGCTAAGTTTTCCGGGGTGTGGAATTGTGACCATTCTCTATCATCTCTGAATTTTCTTACTCTCTTTTTTATCTCTTCCATTTTGTTTTCTCCTTTACTATTATGCTATATTAAATTTAATAATCTTATTCATCTATTACTATAATTGTACCATAAATTAGTATATATGTTATAATTAATTATACAATGAATATTCGGATATAGTATAATATAAAAGTAA
This sequence comes from Clostridium putrefaciens, assembly GCF_900461105.1. Taxonomy (GTDB): domain Bacteria; phylum Bacillota; class Clostridia; order Clostridiales; family Clostridiaceae; genus Clostridium_L; species Clostridium_L putrefaciens. The sequence goes on along the minus strand of NZ_UFWZ01000001.1, from coordinate 227,758 downwards.
ATAAAAGGTTTGAATCAAGTAAAAGTGGGCAACTATTTTGTTTAATTTATCATCCATTACTTTACATGGGGTATTTATAATTTACCCTACCCGTTTTTACTTCTAATTGTAGCTAAAACTTCCAAATCCTTTTAATCCACAAAGTTTTTGTATTACTTTTCTTCCCAAGGTAACTGCGGCTCCATTAATAGACCAGCTCATCTTTCTACCTTTCATTCTATGTGCTAACACATCTCAAATGTTATGTTCCATAGTCCCTAATTGCCTATATTCTATCCCTTCAGGTGCTGTAGGCATAGTTATATTGTCTCTTAATTTATATTAAAATCATCATAACTACTATATTAGATATAAGGTTTACCTGAAATGGATATAGGATTTCCACCCATTGATTTAGCAATAGATAATCCCACCTCTTTAGCAGCAATTACTGATTGTCTTACAGCATCTGAGTCTCCTGATATTGTTATAATGACTTCATTTGAATGTGAAGTTCCTTGACTTGGACTTAAATAGCTAATAAGTTCAACGTTTGCATTTTTAAGTGCAGTATCTGCCATTACAACTCCCATACCTGCTGGTGCCCCTACAATTATTCCAAAAGCTTTTCCTATAGGAGCATTAAAGCCTTTATTTAAAGCATGACTTGCTTTTGCAGTATAGTTCAAATCTATATGACCTGAATCAAATTCATATACATCTCCAAAATATCTTTCCGTGTTATCAAGAGTAATTTCAACTGCCCTTCTTACATCAGATACATCTTCTGATGCAAGTATAATCAAACACCCATGTCCTGCGCCACCCTTTGTGTCTCTTGGAAGCTCAACACTTACTACTTTCGTATTGGTAGCTTTTACTGCCTCATCTGCAGCCATAAGTTGAGATCCCGCTCCAGTCCTGTTGCTTATAATGCCTATTGCTCTATCATTTTTATCTAATCCCATTTCATCTCGTAAAACACTATCTACATTTGCTATAACAAGACCTACTGTATCGCCATATTTTACCGATCCCACAAATCCAGATATTGGTGTTTCTATATTCATTACATATTTCTCCTTTTGAAGTTAAATTTTATCTTCTGATTTTATAATTTTACTTATTTACTTATTTACTTATTTACTTATTTACTTATTTCCTAATAAATATTATTTATATTATAAACATTAGCTATTTCTTCACTTAATACACATCTTTAACTCAAAAAAATTATAACATAAACCAATGACAATTTTAATATCATTGGTTTATTTGCTAACATTTAATTAATATCTATTTATTTTGGTTCTCCACAGATACGCTTCACAATATCATAAGTAAAAAATAGACACTTCCCCGTATACATATATCTAAATCCTTTATTATAATTTCTCACAAAAAAGTAGCTAGTGTATAATTAGTTTTACTAGCTACTGATTTAATATATTAATTGCGAAGATTTGAACCTTTTAACTACCCTACACACGCAGCAGACCTTTTTATGATTTTAACTATAAATATTCTTATACCTTTTTTCTATGCTATGAAAGCCTAAGACCTTAATATTATTTTCTTCTACTAGTTCTTTTATGACCTTCTCATCTTCTTTATTGTATTCCATTGATATACCACAACAAGTTGAAAGTTCTCTTGGTGTTGGTACTATGGTATATTTTATTTTATGATCTTTTAGTATAGTTTCTAGGGCAAGTCCACTACTATGCGAAGGAAATAATACATAATTTTTTATATTTCCATTACTGTTCATTAAAATTCATCACCTTAAATCATTTCTATGAAGGCTTCCACTCTTGTTTTTATTTGACCTGAGTCTTCTGTTGAGTAGTCTGTTTCTATATTAATCATAGGAATTCCTGCTTCTTTTAAAGCCTTTTCTACCCTATTATATTCTACAGAATAAGTGTGGCAGAATGAAAGGTTTGAGTAAACCACTCCGTCTATGTTGTATTCTTTAACGTATCTTAATATATCATCTATTCTTCCTTCATTTGGTGTAAAGCAAGCACAGTTTATATTTAAGTATCTGTCTGCTAGATTAGTTATTAACTCTTCTATAGTATCTCCTTTTTGATTTACTTCATTTTCAAAGTATCTAGTACCTGTACAAGTTTCCTCTACAACAACCTCTGCTGGAAGGCTTTCTATTATACTGTGAAGCTTCCAATTAGGAATAGCCATAGGTGTACCTGTTATCATAATTCTTTTCTTTCCTTCAGGTTTGCCTTGCTTTACTCTTTCATCTAATTCATCACAAAGCTTATTTAACTCTTCAGTGAATCTTTTAGGATCATCATTGAATGCAATTTGTGATATTAAAAGAGAATCAAGCCCAGTTATAGGAGAAGGTGTTACCTTTCTTAGATCATAAAGTCTTTTAAGAGCTCTTCTCTTCTTATTACAGACATCTATACCTTCCTTTAAACTTTCTACTGTAACTTTATTCCCTGTAAGCTTTTCTACCTCATCTATGAACAATTTTATCTCTTCCATCCACATACTATAGTCCTTATTTCTCTTCATTTGTGGAAGATCCATTACATGAACAGGCACATAGTCACTTAAGATTTCCCAAGCTTTCTTTTTACCATCACAAGTAGTTTCACCAATTACCATATCACAAGATTGGAAGTAAGGGCATGTACCACTTACCTTTGCACCAACAAAGGCCTTTATTAGAGGGCAAAGATTTCTTGGCAAATGTTTTTCACCATCTTCAACCCAAAATTGTGATCCAGCACAAAGTCCTACAGATATAGCATTAGCTGCTAATATAACTTCATCTGGTACAAATACACAAAAGGTTCCAAGCACTTTTCCGCCTTGTTTTTTATGATCTTCAAGTTCTTTTATCCGAAGTCCATGAACTTCTGAAAAAACAAAGTTAAAATAGTTCATACCTTCAGGTCTATTTTCTTGAGTTAAATATACACTTCCAAACATTTCAGGTAAGGCTGCACAAAGCTTATCATGCTTTTCTAAATCCATGTCTAACTTGCCCCACATCTCTCTGTAATCTGCCATTATTACTCCTCCTTAAAATTAGGTTTGATTAAATATTAAACTTTGCTAAATATTAGGCTTCATTATATATATGTAAATGTTATTTAATCCTAATTTAACTTATCACTTGTTTCTTTTGCTACAATAGCTGCACCTATGGCTCCTGCATATCGTCCTAGCTTACTAGTTTCTACATTTTTCCCCAGCCTTTTTGCAAGACTATCTATGAGATATGTATTTTCTGAAAGCCCTCCACTTAAAAAGTAGTTTTCATCCCTTCCATGCTTTTGGCATAAAGAGTTTACCTTTCCTGAAATAGATTCAATGACGGCAAAGGCAATATTTTCTCTCCTTTCACCACTGCCTATAAGACTTATAACCTCAGATTCTGCAAAAACAGTGCACATAGAACTAATGCTTATTCCTGATCCATATTTAGAAAGTTTACTCATTTCCATAAGATCAAGGCCTAAGGTATTTGCCATCATCTCTAAGAATCTTCCTGTACCTGCAGCACACTTATCATTCATGGTAAAGCTTGTAACCTTACCATTTCTTATTGTTATTATCTTAGTATCTTGGCCACCGATATCGATTACAGTACAGTCCTTATTAATAATGTAGTTTGCTCCCTTGCCATGACAAGTTATTTCCGTTACAGCTTTGTCTGCATAAGGCACAGAAACTCTACCATAACCCGTAGCCACAATATATGAATTTTCTACATAGTTCTTACTTTCTAGATGATTTTTTATCTCTTCTGCAGTTTTCACGCTACTCCAACCCGTTGGAATCATAAATGTTTCCACTAGCTCTTCATGACAAAATACAGCAACCTTAGAAGCTGTAGATCCTATATCTATACCAATATAATGCATACTCATCTTCCTTTTTAATATTTATTAATATAACCTTAAAAATGTATTTCTATAGACAACCTCATTATACTTTACATAGCTCCTTTCTTCTAATTCAAAAAAGCTATAATAGGTGACTCTTCTATTAGTAATACTTATAATATATTACATCATTCACAAATAAATGGTTGTTGAAAAGTTAAGATTACATATAAAAAAAGACCCCATTTCTAGGGTCTTAATCATTTAATAACACATATCATATTCAACTACACAGAATGATTGCTCCACTGTTATGGCATTACTTCATGAATTTCTTAATCAATTGCTTCATCAGATTTAATTGCTTCATCAGATTTAATTATTTCACCATCACTTATAGTGATTACCCTTTTGCAATAAGCTGCTACTATAGGGTCATGAGTTATTATAATAACTGTCTTTCCCTCTTTATTTATTTCAGTAAGTAATTCCATTAATTCACTTCCGCTTTTTTGATCAAGTGCTCCAGTAGGCTCATCTGCTAAAATTATTTCCGATTCACTACATAATGCTCTAGCAATAGCTACTCTTTGTTGTTGTCCACCTGATAGTTGGTTTGGCTTCTTACTAACCTTTTCTTCTATACCAAGTCTTTTCAAATACTTAAAAACCGTTTCTTTTTTTACCTTTTTAGAAATTTTCCTAAAACTTAGAGGAAGCTCTACATTATCATATACTGAGTACTCTTTCATTAATGCAAAGTGTTGAAATATAAAGCTTACAGTAGAATTCCTTATAATACTTAATTCTTTATTACTAAGATCATTTACCTTTTTCCCTTTAAGTAAGTATTCCCCTTTAGTTGGTATATCCATGCACCCAATAACATTTAATAGAGTTGACTTCCCAGAACCAGATGCTCCCATTATAGCTACGAATTCACCTGAATTTATACTTAAACTTACATTCTTTAAAGCTACTGTCTTCCAATCATCTTTTCCATATATCTTAGTTACATCTTTTAGTTCAATAAGTTGCATTAATCCATTCCTCCTATTAAATCTTTAGGTTGAAGATTTTGTACTTTTATTAAAGGTAATAAACAAATTAAAACTGATAATACCAGCAGTAATAAACCTACCATAAACAGTATCCCTACTGAAAATTCACCCATGATAGGAATAAACCCTGAATTAATATTCTTTATAACTTGATCATGCTTCATTTTAAATAATATTATACTAGAAATTGTTAAAGCTATGCCCATAAGGGTAACTACTTCTCCTACCACTAAAGTCTTTATATGTTTAATGCTTGCACCTGCCATAATCCTTATACCGAACTCCCTTTTTCTAGAATTTACTGAATAAAACATAATTGCAGATAATCCAAAGCATGAAAGTATAATTACAAAAGCAGAAATAAAAATACCATAAAAAATTGTAACCTTATTTTGTTCCTTTAATTCTTCTAATTGATCATCTAAACTAGAAACATTAACTGATAAGTTGAACTTTTTAGCTTCCTGTATAATATTTTGTACTTCTGTGTAACTATTACCTTTATGTATATAAAATCTAGCTTGACATTTAATCATACTAGCTGTAATAGGATCACTATCGTCTAAATAGGGTGTTATAATTTTATCGTTAAGTGGCACTAATAGTTTTGAAATATGCCCACTATCATCTAGCCATTTTAGATCTTTTTTAAAAAAACCAGCTACTATATACTCTCTGTCATCTAGCTTACTTGTTAATATATCATTTAAATACATAACATCCTTATATTCTTCACTAACCAACATGGGTATAGGCCTATCTTTATTGTCTACTATAAAATCTAATTCACTTAACTTTCTTCCTTCTGTTATATTTATATTCATTAAATCATAAATTGCATATTCAACTTTATATAATTCTATAGCCTCTGGATACATTTCTTTAAATGTTCCCTTTGTTAAACTTCGTCTTAAGTTTAAAAAATCATTGTTTTTTTCTAGCTCTTCAAATTGTGTATTAGTTTTATCAAAACTTCCTATACTTTCAATTCCTATGTTTTTATTTAAACTTTCATTAAAATTACTAAACCCTTCTCCAAACTCTTTAGAAAAAGCGGCATTTACAAAATCAACTTGATAAATGTTTTTTGTATCTAAGTTTATTTCTTTTAATTGCGTTTTTGGATAATCTAATACTTTTATATTACAATAGGATTGAACTAATACAATAATAGTTATAACAAGTTGAATTACTATTAACAAACTCTCGAATTTTTTAGTTGAAATTTCTTTAAAAATTGTTTTTATTGTTTGCATAGTATCTTCTTCCTTTCTAATCCCTAAGTGCTTCTATAGGTTGAATCTTAAGTGCTTTTAATATTGGTATAATAGATGTGATACTTGCAACTCCTAATGATACTAATATGGCAATTGCATAATTCTCTTTATAAATTATAATATAATATCCAAAGATATTCTTAACTAGAAAGCTTAAAATGTACTGGCTAACTATACACGATACCGCTGTTACAAGTGTTATAGAAAGCAGCTCACTAAATAACAACATTGAAATATTAAAATTGCTTATACCAAAAGCTTTTCTGATAGCTATCTCACCTTTTCTATCCCTAATCCAAAATGATGTTAAATTCATCATATTTGCTATTGAAAGAATTATTACTACTACAGCTATCATTATGAACTCAGAGTTCATGCTAACTAGATTTAAAAATATATTTGTATCTCCTTCAACTTCAGTAACATAAACAGTTGCATTTTCATCTTCTAATATTATATTACTTTTTATATTTTCTAAATCTTCAAATTGCCTATTTTCTCCACTAGTTAAAACTACTTTTTGCCTTTGAAAATTAAAATAATCTACCTTACTAGTATTAGGTATTGCCGTTATAGGCATAAATATAGTAGAATCCCATGCTGTGTCTCGATTCTCGTCACCAACTATACCGATTAAATCAAAAGTTTCTCCACCCATTGTAATTTTCTCTACACCATTTTCTACATGTATACATCTTTTTAAATCCTTACCTATAAGTGCAACTTTATTACTTTGTAATATTTCCTTTGAAGTGTAATATCGTCCTTTAATAATAGGAACCTTCCATTCTGGCTGATTAATAAAATATTCACTTATAATTGGGTATTGTTCTTTGTCACTTTCTGTCTCAAAATAAGTTGCTATATTTTCAAATCGCACTTTACTATTAGGAGATATATCTTTAAAAAATGTACTCATATCATCAAAATTTATATCTTTAGAATACTGTATACCTATATTTACACTATTCTTACTTATTCCATTACTTTGCTCTAGTATAAGATTTTTCATCGTAACCATATTGCTTGTACTAACTGATAACATTAAGATAGATATGGAATATCCAAAAATAAAGAAAGATACTAAAATTGGATGCGATTTTATTTGTTTTATAAATAATTTTAAAAAGTTCATTATATTCCCCCTATAATAACTTATATAATACTTCTTTATTATACACATAGTTCTACTTACTGTAAATACATACACATATCGACATATTTCGACACACGCTTACATATATTAACATATATTGTTTAAATCAAACCTTTAGATCATAATATCATCCAAACTTAATAGTTCAAATCTTTTCATAGTTTATTTAACCTCAATCCCATTGAACTTTCCAATGCCCAAACATTAAATCTTACAAATACCTTTAAAAGACTCTGAATTAAAAGGGAAAAAATTTATCTAATTATCATTTAAACTTTAATATTTTTATAAGTTTTATTTGCGAACTTTCTGTAAATTTCCCGTGTATTTGATATAATAGTATAGTAAGGAATAAACTATTACTTTCTATTTAATTTAAATAGTTGTATATTAGTAATAAAATAATATTCTTTTAGACAACCTATTTAAAATATTATATAACCAGGTAATAGTTTCTATTTACCTAAGCCTTTCAAGAAAATATGAAAGCTTAAATTAAAATAAATAAAAAAGGAGTACGCTACTAGACAAAATATATTTAACTAAGTCTATAAGGTACAAAATTTAATAATAAAAACCAATGTTATGTGTACCGATGGCTAGTCGGGATTTTATGACTTTTAAGATGCAAGTGTAATCTTAAAAGTAAAAACCTTGATATGGATATATTTGTCCATATTTTAAGTAGCAGTGATTAAAATGACAAAAATGACAAAAGCAAAAAAGATTGTTACCATGGCCTTATTTATAGCTATAACCTTTGTACTATCTAGATTTTTATCTATACAACTTTTCCCTACAATAAAGATAAGTTTTGCGTTTTTACCCATAGCCTTAAGTGCTATGCTCTTTGGTCCAGTATATGGGGGAGTTATGGCAGGAATAGAGGATCTTATTGGTGCAATCTTGGTTCCTAAAGGACCCTTCTTTCCAGGATTTACTTTAAGTGCATTTATAGTAGGACTAATTTATGGGTTAGTTCTTTATAAAAAGCCTAAAACTATAACAAGATTTATAGTTTCATCTTTGCTTATAACCATAATTGTGCATATATTCTTAAATACCCTTTGGCTTTCTATATTATTTGACAAAGCCTTTATATTAATAACTCAAACTAGAATACTTAAATCATTAATTATGCTTCCTATCGAGGTTATAACTCTATCCCTTGCATGGAAGTACTTAGGAACAAAGATAGAAAAAGAGATATAGTATCTCTTTTAATAAAAATATATTTAAAGGAGCACCAATTATTTTTTGGTGCTCCTTTGTTTTTGTTATAGTATTTGCGTATGTCTAAAGCAACTAGTTATATGATCATTAATAACCCCTATAGCCTGAAGATATGCATAGTTTATGGATGCTTCTATCTTCTTTTTATTTCTTATTATCCCTGGATTTTGAACTAATTCATTCACCTTTTTTTCATCATATTGTGATACTTTTATAGGTTCAAAATCATCATAAACTCGCCTATATTCTTCTCTCTTTTTAAGCACAGTGATCCAGCTTAGACCTGCCTTGGCTGATTCTAACACTAGGAATTCAAAATGTTTTATATCATCATGTACAGGTACACTCCACTCTTCATCGTGATATTTAATATAAATCTCATTATCTTTACACCATGGACACCTATTCATTTTAAACTCCCCTTTATTTATCAAATATATTTAATTTTAAACTTAACTATGTCTTTTTCATTTTCCCTTACAATTTCATAGCTGAATTCAATAGGTGAATTTACTTCATTAAATTCTTTCATTATACTATCTAATACTCTAAGTCTTAAATGGGAATATACATATGCAAGGTTTGGTACCATCAATATATGTTTAAGTTCTTCTAAAGAAATTTCAAAGTCCGTAGAAGGCTTCCTTTTTTCTAGTTCTAGATAAAGTATTTTAGCATATACGCTGTTAAAGTTTGGGGTGTTTGATCTTACTATAGATTTTCTTCTTCTTTTTATAACTTTTAGTTTATTTAAATCTGCTTCCACTTAAAATCCTCCTCTTTATTTATCTTTATTACATTGTATTACATATAATTTAATACTAGCAAGCCTATTCAACTTTTTATTGATTTAAAACTACTCTACCTAAATTTTAATTTACTCTTTAATCTTGATACATGATATTGCAAATAGATATGGTTTATCTTTGTATAAACATCATATTACTGTTGACGTTTTCATCGGTTTGGCTAATAATGTATATATGTATATATTCTAATCATGACTTTACATTTAGGAGGCTTTTAATGTTTAATTTTAAAACTAAAAAGACCATGGTTCCTGACGTTACTATGGAGAACACTAAACTCAATTACAAAATCCAAAACATATCATCTCAAAACAAAATTGCAGTTTTAAAGCACAATCAAAAATGTATTGTAAATAAACTAAGTAATAAGATTGATGAAACCGGTTTTGCTACAGAAAATTTAATTGAAATTACAACGGATATTAATAAATATGTAGAAGTACAAATGAGTTCTATTGATAAGTTAGTCAATGAAATCACTAATTATTCTGCTTTGGCAGAGGAGGTTTTAGCTAGTACAGATAATTCAAAGCAAATAGCAAATCAAACTATGGACATTGCAAAGGAAGGAAGTAAGGCTGTAGGTGATTCTATTGATGCCATGAGTGAAATAGAATCTTCTGTAGAGAATGCTAAAACAGTCGTTATGGATCTTAATTCAAAGTCTGCACATATTAATGATATGTTAGATGTAATTAAAGACATAGCTAATCATACAAACTTACTTTCTTTAAATGCATCTATTGAAGCTGCAAGAGCAGGAGATTCTGGTAGAGGGTTCACTGTAGTTGCAACAGAGGTTAAAAAGCTTGCTGAAAGAAGCGTTGAATCCGCTGGGTTTATTTCAAAAACTATAAATGAAATAAATGCTAGCATATCCCATACAATTGAGGCTATGGATAAAACAAGTCTAAAGGTAAAAGAGGGTACTGAAATAGCTAACAATACTATGGTAGTTTTTCAAAACATTATAAAAGCAGTACAAACTAGCACAGATGTAACAGGAGAAATAAACCTTGCTCTAGAAAGTCAGACTGAAAACTTAGAAAACGTTATAAGTTCTGCAGAAAACATGAGTTATATTTCAGAAAAGTTATTATCTGTTGTAGAATCAGCTGCTTTAAATACTCAATATACTAAAACCTCTCTTACTATTTTATCAGAGGTTTCAGAGGATTTAAAATACATATCAGATAAGTTACTTCAAGAAGTTGCTTCAAATGCTAAGGAGGTTTCTACCTTAAGAACTTGTCTTAACAGTGCTCCTCTTGGATTTGATCCAGCTCTTGCTATGGATCAAGAAAGTGGACAAGTAATTGTAAATGCTCACGCTTCTCTACTAACCTTTGGCTCTTCAGGCGAAATTTGTCCCGGCCTTGCTAAAAGTTGGTATGTGGAAGAAGATCATCTAACTTGGGTTTTTAATTTAAGAAAGGGCGCAAAATTTCATAATGGTAGAGAAGTTACTTCCTCTGATGTTAAATACTCCTATGAAAGAATCTTAAGCCCAGCACTAAAATCTCCAAATACTTGGTTTCTTGAAAGTATAGAAGGTTCCAAGGCATATTTAAATCGAAGGGCTAAAGAGGTCACTGGCATAAAGATACTAGATAAATATAGGCTTTCTTTAAAGCTTTCAATTCCCTACACAGGCTTTTTATTAAACCTTGGACAATACTCTTGTTCTATTATAGCAAAGGAAGAAATAGAAAAAGGTAAAATTGTAGGTTGTGGACCCTTTATTTTAGATGAGATAAAAGATGATTCTTGTACCCTAACCGCTTTTAAAGATTATTTTGGTGGTGCACCCTATTCAGATAGGATTGAAATAGAATTCAATCCTTTAAATGCATCTCGGAAATTTCTAAGTAAAGATTATAATTTTATTACAATAGATAGTAAAACAACAATGGAAATCCTAAATACCTCGGAGTCTTCTTCTATTAAATTGAAGGATGTTATGTGTACTTATTATGCTGGCTTTAATTTAAAAAGTACTTCTCCTCTTGTGCAAGATAGTGAAATCAGAAAAGCTCTAAATCATGCAATAGATAGAAAAAAAATTATAACTGAAGTTTTAGGTGGCTTGGCCACAGAATCAAAGGGCCCGATACCTCCTAATATAATAGACAATAAATACTTACCTTCTTTCAATTACAATCCTGAAATGGTAAAAAGCCTAATATCTAAAAAGGGACTTTCATCAAAAACCAGGCTTAAATTGATTATAAGAGAAGGTAGCAGTGATACTGTCTTTAATAAAATAGCTAAATACCTCATTGAAGACCTAAAAAAAGTTGGAATTGAGTGCATAGTAACAGCAGTTCCAAATGATAAATACTTTGATTCTATACCAAACTCTGATATATTCATAAGTAGGTGGATAGCTGATACTGGAGACCCTGATAACTTTCTTTTGCCTAACTTTAACGCAAGTAATTATACAAACTTCACAAGATATGAAAATGAAGATGTATTAGAAATGATGAGAAAGGCTAAAGAAATAATAAACCCAATTAAAAAAACTAAGGTATATGAGGATATTCAAAATCAGATTATTAATGATAGCCCATGGATATTCTTATATCATCCACAAATAGCTATAGCTACTAATCCTGGTGTATTAGGTGCAAGACTTAACCCACTCGGAATGGTAAGGTTTGAAGATATAGTTATAGAATAATCAACTGTTTTTTAATTTATTTCACCTTCTCATAAAAAGTGAAATAAGATAAAATAATAAGCCATGATAAAATCTTAAATCTTATCATGGCTTATTAATATTTATACATATATTCTAGAAACCTTTAACGCTCCTATGCGGGATTCTTCTATCCTCTTAGGCTCGGAGTAGCTCCCTTGCTTCTACTTAGTATTATATTTATTTATTGCCTTTTTTCTAAGCTTAACACCCAATGTTTCTGCTACGAATCTGTCAATCATATCCTCTTTAGTAGCTTTGTCTACAATAAATATATCATGTTTTTTGCAAAGCTTGCTTAGGTCACCTTTACTTATATCACAAGTTTTAATAAAACTCTTTCCAGCCTTAACAGTAGCCATTACCATTAGACGTTTATATATTTCATCATTAGTCATAATTCACCTCTTCATTTAACTTTAAAGAATTTGTTTCCTTTAGATAAGTTCTAATGCTATTATATCAATTTTTATCATTAAACTAAACTAAATTATATTTTTCCTAAATACAAAAAAAAGCACATAACCATATAATATGAATCTGTGCTCGTCCTTTTAAACCTGTTGCACTATATAATTCTTATTTTCAGCTTAAGTTCAAAACTTCACCTAAAGCCAAGGACCTTCCTTATCTTACTACTATCTCTACATTTATAGCCTGTGGTCCTTTTTCACCTTCCACTACATCAAAAGTAACTTCTTGACCTTCATGAATATTTTTGCTGTTAGATTGATCTTTGACCTTAGAATGATGTAAAAATAAATCCTTTCCATAAATATATTTACCTTTAGCATCTGCAAACTTTAGATAAAATATTTAATAATCTTCTTTTTGGTAATTTAATAAAATCTTTATTCCTCTTTAAAAACATTACTGCTAACATGGGTTCAATTATTGTTAATGGTATCTTTCTATGCATATCCCAATTAAAATGTGTTATAACTCCACTCAATTGATTTTCTAGAAATACCATTCTAATTATAGATTAATTTCTTACTTAACCTTTTTTAAAAAGCCTAAGTATAAATTTATACTTAGGCTTCTCTGTAATTATTATTTTTATTACTTTTATTCATTGCTGATATCATCTCTTTTGCAATTCTGTTTACTACCGGTACTGAAACTGAGTTTCCTATTTGTTTGTATAACTGTCCATTACTCAAATTACTAGGTATCTTATACTCTTTAGGAAATCCTTGAAATGCCAAACATTCTTTTGGCGTTAATTTTCTGATTCCATATTTATCTTTTACCAATGGAACATTATGTCCGCCTGTTCCCATATTAGCTGTTAAGGTTGGGCAAACATTACTTTTATTTTCTCTAATGTAAACCCTTCTTAACTGGTAAATAGTATCTTCCTTAATTATTGTTTCATTAAGCTCATCATAATATTTAGATGAAGATGTGTAATAATATTTTTCATCCACTTTTACTTTGTTATCTAAAATATCACTTACTTTATTGGTTAACCTTATTGGTTTTGGAAAATGAAATTCATCACATTCTTCTTCATTTAAAAACCCGACAATATAAATACGCTCCCTATTCTGTGGTACATTTCCGAATTCCATAGAATTTAATATCTGATATTTGATATTATACCCCTCTTGAATCAAAGCTTCTTTGATTATTCTAAATGTTTTGCCACCATCATGCCCTACTAGGTTTTTTACATTCTCTATAATAAATGCTCTAGGTCTTTTACCTTGAATAACTCTTAAAGTTTCAAAAAATAAATTCCCTCTTTCATCATTAAAACCTCTTCTATATCCTGCTATTGAAAAAGCTTGACAAGGAAATCCAGATGTCAATATATCTATATCTGGTATCTCTTTTACATCTATTGAATGAATATCTCCTTCTACCAAATATCCGTCTCCAAAATTTTCTCTATATGTAATACATGCGTATTTATCCATTTCATTAGCCCAAATAATTTTTGCACCAGCAAGCTTAAACCCTATGCAAATACCACCAATTCCTGCAAACATACTCCCTACGTTATATTGATTATTCATTTATTAACACCTTCTTTGCGTTATTGATCTAAAATCTTGTTTAGTATATCACAGTTTATAATAAAAAGCAGCTTGTTGCACGCAACTTAGTTTTTTAAAATTACAGTAGCCTTTTATCCTCTAATCTTTAATAATGAAATCTATAAATCTTCGTAAAACCTATCAAAGGATCCCACTTCTGTAAAGTTAATTGAATAAGTTTCTTCATCTTCTTTATAAATCACTACTGAATCAAGACCTAACTCTTCTAACCTGTCATATGTAAGTAAATCTCCTTCATCTAATTCCATTACCTGTCTAAGTATCCACTTTCCTAGTGCTTTATTAGGGTTAGTCATTAAAGCTTTTCCCCCATCTTGACATACCTTGGCATTTAATACATTACCATCTGGCAACACTAAATTAAATGGTACATCTCTTTTTGGAAAGAATCCATCAAATACCCTGTGTATCCATGAAGGTATTGGTATATAAACCTCATTAAATCCCCTTGTTCTTCCTCCCGCATTCCATTGATTTAATCCACTTTTCTTTGGAACATGTCTTCCTCCTCTATCTGAATATAGCGGTAAATATATGTGCTCTTTTTCACTAATTATTGGATCAAAACTCAAGCTTTCACTCCCTCCTGCAAGTAGATTTATAATTAACTCATATGGATCTGATATTATATCTACGTTTGTTTCTAAAAGAATATTCTCTGTTATAAATCTTTTATATAATGTACTTTTAGATATATTTATACTATATTCATTTACATTATCCTCAAATCTTATAGTGTTTTTTCCACTAAACTTAATATCTTTTATTTCCTTTATATTTATTAAGTCCATTTTACACTCATATACCCTTATCTTCCTTTCTTGCCTTACAACACAATGATATATCATGCTTGATAATCCATTTATCCTTTTTGTTGCATTTATTCTTTCATTTCTTAACTCTGAAATTGTTATAACAATTTCTTTAGGTGTTTTTCCACTAAATAAGCCCATGTCTTTATTAAATTCTGCTATCTTTTGCAATGTTTTTCCGTTACCCTCCAAGAATGTTTTAATACCAATTCCCACTCCATCTTTTGTTGCATCAGCCGAACAGTCTACCCTTGATAAATTTGTTGCATCAAATGCTCTACAAAAGATATTCTCTACTTCTCTATAACCTAAGTAAGGTATAGAACTCTCTGATGAAAGTTTTGATAATGACCCCATAGCCTTTAGCATATTCGCATATTTATTTCTATTATTAACACTTTCCCTATTAATAAACATTTATTTTAAATCCCCCTTAAATTTTTTAGTATATTTAATAAAATTCGATTTTTCTTCTTCATTAAGGCTTGTATACAACTTCAATATATCAATTATTTGTTTATCTTTGCTATTGTAAACTTCATCTGTAATTCCTAGTAAATAATCTGTAGACACTTGAAAATACTCTGCAATACCTTTTATAGTATCTATGCTAGGCTTTCTTACATAGTTTTCATATTGGCTCCAAGTATTTTCTTCAACATAAAACTTATGTGCTAGTTCTTTTTGTTTTAATCCTTGTTCTTCTCTTAGATATCTAATACGATCTCCAATATGCTTATATTTCACGGACTACCCTCCCCCTCTTGTCTCTACTATATCACCTACCAATAAAAATAGTCACAACATCTCAAAAAGAGATGTTGTGACTATTAGAGTTGTTATAATTTCCTTAACCATTTATTTCAAAAAGCACTTCATTACATAAGGTGATGTCATTGTAGCTAATAAACAGGGGTAGTCCATATTAAATTCTACAATATCTCCTACCTTATAATCTTTTTTGCAGTTTGTTAGATCTAATAATAAATGGTCACTACTAGCACCTAAAATATCAATATCTTCATCCCTTACATATAATCCTTCTAGACATATGTCTTGTTTTCCTAAAGCTATTATAGCTCTAGTCATAACTCCCTTATCTTCAAAGCTTGGTGTATCTCCGAAGGCATCTACCCCTACCCTTCCTTTAGGTAGAGAAGTCTTTTTCTTTAATTCTATTATCTCACCTTTTAATATAAAAGCATGATTATAAAAGTTTTTTATATCCTTTTCAAATGCAGCTTCTGTACCTAAAACCACTGCTTCACCTATTCTTAGTTGATTTATTCCCTTAGGTATAGAATCATTTAACACCATATATAAGCTACTAGAATTTCCTCCTGAAACAATAGGTACCTCTATTTTTAACTGCTTTTCTATAAGGTCCTTTATTTCTACAAGTTTACCTAAGTTATTCTTATCTGGAATTATACCACCATAACAAGTAAGATTAGTTCCTATACCTGCAAATTTAATATTAGAAAGTTTTAATATTTCTTTCGTTGTATATATAACGTCTTTTGGAAGTACTCCTTCTCTTAAATCTCCAAGGTCAATCATGAGTATTACCTCATGTGTCTTTCCTAACTTTTGGGCTGCTATTGATAATGACTTCATAACTTCTAACTCTGAATTTAAACTTACATCAGAGTATTTGACCACATTTAAAGCTTCACTTATCATAGGTATCCTTAAAAGCATTTTTTTGCAATTAAGCCCTTTAACATTTATAAGATTTTTTATTCTAGAATCTCCTATGGTTTTAATTCCTTCATCAATTATTGTTTTTACTATAGACTTTTCAGCACAAAATACCTTTGTAACTACTACAGTCTCAATGTCTTCTCTTCTACAAACCTTAATAATTTCTCTTGTGTTATGTGCTATCTTATCTAAATTTACTTCTATACATGGGTACTCTTGAATCAAAACCCACACCTCCTAAAATAATAACTATTCTTTAGTAACAACTTAATTATATCACAATATTCTTAATTTAAAGTTGTTTCGCAATACTGCATATATTAAATATATGTTTTTTATAATATGTTTAATATTTTTATCTATTTATATATAATAATATTAATAATTTATATTTCTTGAAGTTTCTGTGAATTTTCCTGTTTTTTAATTTTATAAGGCTTTTATGTGCTATACTATATACATTATATAAAAGAGAGGAAGACAATTATTAAAATCTAGGTTGATTTTTCTACACTTTTATATATTTACAGGCAAGAATTTATCAAATAAATTTATAACGATTAAAGACATAAATCACCATAAACTGTGAACTACGTGACCTATACTCTTTTGCCAGTATTAGGTACATTGTTTTCTACAGTATATAGTGTTTTTTTTATACACTTTTTATTATTAATTATGATAGTAAAAATTTAAAAAATATATTTGATATTACTAAATTTACATAAAAAGGAGTAGATATTATGAGAATTAATGCACTAGTTTATTGTGAAGGTCTCTTTGGAGAATCAGATGGTAAAATTGCAAATGGTCTTGTACGATATTCAGAAAAATATGAAATACTAGGAATTATAGACAGCACAAAAGCTGGCATGGATTCTGGAGAGCATTTAGATGGTGCTAAAAATAATATACCTGTATTTAAAAATACTAAAGAAGCACTACAATCCTTAAATGTTAAACCTAAGTGTTTTATTATAGGACTTGCACTAACTGAAGCATATTTACCTCTAGACCTTATAGAAGCCACAAAAGAAGCTATGAAATATGGAATGGATGTTATAAATGGTCTTCCGGTATTTCTAAAGGATAATGACGAACTAACAGCATATGCAAAAAATTGTAATGTTGATATTTATGATATAAGAAAACCTAAAGCATTAACTGAATTAAAATTATTCACAGGCAAAATTGATACTGTTGAAGTGCCTGTAGTCGCAGTCTTTGGTCTTGATTGTGCCATAGGTAAAAGAACCACTTGTATGGAAGTTTTACAAGAGTTAAAAAGTAATAATATAAATGCAGTTTTTGTAGCAACAGGACAAACAGGAGTACTTCAAGGTGCTAAATACGGCGTACCTATAGATGTTATAAACTCTCAATACGTAGCAGGAGAAATCGAATCAGCAGTAGTAGCTGCCTTTGAAAATGAGGATCCTGATGTTATATTAATAGAAGGACAAAGCTCTCTAAGTCACCCAGCTTATTTATCTAGCTACGGAATTATAAAAGGAGCTATGCCAGATGCCTTCATAGTTCAATATGCACCAAAAAGAAAAATTCGTGCGGACTTCCCACTACTAAAGGTTCCATCATTAGAGAGTGAAATCCAGCTTATAGAATACATCGCTAAAAAGCCAGTTATAGGAATTACTATAAACCACGAAAATATGTCCAAGCTAGAAATAGATAAGGCCATAAAGGATTGTGAAAAGAAATTCCACATTCCAACAACAGATGTACTTAAATACGGAAGCAAAAAGATTACAGATGAAATCTTAAAAATATTTCCAGACCTATCTAAAAACACCGCTTCATAAAAATAAATACTATACATCTAAAAATTAATAGCTTAATATATATAAAATCATTTACCTATTCATAACCTTAACTTTACCAAACTACCTTATTCAAAGGAGAAACTTAGTAAACTATTTCTCTTTTCGTAGATAAGGTAGTTTTTTTATGTTGTTATATTATAATTTTAGTAGGCATAACTAGTACAAAGAACTATATAAGCAATTGCAATACATATAAATTATAATGTGAATATAAAAAGAGTCCTATTGTTTTTGTGGCTTATTTTGTATTGTATAAGTATAGAAGCCTTTCAGTATATTTTAAAAATAGTATCATTTAAGGTAAATATATATAATCACAAATGAACATATATGTAATCAGAGTGTTATAATAAAAACTAAAATAATAGTTTTTTCATTAATTTAATATAAATAAAAATTTGTATTAAAATATAACAGACACTATAAATCACAGGAATTGAAAGTACACTTAAGGAGAATTTCTGAGGTAGCATACATGAAGTAATTACATCATATACGGGAGGTAAAAGCCATGTAATTGCTTTTGCAATAGGGAACTCTTTTATTAAAGGTCCTTTAAGAGCAGATAACAATGCAATTAAAAACATAAGCATTACTCCTCTATTCCTATTTCCAGTAATTTTTGTCTGAAAAGTCATTCCTAGTATTACACCCATAAATGTTACTAATATATAAATAAAAAAACCTAATAAGACATTATTTAAAGTAATGCCATTATTAAATAAACTTCCATTTCCATTATTTAATAAATTAACGGCCAATGGCCAAGTTGTAGCAATTAAAGATACTATGATTCCTACCATCCACATAAAAAGTATTTTGGAAACCCAATATAATTTATTATTATTTACCTTAAGAAATACAATTTGTTCTGTAAGAAAATCCTGCGTTTCACAATAACTAAATCCTATCCAAGTCATCATAAAAAATACTACATTAGCACATATTATTATACTTGATGTAAAATCTACAGAATCTGTACCATAAAAAATTAATTGAAATATACAAAAAATCAAAAGCGGAATTAAAAATTTATTGCATTTTATATAAATCTTATAATTATACTTAAATAAAGCTATCAACATAATATCTCCTTTCACTACTTAAAGTATTTTAATACATATCCATCTTGTAGCATCTTTAAAAGTATCTCATTAGCCTTGTTTTCTCTCACCTTTAATTTTAATAATTCATTCTCTTCATAATATTCTCCGATATCTTTAAGTTCTGATTTAAATTCAACATTACTTCTTTCTTTTTTCTCAAAAATCATTAAGTTATACATACACTTTTCTAATTTAGGCTTTTGGACTTCAACTATTTTTTGATTCTCAATTTGAAGTATTCTACTAGATAATTCTTCTACTAAAATCATTTCGTGGCAAGACATAATAACAGTAACTCCTTCTGCTATTAGTCTCTTAACAATTCGAGTAAAGTTCCTTTGTGAATTAATATCCTGTCCTGATAATGGTTCGTCTAATAATAGTACATCAGGTTTGGTAATTAATGCTTGTATTACAGCTACTTTTTGTAAGGTTCCCTTAGATAAATGCTTCATAGGAACATCCTTCATACTTTCTAAATAAAACTCTTTGTAAAGTTTTTTAATCTTTTCACTATATAACTCTTTGCTTATCTTATCTAATTCTCCCATGGACTTCATATATTCTTCTACGGTTAAATTAAGTTTAGAATAATTTTCTGGGATGTAATTAAATTTTATATTCCTATTAACAATTATCCTTCCACTACTTATGCTGGTAAGTCCGCATATCATACGAAGGAAGGTGCTTTTCCCCATTCCATTATTGCCTAAAATAGCCACACTTTCGCCTTGCTTAAATTGGATATTAACATTATTTAAAATTATTTTTTTACCAAACTTCTTGCTTAAATTCTCTATTTTAATAATACACTCTCCCATACTCATCGCCCTCCTTTAGGATCATAATCCTTAATCTATATACCATCATAACATTTGTCAAGCAACTAGACCCATGCATTTTATTAATATCCATATTACTGTTTCATATTTTATTAAAAACATTATATCTAATTTTAGGATTTATTTAAATCATTTTCTTTATATTCCAACTTGTTCAGGTTGTTATATTCAATCTTTTAAAGTCCACTTACAAGTGATTCCCCTTGATCGGGTAACCCCTTCCGCCGCAACAATCTATCCTAAATTTATGCCCTTTTATTACCCAGTGTAAAAGAAATTAATAAATTAATTAATTATTAGTAATAATTTTTCCTCTTATTGCACATAATATTAATCGTAAAGCTTAACTTAATCACTAAATTTAATATAGGAGGATTATTTATATGAAACAAAAGTCCTATGCCTTTAAAAATGAAAGGGGGGAGCTTATAAATTACATTGTTAAAGAGTATCTTTCGGTGAATAGCAGTGATTATGTAATTATGTCCCCTGAAAATAAAGCTACCCAGCTGGAAATTTATAAGTTTAACCTTGAAAATGGTAATGAATACTTAGATGCGGTACAAAACAAAGGGGAACTTGATTTAATAAAAGCTTCTGCAAAAACTATTTAACCTAAGCTTTATGTTCCTTTATTTGCCTTTAAATGAATTTCAACAAAATATTTGCTTTGTAATTAGATGTACAATCTGCTTTGTAACTAATAAAAGAGAAACTATAGTATATATACTACAGTTTCTCTTTTATTTAATATCATATTATCTTATAGCGTTTCTTGAATATAATATAAATTTAGATCGGTCTAATGGGTCTACCCCTATTCGTTCTCTCTTTTCCCCAAGCTCTAGTGGTACAGGCTTGTAGCTTGAAAGTTCAGTGCTCATTACACCTTTGCCGCTAGATATTATTCCAAGCCTTATTTGGTAATCTAAAGAAGTCGCTGCTGGCATTTCTCCCTGTACAGTAAAGCTTCCATTAGAGATCATTGGAGGTTCAAAGGTTCCTCTCATATTTATAATGTCTCCTAAAACCTTTCCTCCAATATCCTCTGGTACAGAAATTCTAAACTTAATTATAGGTTCTAATAAAGTAGTTCCTATATTGTTTAATCCATTCATTATTCCTATAGTGGTTGCTATAATAAAATCACCAGGATTACTATGCATCACATGATCTTCACCTGTAAGCAATGTTACCTTAAGGTCTGTAACCTCCCAGCCATAAAGACCTTGGCTTAAAGCTATTGGTAATTGATACTCTATTTCTCTTTGATATCTAAGCTTTATAGCATCCGTTCTAACCTGTGATTCGTAAACTATTCCAGAACCCCTTTCTAAAGGTTCTATAAAGAACTTAACTACAGCCCAGCAAGGTTTTGGCATTGTATAAGCTTCAAATCCCACAGAATTTCCTAGTGGTGTTTCTTTATATATTATAGAAGGCTTTCCAAAAGAGATTTCTATATTAAATCTGTTTTTTAATATATTTTCTAAAATCTCTAGTTGAATCATACCCATTATTTGAATATGAAGCTCATTTTTTTCTTTTAGCCACTGTACATTAAGAAGCGGATCCTCTTCTTCAAGTTCATTAAAGCCTTCAACTAACCTTATGTAATCTTCCTTTTTCTTTGGAAATGCTTGAAGTGTTAAAATAGGTTTTGCTATACTTAAAACTTTAGGAACCCTTTTAGGATCACCTAAAATATCTCCTATACTAGCATTTGATAAACCAGAAACGCAAGCTATCTCTCCTTTTGAAACATATCCGTAATCTATTTCCTTTTGCCCTTTAAGTTTTTTAATTTGTGTTACCTTTTCTTCTATAGCCTTGGTGTGATTATACACTAAATCTCGACTTTTTATTTCTCCACTATATAATCTTATGTAGGCGAGCTTTCCAAGAGTCTTATGCCTTTTTATTTTAAATACTATAGCAGAAAGTTCTTCATCATTAAAATTATATTTAATAGGAATAATTTCAGCTAAAAAATCTAAAAGTTCAACCACTCCAATATCTTTTATTGCAGATCCATATAAAATAGGATAAATACTACAGTTATTAGTTAAAGTAATAAGACTCTCCTTTATAAGTTCAAAGCTAATATCTTCCCCTTCTAAATATTTATTTAATAATAATTCATCCGTGTTAGCTAATGCTTCTAATAGTTTATCTTTATATTCACCTCTTTCATTAGTATTTATCTTGTTTTCTGCATTCTCATTTATATTAACTTCTTTATTACTCTCTACATTATCTACATTGTTTTCCTTAAATAATAGTTGTACCTTTGGACTTACTGTGCCTTCTTTACTAATATCTTCTATTGATATAAAAGAGTCCGTCAAAAGACTACTTATGTCTTCCAAAACTCTTTTTATATTAGCTCCCACTCTGTCAATTTTATTTATAAATATAATAGTAGGAATACCGATGGTCTTCAATGCCTTAAAATAAACTTCTGTCTGAGGTTGAACTCCTTCCACTGCTGAAATAACAATAACTGCCGCATCTAATATACTAAGGGTCCTCTCAACTTCTCCAGAAAAATCCACATGACCTGGGGTATCTATTATATTTATCTCTTTACCCTTCCACATAAGATTTGCTTCAGAAGACTTAACAGAAATACCCCTTTCTTGTTCCACCTCTAAACTATCCGTATGAGCAGTGCCTGTATCAACACTTCCAAGACTTCTTATAACTCCACTTTTATATAAAATATGCTCTGTTAAAGTAGTTTTACCTGCATCAACATGAGCTAATATACCTATATTGCTAATACCCCTACCTCTTTCCATATACACTGTCCTTTCATCTTTTAACTATACTTTTATTATACAGCCTTTGTTCTTTGATGACTATATTTACTGAATCAAGTAAGGGCTAAATAACTTAGAAAAAATCATTATATGTCGAAAAATGTAGAATGAAAAATATTGACATACATATATTTATCTATATATACTTAACCTAAAATAACTTTGTCACTAATAATTGATATCGTTTTAGCTACGGTATCAGCAATAATACTTTGCATGATGAATAAAACACTTTCTTAATTGTTTTGCTGCAACTAGGACAAGTTGATTCTTAAATAGACGTAATAAATAGAAGAATAGAATTAATTACTAGGGCAGAAAGAGATGCTACAAACAGTAAAAATAGCTTTAGTAAAAGTGATTCAGATGAAGTAGAATTTTATTTGTTTTATTAGGACTTATTGTGTCTATTATACATGGCATTAAAGATACAAATGGACGTGAGGATAATAATGAAGATAGTATGCCTATTAAAGCAAGTATTATTTTCTCAATATTGTATATAATATTTGCAATAATTTCAGCTACATATGCTTATGTAAAGTCAGATATTTATGGATATGACTGGATACTTATATTGATTTTATTCGGTATATGCATTATTAACAATTTCATAAGAGCAATCACTATAAAGTAGTTTAAATGGAATCTGTAAAGAAGTTAACGAGGGTGATACTTTTAATAAGCTTAAAGCCTGTGGAGTCAAAGCTACTATACAAGAGGAGACTTAGAAATGTATGATTATTTGAAAACTTATAAAAAACATTTATCAGATTATAATCAACAAAAAGAAAATAATGAATTGCAAGGTAGTGCACTTATTAGAGAAGAAGGAAAAAGAAAAATTAAACATATATCAAGGATATTGTTATTATTAAATGTTTTATTATTTTTAATAACATTCCCAATATTTCACATAATGACTGTATTTATAATTGTATTATATAGTGTATGTATAAGTATGGTTATATTATGGGGAGCATTTGCACTATTATTAGTTGCTATTTTAATAGAGAAATTAAGCAATAGAAAGTCATAACGATAAACTAATCTTAATTTATTAATAAATTAGCTAACATATCAAGCTAAAAGATAGAGTTAACTATCAAATTCAAAAGGGAGTGAAATAAATGAAAAAAGCACTTTTAATTTTCTTACTTATGATAAGCATGTTAGTTTATATTGGTTATAGAGTAATGGCCCCTGAAAAGGATACGTCTACGAATATTTCTAGTTATGGTGAATATCTTGGAGAAGATGGAAAGCATAAAAATGATATATTCCCATATAGTATTCCAACTTCGGCTAAAATCGAGGACTTTTGTTACTATTACTATAATTCACTTGATCCAAACTATGTATCATATCTTGTATATTCATGCAATGATAAAGATTATATGAAAGAAACAGAGAGACTGTCAAAGTTACATTCCTCTGAAGACTATCTTATATATGGTACAACTGGCTTTAATTATCCAATATGTGCAGTTTATGCTGATGGTTATAAGGGTTATATTTATGCTTTGGCCGACAAAGAAAATAACAGATTAATTTATGTTGAAATTAATTTTTGCAATTATTTCTCTGATATTAATTATGAAAATATAATTGATAAAAAGTATCTTCCAATAGACTTTAATGCAAAGTCAGGAAATCCAACTAGACAAGCATATGAAAAAAACAACACTTTTAAATAGGAAAAAGGCTACCATTTCGGCAGCCTTTTTCCACCTTAATTTATCTTAATGCTATCTTTGAAGATCCCTTTTCTACGATTTCAGCTGAGTCTTTAAACATTAATGGACCTCCCTTAGATGTTATTACACCCTTAGCTATAATGCTATCCATTAATGTTACTATATCATCCTTTGCTAAATCTTGTTTTGCATATTCCACTTTTAAATTTACCTTAGTTCCTGATTTGTTTATAAAAGTCATTGTCAGTATCTTATTATTATCCATATCTACACCCCTCTTTTAAAGATTTTTAATTTTTCTTTTAGACTGCTTGTCCCTCATACTCTTCTACATTGAAGTTCTAAGTTTTAGATATACTTAAGCTAATATCTAAAATCAAGGCTACTTTTTACTAAGATTCTTTGATATTTTCTTGATATTCTCTAAATAAACCGTGTATAGGTTTGTTTAGAATTTTGTTAAAGTCTTTTGATAGCTCTAATACTTCCTCTTCTGTAGCTCCATCTTTTATGCTAGATAACTTATAGCTTTTTATAACTTCTTTACCCTTCTCGTCCATAACCCCTGTTCCATACTTCATTACTACAGCGTTTTTAACTAAGTTTTTTGTTACTGCCATATTAATCAACTCCCTTCATACATTAAGTATGCCGTTACATAAAAAGTTACCCTTATTTTATCTTGATAAATTACAATCCCCCTATTTCCTTATCCGATAGATGAATTGTGAATGATTTGCATTACCTATTGGAGTGTTATGAATGTAGGATGTTATAATCTCTATGAAAATATAAAATAAATTTCAAATTATTTATTAGGAGGTTTTTTCATGAAAGCAAAAAAAATACTTGCAGCTATAATGGCAGCTTCAATGATTCTAGTTACTGCTTGCGGTACTAAAAAAGATGCCACTCCAAACAATACAGCAGATAAAGCTATCAAAGATGGTGGAACTATTATATTCCAAGCTGGCGGTGACCCCAATGTTCTAAACCCTTTATATGGGAATGATAGAGTTACTATGACAATTAACAATGCACTATTTTCTCCTCTATTTGTAATGAATGGGGATAAGACTGATTTTTACCTTGCAGAAAGCTTTGAAAGTTCAAGTGACTTTTTAACATATACATTAAAGCTTAAAAAGGACCTTAAGTGGCATGATGGAAAGCCATTAACTTCAGATGATATAATATTTACTCTAGATAAAATATTGGATAAAAAGGAAAATAGTTTGCTTAGAGACTATTTAGTTGTTAATGATAAAGCTATTGAGTATAAAAAAATTGATGATACCACACTAGAGTTTAAGTTACCAGAAGTTACTGCAACCTTTAAGTCCTCTGTAGCTAGACTTACACCAATCCCTAAACACATATTTGAAGGTGAAGAAAATATAGCTAAGAGTACAAAAAATGATAATCCTATAGGATCTGGTCCTTATAAGTATAAGGAAGCTACTAAAGGAGAAAGTGTAACTTTAGTTAGAAATGAAGATTATTTTAGGGGTAAACCTCATCTTGAAACTGTTGTTTATAGAATTATACCTGATGCTAATACTGCAAATTCAGCTTTAACTACAGGTGAAATATCTGCTAAATACATATCAGCTAAAGATGTAGACAAGTTTAAAGATAAACTTAATGTAATAACTTTTAGTGAAAATATGTTGAATAACATGGTTATAAATCAAAATAACGATGTCTTAAAGATAAAAGAAGTAAGACAAGCTATTGCTTACGCCTTAGATAAAGAAGAATTAATAAAGGGTGCATATACTTCTACAGAATATGGCGACAAAGCTAATACTGTATTTACTCCAGGCACCTTATATCATGATAATAACGGTATAGAAAAGTATGACTTTAACATAGCAAAATCTAAAGAGCTTTTAAGCAAGGCAGGAATCACTTCCTTAAATTTAAAATTAGCTTATACTAATGGAAGTAAAGAACAAGAAGCTCAATCTTTAATAGTTCAACAACGTCTTAAAGATGTTGGAATAAGTGTAGAGCTTATGGGCATGGAAAGAAATGCCTTTATACAAAAGCTCGTGGATGCTAAGAATAATAAGGACTTTGATTTAGGATTCAATGGCTTTGTAATGGGTGTTGACCCAGATGGCTATAAGCCCCTATTTCTAACCGGAAACCCTAATAACTTTATGAATTACAGTAATAAAGTTCTTGATATACTATGGGGAAAAGGTGCAGTTGAAACCGATAATACTAAGAGAGGTGAAATATATAAAGAGATTCAAAAGACCATTGCTGATGATATGTCTTTATATCCAATTGTATTCCCTAAATCCATAGTAGCTATTGATAATAAATTTGGTGGAGTAGAAGAAGCTGAGCCGGCTCCAATATTTATGTTTAGAGACTTATCTAAACTTTATGAAAAATAATTAATTTTATTTAGTAAACATATTAGAGGGAAACCATAGTGGCTTCCCTTTAATTTTCTTTTTAGGTATCTTAAAAAAACTTAATATTCTAGTCTGCTTTTTGAGATATCTTATATTAAATTTTAAACCTCGGAGGTGAAAAAATTGGCACGTTATATATTAAAAAGAACACTTCAAGCTATTCCAATGTTAATATTTATATCCATACTATCCTTTCTTCTTATTAAAATGGCTCCAGGGGATCCTGTTAGATCCTATGTTACCCCGAATATGAGTGCAGAAGATGTGGAGAGTGTTAGAGTAAATTTAGGTCTTGATAAGCCTGTTCCTGTGCAATATGTAGCTTGGTTAAAAAATGTTTTAAAAGGTGACTTTGGATACTCTCTTATAAACTATAGGCCTGTATCTCGTCAAATAAAAGAAAGGATACCCGCAACCTTACTTCTTATGGGTACCTCATTAATAACAGCTATAATCTTTGGAATAATTTTTGGTTTAATTGCTGCTTATAATAAAAATAAGTGGATAGATAATCTTATATCTATAATTAGTTACATAGGTATTTCTATCCCTTCCTTTTGGTTTGCCATGATACTTATAGTTATATTCTCACAAAAGCTTAGGCTACTACCTAGTGTTGGTATGCATACCATAGGGATAATTTCTACTTTAGATGTAATTAAACATACCATAATGCCAGCTACAGTTTTAAGCTTTCAAAACTTTGCAGTTATAACAAGATATATAAGAAGTAAGGCAATAACTGAAATGAAAGAAGACTATGTAAGAACTGCTATAGGAAAAGGTGTCAGCTCTAGAAAAGTTTTCAGTATCCATATTTTAAAAAATACTCTTTTACCTATAATAACTATTATAGGTATGTCCTTACCTAACCTTATTGCCGGTGCATTTATTACAGAAACAATTTTCGGCTGGCCAGGTATGGGTAGACTAGGGATAAATGCTATATTTAGCTTTGACTATCCTCTAATAATGGCTATAACCATGGTATCAGCTTTAATGCTTATTTTGGGAAACCTTATAGCCGATATATTATATGGGGTGGTAGATCCTAGAATAAAGGCGGTGAATTAATATGGGTGATAGTTTTTTTCAAATGGTAAAAAAGGACTTCAAAAAAAGCAAATTATCTTTAGCTGCCATAGGTATACTTATAGTGCTTCTTATAATTTGTATATTAGCATTTTTATCCCCTTATGATCCTAATGCTATTGATGTAAATAATAAACTTCAAGGTCCCAGCCTCCAGCATCTTTTTGGCACAGATGATATGGGGAGAGACTATTTTACACGAGCTTTATATGGTGGTAGACTGTCCCTTTTTGTAGGATTTTTGTCCATGATTATATCTAGCACTATAGGAACTATAGTTGGGACTATAAGCGGATATGCTGGTGGCATTGTAGATACTCTTATAATGCGACTTATAGATATTTTAATGTCTATACCAAGTTTCTTTTTGATTCTTACCCTGAATGTATATTTTAAACCCGGTGTTAAAAACATAATTATTATTATAGCTCTATTTAGTTGGATGGGAATAGCTCGTATAATACGAAGTGAAACTTTATCTATAAAAGAAAGAGAGTATGTATTATATGCTAAGGCTCAAGGTATAAAACCATCTAGAATAATATTTAAGCACATAATACCAAATGTTTTCCCAAGTATAATAGTTGCTTCTTCTATAAATATAGCAAACTCTATCCTTATGGAATCTTCTCTAAGCTTTTTAGGTCTTGGAGTTCAGCAACCTAATTCTTCTTGGGGTAGTATGCTTCAAAGTGCTCAATCTTATATGCTAGACCAACCATCACTTGCAATATTTCCTGGTCTTTTAATACTGTTTACAGTATTAAGCTTTAATATAATAGGTGATACTTTAAGATTAACCTTTGAACCAAAGGCTAAATAGTTATTTTATTATAATAATTTACCTAGGCTTTTATCATTAATTAATGATAAAAGCTTTTTTATTCCATATATATTCTTTAATCAGAGCTTTAAAAATGAACTTTCCTTTGATATTGTTATTTTTCACATACCTTATTTAAAATATAGTGATATAATTATATGAATAAATTAGTGAGGGGGTGCTTTATTTTTTGAGTAAATCTAAGACATTTAACACCAAAATTAAAGTACTAAGGACAGAGAAAAACATAACACAAGAGCAATTAGCTACATGTATAGGGGTTTCTAGAGGAACTATTTTAGAAATAGAAAGAGGAACCTTTAATCCATCATTAAAATTGGCCTTTAAAATAGCGCAATATTTCAATGAGAAAATTGATGATATTTTTGAATTAGAAGGGTATCTTAATAGCGAGGATTAATTTCTTATTTACCACTGTTTACTACATATCTTAAAAGTATATCTTACATAGGGTAGAAGGTACTTAAGCCCTTTATTATTAACAAATCATTAACTTTAAGGTTATACACATTAAAATCTTTTTAAGTTAAGACTTTTGTTATATCATGTATATAATAAGGTTTTTATATATTGAAAGTTATCTTATTTAGAATTTTAGGCATAATAACAATAAGGAGGTAGTTTTTAATGAAAAAATTAATAAATGATCCTAATTTAGTTGTAGATGATATGCTTCAAGGAATGGTGGCAGCTCACCCTGAGTATCTAAAGAAGTTAGATAATGCAAATGTACTTATAAGAAATGATTCTCCTATAAAAGGAAAGGTAGCCCTAGTTAGTGGCGGTGGCAGTGGTCATGAACCAGCACACGGTGGATATGTAGGAAAAGGTATGCTAAATGCTGCTGTAGCTGGATCTGTATTCACATCTCCAACACCTGATCAGATATTTGAAGCTATAAAGGCTGTTGATGGTGGCAAAGGTACCCTTCTTGTAATTAAAAATTACACTGGAGATATTATGAACTTTGAAATGGCAAAAGAACTTGCAGATATGGAAGATATAAAAGTTGAAACGGTGGTTGTAGATGATGATGTAGCTGTAGAAAATAGTACCTATACTGCTGGAAGACGTGGTATCGCTGGAACAGTATTCGTTCACAAAATCGCAGGAGCTAAGGCAGAAACTGGTGCCTCCTTAGAAGAAGTTCAAAAGACTGCTAAAAAGGTAGTTCAAAATGTAAGAAGCATGGGTATGTCTTTAAGTTCTTGCATTGTACCAGCAGCTGGAAAGCCTAACTTTAAGTTAGCTGAGGATGAGGTAGAAATAGGCATGGGAATCCACGGCGAACCAGGCACTCATAGAGAAAAAATAAGCACCTCGGATGAAATAACCACACATTTAATGGGTAAGATATTAAAAGATATGAGCTTAAATTCTAAAGATGAGGTAGCTGTTATGATAAACGGACTTGCTGCAACTCCTCATATGGAACTCTATATAGTAAACAAAAAGGTAAGTGAAATACTAAAAGAAAAAGGGATAGTTGTTCATAAAACTTTTGTTGGTGAATATATGACTTCTCTAGAAATGGCTGGTTTTTCTATAACACTATTAAAACTAGACGAAGAATTAAAAGAACTTTTAGACGCACCTTCAGATACCCCAGCTTTTAAAGTTATTTAGTTACATAAAGCTACTTTAAGCCTTAAATTAAAATAGGGTTTAGTGAACTACCAACACCTAAGAGGATTGAAGAATTCTGCACAATTAGGTTAAAATGTTTAATAATTTATATGGAGAAGAGGCGATATTCTTGAGATTAAAAGGTATTGAAATCAAAGAATTATTAATTAAATTAAGTGAAGTTATGACTAAAAATAAAGAATATCTAACAGAATTAGATGCTACTATTGGAGATGGAGATCACGGCTTAAATCTACACAAAGGCTTTACAGCAATGGTTGATAAAATAAAAGATGTCACTGGAGAAGACATAGGGGATATGCTTAAAAAGTCAGGTCTTGCCTTAGTATCAAGTGTTGGAGGTGCTTCTGGCCCCTTGTATGGAACTGCTTTTATGAAGGCTTCTATGAAGGTTCAAGGTAAATCCGAGGTTGATCTTAAAGACTTTTTAGAAATGCTTCAAGCTGCTTTAGATGGTGTAAAATTAAGAGGAAAGGCTGAAATAGATGATAAGACCATGGTAGATGCTATTGAGCCTGCATTAAATCAACTAAGAGAATCCTTATCTAATGATGAAGGAACAATAGATACCCTATTTAAAGTTAAAGAAGCTGCATATAAAGGTGCCAATCACACAATGGATATCATAGCTAAAAAAGGAAGAGCAAGCTACCTTGGTGATAGAAGCCTTGGACATAAAGATCCTGGCGCTGTATCTAGTGCCCTTATATTTGAAACAATCTATGACTTTGTTAAATCAAAAGGTTAAAATTAATATAACACATATTAGTTTTTAGATAGTAGGTAATTTACAAAGGAGGTGTTAAGATTGGTAGGACTTGTTATAATTTCTCATAGTAATGAGATTGCAGAAG
Organism: Clostridium putrefaciens; assembly: GCF_900461105.1. GTDB lineage: Bacteria > Bacillota > Clostridia > Clostridiales > Clostridiaceae > Clostridium_L > Clostridium_L putrefaciens. Next base: position 195,926 of record NZ_UFWZ01000001.1, on the reverse strand, counting down.
GTACTAAAAAGTTAGCACATGAAATGGCAAATGAAGTACCAATAGCAGCTGCAGGTGGTACTGAAGATGGCCGAATAGGATCAGATATGAATAAGATTTTAAATGCTATAAATGAAGTGTATTCCAATGAAGGTGTTTTAATTTTATTTGACCTTGGTAGTGCATTTATGAATGCAGAAATGGCTATTGAAATGCTAGATGATACTATGAAAGCTAACGTAGAGATACTAGATGTTGCTCTAGTTGAAGGAGCTATTACAGCTGCGGTAGAAAGTAGCATGGATAAAAATAGATCTGAAATAAAAGAAGCATTAAAAGGCTTATCTCTTGGTAAAATATCATAACTTTTTTAAAATAGCCCTCTATTGAATTCAATAGAGGGCTATTACTTGTATCTTTTATATAATAACAGTAATACTGAAAGAGTACTATTACACTATAAATTAATAGGTTAGAGGTCCATAGACTTGTAACCTTTTTAATAAGCACCCTTAGAGATTTCAGATCTTAGCCTCTTAATTGGAAGAATAGCTAAAATCACCATGGCTATTATAGCTTCTGGTAATAAATAAGTTCCATTATATAATATAGAATACACTACAGCATTTTGTTCTCCTGCATAGGAAGAGAAAAATATTACACCCGATGCAATATGGCATAAAAATCTTAATGATATAGCAACCAGTGCTCCAATAGATATATTGTTCTTAAAATATCCTGCTACACCTAGTACGCCAAAGGCTAGTACATAATCAAGTAAAAGTTGCATTGGATGCACTACATAAGCACCTAGAAGTAAGTCCATAACCCCAAATAACATTCCTGTAAGATAGCCTACTCTAGGTCCGTAAACATATGCTATAAATATAATAGGTATCATGCTTCCAAGGGTTACAGATCCTCCCATTGGCATTTGCATTATTCTAAACATCTTAAGTACAATGGCTAGAGCTATAGCAATTCCAATATGAATTATAGTCCTTGTGGTAAGCTTTACCTTACTTATATATACAAAGATTATAGCGATCGCTAAAACTACTAGTAAGGTTAAGTATATCATAGGATTTGAGAAGACTTCCTTTAAAGACTCCCCTGCCTTTGGAGCTTTGAATTTAAACTTAAACCAATCCATTTATTAATCCCCCTTTAAATTTTTCCAAAAAAATAAACACTATAGAAAAACAGCGTTTTAATCACATTCTCCGCTTTCCTACGCTGGAATTACCCAGTTCAGGTACAAGGGTCAGGAAAAAATTCCAATCTCAGCTTTGCAGCACCCCTAGCCTATATATTCTTTTGATTTCATTATACTATGTTTATCTTACTTATATCAATAGTTTGTTTGAAATTTAAGATAATTCTTACTTTAATTAATTATTTCTTCCACAAAAAAATAAAAGTTAGATATTATAATTCATAATGAATTAAAATCTAACTTCTATTTATAATAAACGTTTCTTTCAATAGTACTCTCCTTAAACTGTATTTCCCTTGGTGTATCTAAGTTAGCCTAGTTTAAAAACTATTATAACTTACAAATATGCTAGGGTAAGCTAAATGTATACTCATCTATCTCTTAATTAATTGGTAAAATGGTCTTCACCTACTGCTAAAGGCAGCAACTCTCCAATTCTAAGAAAACTCGTTCTGATTTTTACGTATAAAAGATTAACTTTTAACTAAAAATCTTAGTTTAGTAGTTTAGTCTTAACTCTCTTGTGTACTCTCCCCACTCTTTCAATATTATTACTTCTAATTTGGGGGTACTACTTTCGTTGTTTAAAGATTTTGCTATATAATAAGAAATATTTCTTATGTTTATATCCTAATAATACTACTTTAAATTTATGTTGTCAATACTAATTATCCATTAATAATATTAATACTTAATGGATAATTAGGAAGGTTAACAACTTTCTGCTAATATTTATGAAACATCCCGGCAATCTTTATTTATGAAATTCCCTGGTAGTTTTTATTTATCAAATACACCGCCTGTTTTCTTTGTACTTCTATTTGCTTTTCTGTATTCCCCTGTAGTCTTTTCAGCTCTTTGAGTTACACCCCTTTTTAAGCCTTTTAACCTTTTTTCTTCAATAAGCTTTTTCATCATTTCAATATTCTTTTCTGACATATATAGTCCTCCGATTTAATTTAAGATTTTTACTTCATTGTGTATTATAGTTTATAATTAGCTTTATAGCTACAATATATATGTCCTATATATCACATTGATTAATTTCTATAGAATAAGTCCCACAACTCTCACAAACCATTATTATTACGATAAAGCTATTGTCTATGGTTCCAAGAGATTGAAGTTCTGTAAAGGAAGTATCTTCAAATTCTTTAGATATACTACTCATTACGTATTCATTTTCTTTTGTAAATATAGTAAAGTGATATTCTAAAAAGTTAAAGTACCTTTTCTTTTCTTCTTTTCCAGCTAAACATACTTCGCAAGGAATGCTATAATATTCTAGATTAAAGTCCACCTCTGGGCTCTCATTTAAAAGAGTTAAAATATCTTCTCTCTCTATTCCTGTAACTTCATTTTCTTCGTCGTTTAATAGGTAATCAAATTTATCAAGAGATAATTCGTAGGTCTTACCATTAAAATTAAATGTATAATTATTCATTTGAATCCTCCTAGGATTTTTTATTTTTTTAAATGTCTTGTTTATTAAAAACTTTTATCTTTTCAAGGTTTTTATAATTGTTTCAGCTTTATTAAGATCTTTTATGCTATCTATTTCAAACCAGGAATGTAATCTCGTTTTTTGTACCTTTACATGTAGCTTAGATATTATCTTTGCTATAACATCATCCCAATAAACATTATCAAAGTTTCCAGCTTTAATAACTGTTTCAAGCTCATCTTTTATGATTTTCCCGTCTCTTTCACTCCAGTAAGATATGCCTGACATAATATAGCCTGATCCAGGTCCTACCTCAATGCCATTCACATTACCCTTATAATCAAATTTAGGTATCCACTCTTTTTCAAAATTCTCTTTCATTCCTATAAAATAAGTGGAGGTATCTATTTTTGATTGAAAGAAATTCTCTACCATATACACATCTGCTTCTGTAATATAACAATCTTTAATATAGTCTCTTACTAAATACATAGTGTAAACATTATTATAAACATCATATTTATCATTATATATTAATTTTACACCATACTTTTCTTCTAGGTACTGAAACTTTTCTTTCATATATCCTACAACTATAATTATATCGTTAATTCCTTTTTCCTTAAGGAACCTAACTTGTCTTTCTGCCATAGGTTCCTCGCAGACCTTAACTAAGGATTTTGGTATATTATCTGTAAGTGGCTTAAGTCTAGTTCCCATACCTGCTGCTAAAATAATAGCTCTCATTATTATATCTCCTTTGTATCAAGTGATTCTTAGACTCATGTGGAGTTTGCTTATAAGGAATACATCTTCTCCATCTGAGTCTTAGAAGAACTTATCCAGGGGCGTAGCAGCCGTCATCCCTCACCTTGAAGAGGAGAGGGATGTTGCGGATGGTAGCCATCGGATAAACCTTCTATACTAATACTAGAAATAATTTGTTTATTAGTACCCTTATTCTATCATAAAATAAAGAGTTAATCATTCTAATTTTAAAATGTGTTTAATTGACTTTATAGCCTTCATGGAATAAAGTTATACTATACATTTTTTAATTATAATTAATATGCTTTTGATATATTATAGTTTTAATTAATAATTTCCACAATTTCAAGTGTAATTTCTATGTTAATTAATGTATTTGGTCATATGTTAATTTTACTATAAATCTTCCACTTTTTCGAGTGGGAGATTTATTCTTTTAAGCAAAAAAAGCTGTCGCACTAATTTTTTAGTGCGACAGCCCTTTTTTTTATATTCGTTAAATTTTAAAATAGAACCATCACTTCGATACTAATTCCAACTTAAATTTTTTACTTACATAATAACCTATAAATATTCCTATCATATTAAGAATAATATCATTTATATCAAAAGTTCCCCTCTTAGTTACTAATTGAATTAATTCTATTAAAAATACACCGATTAAACAATATGGTACAGCCTTTTTGAACTCAATATCTTTTATTAGATATCCTATTGGTAAAAAGAATATGACATTCAATATGTTTTGTAAAAATGAATCCTTATTCTTAAAAGTTATTAAATCAATAGGATTTAAATTTATTGAAGTCTCCATAACTTGTCTACCAAATAATAATACTAACATTATTGAGATATATAAAACCAATATTGCTCTAAATGTATACTTATCTATCTTTTTATTTCTAATCAACCTTATTATAGAAAATATAAGTAATATCTGCATTATTAAAAAAAAGGTGAATATAAATACATATACACTATTATTCCCCGAAAAGAAATATACTATAAGTTCACTTGTAATATTAAGATTTATATAAAATCCTAATAATATGCTTAAAACCAAATCTAATAATATCCAAATCTTTCTCATAAAAACCCCTCTTTAATTATAATTCTAGTACTCTTAAAAACTCTCAAGTCATTAATATATCTTAAATGATTTTTCTACGAAAATAAACCTAACTTCAGAACTTTCCCGATTTTATATTGTAAAAGTGGCTTTTATAATTTAGTAAATTCGTAGTATTACCATTGTATTTTAATAACATATATCTCCGTATATGTACATGTTATCACATTTTTCTACATTATTCAATCTTTTACATTTAATTAAATGTATTTTATAATTATAAGTGTGAAGTATATACTTTTATAAAATATTAGGGGGAATTAAAATGAAAAAAAATCTTTTCAATAAAATTATTGTCGCATCATGTATCGCCTTAACACTTTCAACAGTTTCAGTTTTTGCAGCAACCTTAATGTCATATAGAGGTACTGAAATTAGAGGTAAATATTCAGTTAACTCATTTAGTACAAACTCTACTCAAACAGTAAAAATAAATCATAGTAACGATTCATGGAATAATGTGCCATCATCAGCTCAGTATATGCAAGTACAAGTTTGTAAAAAAAATCGTGTGGGATTTTACGGTAAAACCGGTATGCAATTTAATGCAAGTGGTGTTGGCTCAACAACCCAATCTTACAGCGTAGCACCAGGAACATACAAATTATACTTCCATGCACCAGTAAATCCAGCAGCCGCTGATATATCTGGTTATGTTTCCAACTAGAATTTTAAACACTTTTAGTACATATTAAACGATGTTGTGAGTAGGTAATAAATAAAAGAAATCGTAAAAGAGTGGTTTTATTGAGCTTTTACTTTTACAATTTTGGCCTGTAGCCAACAACACTGACATATCCCATGCTAGGGGATATTATTTGCTTAACGTTAGTAATTATAGTTAAAATAACCAGGAAGTTAACTTCCTGGTTTATTAATAGGGATTTAAAGTAACTAATAAGTATCTAACTTTTTTAGTATTTTAATCCATCCCTTAAATATATAAATCATGAAAGGTAAGTATTCAACTAGAACTTATGAGATTCTAAATGCTAATGAATTTAAAATCAATTCATTACCTCTACGTTCCATCCTATCTTCTCATCAATATTATTATCACCTTTTGCTTCTTTATTAAATTTGTCTACAGTTTGTTTTTCCATTTCAGAAATTATCTTATCTGTATCGATTTTGTTATTGCTATAATACTTTGATTTAGTTGTTTTTATAGTTGATATTTGATCCAGACAATGATATTTGTTTGTTTTTTGATTAAAATTCATTATAATTTCAATCAATTTGGTTGTATATTTAAATTTAAATATATCTTTCTGAATAAACTCATTGTTATTTTCCTCCAATAACTCATTGTAACTATAATAGTGCAAAAACAGTTGAATAAAATAAAAAAACATTTATGCAAAATCCTTGTTATAATTAAGTTCTCATACAAAAACGACAACAAGGAGTCATGCATAAATGTTTCAGAAATCAATTATATCAAAAGAACTTTCAATAGACAATTTTTTTTAATAAGTTAAGTTTTGATTTATATTTAACTAAGCCACAATCAAAATATATGAAAAATATTATAATTGCTATGGTTGTTAAAGCCTTTAATGGCAAAGTATCTGATATAAGCACGCTTGCTTCGCCTAGGCATAGAGCAAGCATAACTAGACTTTTTTCTACTGGTAATTGAAATGATAAACTTTTAAGAAGTTCATTAAGGTCACTAGTATTAGCGCTGATTTGGAACAAATCTAAAGAAAGTAATAAACCTATATATTTTATTATTAAAGATATATTTAACGCTTCCATGAAAGCTGATTACAGCTACACAGGTGCATTAAAAGCTAATAGAGTTATTTTTCCTAAAGATCATATTAAATTAGGAGCAAAACTTAATAAATTTGCTGAAAGTTTAAATATAGAGGACTTTGACCTTGTCACCGTCAAAGACCAGCAATACTATATTTACAACTATGTTGGCGATTTGAAGGGTAGAAAAAATGTTTCAATAACATTAAGTTATCCTAAAGATGCATTTCAAAAAGACGGTTACTTAAAAGCATTTATTTCTTTGGATACATCATTATCACCTTTAGAAATTTTAACTCTCTAATGAATCTTATCACTTTAATACTGGATTTAAATTAGCCCAAAATGACTTTCAAAAAGCTAAAGTTATATGGATCTACAATGCTGTCAAAGCCGGCGGGCCTATAGAAAAAATTTTAGAGTTATTAAAAATAGCTTAGAAAAGTGTTTTTCTATTCAACTGTAAAATTACTCAAGTAAAAATACACTATTATAGCTATCATAAAATAAAGAGTTAATCATTCTAATTTTAAAAATGTGTTTAATTGACTTTATAGCCTTCATGGAATAAAGTTATACTATACATTTTTTAATTATAATTAATATGCTTTTGATATATTATAGTTTTAATTAATAATTTATTATAATGTGTATTGAAAATAATTATAATTATTTTCTCTTAAATTTTAAATGAGGTGTGATCTTATGGTAATGTCCTACCTAGCTAATATAAAAGATAAAGGCGATTTATCAAAACTTAAAAGCTTAAAATTATATAATAAAGCTTCCTTAAAGCTTTATTTTTATACAATTAATTTTAGTAAGGATGAAGAGGCTTTATGTAAACTAGAAATGAAATCCCTATTTAAAAAGTCCCCTAAAAACAAATGTTTTTTTTCTAATCACTATGTGAATCCTTCTAGAAGCCCCTTCATAAAACAATGCCTCTTCGTAAGTTTTATTGGTGATAGCTTAGATTCTATAATAAATCAGGTGGTGTCTGACAAATTACATTATGAAAATTTTAAGGTTTCATATATTCCTAGTCAGGATAATCAGGTTGGATTTCATGAAAAACGTAAAATAGAAAACCTTATAGGCTTAAATATTCTTGGTGAAGCCGAGATGAATAATCCTGATGTTCTACTTGCTATAAGCAAGGTAGGAAATAGGTGGATCTTCGGTATAAATGAACCTAATGATAATAATTGGCAACTTCATAACAAAAAGCCTTATTCCTATTCTAATGCCTTAAATGTAAGAGTTTCTAGGGCTATTGTGAATATAGCTGTTGGGAATAATTTAAAAACTAAGGTTGTAGATCCTTGCTGTGGGATTGGTACAGTGATTGTTGAAGCTTTGTCTTTAAATATTTATATAAAAGGCTTTGAGATAAATCCAAGCATTGCTTATAAGGCAAAAAAAATACTTGAATACTTTGATTATGAAGATGTGATTACTAATGCTAATATGACTACCATTAAAGATAAATTTGATGTAGCCATTATAGACCTTCCTTATGGGTTATTTTCACCAACTACCCTTGAAGATCAACTAACTATTATAAATGGTAGTAGGAAGATTGCAGATAAGATAGTTATATTAACCTTTGAAGATATGGACAAACATCTTTTGTCGTCAGGCTTTAAGATCATTGAAAAATGCGATATTTCTAAGGGTCAATTTAAAAGATATTTAACTATATGCGTCTAGCTTTTAGAAACTTATATTAATATCACTTTAACATTCATGTGCGGAACTTTTCCATCCTCTTAGGTTGAGAATAGTTCACTTACTATTCTTCTAATAAGTAATAATTAATATTACTCTAATTAATATTGATTATTATGAAATAATGATATATAATATCTTTAAACAGCAATAAATATATTAGTGTATTAAACCATTACCCTTTATATCCCCCCTATAGCTGAAAGACACTGAAGTATATACTTCAGTGTCTTTTTTTATTTAAGATTCATCTTATAACTACTTATCTTTCAATTACATTAACATTTCCATCTTTGTCTTTAAGATAATTTAATGAATACCCTATAAAATCATCCATAGGTTCTTGACCATTTACCATTGTAGGTCTATATTCTAGCATTATAAGTCCTAGACCTTCTCTATAAGTTCTTCTTTCTACGTAAGTATTATCTTTATATCCCTTTATGTCCTTTACTGTACTTTCAACAACAAACTCATCTTTATCACCTTTTTTATCTAAAGATTTTATTTCTGTTACAGCTTTATATTCCTTATCTTCAATCTTAAATCCTTGCTCCCACTTACTTCCTACCTTTACTTCGCCTTTAACTACAACAAAGTTTTCAATAATAGAATTTAAGATGGTCTTTTTATTTTTCACATAGTCTCTATTGTCTATTTTTTCTACAATCTTATCTTTATCTATAGTGTAACTTACTGTGAATTTCCTTGGGCCTTTTCCATCGGGTTCTCCCATTCCATCTCTCATAGCGCCTTCATAAACTACGACCTTTTCTTTAGCGTCCTTTACATCTTCCTTGTGGTATTTAGCCATAAAACCATATTCAGCCATACCTATATAAATTAGTTCATCTTTACCTTTATAAAAATACTTGTCGAATCTATTTAATACTTCAGCATCTACCTTTTCTTCTACAGGCTTTTCCTCAGGTTTTTTAGTTTCTTCTGGCTTTTTAGTTTCTTCCACAGTCTTATTTGCTTCTGTTTTAACATTTTCCTCACCCTTTGGTGCGCAACCTGCTAAAACTACCAATGACATAACCAGTGGCAAAATTAAACCTTTAAGTTTTTTCATGTAAATCACTCCTTTATATATATTAACATGAGCTTATCCATTATCTTCAACTTCTAATTTACTTACATTTATTATAACATAAATTCATCGTAACAATAAATCTATATTTCAACCTATAAAGTGTAAGCACCTCAAAGTTCTCTCCACAAATTGGGATGACCTCTGAGGTGCTTACATTAACTGGCTAATTCTTTTGTTAAATTCTTTTATAGTCTATATATTCATAATCATAAGGGTTTTGTTCATCTCTTATACCCTTTTCTTTGTGAGTGATTTCCCACTCATCTTCTTTTAGATCTGGAAAGAATGTATCTGCATCTAAAGTAGCGTTGACCTTTGTTATATACACCTTATCTGTGTAGGGTAGAAGTAATTTGTATATCTGTCCTCCCCCTACGACAAAGTATTCTTCTTTGGATTCTATATAGGTCTTTAAATCATCAGTAGAGTGTATTACTGTAACTCTGTCATCTTGTACTTTAAAATCTTTATTTCTAGTAAGTACTATGTGATGTCTATTTGGTAAAACCCTTGGAAGAGACTGGAAATTTTTTCTACCTAAAATGATAGTATGACCTGTTGTTATATCCTTAAATCTTTTTAAATCTCTTGGAATCTTAACTAAAAGGTCGTTATCTTTTCCTATGGCGTTATTATTAGCCACAGCTACTACAGCAGTTAACATTTAAACTGACACCTCCATTTTTATAGATGGATGATACTTATAATCTACAAGCTTTATATCCTCTATTGTGAAATCGTAAAAACTCTTTATTTCTGGATTTATCCAAAGCTTTGGAGCATCATAGTCATCATCTTCTCTTAAAATTTGTGTTTTTACACCCTCTACTTGGTTTTCATAGATATGCGCATTGTTTATAACGTGAGTAAATAGACCTACCTTATATCCTGTTATTTGAGCAATAAGATGGGTAAGTACTGCATACTGAGTCATATTAAATGGCAATCCTAGTGGTACATCAGCAGACCTTTGTACAAGCATACAATTAAGTCTACCATCTGTTACATCCCACATTGTCATAAAGGCACATGGATACAAGGATCCTCCGTCTAAATACGGTATTTGCCAAAGACTTAATATGTGACGCCTTCCTTGAGGATCACTTTTTAACCCTTCAATTAGCTTATCTATTTGATTGTACTCTTTAACTATCCATCCATAAGATGTGCCTATAGTTCCATCTTCCTTTACCCATTCATCCCATATATGCACATTTTGTTCATGAAGCTTTTTTACCTCATTAGATTGATCTTTATATATCCACAAAAGTTCTTTTACAGCAGTTTTAAATGCTACAAACTTAGTGGTTAATATAGGGAACTCCTTTTGAAGGTTAAACTGCATAATCTTATGAGGTAATTTATGCGTAGGCATCCCGGTCCTGTTTTCAGTTTCATAATATCCATTATTCAATATATCTTTAACTAAAGTTAAATATTGCTTATCTGCAGTACTAATGAAGACCAACTCCTTCTTATAATTGATAGCTTATATTATACATAGTTTTAGGATAAAAGGTTACTTTTTAAAACTTTTCATTATAAAAAATATAAATAATCTTAAGTTTTATCATAAAAAGACTTCATTCCTTAAATGTTTTAATTAATATATCACATTTGTTAAAATATGTGGACTACTTAACATAGGTTATCCACAGAAATGTATGTTTTGTTAATTGTTTGTGGATAACCTGTTGTTTATAGTGTAAAAAGAGAGTAAAACCTAGCATTTTATGCGTTTTTTGTAGCTGACATTTTTTTCATCCACATATCAAAAGGGCATTCTTCGTAAACTTATCCACAAAAACCATGAGTTATGCACAAAATACTGTGGACAACTTGTTGATTAGGTGTTAATTATAGTGGATTATTTCGTAAATCTCATATAAATCTAATTTACTTTTATTAATTATTGTTAAATTTTATTTTATATTACTTGCTTTGACCATTACTCTTCTCCTACAATTAAATAAGAGGCATAAATCATAAATACAAACATACTCGGATATCCATACCTTGAAAATGCTATATAAGGTAAGTGGGTGATATAGAAAAACAAAAGTACGAATGATAATATCTTCCCATTTAAAAATTTTATATCAGAAGAAGGTCTATACATAGATAGTGAATAAGTATCGTAGTCATATTTATTACTATTTCTATGGCCCTTTATATTTCTTAGATATTTTATCATCCCAAAAGTTCCGAGTATCAATAATAAAACATGGTACACTGCTACAACCGCTATCTTTATTCCCCAAACTTCTTTCCAGTAAAAAGGAGCTATCCAAAGCAATGCACTTTTTTCTACAAGGTACCACTTAGCATAAGCAAATGGCCTCTTTACCATAAAGTTTTCTACCCTATACTTATGACTTTCTTTATAAAACGCATCTTGCTCTATAGGATCATCCGAGTGCTTAACTTGGTAATAGTCTACCTCTTCGTTATAATGTATGTAACCCCCTTGAGACATAGGATTACCTGCGGATATTGTAAGTGGTACAAACTTCCCAAAAACCTTATAATTTCTAACCCACCAAGGGCTCATTATGGCTGCAAAGACTAAGGTTGTGACAATCCCAAACTTAATCATCTGAGTAATTTTATACCTCTTAGTTATCCACATAAAAAGTATAATCATTGGAAATGCTGCAGTAGTCGGCCTATACAAGGTAGCTATACCCCATACAACTCCACCCCATATGTAATATTTAAATTCCCTTTTTTCCACAGCATAAATTGATATATATACTAGTAACACTAGAAAGAACTTAAATAAAGTTTCGGTTAAAACTATATTTGTAGACCATATTTCTGGTATGTAAATCATATCCATTATGGCTGCTAAAAATCCTACCTTGCTATTAAATAGCTTTCTTCCTATAAAGTATATTATAAATACAGATAATGTCTGAAAAAGGCCTTGAAATATTCTAAAGGCTACAACTCCATTTGACCTTCCAAATACCTTCATAAAAAATGCTAATGTATAAGAAATCCCTGGCATTATAAATACTGTTTTAACACCTGGTGTGTGGTAAGACAGTATACCTGTATCAAGTATATTCCACGCACTCCTTATATATTTAACATCATCGTCATCCATCTTTTCATAACTTCCTAAAAGATTATAATCTCCATATTTTAATGAAGTTATTATACAAAATATAAAAAACAACATTGCTAATATATATAATGTGTATTTTATACTCTTATTTTCTTCTTTCATACTAAACAAACTTGTTACCTCCTTTAAATCAGTGATTAAACCACTATAAAAACTATGACGAAACTTACCCTTACCTAAAAAGGTAAATATTTAAGCTTTCACTTAAACCCAAGAATCTTATCTATCTTGCTACAAAAAATGCTCCTAAAAGTATTAATATTATTCCAAACCATCTTGTAGGCGGAATATATTCTTTAAATACTATTATCCCTATAAACGCAGCAAAAACGTAACACAAACTTTGAAGGGGATAAACTAAGGATAAATCCGATTTAGAAAGTATATAAAGCCATATAAATGTAGCTACTGCATATACCACAAGTCCTGCAAATATATAAGGTTGAAATAAAACCTTAAATATTCCACTTAAGCTAAGTTCTATACTTACACTTTTCATTCCTATCTTCCACAAAGTTTGTCCTAATACCAAAAGTATTATATTTACCATAAGTAAACCATATATCATCTTTTTGTCTCTCCTTAATACTTAAATTTTTTTACTCTTAAATACCCATTATATCAAACTTTTATTATTTAGAAGTTATAATATTAATATTTTATTAATTTATAAATCTTTAATACATATTATATTCATAATTTGGTAAAACTAAACTTTAAATTGTTATAAGTCTTCACAAAAAAAAATCGTTCAATAATACCATTATGTGATATAATAGTACCTAATAAGGGTTATCAATTAGTTACATATATTATAATCCCTATGCTTTTGTAAATCCATTAATAACAATTACTTTTAAATTTATTAACAACAATTACTTTTAAATTATAATAAAAACTGATAAACATATAACAAGGAGTGAATATTATGGGTATATATACTAAGACTGGTGACAAGGGTACTACAGGCAACTTATTAGGTCAAAGAGTTGCTAAAGATAGTACATTTATAGAACTTCAAGGTAACATAGATGAACTAAATGCACATGTTGGATATTTAAATTGCCTATTATACGACTGCAATAAAGTTTCACGAGTTAAAAAGCAAAGACTTACAGATGACTTAATAGAAATTGAAAATGCTCTTTTTAATATGGGTGTAGAGATATCTATGGATTTTACTAAAAACAAATTACTTCCTACTCATTCTACCTTTTTAGAAAGCGAAATTGATTGGATGACAAATCAAATGCCTCCACAAACTAAATTTATTTTATATAGTGGAACTAAAGAAGGCACTTATGCTCAAGTTACAAGAGCTGTAGTAAGAAGAGCTGAAAGATTTTTTGTAAGATACCTAAAGGAGGTAAATGTAACGGAGTATCCTGATAGCTATCAATATATAAATAGACTTTCAGACTTTTTCTTTACATTTTCAAGATATATAAACTTCCTTCAAGATAAGCCTGAAACTGCAATGAAAGAATGGAAATTAGATTAATTAAAATGTAACTATATTTGGATAGTTAGGATTTAATAAAGAAAACTAATCTACATAACCTACTAAATCACTAGATAAAAGGTGACTTAAAGATTATTACTTTAAGTCACCTTTTTATTTTACCTTATACTTAATTTTTGCTAAAACTCTTAGCCCACTACCTTGCGCTCAATGTCTTGCATTACATTTGGTACCTTATCCTCCATTTAATGTTTTACCTTTAATTTAAACTTTCCTAAATTAACTCTAAAACTAATTTAATACTATTATTTAAATCTTTAATATTTATCATTTCTTCATTCGTATGAATATATCTACACGGTACTGAAAGCACACCTGTTTTAACTCCACTTCCTTCTTTATGAATGGTTCCTCCATCTGTTCCATCTTCACCTACTGAGTACTGGGTCTTTATATTAGATCTTGTAGCAGCCTTTTCAAGCATATCTTTAATTTCATGATGAACTATTAATGTTCTATCGATAACCTTTATAATAGGACCATTTCCAAGTGAGATATTACTCTTACCATTTGGGTAATCAAAAGCTCCCTCTACATCAATAACTATAGAGCCATCTGGGTTAATGTTATATGCTGCGGCTCTCGCTCCTCTTGCACCTAATTTGTTTTGTGTACTAAATACAAAGTAATATTCTCTATCTAAGGTTTTAATATAATCCTTATTTTCTTTAGACTTCTCACATATATCTTTTAAAACCTTAAGTAATATATATACTCCAACTCTATTATCCATATAAGGTGCTACTATATTATCTCCTATTTCAAGTACAGCTCCATTAAATTTAGCTACATTTCCTTCTCTTATTAAGTTTAAAGCTTCTTCTTTACCCTTTACTCCAAGATCAATAAATAAATCTTCAATATCACTATCCTTTTTACTAGCACAAATTCTTCCTATTGTTCCATTTTCAAATGCAACAAAATTGTTTACCATGTTAGAGGCTTCAAAGTCTCCAAGGGCTCCTACTCTTACGAATCCATTATCATCAATATAATTTGCTATTATGCCTATAGTATCCATATGAGCACACAACATAAACCGTTTCTTATTTTCTAAGCTTTCTTCTGTAATTTTAACTATTAGATTTCCCATATTATCTTCTTTTATATTAAATCCCATAGTCTCTACTTCTTTTTCTATAACTCTTTTTACCTCATCTTCATGCCCACTTACTCCAAAAGCATTTATTAATTTTTCTAGTAAAATATCCACCTTATTATTCCCCCTTCTGTAATCTAGTTATAACATTTTATAAAAAGATAATTACTTTTCTACATAATATTAGAACTTAGTTTTAAGTTACTATTCTCATGTCTTTTACTATGTCTCACTATTAAATAAGAGACTTTAAATAAGCTATAAGTAAAGCTTTAGTACTTTCTACATCTTTTAAGGATGCCACTGATACAGAGGAATGAATGTATCTACATGGTACTGAAATTGTAGATATTTTAGCTCCTCCACCAGTGCCATGGATTGCTGCTGCATCATTTCCTCCTGCTATAGCCCTTCTTCTTTGATACATAATATTCTCTTTATTTGCGATGTTAATTATATCCTCTGCCATATCTTCATTAAAGATGCTTGTTCTATCCATTATAGATATAGCTGGCCCTTTTCCTATTTCTGTAGCGCTTAAATGTGCTGGTACATTTGGCATATCAGCGCAAATAGTACCTTCTAGAACTATCCCTATATCAGGCTTAACTCCATAAGCTGCTACAAAAGCTCCTCTTTCTCCAATTTCCTCCATTACATTAAATGTTGCATATAAATCACAATCAAACTGTTCTTTTAAAGCTTCTATAAGAACATAACATCCCATTCTATTATCAAATGCTTTGCCTTTTATAAGGCCTTCCCCAAACTCTTCATACTTTGTTGAAAATACTATATATTCTCCAAGGTCTATTAAAGCCTTACTTTCTTCCTTTGAATTACTTCCTATATCAATACAACAATCTCCATAAGAAAGATTTTTA
The DNA here is from genome assembly GCF_900461105.1 of Clostridium putrefaciens. GTDB lineage: Bacteria > Bacillota > Clostridia > Clostridiales > Clostridiaceae > Clostridium_L > Clostridium_L putrefaciens. The sequence goes on along the minus strand of NZ_UFWZ01000001.1, from coordinate 180,167 downwards.
TTTCTTTCCTCTCCTGACTGAAGATGGATTGGCTTCACTCCAATAACCCCTGTTATATTCTTCTTACCTATATATACAACCTTAGAGGGTATTATTTTGTTATTTATACCTCCTAAAGCACTAAATCTTAAAGTTCCATCTTCATTAAATCCCGTTACTATAAAACCAACCTCATCCATATGTGCATCTACCATTACCTTTGGACCGTTACCTTTTTTATGTGCTATTATATTACCTATCTTATCTATTTTTATATCTGTTACATAGCTCTCTATTTCCTCTATTATTATCTTTCTTACATCACCTTCAAATCCAGATGGTCCTGAAGCGTTACAAAGCCTTTCTAAAAGCATAATAATTCCTCCAATTCCTCACCTTTTAACTTTTCAATAAATTTTGAAATTATTCTTCCGGTGTTTTTTATATCATCTATATTTATAACTTCTACTGAGGTGTGCATGTATCTAATTGGTATTGATATTAATAATGTTGGTATTCCCGTTTTCGCAACTTGTATATCCCAGGCATCTGTTCCTGTATTACCTGGCTCTACCTCCACTTGGTATGGTATATTGTACTCCTTAGCTATTGCTACAAACCTCTCCCTAAGCTTTGGATGTATATTAGGTCCTATGCATATAACTGGTCCAAGTCCTAGCTTATTATCCCGATCCTCATCCCCAAGCCTACCACTATCAAATGTAGTATCTATTGCAATACCTATATCTGGGTTTATCTCATGACTTGCAACCTTAGAACCTCTATGTCCCACTTCTTCTTGAGCTGAACATACAAAGTAAACATCCATATCATGATTTATATCTTTAAGCTCTTTTGCTGTAGAATATAAGGCTGCAACTCCTGCCCTATCATCCGTGGCCTTGCAACTAACATTATTATTTAAAAGTTCACTAAACTTTCTATCTAGGGTGACATAATCTCCAACCTTTACTATGGATTCTAAAGTTTCTTTAGAGTATCCTGTATCTATTAATAAATCTTCTACCTTTACAGCCCTTTTTCTATCCTCATCATTCATAAGATGTGGTGGCTTAATACCTATTATTCCTTTTATCTGCTTTTTACCATGAATGATTAATTCTTGAGATACTAATGTTTTAGCATCTATTCCAAAGGCCTTAAATTTAAGGAATCCTCTCTCTTCAATAGAGGTTACCATTAGAAATATCTCATCTGCATGTGCCATAACCATTATTTTGCCCTTTTTGTTACCCTCCTTTTTTATATACATATTATTTATATTATCCACAGTGGTTTCTGAAACCTCACCAAATATATCCTTTATAATGGGATGTAAAAGGTGTTCTCTTCCACTAGGTGCGTGAGCTTCACATAATATTTTTAAAACTTCTCTCTCCTCCATGTTTATCCTCCTTCAATAATTTTAAATCTTCTTTAAGTTCAATTATATGCATTTTAAAGCTTTCAAGCTTTCTTTTTTATTACTATTTAACATAGTTACTCTATATCTAAATATACCTATATTTTAACATATAAGTGAACTTAATATATAAATATTTATTATTATAAGGGTAACTTTTATAATTAAACAATATAAGATTACATATATTTATAATAATTTATTAATCTTTATATAATTTAATTTAAGTTTTGTATACTAGGCTACTGAAATTAAAATATATTTAGGATATAATAAATTAAATTTAATTCTAATTTTCTAAATTATTCACTCATTGAAGGAAGGGATGATAAATATGTTAAAACTTATCGGTATTTTAATTGTTATTATTGGTTTTAGTCTAAAACTTGATACTATTGCAGTTGTATTAATATCAGGTGTTGCAACTGGACTTGTTGCTAAGATGGGATTCATAAATGTACTAAATGTCCTTGGTAAGGCATTTGTTGACACAAGATATATGACCTTATTTGTACTTACGCTTCCTGTAATCGGAATCTGCGAGAGATACGGACTTAAGGAAAAAGCTATAGATCTTATTAAAAAGGCTAGTGGTCTTACTACTGGAAGATTATTATCTATGTACTTATTTATAAGAGAAGTTGCAGCTGCACTATCTTTAAGACTTGGTGGACATCCTCAGTTTATAAGACCTCTTATAAACCCCATGGCTCAAGGTGCTGCTATTAGTAAATATGGTGAAATAGATGAAGAGGATGAAGATAATATTAAAGCAATTTCTGCTGCATCTGAAAACTATGGTAACTTCTTTGGTCAAAATGTATTCATTGCAAGCGGTGGTGTACTTCTTATCGTTGGTACCTTAAATGAACTTGGATATGAAGTAATTCAATTAGATGTTGCAAAGGCATCTATACCTATTGCAATAATTGCCTTTGCATTTGCAACTATACAATTCTCATTAACAGATAAAAAATTAAATAAAAAATACAAATCAAAATAAGGGGGACGTTAAAATGGATATAAAACAAATTTCAAGTTTTCTTTTAGAATTCTTTTATGTACTATCTGGAATACTAATGCTTTTTGCAGCCTTTTATACAATAAAAGATAGCACACATACGGCAAAAGTTGGGACCTCCTTATTTTGGTGTATCCTAGCTATGATATTTATATTTGGTAAAGTAATGCCTCCTGCTTTAGTAGGTTCACTTCTCCTTATAATGGGAGGTTTAACTGTAACAAAGCAAGTAAAGGCAGGATCTATAACTAATCCTTCCGATGAATTTAGAGAAAAACAATTTAAAAAGATTGGTGGTAAAATATTTTTACCTTCCATATTATTAGCAGTGTCAGCTTTTGCTATAGCTCAGTGGACAAAGCTTGGAGGGCAAGTGGCAATAGGATTATCAGCTTTAATTGGTCTTATAGCTGCACTTTGGATTACAAAATCACCAGCTAAAAACATTGCTTTAGATGGTGATAGGATGCTTAAGCAAGTTGGACCTGCAAGTATACTTCCACAATTACTGGCAGCCCTTGGTGCTCTATTTACCGCTGCCGGTGTTGGTGAAGTTATATCTAGTGGGATATCTTCCATAATACCAAAAGGCAATATATTAGCAGGTGTAATAGCCTATTGCATTGGTATGGCTTTATTTACTATGATAATGGGAAATGGATTTGCAGCCTTTGCAGTTATAACTGCCGGTATAGGTGTTCCTTTCGTATTTTCCCAAGGTGCTAATCCAGCAATAGCAGCTTCTCTTGCATTAACAGCTGGATTTTGTGGAACACTTATGACCCCAATGGCAGCAAACTTTAATGTAGTGCCAGCTGCACTTTTAGAGATGAAAAATAAAAATAAAGTTATTACAGCGCAAGTACCAGTAGCTTTTGCTCTACTTATAGTTCATATTATACTTATGTATTACTGGGCATTTTAGAGTGTAATAAGACTTAACTTAGGAGGTATATTAAATGAAAATTTTAGTAACAGGCTTCGATCCATTTGGTGGTGAAAGTATAAATCCTGCTCTTGAAGCAGTAAAAAAGATAAGCGATAATATAGATGGTGTAGAAATAATTAAAATCGAAGTCCCCACTGTATTTAAAAAATCTATAGACACTTTAGATAAGGCAATGGAAGCACATAATCCTGATGTAGTTTTATGTGTAGGTCAAGCTGGTGGAAGATTTGACATAACTCCAGAAAAGGTAGCTATAAACTTAGATGATGCTAGGATAAAAGATAATGAAGGTAATAACCCTATAGATGAGCCTATATTCAAAGATGGAGAAACTGCATACTTTTCATCTTTACCTGTAAAAGCTATAGTAAAAAACATTAAGGAACATAACATTCCATCTTCAGTATCTTATAGCGCAGGTACCTTTGTATGTAACCACATAATGTACGGCTTATTATATCTTATAGACAAAAAATATAAAAATGTAAAAGGTGGATTTATACACGTTCCCTTTATTCCATCCCAGGTTTTAGAAAAGAAAAACATGCCTTCCATGGCTTTAGAAGATATAACTAAAGGACTAGAATTTGCTTTAAAAGCAATTATAGAAAATAAGGAAGACATAAAAGAAACTGGTGGAAAGATATCTTAATATATTTAACTATTATCAGTCAATTTTTTTAAAATATATTTTATGTTATAATTAGTGAAGCTCACATTGTTTAAAACTTTAAGCAATGTGAGCTTCACTTTTATATAATTTTAAATTAAGCTTGTAAACTACTCTTAACAAAAGGAGAAAAATATGTACAAGGAATTGTTTGATGAAAAAAGACAAAATAAAATGCAGAGGTTTTTTTTAGATGTAGTATCACCACTTGGGAATTTCTATACCTATAATAAAACCCAAATCATTAACATAGATATGGAATACTTTGTAGCTATAGTCACTAAGGGTAGATTAAAACATTGCCTTTATAATAATAATGGAGGTCAAAAGGTACTTTATTTTCTTAAACCCGGTGAAATCTTTGGAGAAACAGACTATTTTGCTGGTGGAAATTTAAATCTTACAGCTATTGCTATGGAAAGCACCACTATTTCAGTACTACCTATAGAAATTATAGACAGACTCCTTTATGATGAACCTTTAGCGTACTCTTACTTTATACACAGTATAACAAGGAAGTACAGGATATCACTTTTTCAAATGTCTGATCTATTATTTAACCCCTCTAAATCTAAGGTAGCAAGTACCCTCTATAGGCTAAGCTTGCAAGATATAAATATTGAAAATGAGAAGTATATTATAACTACTCCAATGACTCATGAAGACCTCTCTCACTTAATTGGCTGCTCTAGGGTTACTGTAACTAGAGTATTAAAGTCATTAAGAATGGATGGAGTTATATCTATAAACAAAAGAAAAATAATAATAAATGATATTAATAAACTACGATCATTTATTTAAAAATAATAAGAGAGCTATATCAAAATGACTTTTTAAAACATTTTGTTGTAGCTCTCTTATTCATTTCACTTATATCAAGGTAAATCATAATTTATTTCCTAGGTAATTTTAAATTTAAAGACATTTAAAATTGGTAACCTTGAGATTCATCATTAAATCGTATTCTAACTAAATCATCATAAAAGTTTATAGTTGAAAGCTGATAGTAAGGCTGAAGCCATATAAAACCGATTCCAACACTTAATATAGAAAGTAAAGACCATCCTATAAAACTAAGTTGAAGTAAGAAAAGTCTCATTAGGTTTCCTTTCATATACCTTCTACTCATAGATAAAGCTTCTATAGCACTAACATTTGGGTTGTCTACCATTATAGGAAATGCTTGCGAATACATAAGTGCTATAACTATACCAGGTATAATCAAAAGAATTATCCCCACAATTACAGCTAGCTGTATTATAACACCAAGTAAAAATGTGTCTTTAAATTTGCTAAACCCACTAAATAATACTTCATAGGATACATTTTCTCTGGTTCTTTTAAATTGTAGAAAGAACTTAGAAAGTCCAAAAAGCATAGGACCTTGTAGTAATAATAAAATAATCTTTCCTTCACCCCAAACTCTATATACAGCTACTATTATAACTACATATATTAAAAACCCTAATATGGCATTTCCCCAACGTCCTCGTAATTGGAACCTAGCATTATCTTTTATTTCTCCATTTCCTTTGTAGTAATAACCTTGTTGTTGCATTAAATTATCCTCCTTTTTAAAAATGACAGCTTTGTTTCAGTAATTATTATGGCTAGGAATATTATACCACATCCCATAAACATTTTTAAATTCAACTTTTCTCCTAATAATATCACAGAAGCTAAAGTTCCAAAAACAGCTTCTGTTGATAATATAATAGCTGTTTTACTAGCACTAGTATACTTTTGCGCAATGTTTTGGATTAAAAAGGCTATAGTTGTACTTATAAGTCCTAGATATAATATAGCAAGTCCTCCACTCTTTGTAATTGGTGCGCCCCCTTTTGTCATAAACTGTGCTACAATGGAGAATAAAAATGCTACTATCATTTGTATGGTTGTTAATTGTATTGGATTATACTTTTCTGCATAATAGCTTATAGCTGTAATGTGCATTGCAAATCCAAAGGCGCAAATTAAAGTTAAGAAGTCACCAAAATTAATAGTAAACCCTCCATCTAACGTTAAGAAGCTAATGCCAACTACAGTTAATAATGCTCCAACCAAGGAATACTTGTCTGGTCTTTTTTTTGCTAGTATCCAATATAGAAAAGGGACTATTACCACATTGGTAGCTGTAATAAAAGCATTTTTAGAAGGTGTTGTATATTGAAGACCAATAGTTTGAAATGCAAAAGCTATAAAAAGAAAAAAACCAATTAAACTTCCTGCTTTTAAAGCTGGAAACTTAATCTTTTTGACTTCCTTCCAAAATAAAGTCACCATAGCAAGGCTTGATATAAAAAATCTATAAGTCATTATTTGAAAAGGTGCTAAATTTGCATCTAGAGCAACTTTAGATGCAACAAATCCAGTACCCCATATTATTGCAACTAGTGCTAGTGATAAATCCGCTTTTTTATTTTTCATTAAATCATCCTTTACTACTTTTTAAGTATCTTTTAAATACTCACTTGCTAACATTAAAAACACGATAGATGTCCATATAAAATAAGGATCTACAAGTCCTATTCCATCTATAGGATTAAAGTTTTATACCACAACCCTTTGACCTTATCCTAATTATATCATATTCTGGTATACATATTTCTATGTATTTATCTTTATCTTCATTGTTATAAATAATTAATTTTGTTTCATCATCTTAAATAAACGTTATATTAGGTTATGTTGACAAATACCTTAATAAAAATTATAATATAGCATATAACGTGTTACTGTTAAATCAGGCATAAGTTTTATTACTTGTGTCTGGTTTTTTTTATTAGTATTTAAATTGTAGTAAATACCTCAATTACATTTAGATTTAAAATATAATTGGTTATACTAAATTTAAAGGTTAACATTTTATTATATAATATTGAAAGGATGTGAATTTTCTAGGCTTAACATTAAGTCTAGAAGAACTATATGTTTGGACTTTTTAAAAAGAATTATGAATTATTAGCTCCTGTTAACGGAGAGATCATGGACCTTTCACTAGTACCTGATGCAGTATTTTCTGAAAAGATGGCTGGTGATGGTATTGCTATAAACTCAACAGGGGGCATTTTTGTTGCACCTGCAGATGGAAACTTAACTGTAATATTTAAAACAAATCATGCATTTGCCATGACATTAAAAAATGGTGCTGAGGTATTAATTCATATAGGAATTGATACTGTGGAACTAAATGGCGAAGGATTTGAAAGGCTTGCTACTGAAGGAACTGATGTAAAGGCTGGAACCCCAATAATTAAGATAAACAGAAAACTTATTGAAGCTAAGGGATTCTCGCTTATTACCCCTTTATTAATAACAAATTCAGATTCCGTAAAGGAAATGACTGTTATCAAAAAGACATCAGTAGAAGTTGGAAAAGACAAAGTTATAAGTTACAAAATGAAATAAAAAAGACACTTAGAGTTTTGAAACCACTGGTAAATTTCTACTTTGTAGTGGTTTCTATGTTCTAGGTGTCTCTTTTGGTATAATTTAAAAATGCTCACTTATATCCTTTTGTATCCTTTTTACATCTTTTAATCTAAGATTTGTAACTTCCCTTACCTTATCCCAGTCTTCTCCAGCTATAAGCATTTCTCTTGCTTTATTTCTAGCTTCATTAGGATTATTCATTTCCATGTTTTAGAATCCCCTTTCGTTTTCCCGTATACTCATATATATATCATAAATATCGTTAATTGTTATGAGTTATGTCTTTATTGTTAGTATAGACAATTATTTTAAATTTATGCTATATGGTATATAGATGAAAGTAATAAAAATAGATGCACTTATAATTTATAATATTTTATATTATAAACAAATAATAAAGCTTGTACCCCTAGATTATTCATAAATTACCTAGTATCATTAGTATACAGATTATTACATCAAATCACTATATAGTTCTACACCTTTATATATTCATAGACCACTTTATTATTAATTTATAAACCTATTATTTGTGTATTATAAAAATTTAATTCTAAGGGGGACATTAAACATGACTAAACAAGAAAGAAGTTGGATACTATATGACTGGGCAAATTCTGCTTATTCCTTAGCAATAACCACTGCTACATTACCCATATTTTTTAAAAGTGTTGCTGCTTATAACTTAGATTCAGCAACTTCTACTGCTTATCTTGGTTACACTAACTCTATTGCTACACTAATAATTTCTATACTAGCTCCAATCCTTGGCTCCATTGCAGACTATAAGGGTTATAAAAAGAAGTTTTTTACCGTTTTCTTTTTAATTGGTGTTTTATCTACTAGCCTTTTATCTGCTGTTGCAGAAGGCGATTGGATATTATGTATAATGATTTATATATTTAGTGTAATAGGTTTTTCAGGTTCGAATATATTTTATGATGCATTTTTAACTGATATAACCGATGTAAGTAGGATGGATCATGTATCATCTGTTGGTTTTGGATTTGGTTATATTGGAAGTACTATTCCTTTTATATTAAGCCTACTTTTTATAACAAAGCCATCTATAATAGGCCTTACCAAGGTAGGTGCTACTAGATTATCTTTTATTATTACAGCTGTATGGTGGTTTATCTTTACACTTCCAATGCTAAAAAATGTTAATCAAGTTTATTATATTGAGCCTTCAAGAGAACCTGTGAAAGATAGCTTTAATAGATTACTTCATACATTAAAGAGTGTAAAAGAATATAAAAATATCTTTATCTTTTTAATAGCCTATTTCTTTTATATAGATGGCGTTTCTACTATAATAAAGATGTCCACAGCTTATGGTTTAGATTTAGGTTTATCAGGAGATACTCTTATGATAATACTTTTAGCCATTCAAATAGTTGCCTTCCCTTGTGCTTTATTATATGGGAAGCTTGCTAAGATATTCTCTACTAGAATAATGATATTTGTTGGAATCATAGTTTACGCTATAATTTGTATATATGCTTATTTTATGAACACTACTTTAGATTACTGGATCTTAGCTATGCTAGTTGCTAGCTCACAAGGAGGTATACAAGCTCTTAGTAGATCCTTCTACGGAAAGCTTATACCAAAAGAAAAGTCTTCAGAATTCTTTGGATTATATAATATTTGCGGAAGATTTTCTGCTATATTTGGACCTCTCTTAGTTGGTGTAATCTCTCAGATAACAGGAAACTCTAAACTTGGAGTTGTAAGTCTTATAATCCTATTTTTAATCGGAGGAGTATTATTCTTAAAAGTTAAAGATCCTAAAATAGCTGCTATATAAATAACAAAACCTTTTTTAATAATTGTAATAATATTAACTACTAAAATAACGCATCTCATTAAAGTTATAGTAACTTTAATGAGATGCGTATAATTTTAATCAAAAAAAACCACTTACTTATAAGTGGTTTTCTGGTGGCTTACCGGGGAATCGAACCCCGGACACCATGATTAAAAGTCATGTGCTCTACCAACTGAGCTAGTAAACCTTGTTCTCACCCGGCGACGACTTACTCTCCCACAAGGCCTCCCTTGCAGTACCATCAGCGCTTTAGTGCTTAACCATCCTGTTCGGAATGGGAAGGGGTGTTACCACTAAGCCATAATCACCGGATCTTTGAAAGAACTTGTTCTTTCAAAACTGCATATGGTTTAAAATAATTTGGTCAAGCCCTCGACCTATTAGTATCAGTCAGCTTAATACATTACTGCACTTACACCTCTGACCTATCAACCTCGTGTTCTTCAAGGGGTCTTACTAGCTTACGCTATGGGAAATCTAATCTTGAGGTGGGCTTCACGCTTAGATGCTTTCAGCGTTTATCCCGTCCCGACATAGCTACCCAGCAATGCCACTGGCGTGACAACTGGTACACCAGAGGTCAGTCCATCCCGGTCCTCTCGTACTAGGGACAGCTCCTCTCAAATTTCCTACGCCCGCGACGGATAGGGACCGAACTGTCTCACGACGTTCTGAACCCAGCTCGCGTGCCGCTTTAATGGGCGAACAGCCCAACCCTTGGGACCTACTTCAGCCCCAGGATGCGACGAGCCGACATCGAGGTGCCAAACCTCCCCGTCGATGTGGACTCTTGGGGGAGATCAGCCTGTTATCCCCGAGGTAGCTTTTATCCGTTGAGCGATGGCCCTCCCACGAGGTACCACCGGATCACTAAGTCCGACTTTCGTCCCTGCTCCACTTGTAGGTGTCGCAGTCAGGCTCCCTTCTGCCTTTGCACTCTTCGAACGATTTCCGACCGTTCTGAGGGAACCTTTGAGCGCCTCCGTTACTTTTTAGGAGGCGACCGCCCCAGTCAAACTGCCCACCTAACAATGTCCGGCACCCAGTTTCATGGGTATCCGTTAGAACCTCAGTACTGTCAGGGTGGTATCCCAAGGATGACTCCACTGAAGCTGACGCCCCAGTTTCTCAGTCTCCCACCTATCCTGTACAGACAATACCGAAATTCAATGCTAAGCTACAGTAAAGCTCTACGGGGTCTTTCCGTCCAATCGCGGGTAGCCAGCATCTTCACTGGCACTACAATTTCGCCGGATTTGCAGTTGAGACAGTGCCCAAGTCATTACGCCATTCGTGCGGGTCAGAACTTACCTGACAAGGAATTTCGCTACCTTAGGACCGTTATAGTTACGGCCGCCGTTTACTGGGGCTTAAGTTCATACCTTCGCTTACGCTAAGCATTCCCCTTAACCTTCCAGCACCGGGCAGGCGTCAGCCCCTATACTTCAGCTTTCGCTTTAGCAGAGACCTGTGTTTTTGCTAAACAGTTGCTTGGGCCTATTCTCTGCGGCCTACTTGCGTAGGCACCCCTTCTCCCGAAGTTACGGGGTCAATTTGCCGAGTTCCTTAACTGCAATTCTTCCGATGGTCTTAGGATTCTCTCCTCATCTACCTGTGTCGGTTTGCGGTACGGGCACTACTTTGCTCCCTAGAGGCTTTTCTTGGCAGCGTGGAATCAGATACTTCGGTCAAAATGACCTTCCCCATCACACCTCAGAATTGCCTGAACGGATTTTCCTATCCAGACTCCCTAAGTGCTTAGACTAGCATCCAATAGCTAGCACATCTTATCCTCCTGCGTCACCCCATTGGTAATAACGCTACATAGTGGTATCGGAATATCAACCGATTGTCCATCGCCTACGCCTTTCGGCCTCGGCTTAGGTCCCGACTAACCCTGGGCGGACGAACCTTCCCCAGGAAACCTTAGATTTTCGACCACTAGGATTCTCACCTAGTTCTCGCTACTTATGCCAACATTCTCACTCCTGTACCGTCCACCGCTCCTTTCGGTACGACTTCAGCCAGTACAGGACGCTCCTCTACCGCGTACATAAATGTACACCCATAGCTTCGGTGATAGATTTTAGCCCCGAACATCTTCGGCGCGGGATCTCTCGACTAGTGAGCTATTACGCACTCTTTTAATGAGTGGCTGCTTCTAAGCCAACATCCTAGTTGTCTTTGAAATCCCACATCCTTTTCCACTTAATCTATACTTTGGGACCTTAGCTGATGGTCTGGGCTGTTTCCCTTTTGACTACGGGCCTTATCACTCGCAGTCTGACTGCCGGACTAATAGTATGTGGCATTCGGAGTTTGATAGAGTTTGGTAACCTATACGGCCCCTAGCCCATTCAGTGCTCTACCTCCACTACTCACATCCGACGCTAGCCCTAAAGCTATTTCGAGGAGAACCAGCTATCTCCGGGTTCGATTGGAATTTCTCCGCTATCCACAGCTCATCCCATGGTTTTTCAACACCAATTTGGTTCGGTCCTCCACAGAATTTTACTTCTGCTTCAACCTGGCCATGGATAGGTCACCCGGTTTCGGGTCTACGACATGCAACTATTTGCCCTATTAAGACTCGGTTTCCCTTCGGCTCCGTACCTTAAGTACTTAACCTCGCTACATATCGTAACTCGTTGGCTCGTTCTACAAAAAGCACGTCATCACACACATAAGGTGCTTTGACCGGTTGTAGGCACACGGTTTCAGGTTCTATTTCACTCCCCTTCCGGGGTTCTTTTCACCTTTCCCTCACGGTACTTCTTCACTATCGGTCATCAAGTAGTATTTAGCCTTGGGAGGTGGTCCTCCCTGCTTCCCACAAGGTTTCACGTGTCTCGTGGTACTCTGGATCAGATCTTAGGCTTTATCCTTTCGTCTACGTGGCTATTACACGCTGTGGCTCAACTTTCCAGTTGTATTCGACTAAAATTACCGCCATGTTAATGATCTGTCCGCAACCCCAGAAATAAATTTCTGGTTTGGGCTCTTTCCTTTTCGCTCGCCGCTACTCGGGAAATCGAATTTTCTTTCTCTTCCTCCAGGTACTTAGATGTTTCAGTTCCCTGGGTGTACCCTTATATACCTATTTATTCAGTATACAATACATGGGGTTTACCCATGTGAGTTTCCTCATTCGGAAATCTTCGGTTCACAGCCTATTTGCGGCTACCCGAAGCTTATCGCAGCTTATCGCGTCCTTCGTCGGCTCTTGATGCCAAGGCATTCGCCATGTGCCCTTTGTAGCTTGACCTTCGTTCGTTATAACCTTCGCACTATTTCGTTAGCTGCCTCAGCCTGGTGCTCATTTACGTTAGTAAATTCCGCTCCTTCTTCGTTGCTTCCTCGTATTACTCAGTTCTAACTTCACTCAGAGAGTTTTTAAAAGTTTAATCATATTAAAATACAATTAAAGCTTAGTAAATAATCAATGAGTTATCATTTCAATCTTACAAAAGATTTTTCTTTTTAAAGTTTTACTTTGCTTTTAAACCATATGCAGTTTTCAAAGAACAAAAGCGGACATCCAAAATCTACGATTTTGAGATGGTCGGCTATTTTTCATGAAAGATACTTGATCTTTCAAAATTGAACAGAAAGATAAATTCCAGCTAGTATTAAGAGTTATAGACTAGCTATAATCTTAATACAGTTCTCCATAGAAAGGAGGTGATCCAGCCGCAGGTTCTCCTACGGCTACCTTGTTACGACTTCACCCCAATCGCTGACCCTACCTTCGGCCGCTGCCTCGCTTACGCGTTAGCACACGGACTTCGGGTATTGCCAACTCTCATGGTGTGACGGGCGGTGTGTACAAGGCCCGGGAACGTATTCACCGCGACATTCTGATTCGCGATTACTAGCAACTCCGGCTTCATGTAGGCGAGTTTCAGCCTACAATCCGAACTGGGACGAGTTTTTTGAGTTTTGCTCCACCTCGCGGTATTGCGTCTCGTTGTACTCGCCATTGTAGCACGTGTGTAGCCCTAGACATAAGGGGCATGATGATTTGACGTCATCCCCACCTTCCTCCTGGTTAACCCAGGCAGTCTCGCTAGAGTGCTCAACTAAATGGTAGCAACTAACAATAAGGGTTGCGCTCGTTGCGGGACTTAACCCAACATCTCACGACACGAGCTGACGACAACCATGCACCACCTGTCTTCCTGCCCCGAAGGGCTTCCCTAATTACAGGTAATTCAGGAGATGTCAAGTCTAGGTAAGGTTCTTCGCGTTGCTTCGAATTAAACCACATGCTCCGCTGCTTGTGCGGGCCCCCGTCAATTCCTTTGAGTTTTAATCTTGCGATCGTACTCCCCAGGCGGGATACTTAGTGTGTTAACGACGGCACGGAGGATTGGTATCCCCCACACCTAGTATCCATCGTTTACGGCGTGGACTACCAGGGTATCTAATCCTGTTTGCTCCCCACGCTTTCGAGCCTCAGCGTCAGTTATGGTCCAGAAAGTCGCCTTCGCCACTGGTGTTCTTCCTAATATCTACGCATTTCACCGCTACACTAGGAATTCCACTTTCCTCTCCCACACTCTAGATACCCAGTTTGGAATGCAGCACCCGGGTTGAGCCCGGGTATTTCACATCCCACTTAAGTATCCGCCTACGCTCCCTTTACGCCCAGTAAATCCGGACAACGCTTGCCACCTACGTATTACCGCGGCTGCTGGCACGTAGTTAGCCGTGGCTTCCTCCTCGGGTACCGTCATTATCGTCCCCGAAGACAGAGCTTTACGACCCGAAGGCCTTCATCACTCACGCGGCGTTGCTGCATCAGGCTTTCGCCCATTGTGCAATATTCCCCACTGCTGCCTCCCGTAGGAGTCTGGGCCGTGTCTCAGTCCCAATGTGGCCGATCACCCTCTCAGGTCGGCTACGCATCGTGGCCTTGGTGAGCCGTTACCTCACCAACTAGCTAATGCGCCGCGGGTCCATCTCATAGCGGATTACTCCTTTAATAACTTTATCATGCGATAATGCTATGTTATGGGGTATTAATCTTCCTTTCGGAAGGCTATCCCCCTCTATGAGGCAGGTTACCCACGTGTTACTCACCCGTCCGCCGCTAAGTTATTCCCGAAGGAATAACTTCGCTCGACTTGCATGTGTTAAGCACGCCGCCAGCGTTCGTCCTGAGCCAGGATCAAACTCTCAATTTAAAAGTATATTCCAAATCTAAGATTTGGCATAAGACTTTCCGAGTGAATTTCAAAAGAAATTCTCAGTTTAATCTACTCAATTACATAATTCAAAAGAATTGCTGGTCTTTGTATATCTTTTCTGTTCAATTTTCAAAGATCATGTGCTTCTTTACTGAAGCGACTTTGTAAGTATATCATTTGTTTTCTTAGTTGTCAACAAGTTTTTTTAGAAACTTTAATTTCTTTATACATTGTAGTCAACTTTTGGTGAATCTTGTGCAGCTCTCTCGAGTGCTTACTTATAATAACACGATATTATAAGTAAGCAATACTCATTATGTCTGATTTACAGTGATTATACTGTTATGTCGCCAACTTACTGTTATTTTGGCCTTATTCCTTAGAATGATACACTAGGTGAAGTTTCCTTGCAATCTTTCAGTAAGCCTTGTCCTGTCTTCGTTTACAATACAATATGTTAATTCATTTTAAATTCTATATATCCCAAAATCGGATAATATATAATTAAACACCTCTTCAATCAGTTTTGTATTAACAATTAATTTAGTCTCTATATCTGATGATTGATGTTTAAGTAGTTCAACTGATGTAAGCTGATTTGTTTGATAAGATACTCCAGCCGGTGTAATACCTAAAACTTCTGCAATCTTTTTATTTGAATTTACACCAGAATGAATTAATGTAAGTATTTTAAACCTACTAGGATCTGATAAAGATTTCATTACTTGTTGTCTTCTTTCATTATTAAATAAGTCATTTATATTTTTATATTTAAAATACTCAGGAAGATAAATTCCTGTAGCAAGAATTCTTTTGTTTCCAAATACCTCTGATATAAATAGATGTGCATTCATGTAAATAACATAATGCTCTGTATCCTCGAAATCTATAGAATCAATAAGCTTTGAAGAAACATATTCATCAAGCATATCACGATAAAACCTTTTAGGTTGCTCCTTTATCATTTTAATTATGGATTGCATTTTATCTTTACTTCTTTCTATAAGAACATCTTCATACCTATTAAAAATCGGATATAACTTTTCAAGTAGTTTTCTTATATCTATAAGTGTTTTACTTGTAGATTGAATCATACTTAATAAGTTCCATTTACCTCTAGAATCAGTATTTACACTCTCCACAATACTATAATCATCCTGGTTGTTATAATCATTAAATCCTATATTAAAGTTACTAAAAACAAGCTTTTTAAATTCATATTTTGTAATGGACTCTAATTCTTTAAAATAATCATATATGTTGTTAATCTGTTTTTTATCGTCCAAGTAAAAATATAAATTTAGAAACAGATTGTACTCAGGGCTAATATACTTATCAATTTCGGATTTGTATAATTTAATTTCATTTAGGTAAGAATTAACTGTATTAATATAATAAGTATCAGTTATTCTATAGGCTAATGAATTAGTATCCTCTATCTCATCCATTTCTAAATTAAAAGATTTTAGAAAATCTAATGCCTTTGCCTTTTCTATATCACATATCATTGCTTAATACCTCCTAAATCCTATATAATCTCTACGACTCCATCTAGTCGCTCTTTTATTTCCTCACTTAAATGATGTGAAATCATTATAACCATTGAATCCATGTCTAAAATAAAGTTTTCAATGAAACTAGTAGTTACCTTATCAAGATTTGCTGTTGCTTCATCCATAATTATTACATTCTTTTTTCTAGCTATAGCCCTAGCTAAAGCAATCCGTTGTTTTTGACCACCAGAAAGGTTTTTCCCATTCTCAGTAATCATATAATTCAAATCTAAACTTTCAAGCTTAACTGCTTTCATAATCTCCAATACTTCCCCATCACTTAAAGACAAATTCATTTGTATATTATCTTTAATGGTATCATTAAATAAATAGGTATTTTGATTTACATAGGCAATATCATAGAACAAAATGAGATTGTTCTCTTTTACCTTACCATTAATCATTATATCACCATGGTAATCATTAATTTCTCCTATTATTGCCTTTAACAAACTTGATTTGCCACACCCGCTTTCTCCAAAAATAGCATACTTCTTACCATTTTCAAAATATATATTTTGATTAATTCTAACCATTTTCCCATCAAAATTAAAACAAATATCTTTTGACTGGATCTCACTTACTTCAATTATATCCTCATTATCTTTTTCAATTGAATCTTTATTGTAAGCATTATTTGACATAAATATAGGTATTTCATAGGTATCATTATAATTAATCAGCTCATCAATATAACCCAACTTTTTTTGATAAAGTTCCTTACCTGATTTATAAAAGGTTTTATCCGCCATGAACTCCATTACAGAATCACCAAATCTCGGCAATAATCCTAGCACTGCAAGATAACTACCAAAACTCACTTTACCTTTAATTACAAAAAAAGATAATATTGCTAAAGCTGATATTGTTGTTAATGAGTTTACAAGCGTTAAAACTCCACTCATTAGACCTGCAAAGCTTTTCACTTTTACTACACAGCTTGCATATTTATGGCTTGCATCTCTGGATTTCTTTAAAAATACCGAGAAAGCCGTATTTTCAAGAAATGTATTAAATCCCTGCATTAACTCTCTTGTTTTATTCAAATATCTTTCTCTTTCCTGTTGCACTTTAATTATATAGCTTGATAAAGTGGATTGAAATAACATTAGTACAAAAGTTATAACTATTAATGATATTAATGCAATGATAACCATCGAATAATGAATTTTGAACAATGCAATTACAATGAAAACTGTCATTGTTCCTTTAGAAATTAACGAAATATACTTGTCAAAAACCAATTATAAAACTTTTGGTACATCATTTACGTAAAGCGATGCGTGTTCTCCAGATTCTTTACACATAAAATCTGAATACGTTTTCTTTGAAATTGACCTATCAATCTTGCTATTTATATCCATAGTCAAATAGTAATTAGCAACATACTTACAACGCTGATCCAAATACAGTAAGAATGCATTGGCCATATAAACACAATAAATTTAAACCAAATAAAAGCACACTTATAAATAAGTGTGCTTTTGGTGGCTTACCGGGGAATCGAACCCCGGACACCATGATTAAAAGTCATGTGCTCTACCAACTGAGCTAGTAAACCTTGTTCTCACCCGGCGACGACTTACTCTCCCACAAGGCCTCCCTTGCAGTACCATCAGCGCTTTAGTGCTTAACCATCCTGTTCGGAATGGGAAGGGGTGTTACCACTAAGCCATAATCACCGGATCTTTGAAAGAACTTGTTCTTTCAAAACTGCATATGGTTTAAAATATTTGGTCAAGCCCTCGACCTATTAGTATCAGTCAGCTTAATACATTACTATACTTACACCTCTGACCTATCAACCTCGTGTTCTTCAAGGGGTCTTACTAGCTTACGCTATGGGAAATCTAATCTTGAGGTGGGCTTCACGCTTAGATGCTTTCAGCGTTTATCCCGTCCCGACATAGCTACCCAGCAATGCCACTGGCGTGACAACTGGTACACCAGAGGTCAGTCCATCCCGGTCCTCTCGTACTAGGGACAGCTCCTCTCAAATTTCCTACGCCCGCGACGGATAGGGACCGAACTGTCTCACGACGTTCTGAACCCAGCTCGCGTGCCGCTTTAATGGGCGAACAGCCCAACCCTTGGGACCTACTTCAGCCCCAGGATGCGACGAGCCGACATCGAGGTGCCAAACCTCCCCGTCGATGTGGACTCTTGGGGGAGATCAGCCTGTTATCCCCGAGGTAGCTTTTATCCGTTGAGCGATGGCCCTCCCACGAGGTACCACCGGATCACTAAGTCCGACTTTCGTCCCTGCTCCACTTGTAGGTGTCGCAGTCAGGCTCCCTTCTGCCTTTGCACTCTTCGAACGATTTCCGACCGTTCTGAGGGAACCTTTGAGCGCCTCCGTTACTTTTTAGGAGGCGACCGCCCCAGTCAAACTGCCCACCTAACAATGTCCGGCACCCAGTTTCATGGGTATCCGTTAGAACCTCAGTACTGTCAGGGTGGTATCCCAAGGATGACTCCACTGAAGCTGACGCCCCAGTTTCTCAGTCTCCCACCTATCCTGTACAGACAATACCGAAATTCAATGCTAAGCTACAGTAAAGCTCTACGGGGTCTTTCCGTCCAATCGCGGGTAGCCAGCATCTTCACTGGCACTACAATTTCGCCGGATTTGCAGTTGAGACAGTGCCCAAGTCATTACGCCATTCGTGCGGGTCAGAACTTACCTGACAAGGAATTTCGCTACCTTAGGACCGTTATAGTTACGGCCGCCGTTTACTGGGGCTTAAGTTCATACCTTCGCTTACGCTAAGCATTCCCCTTAACCTTCCAGCACCGGGCAGGCGTCAGCCCCTATACTTCAGCTTTCGCTTTAGCAGAGACCTGTGTTTTTGCTAAACAGTTGCTTGGGCCTATTCTCTGCGGCCTACTTGCGTAGGCACCCCTTCTCCCGAAGTTACGGGGTCAATTTGCCGAGTTCCTTAACTGCAATTCTTCCGATGGTCTTAGGATTCTCTCCTCATCTACCTGTGTCGGTTTGCGGTACGGGCACTACTTTGCTCCCTAGAGGCTTTTCTTGGCAGCGTGGAATCAGATACTTCGGTCAAAATGACCTTCCCCATCACACCTCAGAATTGCCTGAACGGATTTTCCTATCCAGACTCCCTAAGTGCTTAGACTAGCATCCAATAGCTAGCACATCTTATCCTCCTGCGTCACCCCATTGGTAATAACGCTACATAGTGGTATCGGAATATCAACCGATTGTCCATCGCCTACGCCTTTCGGCCTCGGCTTAGGTCCCGACTAACCCTGGGCGGACGAACCTTCCCCAGGAAACCTTAGATTTTCGACCACTAGGATTCTCACCTAGTTCTCGCTACTTATGCCAACATTCTCACTCCTGTACCGTCCACCGCTCCTTTCGGTACGACTTCAGCCAGTACAGGACGCTCCTCTACCGCGTACATAAATGTACACCCATAGCTTCGGTGATAGATTTTAGCCCCGAACATCTTCGGCGCGGGATCTCTCGACTAGTGAGCTATTACGCACTCTTTTAATGAGTGGCTGCTTCTAAGCCAACATCCTAGTTGTCTTTGAAATCCCACATCCTTTTCCACTTAATCTATACTTTGGGACCTTAGCTGATGGTCTGGGCTGTTTCCCTTTTGACTACGGGCCTTATCACTCGCAGTCTGACTGCCGGACTAATAGTATGTGGCATTCGGAGTTTGATAGAGTTTGGTAACCTATACGGCCCCTAGCCCATTCAGTGCTCTACCTCCACTACTCACATCCGACGCTAGCCCTAAAGCTATTTCGAGGAGAACCAGCTATCTCCGGGTTCGATTGGAATTTCTCCGCTATCCACAGCTCATCCCATGGTTTTTCAACACCAATTTGGTTCGGTCCTCCACAGAATTTTACTTCTGCTTCAACCTGGCCATGGATAGGTCACCCGGTTTCGGGTCTACGACATGCAACTATTTGCCCTATTAAGACTCGGTTTCCCTTCGGCTCCGTACCTTAAGTACTTAACCTCGCTACATATCGTAACTCGTTGGCTCGTTCTACAAAAAGCACGTCATCACACACATAAGGTGCTTTGACCGGTTGTAGGCACACGGTTTCAGGTTCTATTTCACTCCCCTTCCGGGGTTCTTTTCACCTTTCCCTCACGGTACTTCTTCACTATCGGTCATCAAGTAGTATTTAGCCTTGGGAGGTGGTCCTCCCTGCTTCCCACAAGGTTTCACGTGTCTCGTGGTACTCTGGATCAGATCTTAGGCTTTATCCTTTCGTCTACGTGGCTATTACACGCTGTGGCTCAACTTTCCAGTTGTATTCGACTAAAATTACCGCCATGTTAATGATCTGTCCGCAACCCCAGAAATAAATTTCTGGTTTGGGCTCTTTCCTTTTCGCTCGCCGCTACTCGGGAAATCGAATTTTCTTTCTCTTCCTCCAGGTACTTAGATGTTTCAGTTCCCTGGGTGTACCCTTATATACCTATTTATTCAGTATACAATACATGGGGTTTACCCATGTGAGTTTCCTCATTCGGAAATCTTCGGTTCACAGCCTATTTGCGGCTACCCGAAGCTTATCGCAGCTTATCGCGTCCTTCGTCGGCTCTTGATGCCAAGGCATTCGCCATGTGCCCTTTGTAGCTTGACCTTCGTTCGTTATAACCTTCGCACTATTTCGTTAGCTGCCTCAGCCTGGTGCTCATTTACGTTAGTAAATTCCGCTCCTTCTTCGTTGCTTCCTCGTATTACTCAGTTCTAACTTCACTCAGAGAGTTTTTAAAAGTTTAATCATATTAAAATACAATTAAAGCTTAGTAAATAATCAATGAGTTATCATTTCAATCTTACAAAAGATTTTTCTTTTTAAAGTTTTACTTTGCTTTTAAACCATATGCAGTTTTCAAAGAACAAAAGCAGACATCCAAAATCTATGATTTTGAGATGGTCGGCTACTTCTCATGTAATAAGAAGTTCATTTAAGCTTTCATCTCCCAAAGGAGATGTTTCATTAAACCTTAATTTACACTAAGACTTAAATCATGAAAGATACTTGATCTTTCAAAATTGAACAGAAAGATAAATTCCAGCTAGTATTAAGAGTTATAGACAAGCTATAATCTTAATACAGTTCTCCATAGAAAGGAGGTGATCCAGCCGCAGGTTCTCCTACGGCTACCTTGTTACGACTTCACCCCAATCGCTGACCCTACCTTCGGCCGCTGCCTCGCTTACGCGTTAGCGCACGGACTTCGGGTATTGCCAACTCTCATGGTGTGACGGGCGGTGTGTACAAGGCCCGGGAACGTATTCACCGCGACATTCTGATTCGCGATTACTAGCAACTCCGGCTTCATGTAGGCGAGTTTCAGCCTACAATCCGAACTGGGACGAGTTTTTTGAGTTTTGCTCCACCTCGCGGTATTGCGTCTCGTTGTACTCGCCATTGTAGCACGTGTGTAGCCCTAGACATAAGGGGCATGATGATTTGACGTCATCCCCACCTTCCTCCTGGTTAACCCAGGCAGTCTCGCTAGAGTGCTCAACTAAATGGTAGCAACTAACAATAAGGGTTGCGCTCGTTGCGGGACTTAACCCAACATCTCACGACACGAGCTGACGACAACCATGCACCACCTGTCTTCCTGCCCCGAAGGGCTTCCCTAATTACAGGTAATTCAGGAGATGTCAAGTCTAGGTAAGGTTCTTCGCGTTGCTTCGAATTAAACCACATGCTCCGCTGCTTGTGCGGGCCCCCGTCAATTCCTTTGAGTTTTAATCTTGCGATCGTACTCCCCAGGCGGGATACTTAGTGTGTTAACGACGGCACGGAGGATTGGTATCCCCCACACCTAGTATCCATCGTTTACGGCGTGGACTACCAGGGTATCTAATCCTGTTTGCTCCCCACGCTTTCGAGCCTCAGCGTCAGTTATGGTCCAGAAAGTCGCCTTCGCCACTGGTGTTCTTCCTAATATCTACGCATTTCACCGCTACACTAGGAATTCCACTTTCCTCTCCCACACTCTAGATACCCAGTTTGGAATGCAGCACCCGGGTTGAGCCCGGGTATTTCACATCCCACTTAAGTATCCGCCTACGCTCCCTTTACGCCCAGTAAATCCGGACAACGCTTGCCACCTACGTATTACCGCGGCTGCTGGCACGTAGTTAGCCGTGGCTTCCTCCTCGGGTACCGTCATTATCGTCCCCAAAGACAGAGCTTTACGACCCGAAGGCCTTCATCACTCACGCGGCGTTGCTGCATCAGGCTTTCGCCCATTGTGCAATATTCCCCACTGCTGCCTCCCGTAGGAGTCTGGGCCGTGTCTCAGTCCCAATGTGGCCGATCACCCTCTCAGGTCGGCTACGCATCGTGGCCTTGGTGAGCCGTTACCTCACCAACTAGCTAATGCGCCGCGGGTCCATCTCATAGCGGATTACTCCTTTAATAACCTTATCATGCGATAATGCTATATTATGGGGTATTAATCTTCCTTTCGGAAGGCTATCCCCCTCTATGAGGCAGGTTACCCACGTGTTACTCACCCGTCCGCCGCTAAGTTATTCCCGAAGGAATAACTTCGCTCGACTTGCATGTGTTAAGCACGCCGCCAGCGTTCGTCCTGAGCCAGGATCAAACTCTCAATTTAAAAGTATATTCCAAATCTAAGATTTGGCATAAGACTTTCCGAGTGAATTTCAAAAGAAATTCTCAGTTTAATCTACTCAATTACATAATTCAAAAGAATTGCTGGTCTTTATATATCTTTTCTGTTCAATTTTCAAAGATCAATGTGCTTCTTTACCGAAGCGACTTTGTAAGTATATCATCTGTTTTCTTAGTTGTCAACAAGTTTTTTTCATTCTTGTTTTGAACTTTTAAAACCTTATTCCTAGCAGTAAGTATTTGTTTTTTTCTCTGCCGCTAAGGAACTTTTATAGAATAACATCTATCCTAACATACAATATTTTAATTATACTCCTTTATAAGAAATTAGAATCCATATAATCATTGTACCTATCTATTTCTTTAACATTGTACTAAGGATACACTAGGTATAGTTTCCACATTACTATTATTACTTTAGACTATAATCTCTTGTTTTTCATATAATTATACCTATTATATTGAATCTTTTTTAATTTTAAAAGGTTATTGTTTTATGTATCGAACCTAAAATAATAAGGGCTATTCATCCCCCACCCATAGAGGATGGGAGAATTTAGCCCGTTTTTTTAAAACATACTATATTATAATTAATACTATAACTTCTACTGCAATTGATACTAAATTACAATTTTCTAATTTTCCATTACCTCAAACACTCTTTTGCCTACTTGAAACATTAAGAAAGAAATAAATAAGTTAGTTATTATTATTCCTATATACACTGAGTATTTGCCTAGATAAGATAAAGTACCTGATATAAAAACAGTGATAATTATAGTTGGTACAAGATATATAATTAAAGAAAAGAAATGCAAGGATCCCCTTAAAATATCATCTAACTTTCTAAATATAACAGTGTTAAAAGCATTCCCTGCATTATTCAAAAGAATAAAGCTTTCAGCAGCTATAAATCCTAATACTATCTCTAATATAGATCCTCTTAATAAAACCGCTAATACTATATATGCTATAAACAAATCTAAGCCTGATTTATACAAAGAAGATATCATAGCTGAAAATAACTTCTTGCTACTGGAATCCGGGATTAAATAAATATAATGATTTTGTGTTTCTTGAAGCCATTTTCCACCTAATGATGCAAAGAGTAATAATACGCCAAGTCCCCATGTATAAATTAAGATAATAGGAAGCTCACTACCCTTTTTAAAGATTAACCCTACAAAAATAGATGATGCTAATATAATTAATGATAAAATGTTAAATACGTGGAAGATACCTGTTCTTCTGTACTCCACCATATGTCTATCAAAAATAGCTAAAGAAAGTTCTCTTTTAAAATTCACTTTCATCTTTTTCTTAATAAACCTATACTTTTTATTACTATTCCTTTCTCTTAAAGCTTCTTTTTGTGTAGACTTATTTCTTAAAGAAGTTGCTAATTCTAGCTTTTGAGCGCCTTCTATAGCATTTTCATAAAAATAAATTTCATGATTATATATGTAATATATAATGCCACCACTTAATGCCAATAAAGCCACTACGCTTATAAAAAAGTAAGTACTTAGACCTTCAAATATAATCATAATAAATGTACCCATCCATCCTACTATAGGAATGTATCTCCAAAAGTCATTTGAAAAGTATCCAAC
Organism: Clostridium putrefaciens; assembly: GCF_900461105.1. Taxonomy (GTDB): domain Bacteria; phylum Bacillota; class Clostridia; order Clostridiales; family Clostridiaceae; genus Clostridium_L; species Clostridium_L putrefaciens. The sequence goes on along the minus strand of NZ_UFWZ01000001.1, from coordinate 155,850 downwards.
CAGGTTATTTAATATTTGAGAAGTATCCTTTATACATATATAGATTGTTGGAATAAGTATACTTATTATAAGGGCCATAATTATCTTATTCTTATTATGATATATACCTTCATACTTAAATGATATATAAAAGAATAAAAGTCCAATTATCTTACAAACAAATATAACAAGTATATACATAAATATAAGTAACACACCCTGTGATATTGAAATTTTTGTCATCCTCACTAGGTTAGGTAATTGGTATAATAGAAAAAATACAGATAATAGCGTGCTACCTGATGTTCTGATTAGCCCATATATCAATACCTTTTGAGGCTTAAAAGGGGCTGTGAATATTAAATTTACATCACTCATTGAAAAGTTTAGTCCTATCTTTTTTGAAAGCCCACTATTTATATTAACCAAAAGCGTTATTAATATAATTGAATTAACCAAAATGAATATAACGTTAGCATCCATTTCAGTACTGCTAGACCCTTTATTTCCGAAAATAATAGAAGCAATTATAAATATAATAAATACACTGTACAATATTAATGCTAACGGCTTTCGTATCGCCTTTTTTATGAAGTTCTTTATATTACATTTTATTAAATATAAAAGTGCTTTCATATTATTCCCCCATTATCTCAAAGAATATTTCTTCAAGCTTTTCACCGTCTTTTAATTCACATCGGTTCTTAGAGAAGATACCCTTACCTTTTTTCATTATTAGTATCCTATCCCAAAGACCTTCCATGGAATCAAGTAAATGGGTAGAAACTAAAAGTGATGCTCCATTATCGCGAAGTTCCTTCATTATTATTTTAACTTCTTTTATAGCCATAGGATCAAGACCTATCATAGGCTCATCAAACAATATTATCTTAGGCTTATGCAAAATAGCGCAACATATTGATACCTTTTGTTGCATTCCTTTTGAGAGTTCCCCACCAAGCTTATCTCTTTTATCATCAAGATTAAGAAGTTTAAGAAGCTTTTCCATATACTCCTCATAATCTTTAAGTCCATAAGCTTTAGCAATATAATGTAGATGTTCCTCAACTGTTAAAAGGGGAAAGAGGGCTGGCATCTCTGGTATATATCCTAGTATAGATTTCGCTTCTACACTTTTATTATTAAGACCATCTAATAAAATTTCGCCTTCATAATTTAAAAGTGCTGCTATAGCCTTTATAGTTGTGCTTTTACCTGCTCCATTGGGGCCTACTAAAACTGCAATCTCTCCCTTATCCACGAATAAGTCCAAGTTGTCTACAGCAACTTCTTTGTGATACTTTTTTGTGAGTCCTCTTACTTCAATCAAACCATCATCTCCTAAAATTAATATAATAAATTATATCACATTAAACCTTTAAAGCCTTTTAAACTATTACATTACGGTTACACATACTTTATCTATCCCTTATATACATTTATCTATATTATTAATAAAGTTCTTTATTTATCTTAAAAAAACTTATATGATCCCTCCACTGTCCATCTACATATAAATAGTCCTTATTTAAACCAATTTCTTGAAAACCACAAGATTTAAGTACCGCTCTTGATCTATAATTATCTACTAAGGTGGAAGCTTCTATTCGATGAAGTTCCATATCCTTAAATGCATAGTCTATTACTTTTACTACAGCTTCTTTCATAAATCCTCTTCCTTCAAATTCTTTATCTATAGAGTAGCCTAAAAATGCACTTTTAAATATACCTTGAACAATATTAGAAAGCTGTATCTTCCCTATAAAAGAACCTTCGCTATAAATCCCAAGAACTAAAGATGTTCCATTTAAATATTGCTTATAACTTGATATTAATATATTCTTTTGGACCTCATTCGTATAAAAGCTTTGGTCTTTTAGATGTTCAAATCTTTTTAGATGTTCCTTGTTTCGAATATTATAATCTAGAACATCCTTATAGTCTTCAGGTGTTAATAGTCTTAATAGAACTTTTCTTCCCTTTAACATGAATATGTTTTTAGACCTTTGATTTATATAGCTATGAGCGTTTATACCAAAGATGAATTCATCTTTAGTTTTAGTGTCATTAGATGTAGTTCTGTTTTGTAGTATACCCTCTAATATAAATCCTAAGGATAAAAATGGCTTTAAATTAACATCTTCATTTATAATTATGTTTAATTTATGTACATCGTCTAATTCTAAGAACCTTTTTAAAATAATCTTTAAAGATTGTAATAGCAAGAATTCCATTTCTTCTTTATAAAAGTTTAGTCTTATAATACAAGTTTTATTCGATAAACTCTTATCTATTATAAAAAATCTTCCTAAACCTATGCCAACATTATCCTTTATGATGTATTCCTCTTTGTAATTAACCTTCTCTATACTTACCATTTCTTTATCATTCATATTTTCAGCCCCTTATCTTGTAGAACTTCCTTAGTTTGTTTGTGTACTAAAATTAAAAATGTAATAGATATTAATAAACTTATTGGTATTAAATAAAAAGCTATTCTAGTTCCTAAACCATCATTAGCTATTCCCATTAATGAGTTTAACACCATATTTATACTTGTAGCAAATGTTATAATTACACCAGTTATATAAGAACTATTAATCTTAAAAACCTTGCTTAAAGTCCCTACTATAGTAGGGAATGCTATAGAGAGAAATAATCCCGAAATTGAAATAACTCCTACACCTTTTTCCCCAAGTAAAATACCTAATATATATATAATAAGTCCTATACTAAGGGATTTAATAACTACATCTATATAACCAAACCTTTCTACTACAAAGCCTCCAAGAAGTCTCCCTAGAGTAAATACTGCAAAAAACATTGAAATATATATGGAACTTTTATTTTCGTTAAAATTAAAATTACCTTCCATATAATTTACAAACCAATTACCTGTACCAACTTCCGCAAAAATGTAAAATCCTAAAGCTAATATGTAGAATATAACTGTTTTATTTGATAAAGCTTTACTTAAAGATATGCTCGTTTGCTTTTCTTCTTTATGTATCTTTGGAATTTTAACAAACCATGAAACTATTAACATTAATACATATGCCATTGCCACAGCAAGGTATATACTTCTCCAGCTTATCCCTTTAAACATTAACTTTCCTGACCCCCACTGCCCTAAGGATGATCCTAGTCCATAAGAAAAATGTACTAAGTTCATTATTAACGTCTGCATTGATATAAACATTATAGGCACTATAGTATTTATAGCTATACTTGTAAGGGCTAATCCAGAATTTATTAATATCATTCCTATTATAAATACTTTATAATCTTTACTAAAAGATAGTATTACTAAAGATAATATCATAACTAAAATCCCTATATTAATTACTTTTCTTTGTCCTATCCTTTCTGAAAGTGCTCCTCCTAAATAAGTGAAGGCTATATATCCTATTGACCCTATTGTGAGCATAAAACCTATTTTAGTATCATTTACAGAAAAGTTTTCTTTAAAGCTTGGTATAAATACCCCCCTAGTATTTTCAGACACCGCAGCTAATATCATAATCATAAACATAAAAATTAATGCTGTTATATTATTATTTCTGTTTTTTTTATCCACGACCACACCTCATTCATTGTATTGTCTATACAGATATAAATATATATTAAATTTTAAGTGAATTCAATTATTTAATGTTAAATTATTGCAATGAAAAAGGCAATTAGTTTAAACTAATTGCCTTTTTATATATATTATATTACTTTGCTGCATTGGCTGCTATATGGATAGCATCCCATACTCCTGCAAAAGGTGGTGCGTAACATAAATCTAACATACCAAGCTCTTTAGTTGTCATGTTATTATGAATAGCTGTTGCAAATACATCTATCCTTAATGCTACTCCCTTTTCTCCTACAATTTGTACTCCTAATATCCTCTTATCCTTTTTCTCGTATACAAGCTTAATATAAAGAGGTGTAGAATCAGGATAATATCCAGGATGAGTGTTTGCTTTTACAAAAACCGTTTCATAGTCATATCCATAAGATTTAGCTTCTGCTTCAGTAATACCTGTTCTAGCTACATCTATGTCTAAAATTTTAATAGCCGAACTACCTAGGGTTCCAACAAATCTTTCATGATCCCCTGTTACATTTTCACCTATTAATCTGCCCATTTTATTTGCTGTGGTTGCTAATGCTATATAGACATTCTTTTCTAGCAATTTATGATATATTTCAGCGCAATCTCCTGCTGCATATATATCCCTTATATTAGTCATGCCTTCCCTATCTATAATAACAGAACCTTTTATTCCAAGGTTGATTCCAGATCCTTTAAGAAATTCGGTATTTGGAATTACACCTATAGCAATTATAACCATATCAGCATCATAAGTACCCTTATCAGTTTTCACAGAAGATACGAAGGTTTCTCCTATTAATTCCTCTACATTTTCTCTATAGTTCATTTTTACATGATTTCTCTTTAATTCCTCTTCTACCTTTTCACTTATCTCTTCGTCAAAGTTCGATAACATCTTATGATTTTTCTCTATTATCCTTACATCCTTGTTTAAATAAACCATGCTTTCAGCAATTTCCATGCTTATATATCCGCCGCCTACAATTACAACATTTTTAACCTTATCTTTATTTGCTATTTCTTTCATTTCTATAGCATCTTCAATAGTTTTTAATGTAAATACATTTTTAATATCCGCATTTTTAATTTTAGGCTTTATTGGGCTAGCTCCCGTTGCAATTAGTAACTTATCAAAGCTTTCTTCAAACTCCCTATTATTATCTAAATCTCTTATTTTAACTACCTTTTCAATACTATCTATACTTAAAACCTCATGCCTTAACTTAACCTTTATACCAGACTCTTGAAATTCCTCTGGTGTTCTTGCAATTAACTTTTTATAATCATCATTTAGACCTGATACAAAGTATGGCAACCCACATGCACCATAGGATACGAAATTACCCTTTTCAAAAACTACTATTTCCATATTAGGATCTACTCTTTTAGCCTTTGAAGCAGCACTCATTCCAGCAGCTACTCCTCCTATTACTACTAATTTACTCATTAGATCACCTCTTCTGTTTTAATATAGTATATATATTATACAGGTTACCCTATAACAATTCATCTTTATTACTATTAAATACTTATTATTAATAATAAATTCATATACTATTAAATGTTTCAAAATTCACCACCTATGTTGATATTTCATATATAATGTGATTATATTATTTTATAAGTTTTTTTTAGAAAGGATTACGATTATGAATAAACAAAATATAAATAAGATAAAATTATTCCTTATGGGCCTTGAAAATAGATTTTCAGAAAATAAGAGTATTTTTAAATCTATACACATTAACTTTAAGGATGGCCTTAAAGACTTTAAAGGTATAGGTACCTATGAAGAAGGTAATATAAAATATAACTTTTCAGGTAAAACGCAAATATTACCAATAAATTCTTTATTTAATGAGCTTTGTGAGGATCTTTCTAAATATGATTCAGTAACCATATCCTATATAGAAAGAGGATCTCATATATTAATCACTGGTGACAATAAAAATGTGAAAATGACAAACAAAGAGGTAAATGAAGAAGAGTCATTAAATAATGAGAATTCACAAGAAGGAAGTTTAGGTCATATAAATGAAACCTCTACATTGCTAAACAGAGATTACTACATAAAGATTGGAAAAGCTGATGATCTTTTAAAAGAAATAGGGATAATGACCAAAGATGGTAAGATCAAAAATGATAAAATTAGAAAATATAATCAAATAGATCGATACGTAGAATTACTAGAAGGTATATTAGATACTTTACCAGAAGACAGTACAATAAACATTTTAGATTGCGGATGTGGTAAGTCTTATCTTACCTTTGTTTTAAACTACTACTTAACAGAGGTTAAGAAAAGAAAATGTTTCTTTATTGGACTTGACTATTCAAAAGGGGTTATTGAATCCTCAAAAACTATGGCTGACCATCTAGGTTATAGAAATATGAAATTTATAGCATCTGATATAAAGGATTATGCACCTGACAGAAACATTAATGTAGTTATATCATTGCATGCCTGTGATACTGCTACAGATATGGCTTTAGCTTTTGGAATAAGAGTAAAATCGGACGTAATAATTGCTGTTCCTTGTTGCCATAGAGAGCTCTTAAATCAGTATAGCTATGAACCATTTAAACACATTTTAAAATATGGCCTATTAAAATCCAGAATGGCTGATGTCCTAACAGATGGTATGCGGTCCATGTTCCTTGAAGCAAAAGGATATGATGTTTCTGTGGTAGAATATATATCACCACTAGAAACGCCTAAAAACTTAATGATAAGAGCCTTAAAGACCGGAGACGAAAGGCAAAGCATTATGGAAGATTATGAAAGCCTAATGAAATCACTAGGTGCGAAGCCAGCCCTTTTTAAAATGACAAATGAGTCCTGGCTAAGCGACTAAATGTTATAACGATAAAAGCTTTAATCTTTTACTTATCAAGTGATTTTTAGACTCATGTGGAGTTTGCTTATAAGGAATACATCTCTCCATCTGATTCTTAAAAGAACTTATAGTCTAAATGGGTGTAGCATCCGTCATCCCCCACCTTGAAGAGGAGAGGGGTGTTACGGATGGTAGCCATCGGATAAAATTAACCTTGGGGGATATAATAAATGAGAAGATTTAATTTTAAAAATAGAATAATAACACTAACTATCCTAGCAGTAATGTTTACATCCCTAGGATTTTATGGTGCATATAAGCTTTGGGTGTCCCCTAAAAAGGAAACCAAGCAATGGGTAGTTCCCAATTTAAAAGACACCTCCCACAAGTTTTTCACGGAGGAAGCATTAATCCAAAACATAATACAAAAACAAGAAATGATAACCACTGAAGTAGAGCTAAAGCAAAAAACATCTATTGATGATAGCTGGGGAAGTGCCATCACATTCAAAAAGATTCAACACATATATTTTTATGGTAGAGGCATATTTGTAGTTAACCTTTCAAACATACCTAAAGACGCTATCTCTATAAATGGAACTAAATTAACTCTAACTGTACCTAGACCTTATATAAAGTCTATAAATATCGATGAAGAAAAAACTGTATATGAGACTCCCGAAAAAGGAATATTCAGATTTGGAGAAATAAAACTAACCCCTGAAGAATACGAAGTGATGATGACTGAAGCTAAAGATGGTATGAAGGAAAAATTATCTTCAGGACAAATTTATCAGGATGCTGTGAAAAATTCTGAAATATCCATATCTAAATTTGTACAATCTCTTTTTTCAGAAGATACTAAAAACAATTACACTATAAGTGTAAAGTTTCAACAATAATATAGCAGCCTAATCTAAGCCCAATGGTTAGATTAGGCTGCTTTTATATTTCAAGACGTTTTTGTTAATCTTAGAATAATTATCTTATCATATCTTTTATAACCTCTCCTGCTATTATCATGCCTGCTACTGGCGGTACAAAAGATATACTCCCCGGGACTTGCCTTTTACCTGCCCACATCTTAGATGAATCTCTTTCTGATACAGATTCCTTTTTATGTATTATAGATTCATCCACTGCTGGCTTTAACACCTCTTCTACTGAGTATACTACCTTAAGGTGCTTAACACCCTTTCTTCTAAGTTCTTTTCTCATAACCCTACATAATGGACAAACCTTTGTATCATATATGTCTGCTACTTTAAATTCTGTTGGGTCTAATTTATTGCCTGTCCCCATAGAACTTATTAGTTTTTTATTATTATTTTCACACCAAATAGCAACTTCGATTTTAGATGTTATGCTATCTATGGCATCTATAACATAATCCACATCTTTTGTTATTATCTTATCCATATTATTAGAATCTATATATGTTCTAAGTGCCGTAACTTCACAGTTTGGATTAATTTCAAGTATTCTTTCTTTCATTACATCAACTTTAGCCCTTCCTACGGTTTTATAAGTTGCATGTATCTGCCTATTTAAATTTGTAATGCATATAATATCATCATCTACAAGTACGAGCTCTCCGATGCCACCTCTTACAAGAGCTTCAACAGCAAAACTTCCTACTCCTCCTATACCTAAAATGACTACCTTTTTATTTTTAAGCTTGTTTAAAGATGCTTCTCCGATTAAAAGCTCTGTCCTCGACATTGAATGTTTTGCCATGTTTTTATCTCCTTTAAAAATATATTAAAAGTTTAATTAAAACCTTATTAAAATCAAAGATATCCAAGCTTTAAGTTAAGTTTAAAGCTTAGATATCTTTTTATTATATTATAATGAAACTAAATTTACTACAGTATATCTATCTTTAGTTCACAAATCCTTGAATTTACCTTATAATTATTATAGATTAAGTTTATAAATTGATGGAGGTATGATATGACAATAGGAATAATAGCAGCAATGAGCGAAGAACTTGAAATATTATTAAAAGATATGGACCTTGGAAGTAAAGTATGTAAAGCAAATATGGAATTTAATTATGGTACTATCTTCGGAAATAAGGTTGTAGCTGTAGTATGTGGAATAGGTAAGGTAAACTCTGCAATATGTGCTCAGATATTAATTACATATTATAATGTAGATAAAATAATTAATGTTGGTATTGCTGGAGGAATTGGTGAAGATATTTATCCTGGAGATATAGTTATTGGAGACTCTTTAGTACAACACGATGTGGATACCACAATGTTTGGTGATAAAATAGGACAAATCCCAAGACTAGATACCTTTGACTTTAAATGCGACAAAAGTTTAGTGAATTTAGCTCATGAATCCTCAAAAGAAATAACAAATCACAAAACATTTATAGGTAGAATCGTAAGCGGAGACCAGTTTATTGCTGACACTAAAAAGATACTGTGGCTAAAAGAAGAGTTTGGAGCCCTTGCCTGCGAAATGGAAGGCGCTAGTATAGCTCATGTATGCTACCTAAATTCTATTCCCTTCGTAGTAATAAGGTCTATTTCAGATAATGCAAATAATGGAGCCGAGATGGATTATGAAAAGTTTAAACTTATAGCCGTAGAAAACTCTACAAATATGTTAAAACAAATAATTAAATCTTTATAATAAAAGTTTCTAATTAAACTTAAAATCCCCTTTATAAAAAACACCTTATAGATTATTTCTTTAAGGTGTTTTAACTTTTGAGTTCTCAATATATATGTCTATACAATGTTTATATTTGTATATACAATAGTTTATCCATGGGTTATAATTATATTATTAACAATATAATATTATAATGAAGTTTATGTGTTAATATGAAAATAAGTCAATTAAATAAATAATATGTTTAGTTAAAAAGTGCATTGGAGGAATTATTATGATAATGGATTTAATTGAAAATGCGGAATATTATTATGGCATAAGTGCTGAGATAAAGTCAGCTTTAAACTTTCTTAAAGAAACCGACGTAGAAAATGTTCCTATTGGGAGATATGATATATTAGAAGATAAGGTATTTGCCCTTGTCCAAGAATACAAACCAGGTGATATTTCTGAATATGAATTAGAATCCCATAAAAAATATATAGATGTACAATTTATAGTAAGAGGAAAAGAATCCATAGCCTATTCAAACATAAAAAGTTTACATATATCAAAGAAATATGATGAAGAATATGACTATCAATTACTTAAGGGACCTTCGAACATCCTAACTGCAAAAGAAAATTCATTTTTTATATTCATGCCTGAGGATGCACATAAACCTGGAATAAGGCTTGAAGATTGTCTTAATGTAAAAAAGATTGTAGTTAAAGTGCTTATATGAAAATTATTTCCTAATTTACATGATGCCTATAAACATATGGCCCCTACACTTTATATAATTAAACCTTATAACTTAATTTACATGGAGGATAAACTATGATTGATAAAAATTCAACTATACCAAGATATGTCCAATTAGAAGACTATATTAAAAATCAAATAAACACCAATATGTATCCACCTGGGAGCTCACTACCAACGGAAAGGGAGTTTACAGAACTTTTTGGCGTAAGCCGAATGACTGTAAGGCAAGCTATATCAAACCTTGTCAATGAAGGTATCCTTTATAAAATTAGAGGTAAGGGTGCTTTGGTTTCAAAGAAGATAATTGAGAAGGAATTTGAAATTCAAGGCTTTTCTGAAGATATGATAAGTCGTGGTCTTGTACCCGGAAGTGATGTCATTGAATTCAAGAAAATTATTCCTGAAGATGATATAAGCAAACGGCTTAAGTTAAACCAAGGAGAAGAGGTATACTTTTTAAATAGGCTAAGACTTGCAGATAATGAGCCTATGGCTATAGAATACTGCTATATTCCTGTAAAGTTTTTCCCTGGTCTTATAAAATATAATATGGTGCAATGTTCATTATACGACCTTTTAAAAAGTGAGTATAACTTACAAATAGGTTATATAAAACAAAAATTCAAAGCAATCGGAATGAATAAAAAAGAAGCCGAATTATTAACTGGGAAATCCAAGGCTTTTGGTCTTTTGTCTATTAGGGTGCTTTTTGATGAAGATGATAGACCCGTTGAATGTACAAAAACCATATATCATCCAGATAGATATACTTTTAATATGACGTTATTTAATAAAAATCATAACTAATAATAACCTTCAATACTTATATGGTTTTAAAATAAAATTAAGAGCTATCCATCTACTATCTTTTAGGAAAAGATAGTAGATGGATAGCTGATTTTTTAAAGTTTCTTTATAAGTTTTAAAATTGCATAATTTATTTGTATCTCCCTTATGCAGAAAACCTTTCTATTGTATTCATTATCTTTTCATAAAGATCTTTAACTTTAGGGAATTCTTCTTTGTCTACAGGCTCTAAAGGAAGTCTTGTAGTTCCGATATCTATTCCTCTTAATTTAACTATTTCTTTTGCAACTCCATAAAGTGATGGGAATGAAAGTAAGTCACCAATTATGTCATTTATAGCAAATTGAACTTCCTTAGCCTTTTCTATATTACCTTTTGAAAAATACTCTTCAGCTTTTAAAAATAATTCTGGCATTACTCCGTAGGTTCCGCCTATTCCAGAGTCAGCTCCCATTATTCTTCCTGATATATATTGTTCATCAGGCCCATTAAATACTAATAAATCTTTACCACCAATTGCTTTAAACTTTTGTATGTCATAAGTACTCATACTACTATTTTTTATACCTACTACATTAGGATAAGATAACATCTTTTTTAATAGATTAATTGAAAGATCATATCCTGTAGTTTGTGGTATGTTGTATATGATAAATGGAAGATCTGCGCTATCCATTATACTCTTCCAATGAAGCTCTATACTTCTTTCAGGCACTTTATAATATACATTAGGAACTGCTGAAAGTGCATAAGCACCAACCTTCTTTGCATGTTTTGAAAGCTCAATACTATCTCTAGTTGCTGCTGCTCCTACGTGAACTATAATCTTTAATTCAGATCCTACCTCATCCATTACAGCCTCTAACATTTTTTTCCTTTCCCCTACTGTAAGAAGGAATCCTTCTCCTGAGCTTCCCCCTACATAAAGTCCCTTAACGCCCTTAGTTGCATAAAACCTAGCTAGCTTTTTGGTAGCCTCTTCACTGATATTATTATCATTGTCAAAGCATGCATAAAACGCAACAAATATTCCCTTTAAATCTTCTTTATTAAAATTCATAACCTTTACATCCCTTTCTTATTGTAACTATATAATCTTCAAATATATTATATAGTTTATATTTTTATATATAATATTAAATAACTTAGAATATCAAGTGATTCTTAGACTCAGGTGGAGTTTGCTTATAATGAATACCTCTCTCCATAAAAGGCTCGGAAGAACTTATCCAGGGGCGTAGCAACCTTCATCCTCCATCTTGAAGAGAATATGGGTATTACGGATGGTAGCCATCTGATAAACCTTTAGCTATACTAACCTTTTATAGCTCCCATTGTTATACCTTGTGTAAAGTACTTTTGGAAACAAACAAATATAATTATCATTGGTAATGAAGCTAAAGCAGCACCTGCCATAATAACTCCATAATTTGTTGTGAACTCTTGTTGAAGTAGTGCTACTCCAAGTGGTAATGTCATCATTTTAGAACTTCTAATTATTATAAGTTGCATAAAATAATCGTTCCAAGAACTTATAAATGTAAATATTGCAAGAGCACCTACTCCTGGCTTAACAAGCGGAAGGACTATCTTAAAGAAGATTCCAAATTCAGAACAACCATCAATTTTAGCCGCTTCAATTAATTCTCCTGGAACCCCCTGGGAAAATTGTTTCATAAGAAATACTCCAAATGGCCAACCCGCCGCAGGAAGTACAAGCGCTTTGTATGTATTTATCCAATTTAACTTAGATAGTATTGTAAATAGTGGTATCATAACTACTTGTTTAGGTAAAGCCATTGCAACAATTAATGACCAGAAGATTATATTTCTACCTGGAAATCTCTTTTTAGCAAGTGCATATCCCGACATAGTGGCAGTTAAACATACTACTACCATAGTGCAAAATGCTATAAAAAAGCTATTAAATGTCCATCTTAAAAGTGGAGATCTTGAAAGAGATTTAAAATTTTCTAAAGTAGGTCCTTTTGGTATCCACTGTGGTGGTATTTGAATTGTTACATTTTGAGGCTTAAAAGCACCAGTTACAATCCAATAAAATGGAAATATAAAAATTATAGCTAATATAATAATCAGTACCATGAAAACTATATTGCGTGTAGATAACTTCTTTCTTTTATTCATAAAAATTCCACCTCACTATATTAATAATAGTATTTAAAATGTATATACCTATTTAATAATCAACTTCTTCTCCAAAGAACTTAAACTGCACAACTGATATAATCATTATTATAATAGCAAGAATAACCCCCATAGCTGATGCTAAACCATACTTATTAAGGGTAAATGCTCTTTCATAAACCATATACATTATAGTTGATGTAGAATAAGCTGGTCCTCCTGATGTTAAAAGCTGAATTATTGAAAAACACTGGAAGGAATTTATTGTTGTAATTATTACAATATATAATGTAGTTGGCATTAATAATGGCCAAGTTACCTTTCTAAATATCTCAAAAGGTGTAGCTCCATCTACTTCAGCTGCTTCTAGGTAAGAGGTTGGAACATTTCCAAGGGCAGCAACATATAAAATTATTGGCTGACCTACAGATAAGGTTACTAAAACTATTATTATACAAATTAATGCATACTTTGGATCACCTAGCCATCCTTTTGGCTCAACTCCAATTTTTGAAATTAAATAATTTAATATACCATAACTTGGGTGGAATATCCATCCCCAAACTACTGTTATACTTACAACTGAAGCTACAGTTGGAAGGTAAAACACGCCTCTAAAAAAAGATCTAATTTTAGGTGACTTTTTATATATAACTACAGATACAAATAATGATACAAGCATTACAAGAGGTACATTTGCCAAAACTATAAGTAGCGTATTACCTAAAGACTTCAAAAATATCTTATCATGTGCTAAACTTTTATAGTTTTCAAGGCCTATAAACTTAAAATTCCTAAGAGAGTAATCAAAAAAGCTTATGTAAACACCCTTAATCATTGGATATACGACAAAGGTTATAAAGAAAACCAACATAGGTAGAAGGAAAAGATAAGCATATCCCCATTCTTTTAAGTTCTTTTTACTTATTCTTTTCTTATTTCTTATATTAACCTTGGTATCATTTATATTACCCATATAAACACCTCCACTAAAATTATTAATAGATAAAAGTCTTTAAGTTAAATCTTATGTAAAGTTTGATTACTCTAAAATCAAACTAGATTTCATATTCATATCTTATTAAAATAGTATGAAGCGGTATTACCCACCCCATACTACTTAAGACTATTTATTTGTTAAAGTTGCATTTGAATCTTTAACAAATTGATCTAAAGCCTTTTGTGGTTCACTTTTTTCAATTAATACTTCTTGAAGAGTTGGAAACCAAAACGTCCTCATTTCAGAGAATCCTGGTACTGCATTGTAATAAGTTCCTAAATATTTAATCATACCTTCGCAATATACTGATTCTGGATCCTTGTATAATCCTTTTACTGATGATTTAACTGAAAATCCTCCAGTGGATACTAGGTTTTCTTTAAATGTAGCTTCATCATTAGCTATGAAATCTACAAGCTTTTTAGCTGCTTCTATCTTATCTGGATCTTTATTATCAAAAATCCCTATTCCTCCAACGAAAGCTTCAAGAAAAGGTTTTTGTTCAATACTTGGTGTTGGATATGGAACAAATACTTCTTCAAAAGCCTCAGTTTTCTTTGCTTCACTTGTTTTCTTTAATACTGGTGAATATAGAATTGATACTGCTATCTTTTGTTGTAAAAACATATCGATCATATCATTAGATGTAAGAGCCTCTCCACCTTTTAGAGTAAGTCCTTCTTTTGTTGAATCAACAATCCATTTAAGAGCCTTAGCTTCATTTGGATCATTCATAACATATTCTTTTAAGTCAGGAGATATTATTTGTCCGCCACCCATGTTAGCTATATATGGTCTGGTTCCTTGATCCCCAGCACTAGATTTAGCATACATAGAACTTGGAACTACTCCCGGTACCTTTTCTTTAATTGCTTTTAAAAGTGCAATATACTCATCATTTGTCCATGTTCTATCTTCTCTGTCTAATGGAAGCATGTCCAAAAGCCCAGCTTTTTCTAACATTGTTTTGTTAAATGCCATCATATTTGGTGTAGTATTAATTGGATACATGTAGTACTTACCATCTAGCTTGCACGCATCTAATATCTTCTCTGGTACATCTGATTTAAGTGAATCTGTAAACATACTATCAAGTTCTGCCATTACACCATTTCTTGCATAGTCTATTATTCTTCCTGGATAGTCATAAACTAAGTCTGGAGCTGAATTAGAAGCAATTGCTGTGTTAAGCTTTTGAGGACCACTAGCAAAATCCATCATTTCTACATTAACTTTTATATTTGGATACTTTTTATTAAAATTCTCAATTATCTTTTGTTCATACTTTCCTGGAGTATTATCTATTGGTGCATAGTTTGGATAGTTCCACCAAGTTATTTCTACAGCTTTATCTGAAGACGCCTTTCCAGAATCTCCTGTTTCACTTTTTGAGCATCCAATAAAAGCAGATGCAGTAACTGAAAGTGCTAGGATTAATGTTATTAATTTAGTTTTCTTCATTTCTAAACCCCCCCCTAATTTTTGTTATATTATTATTATTTTCTATGAAACAATATAATATGTTTTATATATGAACTTTCTTTACTGAATCTACAAACCTTTTAGTTATTAATTGTGGCCTTGTTATTGCCCCTCCAACTACTACAGCCCAGGCACCAGATTCCAAGCACGTTGCTGCAAGACTTGGTGTATCAACGTTTCCTTCAGCAATTATTGGTACCTTTAAAACCTTCTTTAACTCTTTAATTAATTCAATATCCGGCCTAGATCTATCAAGAGTGTAATCCGTATATCCGCTTAATGTAGTAGACACTATATCAAAGCCTATATTTTCAGCTTCTATAGCTTCGTCATAAGAAGATATATCAGCCATTATCATTCCATCATATACCTCCCTTATTTCTAAAAAGAATTCTTTAAGACTTTTTCCATCTGGTCTTTCTCTTTTAGTAGCATCAACTGCAATTATCTGAGGCTTAATAGGAAGTAACTTTTTAACCTCCTCTATGGTAGGTGTAATATAAACATTACTAGATCCATATACCCTTTTATAAATTGCTATTAACGGTAAATCAATATTTTCTTTAATGCTTTCACAATCCTCTGGAGAATTTGCTCTAATTCCTACTGCTCCCCCAATGAGTGCAGCCTTTGCCATGCGTGTCATAATATTAACACTATGAAGAGGTTCGTCTTCCAAGGCTTGGCAAGAGACTATAATTCCGCCCTTTATCTTATTAAGTGTTTCCATTGAACTTATCATCATTTCTACCCCCGAACACAACGTTAAACCATGTTGCAAACCTTTACTTTAACCCTCACACTATTTCTTCTTATATTGTTATTATATCAACTGATTGTACCCTTGTCTATATAAATGTTAATGTTGTCTATACAATATATGGAGTTATATAGACAAATGTTATGTTAAACTCTATTAGGGGTAGCGACCGCAATTTGTGCAAAATTCCCGTTAAGAAAAAATAGCTATCATAATTAGAGTTATCATCAAAGTTGTATTGACCAACGAAATTTACATGTTCCAATCCTAGTGGGGAAATATGTTTTATAAATGATTCATTAATTTCCTCCTTTTCTTTTAGTTTATCAATAACTTTAGGCAAGTATAAGGTATTCCAAAGGGTTATTGAATTTATAATTATACTTAATGCAGTAGCTCTTTGTATTTGTGCTTGTATATCTTTCTCATGGAGCATTCCATGTTTTCCGAAAAATAAAGCTCTAGCTAAGGCATTTGTTGCTTCACCTTTATTTAATCCAGTATGTATTTTTCTTCTAAAATTTTCATCTGAAAGATAATCTAATATAAAAATTGTTTTTTCTGTCTTTCCAATCTCACTTAATGCTTTAGCTAAACTGTTTTGTCTTGCATAAGATCCTAATTTACTCATTATTAATGATGCGGAGACTTTACCTTGTTTTATTGAATATGCAAGTTTTAATATATCATCATAATTTTCTTTTATAACATTAATATTTATCTTACCCTTTATTACTGATTCAATATTTTTAAAATCTTCTTTTGTTTCAACATAATATAATTTACAGTCAGATATATCTCTAAGCCTTGGTGCAAACCTAAAACCAAGTAAGTGAGTTAATCCAAATACTTGATCCGTATATCCAGCAGTATCTGTGTAATGCTCCTCAATTTCAAGTTCTGTATTATGATTAAGAAGAATATCAACTATATGAATTGCATCTCTTGAATTTGTATTTATAACATCTATTACAAATCTAGAATATTGATCACTTACAGTAGCATACATAGTTACCCCCTTTTCAAATCCATAGTGGGGATTGTATGATGAATTTAAACTTTCAACCGCTGTTCTAACTCTTACTCCATCAGAAGATGACGTAGTTCCATTCCCCCAATATCTAGCATAAGGCTGTTTATGTTGAATATTAACAATTTCAATCATAGCATTCTCCAGATTATCATCACTCATTCTCCAATTAGCAACATTACTCATTTGTTTATATGTTAGTCCCTTAACTGCTTGTTCCATTTTTTTAAGACCTATATTAGTTCCAAGTGCCATAATAGTTGCTATTATACAACCTTTTTCAATATCTTTAGGTTCTTTATTTGTTGCTGTGTGTATTAGTTTTTTATCAAACATTGTATATTTACAAATATCTATTAATATATCAGATAAATTTACTCTAGGCATTAGAGCATAAACTTTAGAAGATAATCTTTTAGCATCATCTGGAACGGCTTTCTCTAATCTTGATAATATAAACTTATTATTTTCTATGGATACGCCTTTAAGTTTTTTTATATTATCTGATACATATTTCAACTTACTATTTAATAGAGCTATTCTATCTGCTAGATATTTCTCTGCATCTAAAGGTACTTTAAAATCAGTACTTTTTTCTTTATACTTCGTCCATTCTTCTTCAGTCAAAAGATACTCTTCAAGTGGTATATGTTGATTACTTCCAACAATAGATATGTCTCCAGAGCGAATTGCATTTTTGAGTTCTGTAAATGCTGCTAATTCATAGTATTTCTTATCTATATTACCATCTTCATCATAAACATATTCTTCCCATTGATTACTTACAAAATCTAATGGAGCATTTTTAGGCATTTTTCTTTTAGTTGTAGAATTTAATTCTTTTATAGTTTCTAATTATAAACTACGAATGAAATCAATTCTATCAGCAATTTCATTAAAAGTTTTTGAGGATGCTTTACCTGGTATTTCCCGTAACCACGCTAATTTAGTTTTTATATCATCATCTTGAACAGTTATCGAATTATCTAACTGCTGTTTTTTCATATTTGTTAATGCTTCATCCACTAAATTAAAAATAAGCCCCTCAACTTCTTCTTTAACTTGCCAAACTATTTGTTCAACAGTTCGTATTGAAGGAATTATTACTCTATCTTTCCTTAAAATATTAAGTGCATTACTTACAAGATTAAAAGAATTATTGTCCTCTTGAGCTATCTGTAAGAGTTTATCAACTAAAAGTGCTTCGGTATTTTTGTTATATTTTCTATACTTGAATAAGCTACAAATAGAATCCAAATGCTCATACTTAGTGTTTTTAGTATTAATATATTTATCAAAATCTCTTGAATCGATATCTAACTGATTAGCAACATATTGTACGATTCTCATTGGTATATCTGTAAATTCAATTAATGGCCATCCAGAGTGTCTTATAATTGTTAGTTGTAATGTATTATAACTAAGTCTATGAGTATTTATTACATCTATATCCTCAAAATTTAAGGTATAGTAGTATTCTAATTCTTTCTCAGTTATATCATTTGAATTTTTCATTAACTCAATTCTTTGGTTAATTGTTAATAATCCTCTTCTGTTTAAATACATAATAATTCTTTCTAGAATTGAACTATAGAATACAGCTCATCTTTTTGTTCT
This sequence comes from Clostridium putrefaciens, assembly GCF_900461105.1. Lineage (GTDB taxonomy): Bacteria > Bacillota > Clostridia > Clostridiales > Clostridiaceae > Clostridium_L > Clostridium_L putrefaciens. Next base: position 137,214 of record NZ_UFWZ01000001.1, on the reverse strand, counting down.
TGACTTATTCCTATATATTTTAAAGTAATAGATTGATTGCTGTGATTGAATGTATCCATAATTAAGCCTACATTATACCTACTAGCTTTATAAGTCCAATACCCCCAAGTTTTTCTCAATGAATGCGTTCCGAAATTTTCTATATTCATATTTACAGCTGCATCCTTTAATATTCTATAAGCTTGAGTAACGGTTATAGGGGCATTTTCACCTTTTCTACTTCTAAAAACATAACTATTATAGTCCAATTTATTTTTCTTTATATAGCCTTTTAAAACTGTTTTAAGAGCATTATTTAACTTAATCTTTTTTTCTTTATTTGTTTTTTGTTCTTTTAGAACAAAATAATCCTTAAAGTTAAGTGATGCAGTTAATATGTCACTTACCTTTACAGTAACTACATCACTTATTCTTAATCCGGTATTTAATTGGAATTTCGCTAAGATCCAATCCCTTTCATTTCTTCCTTTTAAGTGCGTAAGAAACAATTCAATTTTCTTAATTGCTAATTTCTATATAAATGTAATTTAAATTGTATTAACGGGAATTTTGCACAAATTGCGGTCACCACCCCTTAATGTATAAATTCTATATATAAACATAAAAAAAAGAAGTGCTATTTAAACACTTCTTCTATACCATCAAGATCCCAATTGACTTATTCTTGATGTCATCGTAGAATATCTGTTTTTCTCTAGCAATGTTTAAGACATCAGCGATGGACCTTTTAGAAATATGTCGTGTCTTTGCAATTACATTTTGAGAAAGACCTGGTGCCTTAAGCTCCATAATGAGCTTCACATTAATTTTATTTGCCATTATTCTGGCTCCTTTCTTATTAATTTTAAAGTCATTAATGACTTCATAATTAATTCTTATCAAAAGGTGGTTTCTTACGATGAATTATATAAAATTATATGCAGTTTCATTAAGATGAATTATCGGTTTCTACAAGTGAAAGGGTGCATTCAGAGGCATGAAATATTCACTTATCAAAATAATAAAAGTTAATATATTTTTTTACAGCAAATAGAACTATACTATTATATTAACTATAAAAAAATCAGTATCTTTATCAAATATTTGTGGCAATGTACTTGTACAACTTATATTTTTTGCAATAATATATACAATATAATACATACAAGATATTACATTTTCATATTTTAATGTAAATTTATCAATTTCTTTGTTTTTTAATTTATTTGATAAATCTAAATATTTGAATGTTCTTTTGTTATATTTAGACCAACATTTATTAAATTCAAATGCAGCTGCTTTCTCCCAAGTATCAATATTATTTATATATTTTTCTACTGTTAAAGCTATAACCTCTTCTACAATCCAATTATTGCTCACAGAAAAATATTTGTAATAATCTTTATCCTTGTTAATATTCAATTTTTTAAGTCTGAGACAGTGTGTATATTCATGAACAAATAATCTCTCTAACAAATTTAGATTATTATATACTATTAACATTATTAAATTGGTATCATCATAATAAGATTTTGCAAAAACTAAATCACTATTTAAATATTTTGAAGATAACTTTCCATTAAAAATTATAGTCGTTACTTCAATATTGTTTTCAATATTTAGAAATTTATTGACTAATTCAACTAAATTATTGCAAATACTAATTATCTCATTACTATTTGTATTGCTACAATGAACAAATAAATCGTCATGTTTTAATACTTCAATATTAGGAAAAATACTCCTATGCTTTTGATAATTATTCTCATCTAAAATATAGTACATTACTTTTCCTCATTCATTCTAATATTTTTAGGCATTTTTTTATTATCACAAAATTTTAATATAATTAGGGATATTAAAAATATAACTCCAATAAACACCGAAAAGTATACATTTACATTTATTCCGTAAATATCCATAAAATACCCTACTCCAACATTTATTATGATTGAAATTATTGTTCCTGCAGCACTTATTAAAGAAATTATTGATGCACAGTTATCCTCATTAATAATTTCCGAAATCCATGCAAAGAAAAATGGATTAATACTACCAAAACCTAATCCAAAAAGGAACATCCCTATAGTAAATATTGAAATACTTTTTAAAGACATTAGTATAAAGCTAAGCATTAAAACAATATTACAAATTCCAATATATAGTTTCTTATTAGTAATATTAATTTTAGAAGTAATTAAATTAATAATAAATACACCTAACAAGTAAACTGCATAAAAAGCAGTTATTTTTTTTGAATTAATTCCAAGTGATAAAATTTTAGGTTGCCAAAAAAGTATAAATATTGAACAATAAGTAATACTCAAGGAGTAAATAAAAATTAATATATAATATCTTTTATTGCCCTTAATATCTCTAAAAGTATCTTTATTATAATCACTAATATGTTTCTTTTCGCCATAATTATCTTTGTAAACTATAAAAGTAAAAATCGAAAGAATTAGAATTATAGCTGACATGATTGTATATATAAGATTAAAATCACCTTTTATAAATGTAAGTAAAAAACTACAAATAATTGACAAAATCGCACCTAACATTGTTAATAAAGCAAACCCTTTTTTTAGCCCATCTATATTATTATGTTTTTCTTCTACAATAATCCATGCTTGAAAGGAACCACTAATTAAGGCTCCGCCAATACCACCAATACATGCTGATAAATATAATAAAATAATTGATGTAAACTTTGCATATGAAAAATATTGAAAGGCTACACATAATAAACCGAATGCATATACTTTTTTACGTCCAAACTTATCTGCAATTATCCCTGATGGATATTCAAATATTAATGATGATAATAAAATACATGTGTATATAATGGAAATATTTAAAAATGTTAATCCATTTAATGTAAATAACGTTGTGCATATACCCAAGTTTATAGTTCCAATTAACGATGCTATTAAACTATTTGTAATATAAAACCCAATTTTATTACTAATTTTTCTATCTTTAGAAGATTTCATTATTTTCCCCCTAATTAATATTGAGCTTTCACGGAAACTCTTTAGCTCCTATGATTACTCATTTTTAGTATTATAACTTTTTATCATTCCCCCCACCCTTTTTACATAAAACACTTGACAAATGTATAATTTTTTGTGCAAATCCTATTATAAATATATTTGTCAGGAGGTAACTTTTATGCTTAAAAACTGGACTTCTCATGCTGAATATCAGCAATTTATTATTTCAAACCTCTCATCTTTCTACAAATCTTTCCCAAGAAAGATTATAGAACTTGAACATTCTATATCTAAGTTATATTGCTTAGATTTAGATATTCTTAGAGAGATATTAAAACCTTATTATTCTAATACGGGTAGGCCTGCCACCCTTCAACCTGAAATATTTCGCTCATTTTCTTTAATGCTTTTTCAAAAGGAGACAAGCATTACCAACTGGGTGAAAAAGCTTCATGCCAGTGAATTACTTATAACCTATATAGGATGTACTAAAAATAATGTCCCATCAATTGGTGCTCATTATGATTTTATCTCTAGATTATGGCTTTTAAATCTGTCTACAGACAGAATCAAACTGAAAAATACATATTCGTATAAGAGAAAACTCTAACCTTACCGTTGCAGGTGATGGTACTTGTGTTCACTGTAAGTCTTCTTACTACGGCTCTAAGGTTTGTGACTGCCGTCAAAATGAAATTTACGATTGCAAATGCCCTCGTAGACTTTCTGACATAAATGCTACTTGGGGATGGGACAGTCATGAAAACCGTTGGTTTTATGGGTACACTCTCTATGCTTTATCTTCCTACAATAAAAAACATAAGATAGATCTACCTATTTATCTACGATTTGTAGAAGCAAGCAGGCACGACAGTGTCACTGGAATAGTCGCATTAGCTGAATTTAGAGAACTGTTGCCGCAGTTCAATATATCAAATTATGTTCTTGACTCAGCTAATGATAACTATCCTACATATGAATTATGTTCCAAATGGAACATTAATCCCTTTATTGATTTGAACTCCAAAAATAAAGGAAATCCAAAATACCCAACTACTTTAGATATTAATGAAAAAGGAGTTCCTATCTGTATTGGTGGCCATGAAATGGTCTATAACGGTTTTGAAAAAAGTCGTTCACGCCTTAAATGGCGTTGCCCTCTAGTTTTAAAAAAGGTTGATAGTTGCTCTTGTCAAAAGCAGTGCTCACCTTCACCTTATGGGCGAGTAATCTATACTAAACCATCATGGGATTTACGCTTGTTTACTCCTGTGCCTCGCGGCTCAAAACAATGGAAAACTATTTATAAAACTAGAACCTGCTCAGAACGTATAAATAATCGTATTCTTAATGATTATAGAATTCATTCTTTACGAATACACGGTAAAGAACGGTATTCATTTATGACTATGATTGCTGCAATTAATATTCATCTAGATGCAAGACTTAAAGTTTCAGGTTTTAGTATTTTAAATTTATTAGAGTAGCTGTTTGACAATTAAATATTCTTTCCTGAAAATTCCTACATGGTGTAGGATTGTTTGTCATGCCTATTTTTATTTCTAATTGCTCTTTGAGCATAAAATTTATAGTTCTATAATCACCCTATACAAACTCACGTTTTACATATTAGTTTCCGTGACTACTTATATTATTAAAAAACTCTACAAATAGGTCTTCAGAATATGTAGTATTAGATAAATAATTGTCATTACCTAACACCTTATTCACATGTTTAGCTGCATATATATTATTTAGTAACAATAAATAATATATATATATTTGAGCCCTAGTCAATCTATTGGTTTCATACACAGGATAATTGCCTTCTTCAATATAGTTACTATAATCATTATCAATGATATTGATACCATATTCATCAGATGAAATATTAAATTTTGTACCAGGATGTGGAACTAATACATAGGGTACTACAATATCAATTTTTCCTGAACAAATAGCATTATAAATAAAGTTGATATTCTTTACTATTGTTTTTGGAGTTTCTGAAGGTAGTCCCACTATATATTCAATACGTGTATCTAAATTATATTTTTTTGCTACACTGCATGCTTTTAAAATTTTTTCCACATTTTGATTTTTGTTAATGTCTTCAAGAATATTATCACAAAAGTTTTCTCCACCAAAAATAATTCCATGTGAAAACTTACAAATAATTTCTGCAATTTCTTCATTAAAATAATTTACATGTGTTAAAACTCCTTGTATATATATCCCTTCTTTATTAAATACATTACCTACCTCAATAACATGTTCTTTATTCATTGTAAATAATTCATCATCAAGAAATACTATTTCAGCCTTATTACCTAAACAACTCTTCATATAATCTATATCTTTTTTCAAACCTTCAGCATTTCTCATTCTATAATTGTTCCAATTCTTTAATCCTCCACAAAACGGACAATTATATACACAACCATAACTTGATCTTAATGTGATAGATACTTTATCACCTATTGGCTTTTCCTTTTCAATTAAAATATCAATATATTCAGCCAATAGATTAAAGGCTGGAACAGGTAATTTATTAACATCTACATTTTCTTCTCTAAGTTCTGTTTTAATTACTTCATTTTCAAAAAACATTAGATTATTGATATCCTTTAACGATTCATAATTATTGTCAAGCAGAGCTTTAATTACTTCATTAATAATATTTTCAGCCTCTGACATCACAGCAACATCACAGCAATTATCATTAAAATAATCTTCTGGATTAACAATTGCATGCTTACCAGTAACTATAGTCTTTCCATTTTTAAAAAGTTTCTTGTATTCTTTCATAATTACTAATGAACTTTGAACAGTAGATGTAGTTCTATTAGATATAAAATAATCTGTTGATATAATTAATATTTTAGGTTGATATTTTTTTAGAACTTTTTCTACTTCTTCAAGGTCAATATTTAAATAATTGTATTGAGTATAATAAAATGGGAAAAACCCAACAGTATACTTTTTCTCAACAACAGCTGCTAACCTTAAAGGAATAGAGTCGATGCCTTGATTATTAGGTGGATAGTTATTAACTATTACATTGTTAATGACTGACTTTCTTGGTGGAGTTATTACTAAAACATCTACACTTTTACTCATCATAAGATCTCCATTTCTTTGTTATTTTTATACTCTTTTACGATAGGGCACCTTGGATCAGGATTATAAAAATCACCTGTTAATTCTAATGAAGCTACACGACAACCACCATTACAATATATTTTATAATTACATGATGAACATGGTTCTTTCTTTATTACTGTATCATTTAGATTCCTAAATTTATCTAACATTTCTGAATCAGTCCATATTTCATTAATGGATTTTTCCTTAAGTGTACCACATCTCATACTTGTTCTTAATGCTGCCACACACGGGTACATTTCTTTAGTTGAAGAAATTGCAAGTTCACTACATCCTGCTTCACAATAATAATTCCTATGCAATTGCTTTCTATAATTGTCAACATTATCAACATCAAGCCCCCAAACATCCCAAATATCACTATGTCTATTATTTTTATCAAGTGGAACTACAATTTCATATAATGTAAAGAAACCAAGACTCAAGCGTTCACTAAGTTGTCCCCAATAACTATATTTTTTTATATCTGTTACCTGTAGTACAAGTTGAATCCATTCATTCCAATAATTATCTAATAAATCATGATTTTCAGTCGCCCTACCAGACATAAATGCTGGAACAATCTGTATTGAATCAATATTATAATTTTCTATATAATATTTACATGTATTTAAACTTTCTTTTATTGTTATGGAATCAGCTGTATGCAATCCTGTAACATAAAACCCATATTTTTTAAAAAGTTTAATATTTTCAATCATTTTTTCATATTCTGTTTTTGTCATATTTCTATGCTCATTCATAATTTCATATTGACCATCTAAACTTAATTGAATATAAATGTTATCATCTGGATCAGATTCTTTTAATTTAGCAATTTTCTCTTCATTCCACAAAATTCCGTTAGTTAACAAACATGTGTTATATGGTTGCTTAGATGCATACGCTATAATATCGAATATTTCAGGATGTAAAAGTGGTTCTCCTCCTGAAATATTGACATATATAACTCCAACATTTTCCAACTGTTTGTATATATTGACTATTTCTGAATACGATAAAAAATTTTTATTCTTTTGTTGAGCATTTGCAAAGCAATGTTTGCACTTCAAATTGCATCTATCTGTAATTTCAATATAACATTGATTCGGATAAAACATTTTAATCCACCTCTTTAAAATAAGATTCTATAGAAGCGACAGTTTCTAAAAATATATGTTCTTGTCTAAATTTTTCACACATATCCATCAAGTCTGATTTTATATCATCTTTTTTACCAAATTGCTCAATAAATTCATTGATTGCATTGCTTACACCTAGTTCATAAAACTTTTTAAAAATAAAGTATGTCATATCATCTCCTTCAATATAATTAGAATTAGAAAAAATAGAACATCCATCATCTTCTTTTCTAATACGATATACCTGATTTGCATCTTTGTATAAAATCATATTCATATCTATACCACCTTATTACGATAAATTTATTTTATTTACAATGTAAAGGACAAAGATAATCTTTTTCATATAAATCACCTGTTTTGGTATATGCCCTTGCTCGGCAACCACCACCACATAATTCAAGGTAATCACAAGTCGTACATTCACCTTTTAAATTTTTAGCCCTTAAGCTTCTTAAATTATTTAAAACTACAGAATTGTACCAAATATCTTCGAAACTCTGTCTTTTCAAATTTCCACATACGAACGGTGGAAATTTAGATGATATTGTACCACATGGATATAAATCTCCGTTAGGCGAAATAGCACAACTTGTAATTCCTGCATGGCAACCAATATCTCTATGCTTTTTATAAAATTCAGATTCTAATGGTGAATTGTAATCCCATATTTTGTGAACGTCATCAATTGAATAACCATTTTCTAGAAGTGGTATATACATTTCCCATGGACATGGTACTGATATCTGTACCCCTCTGAAATGTGAATCATTCATTTTCTTTTTAGTTGCATCCATTAAAAATTCCTTCCATCTTTCATATGAAAGTTCAAGTTGTTTTTCATGAATTCTTCCCTGTCCATATGGAAAAAACTTAATAGCTAAAATACTTTTAATACCTAGTGAAGTGATAAAATCATATGTATCCCAAAAATTATTTAATGTAGGCTCTGTTAACGTATAATTTATACCAACAGAAAGCCCTGATTTAACTATAAGTTTTAAATTGTTAATAACTATTTCAAATTCTTCGTCTAAAATTTTATCAGGACACTTTTTACTTTTTCTTAAAATTGAATATGATTTCGTATCATATCCATCAAGACTAACTGCTATATTGATATTAGGGCAATTTTCTTTGAAAAACTTAATTTTTTCTTCATCAACCAACAATCCATTGGTGTTTAATGTTAATCTAACTCCAGGTTTATCATATGCATATTTTATAATTTCTAAAGCATCTGCTCTTAACAAAGGTTCTCCACCTGTTAAAGATATATCACTTATTCCGATTTCGTCCATTTGGTCTATGATTCTTAAAATCTCTTTTGTTGTCATTTCATCTTTTAATTTATCACCAGCATCAACATTACAATGACGACATTTGTACATACAATCTAACGTTATATCAAAATCTACTTGAAAAGGTGCTATTACCATAATACTCACTCCTCATATTTAAGTTCAAATCATTATAGAAGTCAGTAAAAATTTACTGAACTTCTATAATATTTTAGTTTCTTTAAATTAAATTATAATATTGTTATACTTGATTTTTTGTTCCAGCATAACCATCTATTATTGTAAATTTTGTAAACTGGTTTGTTCCATTTCATCATAATAATCCACCCCCCTTTTATTTAAAGAGCTTTCACGGAAACTCTTTAGCTCCTATGATTACTCATTTTTAGTATTATAACTTTTTATCATTTCCCCCACCCTTTTTACATAAAACACTTGACAAATGTATAATTTTTTGTGCAAATCCTATTATAAATATATTTGTCAGGAGGTAACTTTTATGCTTAAAAACTGGACTTCTCATGCTGAATATCAGCAATTTATTATTTCAAACCTCTCATCTTTCTACAAATCTTTCCCAAGAAAGATTATAGAACTTGAACATTGTATATCTAAGTTGTATTGCTTAGATTTAGATATTCTTAGAGAGATATTAAAACCTTATTATTCTAATACGGGTAGGCCTGCCACCCTTCAACCTGAAATATTTCGCTCATTTTCTTTAATGCTTTTTCAAAAGGAGACAAGCATTACCAACTGGGTGAAAAAGCTTCATGCCAGTGAATTACTTATAACCTATATAGGATGTACTAAAAATAATGTCCCATCAATTGGTGCTCATTATGATTTTATCTCTAGATTATGGCTTTCAAATCTGTCTACCGACAGAATCAAACTGAAAAATACATATTCGTATAAGAGAAAACTCTCTAAAATAAAAGCACCCGGGAAAAGTAAAAAACTTCCTAATAAAAAAACAGGTGTTGTTAAGAGAATTTCAGATTTTCTTGAATCTGGTCGCTCATTTTCCCTAAGAACCGAAAAACTACTTCAAAAAGTATTCGCATTAGTTGCTGTGCAGCCATCTTTTAACCTTAACTTAATAGAAAAATCTAACCTTACCGTTGCAGGTGATGGTACTTGTGTTCACTGTAAGTCTTCTTACTACGGCTCTAAGGTTTGTGACTGCCGTCAAAATGAAATTTACGATTGCAAATGCCCTCGTAGACTTTCTGACATAAATGCTACTTGGGGATGGCGGATTGCTCCCCCTATTATGGACATTTCCTAACGAATGCTAACTAATTTATAGATTCCCTTATAAATTGATTTGGAATTATATAGCTTAAGCTCCCATGGATTCTTTCTTCATTATAGAATTTTATATATCCATAAATAAGTCTGTATCCATCAGTGAAGTTTTTAATTTCATTCCAAGCTATACATGCCTTAGAAAGTAAGGAATTAAAAGATTCTATATGTGCATTATAGTTAGGTGAATTTACAGGAATACGCTCATGATATATATTGTTAACCTTACATAAATGTTCGAATTTAATGGAAGTAAATTGTGGACAATTATCACTTCTGAGAATTAGATTTGAGGTAACTCCATTCTCTTTGAGTGCCATTTTTATTTCAGTAATTGCATCATTAGTGGTGGTAATTTTAGTTATTTGTCTTCCCACAACTTTTCTAGAACAAACATCAATAATATCTGTGAGCATTATAAATTGCCCATTTAATGCTTTAACATATTTTATATCTATTTGCCATAGCTGATTTATAGCTGTTATGTTTCTTGCAACGGCAAGATGACCTTGTTTAGTATGTTTTACATATGGTAGAAGCAATCCTAGCTTCTTAGCTAATCTGTACACCTTTTTAGCATTTATATGTAGCCCATGATCTCGTCGGAGAATTTTAGTGATTTTTTTATAACCATAGAATGGAGCTTTTCCACATGCTTCATGTAAAGGGTTTCAATGACGGAATCATCCACAATACAATTGTTTATCCCATATGAAAATCCAGGGAAGGGTCTGCCTACTTTAGAATTTGAATCATCATCATTTTTTATTACTTTTTTCTTTGGATAAAAAGCTGATCTTGATATTTGAAGCAACATACATGCTCTAGATATTTTAAGTCCCTTTTGAGTATATTCTTTAGCTAAAACTAGTTTGTCTTCTACCGTAGGTAATTCTTTTTTTTTAATAAATCCTGAAGCATATCAAGTTCTAATTCTTTCTTACCAACGAGTTCCTTCAGTTTACGATTTTCTTCTTCTAAGGCTCTTTCCTTAACACTTGGTTGATAATCTTTTGGTTCTGTCGCATTAATTATATCAAGCTGTCGCTTAAAGGTGGATAGTGTTGATGAGGATAATTCATACTTCTTGCAAACCTGAGCATGAGTAAACCCATTATTTAATTCTTCAATAATCTTTATTTTATCATCTAATGTAAACTTTCTTCTTGCCATATTTCTAACCTCCATATTATAATCTTATATTAACATGCTCGTTAGAAACTGTCGAAGACTGTTATGGGGTCAGAATGAGATCTACCTATTTATCTACGATTTGTAGAAGCAAGCAGGCACGACAGTGTCACTGGAATAGTCGCATTAGCTGAATTTAGAGAACTGTTGCCGCAGTTCAATATATCAAATTATGTTCTTGACTCAGCTAATGATAACTATCCTACATATGAATTATGTTCCAAATGGAACATTAATCCCTTTATTGATTTGAACTCCAAAAATAAAGGAAATCCAAAATACCCAACTACTTTAGATATTAATGAAAAAGGAGTTCCTATCTGTATTGGTGGCCATGAAATGGTCTATAACGGTTTTGAAAAAAGTCGTTCACGCCTTAAATGGCGTTGCCCTCTAGTTTTAAAAAAGGTTGATAGTTGCTCTTGTCAAAAGCAGTGCTCACCTTCACCTTATGGGCGAGTAATCTATACTAAACCATCATGGGATTTACGCTTGTTTACTCCTGTGCCTCGCGGCTCAAAACAATGGAAAACTATTTATAAAACTAGAACCTGCTCAGAACGTATAAATAATCGTATTCTTAATGATTATAGAATTCATTCTTTACGAATACACGGTAAAGAACGGTATTCATTTATGACTATGATTGCTGCAATTAATATTCATCTAGATGCAAGACTTAAAGTTTCAGGTTTTAGTATTTTAAATTTATTAGAGTAGCTGTTTGACAATTAAATATTCTTTCCTGAAAATTCCTACATGGTGTAGGATTGTTTGTCATGCCTATTTTTATTTCTAATTGCTCTTTGAGCATAAAATTTATAGTTCTATAATCACCCTATACAAACTCACGTTTTACATATTAGTTTCCGTGACTACTCTTAAACTTTAATTTGTATAACTTTGAAAACATAAATTTAATAAAGCTTTACAAATATATTTTATAAAAATACCCACTACTCAAAATCAAATTATATATATAATATGTTTTTAAAAAGGATATTCTTACTAACTAATTTAATAATATTAAAAACTTATTTAAGTTAAATACCCACCTATAAGATTACTTTTTAATTTGGTGGCCTTTGTCATAATAAATCTTACATTGTATACTTTAAAATGTAAAACATACAATACAATAAAGAATTGTAATTATATATATATAGGGTCTATATTCCTCCATTTTGCTTGAAAATTCTATTTTTTTTAATTATTGTTTCTATATTTAATATTCAGCTAAATGGCTGCATAAAAAATGCCGTAAATTAATTTCTTAATAGTACGGCATTTTTATATATTGGTTCATTTTTGGCTTATAATGTTTAAATATTGAGTTATTTATATTGGATTTTTATATGTACTTGCATAATAAATGTAATGTACAATAGTTGTTTTCTTTAGATATAACATCCATATCCTCATATCCATTTTTAATAAAAAAATCTAAATCTCCATTAGGGAAAATACCCATTTCATCTGAAATTACAAAAATATTAATATTTTGCTTTTCTAGAAACTTCATTTTTTCGGTACATTTTTTAGACCATTTTTCCTCATACATTTAGTCGCAATTAAGTAATTACTTTTTTTAATAGGTTCTATTATAACACCTTTCCTTATAGTACCTAATTTAGGCCTATATGGCTTTTCTATAGGAATATAATCGTTGCATATCAAATCTAAGAAATTTCTTGTTAATGGACTAAAATAACGATATTTATCATTAACAACAGTTAAAGTTGGAAAAAACATATTCATCTTTTGAGCTAACATAAAATCTTTAGAAATATCATGGTATATAATATCTAATTTCGCCTCATATTCCCTCAAAAGCTCTATCATTGAACTATTCAAGGGACATTGATAAGACCAATAATAAAAATCAATTTTCACAAAATTCTCCTCCGCTCAATTCTAATTTAATCCATATTATAGCATATTAAGGAATATATTAATATTAATTTTCTTTAAAATATATTGTACTTTTAGCATAGTACTATATGTTGCTTTTAAATTGCCTATGACTTCTCATCCCATCTACTACGTAGGTTAAATTTCAACTTATATATCCTTCCATCAAAATTTAGTCATGATTAATATTTACTTTTAGTATTTTTAGTTAATTACATTCGTTCATGTGTAACCTTCTTAAAAGTCATTGTATTTAATGGTTTTCGCCATACCTTTTCTATTGCCTTCCAAGTTTTTAAAATTTTATTATACCTGCCCCATATTTATTATTAACTTAATAATATTGATATTATATGTACTTTTTTATTTATTGAATTAATTTTAAATGTCCTAAAATATTATTTAATAATAAAAAAGTGTATTTTGAAAAAATAAGTTAATAATTATAATAGTTTATAACTTATTATCTTTTTAGAATACATAGTTATATTGTTTGTACAGGAGTTAAAACATTAATTAATAAGTAACTTACACTTGAAAATTCTGAAAATTAAATACCTAGTAAAAACAATCGTTAGTAATATATATAATATGGTAAAATTACAATGTGGTAACTTAAACCTGAATTATTCATAGAAAAATAAAAACCATGCGTAGCATAGCTTGATATCTAGATTCATTAATGTTTTAATTTTCACCTAAAACGTGATGGAAAATATAGAAAAAGAGATTCAAATTTGTTATAGTTAATTTGCGAAAAAAACACTTAACAAAGGAGAATCTCATATGAATAGTTTAGTAGAAAAGTCAGTTAATTTCAATAGGAAAGTTAAAGTTAATTTTGAAGGTGGAGATTTAACATCAGATGCTGGGATACTTTTATATAGAGAATTTGAGGAGAAAATGGGGTTTAGCGAAGCTATAAGAGATATATTAAGAGTTAAAGATAAGGCTAAATTTAGAATTCATTCTAATTTAGATATTGCTATTCAAAAAACATATCAGAATATTGCTGGATATCATACTGATGATAATGCAGATGAATTAACTACTGACCCTGCTTTTAAATCAGTTCTTGGTAAAGAAGTCCTAGCATCTCAGCCCACTATTTCAAGATTTAATAGTCGATTAGACGTTGATAACTCTAAACAATTTCAATTTATAAATGAAACCCTGATGAATAAAGTTTATTCTGTTGAGATGCCTAAACAAGTATTGATAGATTTAGATTCAACTAATTGCCAAACTTATGGGAATCAATATGGCTCTAACTACAATTTTCACTATTCGTCAAATGGGTATCATCCTTTAGTTGCTTTTGATGGATTAACGGGTGATTTTCTAAAAGCTGAACTTAGATCCGGCAATGTTTATACATCAAGACATGTTACAAGATTTTTAGGTCCTATGTTAACTAGATATTCTAATAAATATCCTACTATAGATAGGTTCGTAAGAACTGATAATGGTTTTTCCATACCACAGTTATATAAACTTATAGAGGGTAATAAAGCCTTTTATGCAATAAGACTTATGGCTTATAAAACCTTATATAGCAAAGCTACTGATATTACAGCTAGAATGGATTTAGCTTGTAAAGATAATATTTATGATTATAAAGTAGTATATGGTGAAATTAAATATAAAGCAGCTAAGTGGGATACAATGCGTAGAGTTGTTGTTAAAATTGAAAAGCCCGAAGGGCAAATGTGTTATAACTATACATTCGTAGTTACAAATATGACGGCTACGCCTAAAAAGGTAATAATGTTTTATTCCAATAGAGGTACTATTGAAAACTTCATTAAAGAAAGTAAAAATGGCTTCGCCTTCGATTCCATGAGCAGCACAGGATACATTGCTAATATGAATAAATTACAATTGTCCATGTTAGCTGTAGCTTTATAATAAAGTTTGATCAAAACCATTTGAAATTTACGTATATAAGGCATTTGTAAGGCTTTTATTACTAATTTCATAGTAACGTTTGATACAACTTTGTTTTAAATGATCAATCATTCTTTCAATTGGTCAAACTTTCTTTCAAAACTGCATTAGCCTATAACTTTAATAATTGGTTTAGAAGATTAGCTTTATCTAAGTATATAAAATCCAACAGAATGGAACCCATTAGGTTGAAGCTGATAAAAGTAGTTGCTAAGATTGTTACTAGTTCTAGATATTTAACATTCAAACTATGCAGTAGTTGTCCTTATAAAAATGAATTTTGAGATACACTAAATAGAATTAATAATTTAGCTTTTTCACCGTAAGGCAAATTAAAATTAAATAGGTTTTAAAAGTACTAGCTTTTTATAGTTGGTATAAAGTCCTTAGAGAAACTATATCCAAAATTCTAATTTTGGGTATGAAAATAATGTTTAACAATAAAAAAATCACCCAATATATATTATGAGAAAATATTCTTCAAAAATCCTCTTAAAATAAATTCGGTGAATAATTCAGGTTTAATAAACAATATGAGACCTTTACAGAAGAATTAAAAAAACAGCTACCATTTTCAATAACTTTTAAATTATGGTAGCCATTTTTTCTTAACGGGCATTTTGCACAAATTGCGGTCACTACCCCTATTAAAATAAAAGCTATTAACAAAAAAAGCTTCTAAAGTTTCCTTTAAAAGCTTTCTATCCATTATTATTTAAAATATAATATGTGCTATTATAGATACCACCGGTAATGTAATAAGCGTTCTTTCTATAAATATTATAAATAACTCTTTAAAGTTTACAGGTATCTTTGACCCAAGTAAAAGTCCACCAACCTCTGACATATATATAAGCTGAGTCACAGACACAGCTGCAATTATGAATCTAGTCATATCACTTTGAATCGTTGCCCCTAAAACTGAGGGTAGAAACATATCTGCAAATCCTACTATAAGGGTTTGAGATGCTGCTGTAGCCTCTGGTATTTGTAAGAGCTTTAGAACTGGTATAAAGGGCATACCTAACCATTGAAATATAGGAGTATACTCTGCTATCATAAGTGCAATTGTTCCAAATGCCATTACCATAGGTGTTACACCAATCCACATATCCAAAACATTTTTAGCTCCATCTACAAAAAACTTCTTTGGGCTGTTGTTTTGTCCAGCTCTATCTACAGCCTTTTCTAATCCCCATTTAAATGAAGTATACCCTTTTGGTATTTCTTCACTACCATTATTATTTACACCACCATAATAATTGTTAGATTTTCTTGATAGTGGTGGTATCCGAGGAGTTACTATAGCAGCCACTATACCCGCAAGAGTTACTGTTAGATAAAATGGCAAAAATAAATGTGACAAGTTCACTTGAGCTATCACAACTAAACTAAAAGTTATAGATACTGCTGAAAAGCTTGTACCTATTACAGCTGCTTCTCTTTCTGAATAGTATCCTTCTTCATATTGTTTGCTTGTAAGAAGTACTCCTATAGTTCCATCTCCAAGCCATGATGTTATGCAATCTATAGCAGATCTTCCCGGTAAGGAGAAAATTGGCCTCATTACCTTTGTAAGTAAGGTCCCAAAGAACTCTAGTAATCCAAAATCTAAAATAAGTGGAAGTAATAGTCCAGCAAATAAAAATACTGAAAATAAAATTGGGAGCAAACTATAAAGTAATAATCCTCCAGTATTTTCTGACCATAAAAATTCAGGGCCTATCTTAAAGTATGATGATATAACTAAAATACCACCTAACATCCTTGCTATAGTCCAAATAATATCTACATCAAAAAGACTTTTAAGATAAGTATTTTCTTTTATGCTCTTAGGTTTAAATATTTTTGTAACTAATGTACCTATAAGACTAATAACTATTAGCCCCACAGTTATACCTGGTAATACATATGATAACTTATTCATTATAACCTTAGCAAAAAAGGCTACAGGTATGGTTATTTCACCACCTAAATTTAAGGGTGTCATAAATAATATTATTCCCATTATTGAGGGTATTAAAAATTTAAAATAGCTGCTCTTGTTTGAATTTACTGGCTTTTTACTTTCCATTATCTCTCTCCTTTTATAATTGATATTTACATTTGATACTTATTAATTTACTAACAAATGATAATGCATAATTATAAAAAAATCAACCTATTTATGTATAAATATTCATCCCCAGTTCTTATAATACCTAATAACATTAATTTGTTTTGAAATAATTCACCTTTTATAAATAATGGATTATAATTTTAAAGTTTTAAAATTATAATCCATCTTATTAAATGTTAAGTTACGTTTGATCTAATGATATTAAAACAGAATCAAACAGATTAATATTACACCTTTTATCTTGCCAGTGATTGCAATTAGAGCAGCTCTTGCTATTTTCTAATCCCATATTAGATTCTATATTATTTATTGTAGCTTCGTATCCAGGACAACAATTTGCTACATGCATCATTTGCATCATATTACCCATTAATAGTCTCCTTTCTTCTTTAAGACTTAAGCCTCTTCAAAAAGTAACCAATAAATTTAATAGTAAATTTAAATCTTTAACTTGTTATCTTTTCAACTCCATAGGCTTAATTATTGTTAATCATATTTTTTATAGGATCATATAAGTCTTTAAAGCACTTACCTCTAACAAAGTTAGAACAATTATCGCAGCTAGGAGAAAGGTGTCCTCCCATGCTCATAAGAGATAATCCATATGTTGGTTCATAACCTGGGCAATTTTCACCGATAACACTTTTAAGTTCATCTTTTCTCATAACAACACCTCTATAAAAGTAATGTGAATATTTCTATTTTACCCATATTAAAAGTTTATATGTATATAGAAAACATCTATTTAATGATAACCAAAAATAGCTTCTTGTAGTTAAATAGATTTAGATCATGTATTAATTCTTAACTATAACTATACCTATAAATATGAATATAAAAATAGAGGAAATAAATATGTCTTAGACATGCTTATTTCCTCTGAACACTTTAATGCATCTATTTAAAAACTTTTATCTTTCATTTAATAACTTGCCCTTTGAATTAATCTTCCATTAAAATCATGGTACCATTAAATAATTAAATAATTAAATATGAAACATGGCTATATTTTTTTATTTTTATCATCTTTGAATACAAATAATTCTAGAACATGATTTATTAAAGTTAAGATAATTTATATATATACTCTTATATTATGATAGGTATTTCAAATGGTTCCTATTTAACAAAAATCATTTATAAAATGTTTACGTTGTGGTAATATATGTTTATTAAGAGTCCTTATCTTTTTCCTATGCGGCTTGATCCAAATGATTATGGAGGAGGGATTATTGCTTAATAAATGAAGATGTAAACCAAATGTTTACCCAAGTAAAGTAAAGGGGATGTTTTTATTGTTTAGAAAAACCTTCACAGCATTAATTTATCTTTTAGTAGTATTAGGGGTGTGGACATGGAAATAAAAAAGACAATAACAATTACGTTAGCTTTTGTAATAATGTTCGGTATAGCTATAAAGCTGGGATCTAGTAACATTACTAATAAGATTAACGATATGTACCTTGAAAAACCAAATCCTAAGTATAGCAATAGCTCACTTGAACCAAATAGCAAAATTATTATAGTGCCTTTTGGTGAAGTTGCTACATCACGTCATTTTGACTTTAAAGTAATTGAAGCTTCGGAAAAGGTGGAGATAAACGTTGAAAATAATACATTTACTCCAGCTCCCGGTAATAAGTTCATACTAATTAAGCTCAAAGTTAGAAACTCTTCAAATTCGACTATTGAACTATATCGTTACGACTTTGTTTTAAAAGATACCTCAACTATTAATGAAAGGTACTCATTTGACATTGGATATAAACTTGTATTGAAAATACTTAAAGAAGAAAATGATAAAAACTTTACCGGCTTTAGGGATCAAAAACCTGGAATAATAAAATATACTTATGTCTTATTTGAAGTTCCCGAGACTAGTAAATTAGATGAGTTAGTATTTGTTTATGGCTCATCACACTTTAATCTTAATTAAATATAGTTAATTAAGATTAAATGGATTGCTACGCATCTGAATAAGTTCTTGTAATGGAGCTTGAATTTGTGCTTATCGTTCTTGTATTCTTCTAGATCTTTCTTTTTGCTCAGAATATCTCCAAAAGAAGCACAAATGAAGAGTTCGGTGTTGAAGCCAACTTTGTTTTTACTAAAAAGAGGGGGTCATTGCTTTTTTACGTTTAAAATAGCACAAACCCTTGCAATAGCAAGGATTGAAATAAATAAAACAAAGGTAGTGTTAACACTATCGATTAATATTGGGAGGTTTGTTTATGAAAAAAAACAAAACAATCTTTGGTGTCGTAATAATTTCTATTGTTATAACAATTCTTATAACAATAATTTCTTTTAGAAATAAAAATTCATATAATGAAAAAAGCATAAACTTATATACATTCATTTATTACTAATAATAATAAGCTTTATCTTTATAAATATTACTAAAGAACCATTTATTAGTATGAAATATTCAATCTGTATACTTATATTAAATATGTTCACAATGCTATTATGCTTTAAAAAATTTAAAATAGATAAAATTAATTTAAATAAGTATTTTATTTTTTAGGGAGGTACTTTAAATAATGATTTATTTAGTCATAATTTCCTTGTGTTCTATACTAATTATAAAATTAATCTTACCACGTATAAAAAATAAAATTAAATTAAATTCTTATGGAGAAATTATAAAGAAGAGTAATTATCTTTTCGTAAATAAAGATTATAAAGAAGCTATTAAAGAATTAAATAAAGCTATTGATATTGACGGTGAATATAAAGATGTATTGTATATTCTTAGGGGTGAAACATATCTTAAACTAAAAAAATATGAAAGCGCACTTAAAGATTTTAATAAGGCTATTGATATTAATCCTAGCAACATCCTTGCATATAATAGTAGGGCCTTTTTATATCTTAATTTAGAAAGGTATGAAAGTTCACTTAAAGATTTTAATAAGACTATTATGATTGACCCGAGTAATAATACGGCATATAATAATAGAGCGTTTATATATATCAGACTGAAACAATATGAAAATGCTCTTATAGATTTAAATAAATCTGTGGAAATTGATCAACATTTATCTGCGGCTTATAAAAACTATGCACATGTATTTTTTAAATTATCTGATATTAAAAAAGCTGAAGAGAATATATTAAAAGCAATAAAGCTTAATTCTAGTAATGGAGATAACTATATCATTTTAGCTGCAATAAACTTATATAACGAAGATTATAATAGCTGTTATACAAACTTAAAACTAGCTAAAGATACAGGGATTAATTACTATGATTATTTTGATGATGACATATTTGATAAAATTAGGCATAATGATGAATTTTTAAGTCTGTTTGGAAGTTGTCCTAGGTTATTTTAAAATTAACCTCATATTATTCACCTTTTATATACTATCTCAAAATAAAACTTTCAGATAATCTCTTGAAATACTAATGTTAACCTTCAATACAACTAATGAGTTTATCATAACCACATTTTATTTCTTTTATTGGATTAAAAATAACCCTGCTAATTTTTCATTTACTACGCTTTTCAAAATCATTATATAACCTTTTAAGCTTATCACGCTGATCCATGCTAGTCCAATAAGTTCGACAATAGTTCCCATCTGCTCTACAATGCATCAACTCTTCCCCAAAGAAGGTAAGATCCTCAACCATTTTCCCATGCTTATCTAGTATCACTATGCATCCATCGGGGCTATCACCTCCAGGTTTGAGATTAAATCCATAAAAGTATTTAGTAGAATTCATGTGTTTTATTACTTTTTCTTTTTCATCTCTATCTTCTACTTTTATCCCACTTGCACTTGTACCTCCAACTATTATCTTATAATCATCATCTTTGAAATACTTATCACTAAACCTAATCCTTTTAAAGGACGCATTATAAATATTTAAAGAAATTATCATGGTCATAAGTAATATCCTAATTATAGTTCTCTTTTTCTTCATTATATACCCCCAGGCTTATTGTGAAATGCTAAATACATATCATATTTTTTGTTTTACATTGCAATTTTAAAATTTATTTTGAATATATCAAAGTTTCATTTTGAGTTTCTTTGTCAACTAAATATATTTGCATATTATTTATATCAACATCTTCAGGATTATATAATAGATTTCCAGCATAGAATTGAACATATTTCGAATCCTTATTATAATCATAATATTCTAGTTCGCCTAGTTCTTTAGGTGGAAAAGCTATTAAAGCTTTAAGTTCGTATGCATTAATATAGTTTCCTGATATTAGCTTTAAATTATATCTTTCTCTAATATCATAGGTATCTGAATTTTTTGTATCCTCAATATAAAAATCAATTAAAGAACCAAATTCAAAATTACCTAAACTTTCAATTGTAAAATCTAAGCCATCCAATGAAACCTTCTTATGGATATATTCATATCCATTCGTACTTTTATTTAACGGACTTGATAATTTAAACTTTATATCTCCAGTTAATAAATATTCTATTTTTATTTGATCACTTTTTCCCTTCCTTCCTGCAATAATATATTTTTGAACAACTTCTAATTTATCATTAGCTATTTTTTTTGATGATATTTCTTGCGGGCCAAAACTTAATTCAACAACATTATCATTTTGAGTTGCTGCTGATAGGAAGACATTTCCGTCCTCTATATTTGAACTATCCTTTGTTGTTATATAATATTTTGTTAGTAAATAATTCCCGAAATATTTAGTATACTCTATATCAATTATATAATTACCCACTTCCTTCGTTAACGGAAAGTTTGAGGGCTCAGTTTCAGAAGCTTTTGTACATCCTAAAAAAAAGGTAGTTATTATTACACTTAATAATATTAGTATTATATTGTTTTTCTTTTTAAACATATTAAAATCTTCACTCCTTAAAATTAGTATTCTCCTTATTTTAACATTAACTTTACATAAAGGAAATGAGTAGATGTCTCCTTACTTCTAATACTAAAAAAGAGACTATCTTAAAATAAAGTTTTCAGATAATCTTTTGAAAGTGTTATATTAAAAACGCTGTCTTCGTGTTATTTAACAACAATCATTTATAAAATGTTTACGTTGTGGTAATATATATTTATTAGGGGTCCTTATCTTTTTCCTATGCAGCTTGATCCAAATGATTATGGAGTTGGAATCCTTTTTTTTGTCAATGCATGAGCGTATTAATATCAAGTATAGTTGGCACATATTTAAACAAAGAAAGATGTAGAATATTCTAGAATAATTATTACTTAAACCTTGTGGCCATCTTACATAACTTTCACCTTAAAGTAAATTATACTTTTATTACTTTTTATCATTGGTTGTATTTCCATAAAAGAATATATTAAAAGCAATAAATCTTGATTCTAGTAATGGAGATAACTATATTATTTTAGCTGCAATAAATTTATATAACGAAGATTATAATAGCTGTTACACAAACTTAAAACTAGCTAAAGATTCAGGAATTAATTATTATGATTATTTTAATAATAAAATATTTGATAAAATTAGACATAAGGATGAATTTTTAAGTCTGTTTGGAAGTTGTCCTAGGTTATTTTAAAATTAACCTCATATTATTCACCTTTTATATACTATCTTAATATTTCTACATAAAAAGTTAGATTTCGAATCTTATGGTTTCAAATGACCATGGTGTCGTGATTCTTTTGTTATTTATAATCTTTTGTCAATGCATTAGCATATTAATATCAAGTATAGTTTCCACATATTTAAATAAAGAAAGATGTAAACCAAAAGTTTACGCCCCTGCTTCTAATACTAAAAAAGAGACTATCTCAAAATAAAACTTTCAGATAATCTCTTGAAATACTAATGTTAACCTTTAAAGGCGCTAATGAGTTCATCATAACCACAATTCATTTCTTTTATTGGATTAAAAATGAAACCTTATATCCTCACCAAAAGAGGTGCTGTTATATATTTAAAACATTATCCCATTGCTTTTTAATAATTACCTATTGGTAAACAATTTAAATTGTGGTAATACATGTTTGTTGAAATAAGTTAAAGGAGATGAATAACATTAATAATAAGCGATTAAGGATTCTAAAACAAATTATTATAACTTAGTTATTAAGTATTGTTTTTGCTATTATTGAGAAGTATATCTACGGTTATTAATAAATCATGATTGGCTATTTACTAAAAAATATTATTAAGTGTAGGGATTATTTTCTTAATAGTACTGTATACAAGTCTAATTCACTTATCTTTAGAAGGCAAATGGATAAATATACCCTTAACTTTTATTCCTTATATAATATACTTCTTTATAATTTCAATTAAAAGTACTTATATCTTTCCTATGAATACCGATCCAAATGATTATGGAGTTGGAATACTTGATTAATATTAGGAGGTTTGTTTATGAAAAAAAATAAAATAATTTTTGGTGTCGTAATAATTTCTATTGTTATAACAATTCTTATAACAATAATTTCTTTTAGAAATAAAAATTCATATATTGATAGTATTGGTCATTTGCCTAAGGGTGAATATTTGAGTCAATCTACATCTCCAAATGGAACATATACTATTAGAACATATCTTTTTAATGGCAGTGCAACAGTAGATTGTGCCGTAAGAGGTGAATTAATAATAAATAATAAAAATAAGAAGCCAAGAAATATTTATTGGGAATACAAAATTCATGTTTCTGAAATTACTTGGGATAGCGATGAAACTGTTATAATTAATGGTCATAAGATAGACTTACCTAATGGTAAATATGATTGGAGAGTAGATTCCTAACAATCAACACTATTCTTTAACTTTATTACTCATGTCTTAAAGGGTTAACCAATTGTAACATCACTATGGCTATGCGTATTCTTTGACAATTCTATTAATGCAGCATCTGCACCTATAAGATTTTATTAATTCGTAATTTAGTACACTTCTGCAATAGCTCATATCTAGGTCATACCATTACATACAAAGTGTTACTATATCTCATATGTAATGGTATATGCAATAATTAACCACTTTATTTCTTAGCGAGGATTTTGCGGGAAATATTGGCGAGACCTCTACGAAATTTTTGAATGTAAAAACTTGAAGGAATACGCATCTTTATACTAAATAATACTTTTGTAATTATAGCAAACTGTGGATAAAAGTAGTTTTAATTCAATAGGAATAGATATTCAAGTTAAAACCTTTAATGAAATACTTAAGGATATTAGTATAAGTCAAGTAAGGTATTAAAAAGATATTCTAATAACAGCTTTTAGAAATATAATTGGATGTTCGAAATGAAAAAAGCATAAACTTATATACATTCATTTATTACTAATAATAATAAGCTTTATCTTTATAAATATTACTAAAGAACCATTTATTAGTATGAAATATTCAATCTGTATAGTTATATTAAATATGTTCACAATGCTATTATGCTTTAAAAAATTTAAAATAGATAAAATTAATTTAAATAAGTATTTTATTTTTTAGGGAGGTACTTTAAATAATGATTTATTTAGTCATAATTTCCTTGTGTTCTATACTAATTATAAAATTAATCTTACCACGTATAAAAAATAAAATTAAATTAAATTCTTATGGAGAAATTATAAAGAAGAGTAATTATCTTTTCGTAAATAAAGATTATAAAGAAGCTATTAAAGAATTAAATAAAGCTATTGATATTGACGGTGAATATAAAGATGTATTGTATATTCTTAGGGGTGAAACATATCTTAAACTAAAAAAATATGAAAGCGCACTTAAAGATTTTAATAAGGCTATTGATATTAATCCTAGCAACATCCTTGAATATAATAGTAGGGCCTTTTTATATCTTAATTTAGAAAGGTATGAAAGTTCACTTAAAGATTTTAATAAGACTATTATGATTGACCCGAGTAATAATACGGCATATAATAATAGAGCGTTTATATATATCAGACTGAAACAATATGAAAATGCTCTTATAGATTTAAATAAATCTGTGGAAATTGATCAACATTTATCTGCGGCTTATAAAAACTATGCACATGTATTTTTTAAATTATCTGATATTAAAAAAGCTGAAGAGAATATATTAAAAGCAATAAAGCTTAATTCTAGTAATGGAGATAACTATATCATTTTAGCTGCAATAAACTTATATAACGAAGATTATAATAGCTGTTATACAAACTTAAAACTAGCTAAAGATTCAGAAATTAATTACTATGATTATTTTGATGATGAAATGTTTGATAAAATTAGACATAAGGATGAATTTTTAAGTCTGTTTGGAAGTTGTCCTAGGTTATTTTAAAATTAACCTCATATTATTCACCTTTTATATACTATCTTAATATTTCTACATAAAAAGTTAGATTTCGAGTCTTATGGTTTCAAATGACCATGGTGTCGTGATTCTTTTGTTATTTATAATCTTTTGTCAATGCATAAGCATATTAATATCAAGTATAGTTAGCACATATTTAAACAAAGAAAGATTTAAACCCAAAATTTACGCCCCTGCTTCTAATACTAAAAAAGAGACTATCTCAAAATAAAATTTTCAGATAATCTCTTGAAATACTAATGTTAACCTTCAAGACAACTAATGAGTTCATCATAACCACATTTCATTTCTTTTATTGGATTAAAAATAACTCCGCTAACTTTTTATTTACTACGCTTTTTCAAATCATTATATAACCTTTCAAGCTTATCATGCTGATCCATGCTAGTCCAATAAGTTCGACAATAGTTCCCATCTGCTCTACAATGCATCAATTCTTCCCCAAAGAAAGTAAGCCCCTCAACCATTTTTCCATGCTTATCTAGTATCACTATGCATCCATCGGGGCTATCACCTCCAGGTTTGAGATTAAATCCATAAAAGTATTTAGTAGAATTCATGTGTTTTATTACTTTTTCTTTTTCATCTCTATCTTCTACTTTTATCCCACTTGCACTTGTACCTCCAACTATTATCTTATATTAACTTTTAAAACAACTAATGAGTTCATCATAACTCCAATTCATCTCCTTTATTGGATTAAAAATGAAACCTTATATTCTCACCAAAAGAGTTACTGTTATATATTTAAACCATTATTCCATTGCCTTTTTAATAATTACCTATTGATAAACAACTTACATCATGGTAATATATGTTTATTCAAATAAGTTAAACGAGATGAATAAAATTAATAATAAGTGCTTATGGATTCTAAAACAAAGATAGTGTTAACACTATCCATTACTAATAGGGGGTATTCATATGGACATAAAATATTCTTTTACAAAAAGAGAATATATAAATTCTAAAGTAGAGTATATATTTGGTTCTGAAGATTTTAAAAAACGATTTTTTGTAGGTAGATATATACTTACTATTGTAATATTCGCACCTATTACCTTCTTCTTATTAAAAAAGGGGATTGGCACCTTTCTTATGATGTACATATTAATGGTTATATTTCTGCCAATGTCAGTTAAGGTAGGTCTTCATTATCGAGTTAAAAAGGAATTAAAGCATGAAATAAATGAATTCTTATTATCTATAAATGAAAATTCCATATCAGTTACCACCAATGAATATAAGCTTAATTTATATTGGCCATTATTTAATAAAATTGTCGAATCTAAAAAATATATACATTTATATAATTCAAAGGAGAATATATCAATACCTAAAAAGATATTTAAAAACAAAAATAATAAAACCGATTTTATAAATAAACTAAATAAATATTTAGGAAAATAAAAAACAACCCAAAACCATGAAGATGTATTTCATTTCACCATTTTAAAGATATATAAATAAATTTTATTACTAATGGAGGTGTTTAAATGGAGATAAAATATTCTCTTTTAAGAGAAGAATATATAAATTCTAAGTTAGAATATATTTTAAAATCTAAAGATCTTAAAAAACGCATTTTAGTAGAAAGATATACATTTCCTATTGTAATCTTAGTACCACTTGTTTTCCTTATATTGAAGGAAGGAATCTTTACATTCCTCATATTATATATAGTGTCAACTACATCAGATATGCTATTCACCAAAAAGGCCATTTCTAATCGACTACAATATCAATTAAATAATGAAGTAAATGAATTCTTATTATCGATAAATGAAGCTGGACTATCAATTACTTCAACTAACTATGATATGATTTTGTATTGGTCATTATTTGATAAGGTAGTTGAATCTAGTAAATATATACATCTATATAATTCAAAAGAAATTATATCAATACCTAAAATAGCCTTTGAAAATGAAGATACTAAAAATGCTTTTATAAATGAATTTAATAAACATTTAATAAAATGAATTTAAATATTAAGACAAGTTATAATATAAAATTGTAATTACCTTTTATTTTATATTTTAATAAGTATCTTTATGAGTTCATATACACCGTAATACCATCTATCTCCTTTTTTAATCCATTCAGTAGAAGATGAATTTATTTTTTCGTGGAATTTTAATGTTAGAATCAGTAAATCCAGATACTCCTTCATATTTAACATACCCTTGTCTCACTCCAGCTGATGTTGGATATTGAACTAATGCTAATTGTTTTGTATAACCTACATCTAATACTGTTATGCTATCACCATTGTCAACCTGCCTACCTGATACCATATTCTTGTTTGAATCTCTTAAATATAAGAAGTCTCCTTGTAACTTAGCATTATTAGGATAGGTAAATCCTCCTGGTACTATTTCACCTGGATTTACATCTGGATAATATTTTGTCATTTTTAAAACCTCCATTAATCTTTTATTTTTTAAATTAAAAATCAAGCTTGAATTTAATCTACACCTATAAAAGAGAAGGAAATCTTAAATATGTAAAGGTTAGATGAAAATATATATTAAAATATTTTTATTTTTAGATTTATAACTTCAATAATAAGTCTTTTATTAAAGCTAATTGAATAATTTTGTACACTAAAAAGAGAGAAAAAGCAAAAGCCTTTTCTCTCTTTTTAGGTATTATCTTTACTAATGATTATTTACACATTAAAACTTATTAAAGTTACCATTATAAATTACATAACCTGATTTTGTGTTCTTTCCTTTATTAGTATTGTATACTACATGAAGTCTTCCACCTTTTCTATATAAGGGTGTTGCCTTTTCAAATGGATCTAGTGATCCAAGATATAAGCCATTTTCATCGTATACTGTTTCCTTTGTTGATCCATTAGAGTATTCATCTTTATAATAATATTCAATGCAATTAGTTGCATTAGTTACATAACCTCTTTTAACTCCAGAAGCTGTAGGATATTGGGCTAAGACAAGTTGTTTTGCATAGCTTACATCTAAAACTGTTATATTATCCCCTATATCTACTCTTCTACCTGGTATTATATTTCCCATGGAATCTCTTACATAAAGGAAATCTCTTATAACCTTCGCATTGTTCTTGTAAGAAAAGTTTAATTCTTTAGATTCTTCTAATTCAGGTTTTGAATTAGATTCTAAATTAGCCTCTGCATTAGTTACTGCCTTAACTATAGCCTCTGCAATATCATTACCGTTATACTTATCCATATCTTGCCTTGAATCTACAAATGAGCATTCTACTAATACACAAGGCATAGATGTGTATCTTGGAACATATAAATTTGCTGTTTTTACACCTCTATTTATATAACCTAATCTAGAAATCTCATTACAAATATTAGTTGCAAAGCCCCTTTCTAAATCTTTATTACCGCTTATATAACATTCTACACCTGTTCCACCTCCTGAATTAAAGTGTATACATAGATGAAGCTTTGAACCACTATTATTTGCTTCATTTACCCTAAAGGCTAGAGATTTATTTACACTATCAAATCTTTTACCCCATGGAGTGCAATCTTTGATTAAATATCCCATAACTATAAGCTTATCTTGTATTAAATTCCAAACCTCTTTAGTAAGATCATCTTCCTTCCTATATCCACTAGCCCCGGTATCTGGTGGTGAGTTATGACCTGCATCACCACTTATTAAAGTACCTCTATCTAAAAACATAAAAAATCTCCTTCCTATTTGAATATATAATCTATTAATCCCTATTAGCTATTTTAAAAAACTCTATATACTATATAATATATACATGTGCTACTAAAATTCTCTTAAAAGATGAGGAGGTTTCTTTTGTGAATCTTTATTTAGAACTATTTTTATGTTTTGCTAAAATTGGTGCCTTTACACTAGGTGGAGGATATGCCATGGTTCCCTTAATTGAAAAAGAGGTGGTGGATAATAAGGGTTGGCTCGATAAACAAGAATTTATAGACTCTTTAGCTTTAGCTCAATCTGCCCCCGGACCTATAGCTGTAAACACTGCTGTATTTGTAGGATATAAAAGTGCAGGGTTTTTGGGAGCTATCTGTACAACTCTTGGAGCAATTTTACCCTCTTTTTTAATAATATTAATTATTGCTCTATTTTTTAGGGATATAAAAGATAATATATATGTAGAAAAAAGCTTTAAGGCAATAAGGCCTGCAATAGTAGCTTTAATTGCTACCCCTCTTTATAGAATGGGAAAGAATGCTGGAATAAATAAAAAAAATATAATTATACCTATTTTAGTGGCAGTTCTAATTGCATTTTTTAATATAACTCCAATACTATTCATAGTCTTAGCTGCTATAGGTGGTATAGTTTATGGAAAAGTAAAGGAGGCAAACAAATGAACTTATATCTAAAATTGTTTATCACATTTTTTAAGATAGGACTTTTTAGTTTTGGTGGCGGATATGCTATGCTTCCTTTAATAAAGCAAGAAGTTGTAATAAATAATGCATGGCTTACTTTAAGTGAATTTACAGATATAATTGCAATATCTCAGGTAACTCCTGGTCCTATTGCAATAAATAGCGCTACCTACATAGGCTATACAGCAACTAGTTCACCTTTTGGTTCCTTGCTTGCTACCTTAGGAGTTTCTCTTCCTTCATTTATAATAATGATGATAATATCTATTTTCTTTGTTAAATTTAAAGATAATAAATATGTAGATTACGCTTTCAAAGGTATAAGACCTACGGTAATTGGACTTATAGCTGCAGCTGCATTATTACTTGTAAATAAAAGCATATTTATAGATTTTAAAAGTATTATATTATTTTTAGGAGTATTTATAGCTTCCTTAAAAAAGGTAGATCCTATTTTACTAATAGCTATAGTAGCTGTTATAGGGATTATTATTTATTAAAAAAAATGTTTATAATTTTAATTAGTAACCACCCTTAACCATAGATTGAAACTTAATTTTAAATGTAGCATATGTGTTTTATAGTTACTATCAGTATAATATTTCGCACAATAAAAATAACCTCCTTATAGTTTTATTATAAGGAGGTTATTTTTAATTATAGGTCATATATTTCAGTATACTTTTTATTTAAGTATTCTATAAAGTATTTAGCTGTAAGTTCTTCTCCTGTTACCATCTTTATAAGATCTGCAGGTTTATAAACTGCTCCATGCTTATGGATATTTTCACTTAACCATTTATGAATATATTCAAAGTTACCTTTTTCAATTTCCTCATACATATTTGGCATATCCTTTTTCATTTTATTTAAGAATTGAGCTCCATATATATTTCCCAGGGCATAACTTGGAAAGTATCCAAAGCTTCCATCAGACCAATGCATATCTTGAAGGACGCCTTCTGCATCACAGCTTGCTTCTACACCTAAGTATTCTTTGTATTTTTCATTCCAAACTCTAGGTAAATCTTCTACTTTAATCTTTCCATTTATAAGAGCCTTTTCAATTTCATATCTTATTATTACATGTAAGCTATAAGTAAGCTCGTCTGCTTCTGTTCTTATAAGTGATGGTTCTACTGTATTTAAACCCTTATAAAATTCTTCAAGTGAAACTCCTTCAAATTGTGGGAATCTCTTTTTAGCTTCAGGATAAAAGTACTTCCAAAAGGACTTACTTCTTCCTATAATATTTTCATAAAATCTTGATTGAGATTCATGTATCCCCATAGATACACCTGTACCAAGACCTGTTCCGTTTAATTCATCAGGTATATCTTGCTCATAAATAGCATGTCCGCCTTCATGTATTGTACTAAATAACGCACTTCTAAATTCATTTGTTAAGTATTTAGTTGTGATTCTTACATCCTTATTTCCAAAGTTTATAGTAAAAGGATGTACGCTTTCATCTATTCTTCCTGCATCAAAATCATAACCTAACTTTTCTACAACAAACTTACTAAATTCTTCTTGAGACTCTTTAGAGAATTCTTTTTTAAAGAAATCATCTTTTGGTTTTACTTTGCTATTGTTTATCTTTTCTAATAGTTGAACTATACCATCTCTAAGCTCACCAAAGATATCATCTAACTTTTCAACTGTGATACTTGGCTCGTAAAAATCTAATAAGGTATCATATTTATTCTTATCATATCCCCAGTAACTTATAAATTCATCTTTAAAGTCTACTACCTTTTGAAGATATGGTTTGAATATTTCAAAATCTGATTTATCTTTAGCCTCTTCCCAGGCTACCTCAGATTTAGATGCAAGGATCGTATATTCTTTATGTCTATCTGATGGTATCTTTTTAGTCTTTTCATATTCTTTTTTTAAGTTTTCTATCATAGAACTTGAAATATCATCAAGACCATTTACCCCTTCAAAGTAGTCGATAAACTCTTTTACCTTATCAGAGGTTGCAATCTTATAAGATTCTCCAGATAGATATCCTATTACTTCTGATCTAGAATCTATAGCCTTTTTAGGTATTCCAACTCTCATGTCCCAGTAAACTAGTCCAATAGCTTGATTTAAGTGTTCTAAATCAAGCATATATTCTCTTACTTCATTCAACTTTTCCCCATGCTCTTTGTTCACTTTATTGCCCCCTTTTATTTAAACATAATAACTTATACAAAACGTTAATATATAAGTTATAAGTTACCTAACATTATATTCAATAAATATTAACCTATTCCTTCTAATCAAATATTAGAATAGACTCTGTTTCCGTACAGTATTTTGTTATCATACACTTCCCAAGATTTCTTGGACATTTAAGGCACATACAATCTAGAGCTCCGCCCTCACAATTATTGTTTAGATACTCAGGACAAACCTTACAATTATTTTCTATCATATTAAAACTCCTCATATTAGCAATTCAAAAATTAAAAGTTAAATACTTTCATCTTCATATTGTTTTCTATATCTCTCCATAATCTCATTTAATATATCTGCTGTAGATGGAGGTGTATATGTTATGGCATTTGCTCCTGCTTTGATGGTTTCTAAAATACTTTGATCTGTTGGTCCACCCGTTGCCATTATAGGAAAGTCTGGATACTTTGCTCTTATGTTTCTTACTATCCTTGACGTATCCTTTCCACCTGAAACATTTATTATTGTAGCCCCAGATTCTATCCTTGACCTTATATCTTCATATTCTGAAACTACAGTTACAATTATAGGTATATCTATAGTATCTCTAATTTTACTTATAACCTCATTTGGAGTAGGACTATTAACAACTATACCCATAGCTCCCTTAAATTCTGCATCTAAGGCTAAGTTTACTACCCTTTTACCTGTAGTTATACCGCCACCAACTCCACAAAACACTGGAACATCTGCTGCTAATAATAATGCCTGTGTTATTACTGGTTGTGGAGTAAATGGATACACTGCAATTACTGCATCAGCGTTAGTATTTCTTATAACTGCAACATCTGTACTAAATAAAAAAGACTTCAGCCTTTTGCCAAATATCTTAATACCTGTAGATTGCCTTATAACAGTAGGTAACTCAATCATATGATTTCTTAACTGACCTTTAATTTCAGGAACTTGTTTTTCCATAATGATTCCTCCAATACTAAAATTTTATATATATTAAAACATAAATATATATAAATCTACATTTGTTTATATTTATTTATAGTAGTTTGTATATATACTATATTATATATTGTGGACAAACTTATTTAAAGTACTTTTATTGACTACATGCTATATAATACATGAAACTTCACATTTTTATTGTATTTTTAGTTAACAATAACAATATCTTTAATCAAAAATAAATATTGCGTAACTTAACCATTATAAATTATACTATAACTAGTTATTTAATAGCTTACTTTTAGGAGGACTTATGAAAAACGAAATTTATAAATCTTACATTATATCCATAGTTATCTTTACTTCTTTTATAATCTTTGGATTTCTTATGGATACACCCAAAAACATTTTTCATGGTATATTAACTATAGTAATGAATTCTGATATATTAATAACAGATTACTTAGCTCTAGGTGGTGTTGGTGCATCTTTTGTTAACGCAGGACTTTTAACCCTTATATGTATATTCATTTTAATTAAAACAGGTATAAAGCCTAATGGATCTACTATAATGGCTATTTGGCTTATGGCTGGCTTTGGTTTCTTTGGTAAAAATATAGCTAACATTTGGCCTATAATATTTGGTGTGTGGCTATACTCTAAATATCAAAAGGAACCTTTTCTAAACTATACCCTAATAGCACTTTTAGGAACTACACTTGCACCAACCGTAGGTCAATTAACTTTTTCAGGTTATCTCCCACCATCTCTAGGTATAATTGTTGGTATTAGTATAACTACATTTATAGGATTTATATTGCCTCCCCTTGCTTCTCACTCTATAAAAGTACATCAAGGTTATAACTTATATAATGTAGGGTTTGCAGCAGGTATTCTTGCAACTATACTTATGTCAATCTTTAGAGCCTTTGGTATAAACTTTGAAAGTAGGTTTATCTGGTACGAAGGTATAAATCCATACATACTTACATTCCTTATAATCATATTTTCCTTTATGATTATAATAGGGTTTATCTTAAACGGAAAAAGCTTCAAAAATGTATTAGAGATTACTAGATTTCCCGGAAGATTAGTAACAGACTTTTATTTGTTATTTGAATATGCCGCATTTATAAACATGGGTATTTTAGGTCTTATATTTACCTTATATGTAGTAATTATAGGTGGTGACTTAAATGGTCCAGTTATTGCAGGTATATTTACGATTTCAGGATTTGGTGCCTTTGGCAAGCATATTAAGAATACTGCTCCTATAGTATTAGGCGCTATTCTTGCAAGCTTATTAAACATATGGGATTTAAATTCTCCACAAATGATTTTATCCACATTATTTTCAACAACACTCGCTCCTATCGCTGGTCAATTTGGTGTTATTTATGGTATGCTAGCAGGGTTCTTGCATGTTTGCACTGTAATGAATACAGGATATCTTCATGGTGGTTTAAACTTATACAATAATGGTTTAGCTGGAGGGATTGTTGCGTTAGTACTTGTACCTATAATAAATGCCTTTAGAAAGGAGCCTACTGAATGAAACATTTAATGTATAGAAACACTAAAATTGTGAATGAACTAAT
This sequence comes from Clostridium putrefaciens, assembly GCF_900461105.1. Lineage (GTDB taxonomy): Bacteria > Bacillota > Clostridia > Clostridiales > Clostridiaceae > Clostridium_L > Clostridium_L putrefaciens. The sequence goes on along the minus strand of NZ_UFWZ01000001.1, from coordinate 102,789 downwards.
GAATTATTGTTACAAAAACGGTTCACAAAACATTAATATAAATGTTATTACAAAGGATCAATGTACTGAATTTTATATTAAAGCCTTAGATATAACTTTAAACGAAAGAAATATATACTTACTTGAAAAGTTACTATCAGCTAAAAGGTCCCACGAGTTAGAAGAGCATTACTGGATACTAGCTGGTGACAATGATACAGATCCTGAGCTTACACTAATAGGTATAATGACTGATGCCTCAAGTGTATCATATTCAAAAGAAGATAATACCTTGGATATATACCTTAAAAGACTTGGGTAAAACTAAATGACTTTACAGCTAAAAAACTACCGCTTAAATAACCTTAATTATCTAAGTGGTAGTTAAATTGTTTTAATCTTGCATTTCATAATGTCTTATAACTTAACCATAGGTACCCTAATACGCTTTATAATCTATGTGTCGGATAACCTTTTTAACTATTCTCTTACCTATTTCATCTTCAGGCATCTCACATATAGCATCTTCAATTTTAGTCCAATCTAACCATTCTACCTCATCAGACTTTTCTATTTCTCCTGACTCATACTTAGCCATGAAGGTAAGCATTATTATTTCATTTGCTTCTAGGTAATCACTGCCTAAATATTTAACTTCTCCGACGTTTATTCCTGTTTCTTCTTTAACCTCTCTTCTTACAGTTTCTTCTACTGTTTCTCCATTTGTAACATATCCCGATACTAAAACCTTTGAATTTTTAAATATGTAACTTTGCTTTAATAAAAGTATTTTATCATCTCTTATAACCGCTGCTATAATACAAGGAGTTGGAGTATCAAAAAACATCTTATCATCCCTTTTACAATAAGGAACTTTTCCTTCATCCCAGCTATTCCTTTCTTCTAACTTAGAGCCACAAATAGGACAAAACTTATATATCATTTAAAAATCCCCCTTAGAATTTACAGTAATATTTCTATCTTATTATTAAGAGTTATAAAGTCTTCTAATGTAACCCTTTTTACCTCTAAAAAGTATTCTACGTTAGATACCTCATCCATAAGCTTGAAATCTATTAGGCCTTCTTATTAATCTTCCTACTTTTATATTTTTATCTATAATCATATAATCCTCCTTAATATTTCATCAAAATCAAAGGTTATCCACCGTTTATACAATATTTATATGAAACTTGTCCAAACTATGCACATTATCCACAGGTTTTGTCCACAGAGTTGTTAATATATTAAATACCATATTTTGAGTGCCATATAATTATTACTTTATTTTAGTAAAGAATTCATAGAATCTTACCGTTAACATAATTGTCTAAAATCTTATAAATCCATTTATATTTTGATGGAAATACTTTAAAATTATAAAACCTATATGTTGTATATAATCTGTTTTTTCTTTACTATATATGTACATTTATTTATTTATTATCTTTACTTATATAGTTATATTATATAGATGTATTGTTATACTTACAAACTTAAAATTCTTAACTTTCACTATATATCTACAAAATGCATTAAGTTATGCACATTACCCACAGCATTAGTCCACAGCTTTTCATATTCTTGTGGGTTATTTCATTTATAACATCAAGTTATGTATTTATCTGTGGATTAATATCAAAATATCAAATGTAATTTATATATATTAACTCTCATATTTATAATATATTAAAACAAAAAAAGCTATCTATTAAAGATAGCTTTTTTTATTTCTCTTAGTATTTAATCTATATTAATATAGATTAAATTTAATGGTGACTCCTAGGGGAATCGAACCCCTGATACCACCGTGAAAGGGTGGTGTCTTGACCGCTTGACCAAGGAGCCAAAAAAAATAATCCGGCGACGACTTACTCTCCCACAAGGCCTCCCTTGCAGTACCATCAGCGCTTTAGTGCTTAACCATCCTGTTCGGAATGGGAAGGGGTGTTACCACTAAGCCATAATCACCAGATCTTTTTTGTTTGAAAGAAATTATTCTTTCAAAACTGCATATGGTTTAAAATAATTTGGTCAAGCCCTCGACCTATTAGTATCAGTCAGCTTAATACATTACTGTACTTACACCTCTGACCTATCAACCTCGTGTTCTTCAAGGGGTCTTACTAGCCTTTGCTATGGGAAATCTAATCTTGAGGTGGGCTTCACGCTTAGATGCTTTCAGCGTTTATCCCGTCCCGACATAGCTACCCAGCAATGCCACTGGCGTGACAACTGGTACACCAGAGGTCAGTCCATCCCGGTCCTCTCGTACTAGGGACAGCTCCTCTCAAATTTCCTACGCCCGCGACGGATAGGGACCGAACTGTCTCACGACGTTCTGAACCCAGCTCGCGTGCCGCTTTAATGGGCGAACAGCCCAACCCTTGGGACCTACTTCAGCCCCAGGATGCGACGAGCCGACATCGAGGTGCCAAACCTCCCCGTCGATGTGGACTCTTGGGGGAGATCAGCCTGTTATCCCCGAGGTAGCTTTTATCCGTTGAGCGATGGCCCTCCCACGAGGTACCACCGGATCACTAAGTCCGACTTTCGTCCCTGCTCCACTTGTAGGTGTCGCAGTCAGGCTCCCTTCTGCCTTTGCACTCTTCGAACGATTTCCGACCGTTCTGAGGGAACCTTTGAGCGCCTCCGTTACTTTTTAGGAGGCGACCGCCCCAGTCAAACTGCCCACCTAACAATGTCCGGCACCCAGTTTCATGGGTATCCGTTAGAACCTCAGTACTGTCAGGGTGGTATCCCAAGGATGACTCCACTGAAGCTGACGCCCCAGTTTCTCAGTCTCCCACCTATCCTGTACAGACAATACCGAAATTCAATGCTAAGCTACAGTAAAGCTCTACGGGGTCTTTCCGTCCAATCGCGGGTAGCCAGCATCTTCACTGGCACTACAATTTCGCCGGATTTGCAGTTGAGACAGTGCCCAAGTCATTACGCCATTCGTGCGGGTCAGAACTTACCTGACAAGGAATTTCGCTACCTTAGGACCGTTATAGTTACGGCCGCCGTTTACTGGGGCTTAAGTTCATACCTTCGCTTACGCTAAGCATTCCCCTTAACCTTCCAGCACCGGGCAGGCGTCAGCCCCTATACTTCAGCTTTCGCTTTAGCAGAGACCTGTGTTTTTGCTAAACAGTTGCTTGGGCCTATTCTCTGCGGCCTACTTGCGTAGGCACCCCTTCTCCCGAAGTTACGGGGTCAATTTGCCGAGTTCCTTAACTGCAATTCTTCCGATGGTCTTAGGATTCTCTCCTCATCTACCTGTGTCGGTTTGCGGTACGGGCACTACTTTGCTCCCTAGAGGCTTTTCTTGGCAGCGTGGAATCAGATACTTCGGTCAAAATGACCTTCCCCATCACACCTCAGAATTGCCTGAACGGATTTTCCTATCCAGACTCCCTAAGTGCTTAGACTAGCATCCAATAGCTAGCACATCTTATCCTCCTGCGTCACCCCATTGGTAATAACGCTACATAGTGGTATCGGAATATCAACCGATTGTCCATCGCCTACGCCTTTCGGCCTCGGCTTAGGTCCCGACTAACCCTGGGCGGACGAACCTTCCCCAGGAAACCTTAGATTTTCGACCACTAGGATTCTCACCTAGTTCTCGCTACTTATGCCAACATTCTCACTCCTGTACCGTCCACCGCTCCTTTCGGTACGACTTCAGCCAGTACAGGACGCTCCTCTACCGCGTACATAAATGTACACCCATAGCTTCGGTGATAGATTTTAGCCCCGAACATCTTCGGCGCGGGATCTCTCGACTAGTGAGCTATTACGCACTCTTTTAATGAGTGGCTGCTTCTAAGCCAACATCCTAGTTGTCTTTGAAATCCCACATCCTTTTCCACTTAATCTATACTTTGGGACCTTAGCTGATGGTCTGGGCTGTTTCCCTTTTGACTACGGGCCTTATCACTCGCAGTCTGACTGCCGGACTAATAGTATGTGGCATTCGGAGTTTGATAGAGTTTGGTAACCTATACGGCCCCTAGCCCATTCAGTGCTCTACCTCCACTACTCACATCCGACGCTAGCCCTAAAGCTATTTCGAGGAGAACCAGCTATCTCCGGGTTCGATTGGAATTTCTCCGCTATCCACAGCTCATCCCATGGTTTTTCAACACCAATTTGGTTCGGTCCTCCACAGAATTTTACTTCTGCTTCAACCTGGCCATGGATAGGTCACCCGGTTTCGGGTCTACGACATGCAACTATTTGCCCTATTAAGACTCGGTTTCCCTTCGGCTCCGTACCTTAAGTACTTAACCTCGCTACATATCGTAACTCGTTGGCTCGTTCTACAAAAAGCACGTCATCACACACATAAGGTGCTTTGACCGGTTGTAGGCACACGGTTTCAGGTTCTATTTCACTCCCCTTCCGGGGTTCTTTTCACCTTTCCCTCACGGTACTTCTTCACTATCGGTCATCAAGTAGTATTTAGCCTTGGGAGGTGGTCCTCCCTGCTTCCCACAAGGTTTCACGTGTCTCGTGGTACTCTGGATCAGATCTTAGGCATTCTTCTTTCGTCTACGTGGCTATTACACGCTGTGGCTCAACTTTCCAGTTGTATTCGACTAAAATACCGCCATGTTAATGATCTGTCCGCAACCCCAGAAATAAATTTCTGGTTTGGGCTCTTTCCTTTTCGCTCGCCGCTACTCGGGAAATCGAATTTTCTTTCTCTTCCTCCAGGTACTTAGATGTTTCAGTTCCCTGGGTGTACCCTTATATACCTATTTATTCAGTATACAATACATGGGGTTTACCCATGTGAGTTTCCTCATTCGGAAATCTTCGGTTCACAGCCTATTTGCGGCTACCCGAAGCTTATCGCAGCTTATCGCGTCCTTCGTCGGCTCTTGATGCCAAGGCATTCGCCATGTGCCCTTTGTAGCTTGACCTTCGTTCGTTATAACCTTCGCATTACTTCGTTAGCTGCCTCAGTCTGGTGCTCATTTACGTTAGTAAATTCCGCTCCTCCTTCGTTGCTTCCTCGTATTACTCAGTTCTAACTTCACTCAGAGAGTTTTTAAAAGTTTAATCATATTAAAATACAATTAAAGCTTAGTAAATAATCAATGAGTTATCATTTCAATCTTACAAAAGATTTTTCTTTTTAAAGTTTTACTTTGCTTTTAAACCATATGCAGTTTTCAAAGAACAAAAGCGGACATCCAAAATCTACGATTTTGAGATGGTCGGCTATTTTTTCATGAAAGATACTTGATCTTTCAAAATTGAACAGAAAGATAAATTCCAGCTAGTATTAAGAGTTATAGACTAGCTATAATCTTAATACAGTTCTCCATAGAAAGGAGGTGATCCAGCCGCAGGTTCTCCTACGGCTACCTTGTTACGACTTCACCCCAATCGCTGACCCTACCTTCGGCCGCTGCCTCGCTTACGCGTTAGCACACGGACTTCGGGTATTGCCAACTCTCATGGTGTGACGGGCGGTGTGTACAAGGCCCGGGAACGTATTCACCGCGACATTCTGATTCGCGATTACTAGCAACTCCGGCTTCATGTAGGCGAGTTTCAGCCTACAATCCGAACTGGGACGAGTTTTTTGAGTTTTGCTCCACCTCGCGGTATTGCGTCTCGTTGTACTCGCCATTGTAGCACGTGTGTAGCCCTAGACATAAGGGGCATGATGATTTGACGTCATCCCCACCTTCCTCCTGGTTAACCCAGGCAGTCTCGCTAGAGTGCTCAACTAAATGGTAGCAACTAACAATAAGGGTTGCGCTCGTTGCGGGACTTAACCCAACATCTCACGACACGAGCTGACGACAACCATGCACCACCTGTCTTCCTGCCCCGAAGGGCTTCCCTAATTACAGGTAATTCAGGAGATGTCAAGTCTAGGTAAGGTTCTTCGCGTTGCTTCGAATTAAACCACATGCTCCGCTGCTTGTGCGGGCCCCCGTCAATTCCTTTGAGTTTTAATCTTGCGATCGTACTCCCCAGGCGGGATACTTAGTGTGTTAACGACGGCACGGAGGATTGGTATCCCCCACACCTAGTATCCATCGTTTACGGCGTGGACTACCAGGGTATCTAATCCTGTTTGCTCCCCACGCTTTCGAGCCTCAGCGTCAGTTATGGTCCAGAAAGTCGCCTTCGCCACTGGTGTTCTTCCTAATATCTACGCATTTCACCGCTACACTAGGAATTCCACTTTCCTCTCCCACACTCTAGATACCCAGTTTGGAATGCAGCACCCGGGTTGAGCCCGGGTATTTCACATCCCACTTAAGTATCCGCCTACGCTCCCTTTACGCCCAGTAAATCCGGACAACGCTTGCCACCTACGTATTACCGCGGCTGCTGGCACGTAGTTAGCCGTGGCTTCCTCCTCGGGTACCGTCATTATCGTCCCCGAAGACAGAGCTTTACGACCCGAAGGCCTTCATCACTCACGCGGCGTTGCTGCATCAGGCTTTCGCCCATTGTGCAATATTCCCCACTGCTGCCTCCCGTAGGAGTCTGGGCCGTGTCTCAGTCCCAATGTGGCCGATCACCCTCTCAGGTCGGCTACGCATCGTGGCCTTGGTGAGCCGTTACCTCACCAACTAGCTAATGCGCCGCGGGTCCATCTCATAGCGGATTACTCCTTTAATAACTTTATCATGCGATAATGCTATGTTATGGGGTATTAATCTTCCTTTCGGAAGGCTATCCCCCTCTATGAGGCAGGTTACCCACGTGTTACTCACCCGTCCGCCGCTAAGTTATTCCCGAAGGAATAACTTCGCTCGACTTGCATGTGTTAAGCACGCCGCCAGCGTTCGTCCTGAGCCAGGATCAAACTCTCAATTTAAAAGTATATTCCAAATCTAAGATTTGGCATAAGACTTTCCGAGTGAATTTCAAAAGAAATTCTCAGTTTAATCTACTCAATTACATAATTCAAAAGAATTGCTGGTCTTTGTATATCTTTTCTGTTCAATTTTCAAAGATCATGTGCTTCTTTACTGAAGCGACTTTGTAAGTATATCATTTGTTTTCTTAGTTGTCAACAAGTTTTTTTCATTCTTGTTTTTTAACTTTTGAAACTTTATTCCTTGCAGTAAGTGTTTGTTTTTTTCTCTGCCGCTAAGGAACTTTTATAGAATACCATCTATACTAGCATTGTATATCACCCACATTGCCTATTATATCAAATTAACCCTTACATAATGATTCTATCTAATTCTTTCTTCATAATCCTTATATGGATACACTAGGTATAGTTTTCTTTTATATTAATGCACCTATTCCCTAAAACGATAATATATAGGTTGTACCCCAAGCTATAAACTACTCTCTAGCTAAAAGGAGAGTAGAATATCCTCCACCTTATTAAAATATATATCTACTTATTACTATCTTTAATTCTTAGCATATAGATTTTAATCTTAAATAAAATATCTCTTCATCTAATTTTATATCTAATTTTCTAGCTTCAAATAGTAAATATTCATATTTAGCCTTTATAGCCTGCTCTGAATATATAGCTACTTCTATCAACTTAGAATCGTTAGCATTTTCAAACATACATCTTGCAGTCTCTAGCTCGTTTATAGTTTCTTCTAAAGCTTGAATTACTTCTATTTGTTCTTTAGTATATATCCTTTTATTAACCTTCATAAATACACCCCTTTAATAAACATAACTACTTACATTCATTATTGACATAAATAATATTTTTATAACAACTTTTACTTAACTTCTAACTTTTATTTACTTTTTGTTAAAATGCTAAGAAATATAAAATTAATTTCATATCTTAAATTTCTCTTTATTATATATTATATTTATTATATAAAAGGCTTTAAACAAATTAGGAGTACTTCATGAATATCATCCATAAATTACTCCTAATGTTTAATGCCTCTATTTTTAAAATATACAAATCACTTGTATCTTATATCTCTCTCCTTCCCTCTAGTGCTTTAGACAATGTAACTTCATCTGCATAATCTAAATCTCCACCTACTGGTATCCCATGAGCTATTCTTGTTACTTTAACTTCTAAAGGTTTTAATATCTTAGATATATACATAGCTGTAGCTTCACCCTCTATGTTAGGATTTGTAGCTACAATGACTTCTTTTACTTCCCCATTCATTCTAGTAATTAAAGACTTTAAATTTATATCATTAGGTCCCCTTCCTGCCATAGGTGATATATTGCCATGTAATACATGATATAATCCATTAAATTCTCTGACCTTTTCTAAAGACATTATATCCTTAGGTTGCTCCACTACACATACTATGCTTTTATCTCTATTTGGATTTCTGCAAATAGCACACGGGTCAGTATCTGTATAATTACCACAAACCTTACAATACTTTATAGTCCCTCTTGCCTTAACCAAGGCTTCTGCAAATGCTTCTACCTCTTCTTTTGGAAGATTTAAAATGTGCAGGGTAAGCCTTTGCGCTGTTTTATATCCAACACTAGGTAGCTTTGCAAATTCTTCTATAAGCTTTTCTATGGATACTGGATAAGATTCCATTTTATATTCACATCCTTATTTACCTTTATCTACTGCTAAAATAAAGCTACTACTCTATATTAAAAGTAGTAGCTTTAGACATATTAAAAATACACTGTTTTAATTTGAAATTGTATTGTACATAACTTTAATTTTTACTTGTATAGTTACATACCTGGTATGTTAAGTCCACCAGTTAGTTTTTTCATACTTTCTGCTGTATCTTCTTCTGCTTTACTTATTACTTCATTACATGCGCTCAATATCAAATCTTGAAGCATTTCTACATCTTCTGGATCCACTACTTCTGGCTTTATTTCTATTGATATAAGTTCCTTTTTACCATTTGCTCTTGCAACTACTGCTCCACCACCAACTGATACTTCGAATTCTTTTGTTTCTGAACTCTTTTGCATCTCTTCCATTTGTTGTTGCAACTTTTGTGCTTGCTTTAATAAGCTATTCATATTTCCTCCACCCATTCCTGGGAATCCGCCTTTTGCCATTATGAAAACCTCCTTAATTTTACCTAAAAAGTTGATAACTTAATAATATTTTATTTTTATATTTCATTAGTGTGATTGATTATACTTAATAATTATTTTAAAACTAACTTTATTTTATATTATACAATGAATTTTTACAATAGCTTATTACTTAAATAGCCTATTCATCTATAATCTCTACATTCTCCTTACCAAATGTGTCTATTAGAATCTTTTCTCTACTATCTTCTTCTTTTACTTCTTCTTCTATTATATACTTAACCTTTACCACTTCTTTTAAGTTTTCTGAAAATATCTCTTCAACTATCTTTCTATTTTCTAAAGTCTCAAGTCTTGGCTTATTAAAAGCATATTGCTTTCCATACTCTATCTCTATTACTCCATTTCTACATCTTATAGGAGCCCCTGTTAATAAGGATGCATATATCACCATATGTCTCTTGTTTTTTATGGTTTCCAATATATCTTTCCATGAATTTTTAACTACATCTATAGTAAGTGTAGAATTTTCATTAAACTTTTCAACTGATCTTACGTTAGAACTTTTATTTTGTAAAGAGTTAGAAGCTTTAGCTTTTTGTTTATTAGAATTAGATAGATTTTGAGCAGTTATACTTTCACATTCCACGGTTATCTTCCCTTGTTTTATTAACTCTTCTAACTTATTTATCCTAGCTAACATAACCTCTTTTGAGGTATCATATTCAATCTTGCACATCTTTATCACTGCAAGCTCTAAATAAACCCTTGACTGTTTGCTCCACTTAGACTCTTCTTCTGCCTCTTGCAATATCCTTATACATCTCATTATCTCTTCTATTCTTATTTTATCACCTTGAAGCTTTAAGTTAGAAATACTCTCTTTAGACATATCCAAAACTTCTTCAGGGCTATTACTAACCTTCATCATAAGAAGATTTCTAAAATGACTTATAAAATCCTTTATGGCCGTATGAACATCTTTACCACTTAACACTATCTCATCTATAGTTCTTATGGCCTTTTCTATATCTTTATTTATAATAGAGTCTGCAAGGGTTATTAGGTTTTCGTTACTAACAAGTCCTAACATTGCAATTAAATCATCATAGTCTACCTTTCCACTACCCATGGAAATAGCTTGATCTAATATACTTAAAGAATCTCTCATAGCTCCATCAGATATTTTAGCTATAAGATTTAAACTAGCATCATCAGCAAAGACCCCTTGTTCCTCCACTATCTTCCTTAGCCTTAAAGATATCTCTTCATATCTTATCCTTTTAAAATCAAATCTTTGGCATCTAGATAATATTGTAATAGGTAGTTTTTGTGGATCTGTAGTCGCTAATATAAATACAACTCTTTTAGGAGGTTCTTCTAATGTCTTTAGAAATGCATTTACAGCACCATCTGTTAACATATGGACCTCATCCATTATGTAAACTTTGTATTTAGCTTCCTGTGGGGGATATTGAACATCATCAATAAGATCCCTTATATTATCTACTTTATTATTAGAAGCAGCATCAAGTTCTACCACATCTATAGCAAGCCCCTTATTTATCTTAATGCACATATCGCATTTGTTGCAAGGTTCCCCATCTTTTAAATCAAGGCAGTTTAATGCCTTAGCCATTATCTTAGCTGTAGATGTCTTACCAGTTCCTCTTGTACCACAAAATAAATAAGCATGAGCTATTCTACCACCCTTTATTTGATTCTTAAGGGTAATACTAATATGATCTTGCCCTACAACATCACTAAAAGTTCTAGGTCTCCATTCTCTATACAATGCCGTGTATGCCAATAACTTCACCTCTTCTTTTATAACCTCTTCTTTTTATAACCATTTCACTTATAATAATATTATACAACAAATCGTAGTGATTAGTCTAAACTATGTATATATAGTAGGTAAAATTAATGCCATCCTTTGATATTAATAATATTACTTAGAATATCATTAAAGGCATCTTCAAAATGTAGCCGGTATATCTACCCCTATCTTTTGAAAATGCCTTAAAAATAACATCATTTACTATCTTTTATTACTCTCTTTTATATAATAATTATATTCATACCACTTATCATTATTAGTGTCCAAGTTATCTTTATTAACCTTAATCCAATTATTATAGGTTATTCGATCTATCTTACCATCTTCAAGAGCCTTATCCATTTCTTTTAATGCATCAAAAGATAATATCTTAAGATAGCTTTCATTCATTCCTTTATCCTTATACACTTCAATATTCTTTCTTGCTATAAATGCATCTATATTAAAGAAATTTATGAATAGATAAAACATAACAGCAACAACTAAAATGGGCTTAAACATACTAATCCTCATCCATATATGAATAAGTTGTAATATAATAACTATCCCTAAAAGTATTATGAATAATTGTACAAGTATCCTAAGTCTTGTATATCCAAAGGCTTCCACATACATGTTCATCTTATAAAAGGCTGAAAACATCATATTTAGTGTAAACCCTACTATAAGTGTGTATAAAACATTTAATGTAATACTTAACTTTTCATCTTCTTCTGTAACCTTCGCCTTAAGAAAGGATATTAAAACCATATTTATAATAGTAACTATAACTAATTCAAAGAATCCTTTTCTTGCATACTCAGAGTAAGATAACCCTCCCGGTAAGAGCTTCACATCCCCAGCATATAAATAACTTATTTGAACCTTTGTAAAAACTAAATAAAGCATATTTATAATTATAAGCAAGGTAATTATCTTTATTGGTTCCATGGTTTTCTTTTCAAAATACTGGTCAGACTCATCTCTAAATTTATATCTAAAGCTCCAAATAAGTCCAAATATATAAACAGCAACAAATATAGAAGAAATAAGTTGCCAAAAGGAATCTCCTATTCTAAATAAAGTAACAGCTTCATTTAGATTCTTAATATAATATCCAAATACATTATCTGCTCCAGACAATAAGCTTCCAAGTAAAAATATAACAGGTATAGATATAAGTATCCCTTGTAGTATGGACTTATATACTTCTTTATCCTTTTTAATTGCCTTCCCTTTTAATAGTTTAAACGTAACATCAGGAACCTTTGTAATACCTTTAAAACTATGTGTAAATATTCTTTTTAAAAAACCATTTATGAAATTTCCTAGGTTAAAATCTACATCTTTATAATTTAAAATCATAAACCCCATTATTAGTGTAGATGGCACAAAAATTCTATTTAAACTTCTAATTAGTGGATTTGTATAAATAGCAAAGGTTAGAGCTACTAGCATACTACTACCTATTAAAAAGTAGCCAAATAAACCATTCTTATTCCTTATACCATTAATTGCAATAAAGTATATTAGCACCATAGATGCAAATATAAAATAAGATATACCTAAGTAAGATGAAGTTTTGTATCCTTTATGAAAAGAAAATATAAAGTATATAATTCCTACCAATACACTTAACATCAGAGCTCTTAATTTTAAATTCATAGGAGTCTCTTCATCTATCCTTTTATCCGATATTGATAAGTTTACTTTTCTTAAATATTTATTTCCCCTTTCACTATGTTTAATTCGATTTTCAATTCTAGAAATTCCTATGGAATTATATTTAACCTTTATGCAACTTTCTATAATAACCTTTATAATCAAAACATCTCGTTCACATAACTTATCTAAAATGCTTATATCTTCCCACACTAAACCTTCCGGTAGCTCTTTTTTTAGAGAAGATGATTTATTACTATAATCTACTAAATACAGTGAAAACCCATTCATAAGCATATCTAAATTAGGGTCTATCTTAAGTAATCCTTCTTCATCATTGCTTATATTTGATATTAAATACTCATTTAAAGAACCTTTTTCATCTTCATCTTTAGCAACATTTATTATAGGAAGTCTTAAAATAGTTGTACCAATTTGATTTTTTAATAAAACCTTATCTTCATTAATTATTAAAGCTACTATACCAGCCATTATTTCCCTCCTCATTTCTACCTAATATTTAAAACTTAACATAACGCCACTTTATAATAATTGAATTTCGTTATTCTACATATTCTAATATATCTCCTGGCTGACAATTAAGCTCTCTACATATAGCCTCAAGGGTAGAGAATCTTACAGCTCTTGCTCTATCATTTTTCAAAATGGATAGATTTGCATTAGTTATACCAACCCTTTGAGCCAAATCCTGTAAGGATATCTTCCTTTTAGCCATCATAACATCTAAATTAACAACTATAGCCATAGGTACTCTCCTTTCATATACTGATCTTTATCAATCTTTTACATTTAAGATAATCTTCATCCTAAACATATTTCTTTCTAAATTAAAGTCATTTTCATCTAACATACAACCTTTTATACAGTAAAATCATTTTCATCCTTATAATCTATAGCTTGTTGAAATACTTTAGATAATATATATATAAAGCACCCTGCAAATATGAATATTATAAACTCCATATCCGTATGAACTCCTTTGTTATCAACGTAAATAAATTGAAATTCCTTTAAATTTGAGTTGAATATAAAGTTAATGATATAACAAAAAGCTATAGCAAAACATTGCATAGAAACCCTCTTTAAAATAATCACATTTGATACAACAAAAGGATTAGAATTAACTAATGAATTTAATACCTTTATTAGGTTAAATACGATTAAAAACACACAGCAAATACCAACAGCAAGAAGCACTGTTATAAGCACCTTTTTACTCATGGATATCTCCTCAGAAACCTTACCTAAAATCACGCTTTTAAATATTAATATAGTTGCAATTACTCCTACTATCAATATTACATCTAGAGTTTTCTTTAAAACACTAGACATTGACCCTTTACCATAATATTTCATAAAATCACCTTCCAAAATATAATTTCTAATTATATGGTATCACTTATCAAGGCGTATTTCAATACTTTTTTATCGGTTATCAATATATATATTAATTTAGGACAAAATAAAAAAAGGCCTTAAAGCCTTTCTAATAAACTATGTAAACCGTGCACCTCACCTTGACTTAACCTCATAAGCGTTACCTGTATAGTTAACTCAAGTCAGGTTAATCCACGGCACATGAAAGTATCCACTTACCGCTGCTTTCTTCCGAATCTGACGGGTTTCATGGGCTTTTATTGCGTGGGACCCAACTATCAACGCCACTTTTACAGGGCAGACCTTACAAGATATAAGCCGCAATGAGGAATTCAATCCTGCTGTAGCGGATTGCAGGTTATAGGGCACCGCTAACTCCCCATCTAGCACGGCAAAAATAAAATGGCGGAGAGAGAGGGATTCGAACCCTCGGTAGAGTTGCCCCTACACACGCTTTCCAGGCGTGCTCCTTAAGCCACTCGGACATCTCTCCACATATGTTTTATTTTGTTTAATTGCTACATCAGTTATTATACTATCAAACATATCATATTTCAATAGGTTTTTAAAATTATTTTTTTTAATATAAAAAGTATCAATTAAACTAATTATTTTATAGCATATTAATTATCATTTGAGTTAAGTATCTTATGTAAGTTTCATATTTAATAACTTTTGCCTTTATTAAGTTTACTATATCCTTATATACTTTTTATTATATATTAATATCTCTAATATTTTAAGTTACTTTATAATATACCTAGGTTATAATATATTAAATAAAAGATATAAAAAAGGTAGGTGAATGCTATCTTTATAGATAGCGAATTTATGAATTATGAAATTAAAGGTAACTCCTTACCCGTTGTAATATGTAGGCTAGATGCTAATGAAACCATTTTATCTGAATCTGGAGCTATGGGATGGATGTCTGATAATATTGTTATGGATACAAATATAAAAGGTGGAATTTTTAAAGGTATAGCTAGGGCCTTTTCGGGAGAGTCTGTATTTTTAAATACCTTTACATCTAGAGTAAGCAATAGTCTCATTGCTTTCCCATCCTCTTTTCCTGGTAAAATTGTAGCAAAACAACTATATGCTAACGAATATATAATATGTCAAAAGGGATCTTTCTTAGCAGGCGATTCTTCTATTTCAGTAGATGCATTCTTCAAAAAGAAGCTAGGAGCTGGATTCTTTGGTGGAGAAGGTTTCATATTGCAAAAAATAACAGGCCCTGGAATGGTATTTTTAGAACTAGATGGCCATGTAGAAGAATATGACCTATCTCCAGGTGAAGTTATGAAGGTAGATACTGGGAATGTTGCTGCTTTTGAAAGTTCAGTGAATTTTGATGTGGAAACAGTTAAAGGAATGAAAAATGTATTCTTTGGTGGTGAGGGTCTATTTCTAACTGTGTTAACAGGTCCTGGTAAGATATATCTACAAACTATGCCTATACAAAACTTAGCAGGAGAAATTTCTAGATACTTTAATACTGGAAGTTCTAATTAACAAAATTAAGCGTAATTAGTTGAATAAGACATAATGTAGTGATAAAATGAACTTATAAAAACTGAATAATTAGATAACACGGGGGTGCCGAAATTGGTCGGCTGAGACTAAGAACCTTAAATCTTTGACCCTATGAACCTGAAATGGGTAATACCAGCGTAGGAAGATGTTTACTTTTGTTTTATTGCTAATGGCGTAAAAGGTACAAGCTTCTGCTTGTGCCTTTTTTTATTTTGTATTTATATATCTAAAGGAGGTAATAAATTATGAAAAATGTTTTAACTATAGCCGGCTCAGATAGCTCTGGTGGAGCAGGTATACAGGCAGATTTAAAGACCTTTAGCGCAAATGCAGTTTATGGTATGAGCGTTATTACAGCTGTGACAGCACAAAATACCAAGGGAGTCTTTGACGTTCAAGATATAGATGCTGATATTATAAAAGCACAAATTGATGCAATTTTCACAGATATTAAAGTAGATTCAGTTAAAATTGGCATGGTTTCAAAAGTTGATACGATTAATGCTATAAGTGAAAAACTAAAAGAGTATAAGCCAATTAATATTGTTTTAGATCCTGTAATGATATCTAAGAGTGGATATTCATTATTAAAGCCCGAATCTAAAAAGACCTTAATCACTAAACTCATACCATTAGCAGATATTATTACGCCTAACATCCCAGAAGCAGAAGAAATACTTAGAGAAGTTGATGCAAAAATTACTTCAATAAAAACAGTTGAAGATATGGAAAAAGCCGCAAAGGAAATCTATAAATTTGGTTGTAAAAATGTTCTTTTAAAAGGAGGTCATATGATTGGAGATGCTATAGACATTTTATATAACGGCAAAGAATTCTTCTACTTCCATTCTGAGAGAATACATACAAAAAATACTCATGGTACAGGATGTACTTTATCTTCAGCTATAGCCTCGAATTTAGCTCTTGGATTTAATGTAAATGATTCAGTTAGAAAAGCAAAAAGTTATATTACCAAAGCCATTATACACTCATTAGATATCGGTCATGGGGTCGGACCCACTAATCATTTTTATGAATTATATAAAAAGGCAGGTTTAATTACAGAACATCCTTATGATGATATTGAAGAAAGTGTATGTACACCTTATGATAATAGCCTTACAAAATCTCATAAAGATATAGGGAAACTTTTATCCAAACTAAGGGAAAAATCTCCTTTGGTTCACCATATAACAAACTATGTTACAGTTAATGATTGTGCTAACATCACCCTCGCAATAGGAGGATCACCTGTTATGGCAGATGATATAAATGAGATTGAAGATATGGTCTCTATAGCTTCTTCCTTGGTTTTAAATATAGGAACCCTAAATAACAGAACTGTAGAATCTATAATTTTAGCAGGAAAAAAGGCTAATGAATTAAATATTCCTGTGGTTTTAGATCCAGTAGGTGCAGGGGCTACACCTTATAGAACAAAGATAGCTAAAAAGATAATGGAAGAAATAAAGTTATCAGTTATAAGAGGAAACTTGTCAGAAATAAAGACATTGTATGGAATAAAAACACAAACTAAAGGAGTAGACTCCGTAGACAATATATCCTCAAATGAAAATGATTTTATAGAAACAAAGAAGCTTGCTATGGATTTTGCAAATAAATTAAATACTATAATTACTATAACTGGTGAAGTTGATATTGTAACTGACGGTAGACACATTTATACTATAAAAAATGGCCATGAAATGATGTCCAAAGTTACTGGCACAGGCTGTATGTGCACTTCACTAATTGGTTCTTATTTGGGATCTGGAAAAGACAATTTAGCTTCTGCTTTAGCTGGAGTAGTATCCATGGGGATTGCAGGTGAAATAGCCTTTGAAAGATTAGATCAGTGTGGTGGGTCTGGCAGTCTTAAAATAAATATTCTTGATGCAATTTACAAATTATCTGAAGAAGTAATAGTAAAGAGAGGGAAAATATATGAAGACTGATGTAAATTATAAGCTTTACCTTGTAACAGACAGGGACTTACTGAAAAATACAGATTTATACGCCGCCGTAGAAGAAGCAATAAAAGGTGGCGTTACATTAGTACAACTTAGAGAAAAAGATCTTACAACTTTAGAATTTTATAATACTGCTTTAAATATAAAAAAAGTTACAGATAAATATAACATTCCCTTAATAATAAATGACAGAATGGATATAGCCTTAGCAGTTAATGCTTCTGGTGTCCATATTGGTCAAAAAGATATGCCTTGCACTATTGCAAGAAAGATCTTAGGAAATGATAAAATCCTTGGAGTTTCAGCTACAACCTTATCGCAGGCTATAAAGGCTGAAAAAGAAGGCGCAGATTATATAGGCGTTGGAGCCATTTTCCACACATCTACTAAACAAGATGCAAAGCCTGTTTCTATTGATATGTTAAAAGAAATTAAAGAAACTCTATCTATTCCCGTGGTTGCTATAGGTGGCATAACTATAAAAAATATTCACCAATTAGACTCTTCAAATATCGATGGAATAGCAGTAGTTTCAGATATTTTAGGAAAAGAGGATATTAGGCTTGCATCAGAAAATTTAAATTCACTAATTAAGTTTTAAGTTAGGTATAATATGTTAAAATAAGCTTAATGATACATTTTTAATAATTAAATTATGTTGAACACAGAACTTCTAAAATTTGAATTATGGGGGATATTAATTTGAAGAAAAAAGATTTATTGTGGGGCTTTATTTTAATTTTAATCATTTCATTTCTTGCTTATCCTGTGACTAGAGAACTATTTTTAATCTTAACTAAGTCTCATCCTTATATACTTGGCTTCATAAAGGTTTCTATTTTAGCTACTATGGGTGAATTTTTATCTATAAAAATCTGCACTGGAGATTTCAAAAAACCTAAAGGACTTCTTTATAAATTTCTAGTATGGGGATTTATTGGAATAATCTTTGTTATAATGTTTGATATATTTTCTGGTGGAATATCTTATGTAACAAATAAAGGACTCCTTCCATCCTTCCAAAATCCAATATTAAACAAACTTTCATCAGCATTTTTCACAAGTAGTATAATGAATTTAACCTTTGCTCCAGCTTTTATGGGTTTTCATAGAGTTACGGATACACTTATAGATTTAGGTGATGGTACCTTGTCTAAGATATTAAAGCTAAGTCTTAATGAAACATTAGAAGCTATAGATTGGAGTTCCTTCATAGGATTTATAGTGTTAAAAACCATACCTTTCTTTTGGATTCCAGCCCATACTATAACCTTTATGCTTCCTTCAGAATATAGGGTACTGGCTGCTTCATTTTTATCTATAGCTTTAGGTGCTATTTTATCTTTTTCGAAAAGACAAAAATAATATTTCTTTAAATACTTTTAAAACTAAGTCCTTCTTTAATAATGTTATAAACTGAAAAGTAGTATATATAAAGGTGGAAAAGAAGTTAAAGATATTACTAAAAAGTTCTATGAAATATTCAAAATAGAATCAGTAAGATAATTTACATTATTCTTTTTAAATAAGTTACGAAAAAACCTTTCTTCACATTTTATGTTTTTCTTTTAGTTTCTGAAACAAAATATTTCAGCACAAATGGATTAAAACATACAATGTGCATTATAGCTTAACATTAGATAAAAAATAATCTAAAAAAATTCTGCCTTTTCAATACAAAAATCATCTTATTAATTTAGTATAGATTTTTTAAAGATTATATCTTCCTAAATTTATAATATTATATATATATTGACTTTAATCCATATTATGTGGTATAATTTTATTATGTAAATCCGGATTTCAATAAAAAAACTTAAATAATGGGTGTAATTTATAATGATTAAACAAAAAAAAATTATAGCTGGTGTTCTACTTGGGGTTTCACTTTTTAGCTGTATTACCGCAAGTGCTGCAACTTATGTATCAAAAGGTTTAACTGGAAGATCTTCTGAATCTTCATTTGCTTACTTAGGAAGTGGCTCTCGGAATCTTAAAGGTACATGCACAGAAGGTAAGGGTATTGCTCGCGCAGTTCAAATCAAATCATGGGCTCCTGATCCTGTTGTTGCATCTGTTACATTAAATAATGGTAACAGTGCAACCGTTGGTTTTACATCCCAAAGCCATGCAACTAACGGTGAAGTCCAATCATATTATTTAAGATGGAATGGTACAAGCAGTAACGCAAGTGCTGATTTATCTCTTACTGATTAATAAATATTAAATTACTTAACAATAAAAACTATCAAATTAGCTAAGTTTGATAGTTTTTATTTTACATCACAAACACTATTATGGCAGTACTATATAATATTCGAAAGGGGTAAGTAAGGTAATTATATGTATATTTTTCCTTACGTAACATGAATTATGATAAAAACCGCTAAGTTTTATGTAGGTATTATGATTAAGAATCCAATATTTTTACTTTCAATACTATTTAATCTATTTTTGATTACTATACAACTAGATGTATTAGAGTCATCACTGTTTGAATTTTCAAAGGTATTTTGCTTTGGCATTATCTGTTCAAATCTATTTACACTTATAGTAAGTACATATATTATGCATAAAGATTATGAAATACTACACTTTTTAGAAAATAACATTTTAAAAAAACAATTATCAATAATAATAACCTCTCTATTTATTTCTACTGTAACAGCTTTATTACCTATACTTTCAATTATTATCTTTAAGAATATCCATTTTGAATCTATATTTGTTTTTAAAGCTATTCTACATTTTTTCACTATATGGACTTTATCTAATCTAACAGCTACTACAATAGGCTCTTCTATTGGCATTGTATGTAGGAATGGATTTTCAATATTATTATCCTTTGCAATATACAGTTTATTCTTATTAGAATTCTATACTCCCTCTAATAATCCACTATATAAACTTTTTAATATATTTGATGACTATACTTTAGTCTCATCAAATGATATTTCAGGTCAAATATTTAATAAATCTTACTATTTAGATAAACTTTTTGTACTATTCATATCCTTATTTATACTTTCTATTATTGCTATAATCTATACAAATAAAAAATGTAAATCTATTTTATTATCTCTTTGTATTGTATTTTGTTTATTAGCTACTTCATACTTAAGTTTTAATAGTAGAACTGTTAATTTATATGGATATAAATTAATGAATGTAAATAACTATTATATTCAGTCTTATGATATGAAGCTTAGGTTATATAATTCACTTAAGAATACATGTACTATTAAGCTTTTCGTTCAAAATGACGTGGAAAATATTAGCCTTTCATTAGATGATTCATTAAAAGTAGCACAAGTAAGTATTGGTAATGACCCTGTTGAATTTACACACAAGGATAATCAATTACAAATTAATTATCCTTGTACTAAGGAATCTAATTTAATTATTTCAATCAACTATGAGGGAAACATAAACGTTGAAAACTATCTTGGTATACCAACTTTTTATGTGAGCAACCATGCTATTAATTTACCTTGTTCAACTTTTTATTGGTATCCCGGATTAAATAATACCTCCTTAATTAATTTTAATATCCAGGTTGAAACCTCGTCAAAATTATATTCTAATCTTCCAATAGAAAGTAACGCTGATGGTTATATACTACAAGGACAGTCATCAGGATTAAATTTATTCTCAGGTCAGTATCAAACAATCGAAAATAATGACATTGAATATATAATTCCTATGGGCTATAACCTAGATTTCTTTAAATTATCTTTAGAAAGCTTAGTTTCAGAACTTTCTTCAAAGAATAATACAGTATCCGAAAGAGATTTAGATCTCTTAAAAAGCATGAAATTCAAAAAGATTATAGTTGCTGTTTGGTCATATGATATTCAAAATCCAAATACACATTCATCATTCCAAATATTTGATGAAACCTTGCTTATAAATTATAGATAGGAGTAATTAATATATATGAATAACAATTTATTAGTTAAAAATGTTAATTTTTCATATGGAAAGCATAAAGTGCTAAATGAAATATCCTTTTCCTGTGAAAATGGTATTACAGCTTTATTAGGCCCTAATGGTGCAGGTAAAACCACATTGATGAATATTCTTGTAGGTTTAAAAAGCCCTTCAAGTGGATATATAACTCTAAACAATACTGATATATCGAATATAAAAAATAATGGTATTGATAATATAGGTTATTTACCTCAACATTTTGACATATATCCAAACATATCTGGTTATGATTTCTTATCCTATGTTTGTGATATTAAAGGTATTAAATCCACAAAAAAAATACAAGCAATGGATGAAGTTATATCTAAGTTTAATTTAAATGATGTTATTAAGAAATCTTTTGGAAAATATTCAGGAGGGTATAAACAAAGATTAGGAATAGCCCAAGCTGTAATTGGACATCCTAAATTGATAATAATTGATGAACCTACCGTTGGACTTGATCCGGAACAAAGATTGGAATTTAGACATTATTTATCGCATATTGGTAACGATCAAATAACTTTAATTTCTACTCATATAATTGAGGATGCTGAACTATATAGTAAAAATGTAATAATCATGAAAAACGGTGACATTATACTTGATAGCGATATAAATGAAGTAATCTCACAAGCTGCAAAAAATATTTATACCTTAGTTTGTGACCTAAATGATTTCAAAGATATTCAAAGTCGTGTCACACTTATTGAAGAGAGGCGCTTAAATAACGACCTTATTAAAATTAAATTTATCAAAGATGAACATGTACTTAATGGTAGTTATCCTACAAAGGAGGTTTCTTTAGAAAATGCTTATGTTTTCTTTCAAAAATAATAAACCTTTATATGATAATTATTTTAAGATATACGATGTAAAAAGTCGTAAATTTAAACTTACTTTCTTACTGTTATTTGTCATTTTTATTATATCAATAATTTCCCCTGCTCCAATGAATTATTTGCAATCTATAAAAGAAGAAATGAAATTAAAAAGTTGTGATAATTTATATGATTATATAATTCCACTAAGTGCATCATTTATTACAATTTATGTGTTTTATTATGATTATAAAAATAAAATATATGAATTAATTACATTTTATAATAGAAATAATTTTAACTATATAATATTTTACAGATGGATTACTTATATATTGATATTTACCATGGGTTCATTTGTTACTGGCCTAATCTATTATAGAAGTGTTGGTTTTTTAAGTATAAGTAATTTAATTCTAAGCCTTCGGTTTATTCCCAATATATTATTTCTATGTTCACTAGTATTATTGTTACTAACCATAACAAAAAATGTATATGCTTCTCTCTTTGTATTAACATCATATTATTCTATTGACTTATTATCCTCTGGACGAATATTTAAAATAGTTTCCATTGGTGCAAGTTCTAATAATTTTTACTACACTATATCCCCAGCATACTTTTTGGTAAATAGATTTATTTTACTTTTATTAAGTTGTATATTTGTTTATATTTCATGTAAATCTTCTTCAAAGCTATAAACTTTAATATGATCTAAAAGAAGACTTCTAAAAACTTATTCTTAGAAGCCTTCTTTTTTATTTATTATTTACTATTTGCTCTTTTCTTTATAATGAAAATACTTACAAGTCCAGCAATTATAAGAAGTAAACTTACTAACTGAGCTGTCCTGAGGCCTAATATCATAAGACTATCTGTCCTTAATCCTTCAATAAAGAATCTACCTAAAGAGTATAAAACAGCATAATATGCTATTATAGTACCCTTTTCCTCTTCTTTTCTCCTTTTTAGTAGTATAAGAAGAATAAAAAATACTATTAGATCCCATATTGATTCATATAAAAATGTAGGATGATAATATATGCCACCTATATTCATACCCCTTTGAATAAAGCCTGGGAACTTATTTATAAACTCAAAGGTTACAGGACCTCCATGAGCCTCTTTATTAATAAAGTTTCCCCACCTTCCAATGCCCTGAACTAGTATAAGTGAAGGCGCTACTACATCTATCATGGATAAAAAATCAAACTTCTTTTTCTTAGAATATAAGTAGGCTGCAAGCACACCAAATATAACTCCCCCATGTATAGCAAGTCCACCTTGCCTTAAATTAAACATGGATGATATATCCCCTCTATAATTTTCAAATTCAAAGGCCACATAATAAGCTCTAGCACCCAATATTGCTATTGGAAAAGCTATTAAAAATGTATCTATTATATTATCAAAACTAACACCTTTTACCTTGCTGGTGTAAGAAATTATAATAAGCCCTAGCATCATTCCAAAGGATATTATTATTCCATACCACATTAAATCTATCCCAAATATATTAAAAGCTACTGGATTCAAATCTTCACCATCTACGCATTACATAGATGATTTCCTCCCTTCTGTAATTAAATTTATATATCATTTTAATATTAATATATACATTACCCATGCTATCTCCCTTTTATTGTATGCACCTCAGGGGTCCTCCCAATAAAAGGGAGGACCCCTGAGGTGCTTCCTTTTATTGGTTTATACTTCTACAACTTTCTCTTATTATAAATTTAGTTGGTATTATAACCTTTTTATTTATTTCTCTATTAGTTTTTAATTTTTCTAACAAAAGTTCTACTGCTGACTCTCCCATGAATTCTGTATAAACTTTGACAGTAGATAATGAAGGAGCTAAATAGGTAGCGGTAGATATATCATTAAACCCTACTATACTAATATCTTCTGGAATCCTAAGTCCTTTTTCTAATACTGCTTTATATGCCCCTATAGCCATAGTATCATTAGCAATAAAAAATGCTGTTGGTACTTGTTTTAGTTTTAGCATACTTTTCATAATCTCATAACCAGATGCATGAGTAAAGTTTCCTAGTGATAATGTATCCTCTTTAAATATTCCGCTAGATTTCATATATTCTATATATGTTATTTCTCTATAATCATTAACCTTTTCTTTCTTTTTATTAACAAATTCTTCTCCACCTATGTATCCTATAGTTGTATGCCCTAAATCAGTTAAATAATCCAAAACTTCTGTCATAGCCTTTCTAAAATCTATTACCACAGAATCAAATAAATCCTCATTTGGAGAAGAATCTACAAACACTATATTATCACTTATGTTCTTTATGAATTCTATTTCCTCTTTTGAGAATTTACCTATAGCAACAACCCCATCTATACCTTCTTTATTTAAAGATGCTTCCTCCTTATTTAATCTTATAGTTTGTATAGACTCCTCATCACATCTTTTTTCTACACCTATTCTTATAGAAAGATAATAAGGATCTCCTAGCTCCTCTTTCTCAGAATACCAATGCACTATAGCTATTTTGGTGTTACTATTTTGGTGATTTCTTTTTTCTTTTCTCTTTACATAATTAAGTTCCTCTGCTGCTTCAAAAACTTTCTTTTTTGTAACATCTGGGACATTTAAACTTTCATCAAAGTTTAAAACTCTTGAAACAGTAGAAATAGATACCCCAGCTTTAGTTGCAATATCTTTTATAGTAGCCATAATCTTCTCCCCTAACCAATATCTAAGCCTATGACCTAGAAATATTATTTTATTCATACTAAAATAAGCTTTTCAGTTTGTATTTTATCTTTCCCTTAAACTATTACTTCTTTAGGACCTTTAATTCTATTTCCATATTAAAACATAATGACTTTCCTTGCTGTAAAATAAAAACACTATTTTTATTAGTAGATTTAATTATATCATCATAATATCCATTAGTGGGCTCTAATGCACAATTATAGTCTCCTCTAAATCCGCCCTCTGTAACCCAGAATCCTAAATATGGCAACTTTTTTTCATCATAATAAATATTATAACTTATATCTTTAGAAGGATAATACATTCCGCACTGTCCCTTATTAACTTTCCCTTTTACATAGTACTTTTCCGTATTTTTTAAATCCTTAGGAAGAATCTTATTTAAATAGAATTCTCCCCCATTTAAATCTAAAGTTTGTGGATACTTGTGAACTGTCCCCTCTTTTCCTAGATACTTACTTTCATGAACATTTTCTATTAAATCTGTTCCCTTTGAGAAAATAATCTTCATGTCTTCCTCACAATTAACAAGGCAATGAAATGCCCATATGCAAGGTATATCAAACTCGCCGTTATTTTTTATTTCATATTCACATATTAATCTATCACCTTTTAAGTGCAATTTTTTAATATAAGTATAGGTCAATATCTTACTATTATAACTTAAAGTTATCTTATCTTCTTTTGTTTCATATTGAAATTCTGAGCTCCATATTTCTCCATGATCAGGATACTCTATATGCTTATTATTTATATAAACTGAGCATTTATCTATGGTTGGAAAAGCATCATCAAATCCTGAGGCATCGAACTTTTCAAAGGCATCATAAAGTTTAGGTTTTACATATATATCTTCTTTATTTTGAAATAAAAGTTCAAAATCCTTTTCTATATTATAAATAGATGCTATTTTACCACCTAGCTCTGGTATTATAATAACTTTCAAATAATTATTTTCAAGTTTTATCGCTTCTATACCTTTAAAATTAGTTTTTTCTATCATAACTTTCCCTCCTAAGTGCTGTTATAGTAATACTCTATATTTATTTACATATGTATATTATAAATCATCTACTGTCTTTAGTAAATACATTGATTTATTTTAGTAAAACCTTATAATATAAGTATAAGTTGAATATTAAAATATATAGGGGGATTACTTATGGTTATAAATGACTTAAAGAATTATTTCGAAAAAATATTTAATATTCCATCAGGAAATCAGTATTTTTCACCCGGTAGAATAAACTTAATTGGTGAACATACCGATTATAATGGAGGATTTGTCCTTCCTTGTGCAATAACTTTTGGAACCTATGGCCTAATAAGAAAAAGGCAAGATAAAAAAGTTAGACTATACTCATTAAACTTTAAGGAAGTTGGATTAATAGAACTAGATTTATTACACCTTGAATATAATAGAAATCACTCCTGGACTAATTATGTTAAAGGTATGATTAAATATATGTCTGAAGAAAATTTAAATATAAATTCAGGTTTTGATATATTAGTATATGGAAACATCCCAAATGGAGCAGGCTTATCCTCTTCTGCTTCTTTAGAAATGTTAATAGGAGTCATATTAAAAGAAGAATTTTCTTTTAATATAGACAAGAAATCTCTAGCCCTTACAGGTAAAAGAGTTGAAAACGAATATATAGGTGTGAATAGTGGAATAATGGATCAGTTTGCCATAGCCTTTGGCAAAAAAAATTCTGCCATAATTCTTGATTGTGATACATTGTATTATGAGTATGTAGATATGAATTTAAAGGATAATGTTATAGTCATAATGAATACAAATAAAAGAAGAGAACTTGCTGATTCAAAATATAACGAGAGAAGATCACAATGCGAAAAGGCCCTTTTAAAGCTTCAATCTGTAATTAAAATAAATAACTTATGTGATTTAACTTTAGAAGAATTCAATAAATATAAATATGCTATTAAAAATCCTATAGAAGAAAAAAGAGCGCTGCATGCTATCTCAGAAAACGAAAGAACTAAAGAAGCTACAGAATTACTTAAATATGATGATTTAAAGTCTTTTGGTCAGTTAATGAATAAATCTCATATATCACTTAGAGATAATTATGAAGTTACAGGGAGTGAACTAGATGTTTTAGCAGAAAGCTCTTGGAAACAAAAGGGATGCTTAGGTGCTAGAATGACTGGAGCTGGTTTTGGTGGCTGTGCAATCGCCATAGTCTCTAAAAAAGACTTAGATCTCTTTCTAGAAAATGTATCTAAAGATTATAAAAATGCTATAGGATATGAAGCTTCCATTTATGTAGCTTCTATAGGCCAAGGTTCAACTAAACTGAATTAACTTATTAACTTATTAATTTATTATGAATAGCCCTTATAGTGAATATGCCTAAAGTTTATAATTTAAACTGGCATGAAATAATTTGAAATAGATATGGAGATAGTGATAATGAATAATATTTATAGTTTAATAGATAGACTCATAGAAATTTCTATAGAAAATCAAATGATTTATTCTATAGATAAAATATACGCACGAAATAGAATCTTAGCCATATTAAAGCTAGATAATTATGAATATACAAGTACAAATCTTCAATACACCTTGCATGAAACATTAAATTATATCCTAGAGTATTCTTTAAATTCAGGACTAATAGAATACTATCTATATGAAAAAGACATACTATCTAGCAAAATAATGAATGTTTTTTTAAATAATCCTTCAATAATAAATGAAGAGTTTTATAAAAAGTATTCTTCTTCCCCTAAAGAAGCTACCGATTATTTTTATAATCTAAGTAAAAACAGTAATTATATAAGAACAGATAGAATTCAAAAAAATATTTCATACAAAACCTTAACTAAATATGGTGATTTAGATATAACCATAAATCTATCAAAGCCAGAAAAAGATCCAAAAGAAATAGCAAAACAAAGAAAAAAGGAAAACTCAAAAACTTCTTTTACATATCCCGCCTGTCCATTATGTAAAGAAAGTGAGGGCTATGAAGGAAGGATCGACCATGCAGACAGATCCAATCATAGAATGATAGAGCTTAATATCAATAACGAGGATTGGTATCTTCAATACTCTCCCTATTCTTATTATAATGAACACTGCATAGTGCTTTCAAAGGAACATACCCCAATGAAAATAAGCAAAAATACCTTTAAAAACCTGCTAAGCTTCGTAGAAAAGTTTCCTCATTATTTCTTAGGCTCAAATACTGATATACCTATTGTAGGTGGCTCTATACTATGTCATGAACATTACCAAGGTGGCTATTATGAGTTCCCTATGGAAAAGGCTGAGGATGAATACACTTTTAATTTATCTAAGTATCCTACTTTAAACTTTTCTATAATCAATTGGCCTTTATCTACCATTAGAATAAAAGGTAAAAAAACAGAGGATATAGTAGAAGCCACCAATTATATTTTTAATAGCTGGAAGACATACGAGGATAAGGAAAGACATATACTTCCTTTCACCAAAAGAGAAAGTCACAATGCAATAACCCCTATATCTCGCTACAAAAAAGGTTTCTATGAAATGGATATAGTGCTTAGAAATAATAGAACTTCAAAAGAACATCCACTAGGAATCTTCCACCCTCATGCCGATGTTCAACACATAAAAAAAGAAAACATAGGTTTAATAGAAGTTATGGGACTTGCAGTACTTCCTGGAAGATTATTAAATGAATTAGAAGAAATCAAGGACTTTATATTAAACAAAAGTAATTCAGTAAAAGAATACCACCTTACTTTTGCAGAAGACCTAAAAAAAAGATATAACAATGAAAAATCTCTAGATCTCTTTATAAAAGACGAAGTAGGATTAAAATTTGTTAGAGTCCTGGAGGATGCCGGTGTATTTAAAAGAACTGACCATGGTATAGAAGGGTTTAAAAAATTCATTTCACAGTTATAATTAAATATGATATTCAAACTAATTTATCTGCATTAATTACATTTACTTGAACTTCCACTTTGATATATAAATATTAATAAACTTTTTATTAAAATGCTACAAATAGCCAAGGCAGTTTCCTATGATTCTAAAGTTATAGTAATGGACGAACCTACATCATCATTAACTGAAAAAGAAGTGGAACATTTGTTTAAAATAATTAATAAGCTTAAGATCAAAATGGTATCAGTTATTTATATATCTCACAAGATGGAGGAAATTCTAACCATTTCAGATGAAGTAACTATTCTAAGAGATGGTCAATGGATAGATACTAAATTTGCTCATGAGCTAACTACTGATTCCATAATTAAGATGATGGTAGGTAGAAGTTTATCTAATCGGTTCCCAGAAAAAGTTAATGCTCCAGGCAAAGTTATTTTAGAAGTTACGGATTTAACCTCTGAATGCCAACCTTCTATTAAAAATGTAAGCTTTACACTTAGGGAAGGTGAAATTTTAGGAATAGCTGGACTTGTAGGTTCTAAAAGAACAGATATATTAGAATCCCTTTTTGGTATAAGAAAATTATATTCATCTAAAATATTCTTACACGGTAAAGAGATTAAAAATGATACACCTAGTAAAGCTATGAAAAATGGATTTGCTATGTTAACAGAAGAGAGAAGATCTAATGGTATCTTTGAAAAGCTTCCTGTAAGTTTCAACTCAGTAATCTGTAACATACATAATTATAAAGGACGCTTCGGTCTTTTATCTGATAAGAATATAGAAAAAGATACTAAATGGGTTGTAGATTCTATGAGGGTAAGAACTCCGTCTCAAGATACTTTAATTGGTAGCTTATCCGGTGGAAATCAACAAAAGGTGATAATTGGAAGATGGCTTCTTACAAATCCTGAAATTTTAATGATGGATGAATCTACTAGAGGTATTGATGTAGGTGCTAAATATGAAATATATCAATTAATGACTAAACTATCAAGTCATGGAAAAGGCGTTATAATGGTTTCATCAGAAATGCCAGAATTGTTAGGTATAACCGATAGAATCTTAGTAATGAGTAATGGCAAAGTTGCTGATATTTTAAAGACTAAAGATACTGATCAAGAAGAAATTATGAAATTATCATCAAAGTATTTGTAGAACAGGAGGAGTTATATCATGAAAAAGCTAGAAATTTCTTTAAAAAATAAAATTAATATGCAATGGTTTATAGATAATGCAATATATATAGTTCTTATAGTTCTATTATGTGTAATAGTAGCCATTGAACCATCCTTTTTATCTATAAATAATTTTCGTAACATATTAACTCAAGCCTCTACTCGCATTATTATCGCTTTAGGTGTTGGTGGTATACTCATAGCTGAAGGTACTGACTTATCCGCTGGTCGTATGGTTGGACTTGCCGCAGTGTTATCCGCATCTTTATTACAAGCTACAGATTATGCTTATCGTATGTATCCAACCCTAGGAAAACTACCAGTACTTATACCTATTTTAATAGCTATGTTAGTGTGCGGTTTTATAGGTTTACTAAATGGAATAGTAGTTTCCATATTAAAAGTTCCACCTTTTATTGCAACCTTAGGCATGATGATTATAGTTTATGGACTTAACTCTATATATTTTGATCGTCCACCTTATGGTGCTCAACCAGTAGGAGGACTTGATCCAGACTTTTCAAAGTTTGTACTAGGAAGCATTGGTACTGGAAAGTTTGCCATTCCATACTTGGTTATATATGCCCTAATAGCCACAGTTATCATTTGGATTCTATGGAATAAAACACGCTTTGGTAAAAATATGTATGCTATCGGTGGCAACTCAGAAGCTGCTACTGTATCCGGTGTAAATATTGTAAGAAATCTTATCTTAATTTACGCCTTAGCAGGACTTCTTTACGGATTTTCTGGATCTTTAGAAGCTGGACGTGTAGGTAGTGCTACTAATAATACAGGTAATATGTATGAACTAGATGCTATTGCCGCTTGTGTTGTTGGCGGAGTATCAACTTCAGGTGGAATCGGTACTGTACCTGGAATAATAACAGGAGTTCTTATATTTCAGGTTATTAATTACGGTCTAGCTTTTATAGGCTTAAATGCTTACCTCCAATTTATAGTAAAAGGTCTTATCATAGTAAGTGCAGTAGCAATTGATATGAGAAAATACGTCAAAAGAAAATAAAGTAAAATATATTTAGTAGGCCATTATGGCTTTTAGATCAGCAATCCTAACTATATAAAACCGTAGACTACACTTTTTATAATCTGTTTTTATAATCTATCCAAACACCCTATATCATATTAATCTGATATAGGGTGAAAATCATGACTTTCTGTTTAATAATATTAGCATTATATTGTTTTTCTTTTTAAACATATTAAAATCTTCACTCCTTAAAATTAATTATGCCACTTCACTTACACCTCTAACCATTATCTTACAATCATATGTTTAAACCCATGGGGTGTTGGTAAAATATTCATTATTAAGTTATAATTAAATAAACACACTTTGGAAAGGAGGATTCTTTTGAGTAAAGAAAATGACTTTTTAAATATTTATTTATCATTACCGGAAGCAAAACTTATGAGAAAACATATTTTGACTACTGTTATTATTATAAATGTGTTTTTATCTGGAGGCTTAGACTCTCTTTATAAAAGTATACTCTTTATGCCTATGCCACATAATATTAAAGTTATTATGTACTATAGCCTTTTTATTTTTGATATAATTTCTTTGATATTTATATTACTTATTAAAAAGCTTGATTTCTTATTCCATTTATATACTGCAATTTCATATTCAACAATTTCCATACTTTTTCTCTATATGTCAATGAAGGCCTTTTATTATGAATTCAATAATCCAATTAACATTATTGCTATAATTGCAAGTTTAATGATATATATTCTTTGTATATATTTACTTTTCAAAAGTATTAAAAACAAATTAAAAAACAATATTGTGAGAAAACCTTTAAATAAGGCCTTTGTACGTTCAATAATTTCTTCATTTGTTATATTTGGAATGTATTCATCAAAAAATATTGATAATAGTTTATTTGATGCATGTTCATACTTAATACTTTCTTGCTCTACTGCAGCTTTTAGTCCTGGATTTCATCAATTCTACCTTAGACTTAAGTATATAAAATTAAATAAAATAAAGAAGACATCATAATAGCATGAGTTGTATTTTCACAAGAGAACATATTACTTTAAGTACCTCTCAGCTTCTTTATCAAAGTTTTATATATATTGTGTATCTTGCCTTATTTAGATGTTTAAAACTATTATAAGTTAAAGGAGATGAATAAAATTAATAATAAGTGCTTATGGATTCTAAAACAAAGGTAGTGTTAACACTATCCATTACTAATAGGGGGTATTCATATGGATATAAAATATTCTTTTACAAAAAGAGAATATATAAATTCTAAAGTAGAGTATATATTTGGTTCTGAAGATTTTAAAAAACGATTTTTTATAGGTAGGTATATACTTACTATTGTAATATTTGCACCTATTACCTTCTTCTTATTAAAAAAGGGGATTGGCACCTTTCTTATGATGTACATATTAATGGTTATATTTCTGCCAATGTCAGTTAAGGTAGGTCTTCATTATCGAGTTAAAAAAGAATTAAAGCATGAAATAAATGAATTCTTATTATCTATAAATGAAAATTCCATATCAGTTACCACCAATGAATATAAGCTTAATTTATATTGGCCATTATTTAATAAAATTGTTGAATCTAAAAAATATATACATTTATATAATTCAAAGGAGAATATATCAATACCTAAAAAGATATTTAAAAACAAAAATAATAAAACCGATTTTATAAATGAACTAAATAAACATTTAGGAAAATAAAAGACAACCCAAAGCCATGAAAATGTATTCCATTTCAGCATTTTAAAGATATATAAACAAATTTTATTACTAATGGAGGTGTTTAAATGGAGATAAAATATTCTCTTTTAAGAGAAGAATATCTAAATTCTAAATCAGAATATACTTCAGGCTCTGAAAATTTTAAAAAACGTACTTTAGTAAATAGGTATATAGTTCTTATTGCAATCTTTTCACCCTTTATTTTCCTTGGATTGAAAGAAGGAATCTTTACATTTCTTATATTATATATAGTGTCAACTACATTAGATCCAATATTAACCAGAGAAATTCTTTCTTATGGACTAGAAGATGAAGTAAATGAATTCTTATTATCGATAAATGAAGCTGGACTATCAATTACTTCAACTAACTATGATATGCTTTTGTATTGGTCATTATTTGATAAGGTAGTTGAATCTAGTAAATATATACATCTATATAATTCAAAAGAAATTATATCAATACCTAAAATAGCCTTTGAAAATGAAGATACTAAAAATGCTTTTATAAATGAATTTAATAAACATTTGTCAAAATGAGAAGAATCTATCTCTTTCTCTTTACTTAAAAAATAAGTTTAAATGCAACCAATCAATTCATCATAACCACAATTCATTTCTTTTATTGGATTAAAAATAACCACGCTAATTTTTTATTTACTACGCTTTTTCAAATCATTGTATAACTTTTGAAGCTTATCAAACTGATTATCCGTAAGCCAATACTCTTCCCAGTACTCTTCATCATTTGTACGATGTACCACCTTTATTCCATAAAAAATAAACTTATCATAATATTCGCCATCCTTATAAACTATGGATATACCTCCAGTAGGGCTATCACCTCCAGGTTTCAGATTAAATCCATAAAAGTATTTAGTAGAGTCCATATATTCAATTACCTTTTCTTTTTCATCTCTATCTTCTACTTTTATCCCACTTGCACTTGTACCTCCAACTATTATCTTATAATCATCATCTTTGAAATACTTATCACTAAACTTAATCCTTTTAAAGGACACATTATAAATATTTAAAGAAATTATCATGGTCATAAGTAATATCCTAATTATAGCTCTCTTTTTCTTCATTATATACCCCCAGGCTTATTGTGAAATGCTAAATACATATCCTTATTTTACCATATCGCAAGATTAATTGTATAACTTTATCTTTTATTAATGATGATGCATATATTTTTTATTTATCCGATGGCTAACAGCCGTAACACCCCTATCCTCTTCAAGGTGGGGGATGACGGCTGCTACCCCCCTGGATAAGTTCTTCTAAGACGCATATGGAGATATATATTCCTTATAAGCAAACTCCACCTTAGTCTAAGAATCAATTGATATCCTATATCCCCACAAAAAAATATGATGTTATATATGCAAAACAGTTTTAATGTTATTTAATAATAGTATATTGATAAACAGTTTAAGTTATGGTAATATATGTTTATTGAAATAAAATAAAGGAGATGCTTATATTGTTTAAAAAGATTTTCACAGCATTAATTTATCTTTTAGTATTGATAATTTTTATTTTGGCATTTAAAAATGCACTTAATAAACATAAATATACACTTTCTGGTCTTGATGAAATAATTAAATATAATTGTAGCTTAGTTATGAATGTGGAAAATAAGTTATACGACTATGATAATGTAAAGTTTTTTAAATCAAATTATTCAAGCGATAACATTATAACTACTAACCAAATAAAGGTAACTAATAATGAAATTAAATATTGTAACTATGCAATTACAATTAATCAAGATTATATATTTACCTATATAGATAATAAAAAGTCTATATTTAAAATACAATCACCATTGTCGGATGAGTCCAGAACATTTTTATTAAATTCATTTTTCAAAAATGGTGTGACTGATATTACAGTATATCCATTTAAAGATACAAATAAGCTATGTGTACAAGTTGAAAGAGCTTATTATTTTGTTGACCTTTTATCTAAAAGTATTAAGCACTTAGATGGTGGTAGATTTGCTATTCTTCAAGTTAACCTAAAAGAAAATGTTATAATAATAATGAAAATGGATATCTTAGAAGGCTATACTTATGTATTTGATGAAAATGGAGAATTTATTTGTAAGTTTTTATAACCATTATTTTAAAAAACATAGTAAGGCTGAATTTTTAAGTCTGTTTAGAAGTTGTTCTATGTTATTTTAAAATTAACCTCATATTATTCACCTTTTATATACTATTAATATGCTACTATTAAGTAGTGTAGGTATTATCTTCTTAACAATACTCTATGTAAACCTAATTTACTTCTTTATACTCTTTTATTAAAAGTCCTTATCCTTTTCCTATAAATACCGATCCGAATGATTATGGAGTCTGGGATCATTTTGTTATTTATAATGTTTTGTTAATACATTAGCGTATTAATATCAAGTATAGTTTGCACATATTTAAATAAAGAAAGATGTAAAATAAAACAAAGATGGTGTTAACACTATCCTTAAAAGTAGGGGGGAATTATTATTAAAAAGATAGCTTATAGATTTAGTATAATAACTTCATTTTGTTATGGATTTATTATACTACTTATATTAGATATGGTTAATCATAAAGTTAATTTCACACCAGTATTTAGGTATCCTAGTGATAAAGGAATTGTAAATGGATTAAGTACATTTATAATGTATATATTATTGATGTTTAGTCTTTGTTTTATATCAAAAACAAAGACTAAACAAGAGATTAAAAGGTTTATTGTTATTAATATAGTAACAGTTTTTATCGGATTACTATTATTTTGGGCTGTTGGAGCAATGTTTTTTATTGATACACCAAATTACGCTTAATAAAGTAAAATATTTAATTATGGAACATATACTATTAAAATATATCTTTTGTGATGATTTAAATACTTATTTTCTTACCTATAGTCTCTCCCATAACAACCTTTGTTTCGTAACCTAATGATGTTTCACGCAATATATCTTCATCTATCTTTACAGTGTTAGGCTTAATAAACATAATTGTAGTAGAGCCTCCAAACTTAAAGTATCCCTTTTCATCACCTTTTTTAACAACATGGTTTGGGTCATAAGTTTGTGCTATTGTTCCAACGCAGGTAGCTCCTACTTCAACTAGTATTACATCACCAAAGTTTTCTGATTTAAATAAGCTCCATTCTCTTTTATTTTGACAATAAAGCTTAGGTATCTTTTCTAAGGCTATAGGATTTACAGAGTAGTAATCTCCATTTACCTTTTTACTATCACTACATATTCCTGAGTCAATAAAGTGAAATCGATGATAGTCTGTAGGACACAGTCTTAATACCAAACACAGTCCCCCATTATACTTATCTGCAATGGTTTTATCTCCTATAAGCTCATGTAAGCTATAGGTTAATCCTTTTACCTGCACAAGGTTATCCATATCTATGTTGTCATAAGCAAATAATCTACCATCTCCAGGAGAAATTAGCATATTACTATTTTCATCTATAGGTCTAGCCTCTTTTTTTAATCTACGTATAAAAAAGTCATTAAAGTTATTAAAGTCTTCTTGACCCTTTTCACATAAATTCATATCTATATTAAATTCTTTTATGAAACTATTTATCTTTTTCTTACTTAAAGAGCTATCACAGTAGCCTCCATAAACTTTAGAAAATAGTTTCTTTTTTATAAACATCTCAAGTAAAGTGAGTCCAACTGGAGAAGAGTAGTTCCACTTTAAATACTTATCCCCTGCCACCTTTTCCACTTCATATTCCTTTGAATTACGATTATAATATTTTATCATTTCATCTCTCCATTTTGTTAAACTATTATATTTCAAAAAATTATACAATAACATTTCATAATAATATTATTGATTCTATAATACATATTATACTTTAAAATAAGGAAAATAAGAAGGCAAGACTATATAACTGAAAATTCAATTACATTATATTTAAATTGGTTGTTTATTGTTGTTGGATGATATATTATAGGTAGTAAATACTCATATAGACTTGGAGTGATGGATTTGAATAAAACTAAAAATATAATTTCTAAAGCTGCTATTGATATCTTTTCTAAAAAGGGCTATGAAGGTGCTACTATGGAAGATATAGCTATTACTGGAGGCCTTGCAAAGGGAACATTATACTATCATTTTAAGAGCAAGGAAGAAATATTTAATTATATAATAAAAGTTGGTATGGACATAATAAAAGAAGACATCATAGAAGAGACGGAAAAAGAAAGTAATCCCATATTAAAACTAAGAGCTCTTTGTAAGATACAGCTTCAATCTGTCTATAAATACAAAGACTTCTTCAAAGTCATTATGAGTCAACTTTGGGGTCAAGAAATAAGGCAAGTAGAAA
Organism: Clostridium putrefaciens; assembly: GCF_900461105.1. Lineage (GTDB taxonomy): Bacteria > Bacillota > Clostridia > Clostridiales > Clostridiaceae > Clostridium_L > Clostridium_L putrefaciens. Next base: position 65,686 of record NZ_UFWZ01000001.1, on the reverse strand, counting down.
TCAGGGATTCATTAAGTGATTATATATCTATCTTAGAGGGGTATTTAAAGGAAGCTATAGACAATGGGATCCTAAAAAAGGGAAATCCAGCTTTTATGGCTCACCTATTCTTAGGTATTTTGATGTCTGCCTCTATATATGAATTGTTAAATGCAGAGGATCCTGACATAGAAGAATTATTAGATAGTCTAATGAACTATGTACTCCGAGGTATTGAAATATAAAGTTACTTTTATGTTAACTGAATTTATATATTTAAATCAAAGATCTTTATAGCTTAGATCACTTTACTTACTTCAGTGGGAGTAGACTAACCCCTACTGAAGCTTATTTTAATTTCAAAAAATAATATACATTATTCCTTAACATCTTTAATCTTCCGAAATAAACTCCCACACACCTTAGATATTAAATACTTCATAATAGTATACATACCTTACATCATACCCGACCTTAAAATAGATATTAATAACCAAAGACCAGATATCCCGGCAACTATGAACCCAACCACACCAATTAGTGAAACATCATATACCTTAGGTCCTATATTAGAATTTAATACTAAGGATGAGGCAACAATCATAGCAGACACTACAAGTCCAAACACCATACGATTAACCATTCTATTTAATTCATTTAAAGGTTTATCTAAACTTTTAAGTTCTAGTTTAATTTTAGTTCTTCCACTTAATATACTATCTGAAACCTCTATTAATTTTGTTGGAACCTTAACACTATTTTTTAAAAATATATGTGTATTTAATAAAACTTCATCTAAATCTATATCTTTATTTAAGTTATGTGACTTTACATAAGGTATAGCAATATCTAAAACCTTAATTTCAGGGGATATTTGAGCTATAACACCTTCTAATATTATAAATGTTCTTATAACAAGGGTTAACTCTTTTGGTAGCTTAATATTATTTCGTCTAGCAACATCAAACACTTCTTGCAGCATATACGATATATTTATATTTTCAAATGAGGTATTTAAATAATTAGCAAAGAGGTAATCAATATCTTCATAAAGTTGATTCCTATCTACAAATCCACTTTTTATTCCTATAGACATAAATACAGATATGAGTTTATTTATATCTTGATATGCAACTGCTACCACAGCGTCATTTAAAGAGTCTCTTAATGTCTTATTTAACTTACCAATTATACCAAAGTCTATAAAACATATCTTTCCATCTCTAATTAGAAGATTACCTGGATGAGGATCTGCATGAAAGAAGCCATCTTCAAAAATATTCTTAAGGAAACTTAATGCTAGTTTCTTTGATATATCAGGTAAGTCATATCCTAACTTTAAAAGCTCTTCTCTATCACTAATTTTATACCCATCAATCTTCTCTAATGTAAGTACAGTTCTTCCACTATATTCATTTATTACAAAGGGTGCATAAACGCATGTAACTAATTTATTAATCCCCCTAAACTTTTCTATATTCTCTGCTTCTATATTAAAGTCTAATTCAAGCCTTGTAGAATCAAGAAGTTCATTTAAAGCTTCAGTAGGATCTATTAATGTATCTTTAAATTTAGCCTTAGTAAGGTTAAATATCCTGGATAGTATGGAAATATCCATCTCCATCTTATATGCGATGTCAGGCCTTTGGACCTTTACTATAACTTCTCTACCATCCTTTAGTGTTGCTTCATGTACTTGTGCTACAGAAGCTGATGCTAAGGGTATCTCATTGAACTTTAGGAATAGATCTTCAATTGATTTGCCAAACTCGCCTTTTATAACCTTATTTATATCTTTAAACCTTTCAGGTAAAACATTATCTTGAAGCTTTGATAATTCCCTTATATATTCCGCAGGTAATATGTCTGGCCTAGTGCTTAATATTTGCCCAAGCTTTATAAATGTCGGACCAAGGTCTTCACAAGCTAATCTTAAATTTTCAGGTGAATTATCTTGTCTTTTTATTTTATTATCAACTATAAACCCAAATCCATAAAAAGCTGAAACCTTTACTATCTCTTTCAAACGTTTAGCAGAATTCTTAGCCATTTTAGACCTCTCTTTACTTAAAACCACCATTAGTTATATGTGTCTTACTGTTTTTACTCTTGCTTATTTTCTAAAAGGCTTATTTTAGCCTCTAGTTTTAACATCTTTTCTTTAACTTCATTTAAATCTGCTTGATGTGCTAAATTTAGTTCTTCAATTATAAAAAGCACCTCATTTTTATTTAAAGGTTTTATACTATCAACTTTTGAAACTACCTTTTCCCCAGAACTTTGCATGTTTCTTTTTAGTTCTTCGCTTAATTCTTTACCTTCTTTTGTACTTAGCTTTCCCTTTTCAACCATATCTTCAATAATCTTTGAAGACTTTTCATAAGTATAAGCAACAGAACCTACTCCTGCAAGAAATACCTTTTTTAATTCATCTAACATAACTACACCTCCAAATTTATTTTTATATTCTACAGTATATTCTTATATAAATTATACTATAAGCATCGCACCTATTAAAGGTTTTAATAAATGTTTAACATAACTTATATATTTAAAAATATAATAATCTTAAAGTAATCAAATTCTATGATAAAATATATAAGTAATATAGTAACTACTATAAGTATTCCTTTAAATAAAATAATTAAACATAATATTTAAAGTGAGGGAAGGTTTTATATTGGGTGGAAGTATTATAAAAATACATGGAATAATAAATGAACTTAGCGATGCTGAAAAAAAGGTAGCTAATTTTATACTACAATGGCCTTCAGAAATTTCTGATTTATCTATAGGTAACCTATCTAAAAGATGTTGAGCTAGTGAGGCTACTATAGTAAGATTTTGTAGAGCAATTGGTTATAGCGGATTCAAGGACTTTAAGATTGACATCACTCGTTATATGGCCTATCTCGATGTAAATAATAAGGATAACTTGTCCTAATTATTAGAGCAAGTTATCCTTGAAATGTACAATATTTAAATATTTGATTTACTTTTCATCTTTTTCTTTGACTTCAAAATTACAAGGTTCTCCCTCACAATTTGGGACTACTTCATGAATTAATGAATTTAAATTTATTTCTTAGTTATAATTGACATAATACAATTTATATAATAGAATGTTAGGGTAATATAATAATATATGCTCCCATAGTTTAATGGATATAACGATCCCCTCCTAAGGGATAAATACAGGTTCGATTCCTGTTGGGAGTACCAACAAAGATTAGATTTTTAATTTATTAAATTTCTAATCTTTTTTATTTACCCTAAAACCTTTAAAATCTCTACTTAAAGTATCATTACTTAGATAGAACTAGTTAGAACTAGATATAATATAAAATATTAACCTAAATCTTATATTTAAGCTATTTAAAAGATAATGCCTTGAAATAGTGTGTAATTTGTGTTAATACATTAGTATTAAATGTGATATAATAAGATAGATTTATTTAATTTTATGACATTTCAGAAAAGTATTAGAAGTATAAATTAGATTATTATAAATTTAACTTATATATAATCATTCTAATCCCATCTATGTATTCAAAATATATTACATGGATATAAGATATCACAAAGTTATTTATTATATAAAAATTAATCATTATAGGAGAGTGGTACTTTTGGACCCTAGCACGTGGCATTTGGTTTTATTAACTGTGCTTTTATTATTATCAGCATTTTTCTCAGCTTCTGAAACAGCTCTTATGAGCTTTAGTAAGATAAGAGTAAAACACCTTGTAGAAGAAGGTGTAAAAGGAGCTGACAAAATAGAAAAACTTATAGCAAGCCCTAATAAACTATTAGGAAGCATTTTAGTTGGCAATAACGTCGCAAATATAGCAGCTTCTGCTCTAGCAACCTCAATTGCATTAAAAGCCTTTGGACAAAAGGGTGTAGGAATAGCAACTATTGCTATGACCGTATTAGTGCTTATATTTGCAGAAATAACCCCTAAGTCGTTAGCTGCTCAAAATTCAGAAAAGGTTTCTTTTAAGGTTTATAAACCTATAAGTTTTATTATAATAATACTCAGACCTGTAGTAACTGTATTTACATTTATATCTTCAGGGATTATAAAGTTATTAGGTGGAAACCCTGATAAAACTCAACCCTTCATAACAGAAGAAGAATTAAAAACCTTAGTAGATGTTGGGGAGGAAGAGGGTGTTCTTGAAGTTGGAGAAAAAGAAATGATATATAATGTTTTCGAATTTGGAGATCTTCAAACAAAGGATGTAATGGTTCAAAGGGTAGATGTTATAGCTATAAATACTCTATCTACCTACGATGAAATCCTTGAAGTCTTAAAAAGAGAACAATTCTCTAGGATACCTGTCTACAGGGACTCTATAGATGATATTGTAGGTGTGTTATACATAAAAGACTTGCTTCTAAAAGAAAAAGAAGAAAAATTTAACGTTGAGGACTACATGAGAGAGCCTAATTACACCTATGAGTTTAGAAGGATTACAGATCTTTTTACTGATATGAAAAAGGACAGGAATCACATGTATATCGTGCTTGATGAGTATGGTGGTACCGTAGGTATCGTAACCATTGAGGACTTAGTTGAAGAAATTGTTGGAGAGATTGAAGACGAATATGATGATGAAGATGATAAAGAAATTGATGTAATTAAAGAAGATGAGTATGTAGTATCTGGAAGTGCTAGGTTAGATGATCTTAATGACCTTATAGGAACATCCATGCAATCAGAAGAATTTGATTCTATAGGCGGATTTATAATAGGTCAGCTTGGAAGATTCCCAGATACAGGAGAAAACATACAATTCGACACAACTAAATTCGTTATAGAAGAGCTAGATAAAAATAGAATAAAAAAGGTACGTATATTTACGTAACTTGTACAATTTACCCTGTGTAGACCACAGGGCTTTATTTTATATATTAGTGTAAGGAGATTTTAAAGTGGAATTTATAGACGTAGCCTTAGAAGAGGCTAAAAAAGCTTTATACATAGATGAGGTTCCAATAGGTGCAATTATAGTAAAGGATGGCAAGATAATTGGAAGGGGCCATAATTTAAGAGAAACTATAAAAAATCCATTAGCTCATGCTGAAATCATTGCTATAAACGAGGCTTCTAAAACTCTTGGAAATTGGAGACTTAATGGATGTAGTATGTTTGTAACCTTAGAGCCTTGTATAATGTGTGCTGGTGCCATTGTTCAATCAAGATTATCAGAGCTTAATATAGGTACCTTTGACCCAAACCTCGGAGCTTGTGGCTCTGTTTTAAACTTAGTAAATAATCAATATATTAATTCTAATATAAAGGTAAATTGGCTTTATAATAATGAATGTAGTGAAATTTTAAAAGAGTTTTTTAAATCTCTAAGAAATAAATCAATATAAATGATTGTTTAATTTATATTGATTTATATTTTTATATTTAGTATACTTTTAAGGTAGTATAAAAATACTTATTATGGAGAGATGTCCGAGTTGGTTTAAGGTGCTTGTCTCGAAAACAAGTGTACACAAAATGTACCGGGGGTTCGAATCCCTTTCTCTCCGCCAAAAAAAGAAAAAAGAGGCTTATAGCAATTGCTACAAGCCTTTTTTGTTACAAACACTTAGATAAATTCCACTTCTAAATATATCATAAAAATACTCTTCTTAAATCTATATTGTGAATTCCCACAACCTTATAACCTATCTAGTTATATAATATCTAATTTTATATCTTTTCCTCTGAAAGAGCCTTCCATAATGAAATACAGGAAAAAATCATTATAAATATAAACGGGAAGGCTGCAGCTACTGAAGCCGTCTGCAAAGACTTTAATCCTCCTGCAAGTAATAAAGAGGTAGCAAGTAATGATTGAACTAATCCCCAAACTATCTTTTTTCTATTTGAAGGATTCAAATCACCCTTTGATGTTAGCATACCAAGTACAAATGTAGCTGAATTTGCAGAGGTTACAAAAAATGTCCCTAATAAAAATAATGCAATAAAGGATAGTATAACCCCTAACTTATAATTACTCATTATTACAAAGAAGGCTGTCTCTGGTGATGCTGCAACAGTTTTTAAAGCATCCATAGACATAATACCTTCAATACCTAAGTTTATTCCCATAGTTCCAAATACTGAAAACCACACGAAAGATGCTATTGACGGAGCAACTATAACTCCTAATACAAATTCTCTTATAGTTCTTCCTTTAGATATCCTAGCTATAAACGTACCAACAAAAGGTGCCCAAGCTATCCACCAAGCCCAATAAAATATTCTCCAACCATTAAGCCACGAATTATCACCAAATGCTTCGATTTGAAGACTATCTTGAAAGAAGTTACTTATATAGGCACCTAATCCATTAGAAAATGAATTTATAATCTTTACAGTAGGTCCTATTAGAAGTGCTAATATTAAAAGTCCAAATGCTAAGTATAAATTCACATCTGAAATAACCTTTATTCCTTTTTCTATACCACTTACAGCAGACCAAATAAATACTATAGTTATTACCACTATTATAATTACTTGAACTACCTGTGTTTCTGGTACTCCAAAAAGATACTTAAGTCCGCTATTTATTTGAAGTGTACCAAGTCCCAAGGATGTTGCAACTCCTGCTACTGTAGCAAGTACTGCAAATATATCTATGGCTTTTCCTATTGGACCATTAACTCTCTTTTCCCCTATTAAAGGTTCAAATATGCTACTTATTAATCCTGGTTTATTCTTTCTAAATTGAAAATATGCTAGCGCTAATCCTATTATAGAATAGTTAGCCCAGGGGTGAAATCCCCAATGCATAAAAGAAGCTCTCATTGCAAAACTAGCTGCTTCCACGGAACCTGGCTCTAAGCCTTTTGGTGCTACGAAGTGTGATAAAGGTTCTGCTGTTCCCCAAAATACTAAACCGATTCCCATACCAGCTCCAAAGAGCATAGCAAACCATGATGCTGTACTGTATTCTGGTTTTGAATCATCTGCTCCAAGTTTTATATTCCCATATTTACTAAAGGCTAATACCATGGCAAAGCCTACAAATATAAGCATGGATAATAGATATGCCCATCCAAAGTTATTAGTTAAGGTATTTAATAAATTATCTGCTGCCCTAGCAAAGGTATCTTTTGATATAATAGCCCACAAAACCACTATAAAGGTTATAATCAAGGATATATAATAAACGGGTTGCCCTCTTTTCTTTGATTTATCACTTGTATTTACTTTCACTTATTCCACCTACCTAACTATAAATTAGTATCTTGATAAGTAAAGTTCCATGGATAAACATGGAACTCACTTTATAGATACTTATTTTAAAACTTTACTCTAAAAACAGTTTGATCTTCAATATCAGTTGTAAGTGAATCTAATGCCACCCCTACTCTATGATATCTTAATTTCCATTGTTCTTCTTTTGTTGTAGCTGGATGTCCTAATGGATATGGTATTGATATAGTAGGAACTATTCTATTTGCCCCTACAGTTGTAGCAACTGGAATTAGGTTACACATTTGAACTATTGTAAATCCTTCTTTTTCGAATTCTTTAACCATGGTTGCACCGCAACGCGTACAAGTTCCTCATGTGGAAACTAATATAATTCCATCCACGTTATCTTCTCTTAAATAAGGAATCATTTCCTTTGCCATTCTAGCTGCTTCTGCTTGTGTAGTTCCTGTTCCTACTGTTGAGTAAAAGTAATCGTGAAGCTTACCTATTTTATTTTCTTTTTCATAAGCTCTTAGGGCATCTATAGGAACTATTACATCTGGATCAGCATCTGCAGCTGCAGGATCAAATCCAGCATGTATAGTTTTATAGACTCCGCCTTTTAGATCATCTATTCCTTTAATATCATATCTACCCCATCTTGTCGCTGAAGCAGATTGTATTCTATCTGGATTGTCTATTGGAACTATTCCCCCTGTATTTACTACTGCTATATTAGATTTACTTAAATCTTTTATAGCTGGAGCTATTGCCACTCTATCTAAAACTGGTATTTTAAGTTCTGTTTCAAAATGTTCATTGTTTAATTTTTTTATTAGCATTTCTACTACTCTATCTGAAGCAGGCTTTTGATCTTCTCTAAAAACTTGATGTCTTATTCCTCTTTCATAATAACCTTCTTTATCCGCTCCTGAAATTTCCTCAGAATTAAGAATCTTATTTCCAAGACTTGATATAGCTTTTATATCATCTCTCATCTTTGCTGCACTTTTTCCACCCTTTAATATATACATATCTTTTTTAAACATTTCAACTCCAGGGTTTTCTTCATGCATAGAACTTATTACCGGCACATTAAACTTTTCTTTTATAACCTTACATATGGTTCCACAAGCTGCTCCATATCTACCTGCTTGGAAAGCAGGACCTGCTACAAATATATCAAACTTCATCGTTATAGTTTTAACAAATCAAAGCTATAGATTTTAGTAATAGCTATATTAATTTATCATACCTAAATCTTATATAACATATATTTACTTTAAATTTACATCCCCTAAGCAATCCCCTTAACTTATGTTATAATACTTTATGTGAACAATAATATACTTATATTGGAGATAATTATGGATAATAAAGAATTGCAAAAGAAAAGAATGTTAAGCTATTTTTTAGAAGCTACAAATAAGATTATTGAAGAAGAAGGTATGGATGCTGTAACAATAAGAAAGGTTGCTAATTTAGCGGGTTACAATAGTGCAACTTTGTATAATTATTTTCAAAATTTAAATCATCTTCTATTTTTTGCTTCTTTGAAATACTTAAAAGACTATGCAAAGAACCTTTACAGTTACACTAAAAATTCTAAAAACTCTTTAGAAACTTACCTTAATGTCTGGTTATGTTTTTCTTACCACTCTTATTTAAAACCTGAAATTTATAACTTAATATTTTTTAGTGAATTTTCTTCAGATACAGTAAATGAGTCTATTAACAGTTACTATTCTATATTTCCAGAAGAGCTTTGCGAAGAATCTAAAAAGTTTTTACCTATGCTACTTGAAGACAATATATATATAAGAGACTATAAATTATTAAAATCTTCATCAGAAGAAGGCTTTTTAAAAGAAGAAGATCTAAAAGATATTAATGAAATGAATGTTTTAATATATAGGGGTATGTTATCTAAGCTTTTAAGTAAGAACAACATCTATACAGTAGAGTTAGCCGTTGAAAAAACCATGAGATACATTAACAAAACCATGAAAGCTTACGGAGTAAGTTCTACGGACTTGAAATATATTCATGCAAAATAATAGCAATTTATATAATAAAAAGAGAAACTTGCAAATTATTTTAGGAACTCTGATACTTTTGTTTTAGAAATGGCCTAATAAAGCAAAAAAACATGCGTAGGTTCATATCCCTACACATGTTTTTTATCTTGGTGCGACAGGCAGGACTTGAACCCGCAGCAGCTCGGTTCGTAGCCGAGTCCTCTATCCAGTTGAGGTACTATCGCATATCTTAAATTTATTATATATAACTAACAAAACTATATTACCATAAAACTATGTACAAATCAATATATTTTACCTTTTATACATTGCAATATAAAGTGTAAAATACTTTTTAAAAAGTAGCTACCATATTTGGTAGCTACCTTATGAATACGAAATGTTACTATAAATATATATATACTAAAAAAGGATTCCCTATATCAAAGTATAATAAGAGTAATAGAATATGATCTATTTCTAATCACAATCCATTATGATCATTTTTTGATGCTCTTCCCAGCCAAAAGTAAGAGAATATAAGTAGTATTATGGATATAGCTAAATACACTAGCTTCACTCTAATATTAAACCCCATTTTTTTGAAATCCCAATAAAATCTATGAGCTAATATTCCATATTTTTGTGTTATTTTTCCCCTCCATAAATACTCTAATACAAAATAAAGTGAAGTTACAACTATAATGGTTTTAGGGATATCCTTTATTAAAACAATGAAAAATATAGTTATACTAGTAACAAAAATAGTGGTTATAATAGAGCTCATTATTAACAGTTCTAAGCGATATTGTATTTGGCTATTTTTATCTGTAACTTTATTGAAACAATAAATTATGTTTATTAATGATATGGCATAGCATATACCATACTTACTTATTATAGTTATTACTTTCTTTACCACATAGTCATTACTTTTACCTTTACTTGCAGAAAGACTAATATGACTCATGCTATTTTTAAAATCTAAACCTATAGTAAATATAATTAAGATCACATATATTATCAATAAATAAAAGTCACAAATTGAAAATAGGTTATTTACTGGTGAGTTGTGCCCAAAATTCACATGATTAAACTTAACTGATAATAGTAACATCCCATTAAGAACAGCTGTTAAAACAAATAAAGCATTAAAAATGTTAAAGCTAAATATATTATTAATATGACCTTTATAATAATTAAGCATCTTTTAAGGCATGATCATATAGTGTGCAATGAATTATATAAGCATCTTGTAATGAGATATCTATAGCGGTGGCATTATACTTTAAATCTTCTTTTGAGATATACCTTACCTTTATATTGTCCCCACTAGGTATTGAACTAATTAATTTAGCCTGCGTTTTTAGGACTATAACATCATTTATAGGAAGGACACCTTCCCATAAGTATCCTTTTACTTCATTAATAAAGTCATCTTTACTTCCTTTAAAAATTAGGCTTCCTTTATTTAATACCAATAAGTAATTACAATAATTCTCTATGTCCTCCACAATATGCGTAGTAACAAAAACTATTCTACCACTAGACATAGAAGGAAATAAGTCTCTTATTATGTTTCTTTGTTCTGGGTCTAACCCAACAGTAGGTTCATCCATTATAATAATCTTTGGGTCACCAATTATTGCCTGGGCAAAGCCTAGTTTTTGTTTCATACCTCCTGAATACTCTTTAATCTTTTTATCTATATAATCTTGCATATCAAAATCTCTAATTATGTCTTCTATATGTGCACCTTTTTCTTCCTTGTTATAATCTGTTTTAATGGTAGCTAAAATATCTAATAATTCTCTTCCTGTTAAAGATTCATAAACCATAAAATTTTGTGGCAAATAACCGAGATTACCCCTAATTTTATCTATACCCTTTTTATAGCTTGTACCATCAATACTAATATCTCCATCCTTAACTTTTAGTAATGTGGTTAGTAACTTCATAAGAGTGCTTTTTCCAGCACCATTAGCTCCAAGAACACCAATTAATCCATCAGTTACCTCAAAGTTAATATTACTTAGTGCTTTAGTCTTTCTGTATTTATAAGATAAATTTTCTACAACTATTTTACTCACCTTTTTACCTCCCATACTGCAAAACTTCATCTGTATCGTGAATGCCAAATATAACTTGATCCTCATACAAATTATATAGAAGATATTCTTTATCTCTTTGAGGCGTTAAGATTAATCTTTTGTAATCGTTTACCCCATCACCCATTCTATTAACTGCATTCATAATCTTTTCACATTGAACATCGGTTTTTATTTCCTCAGCCTTTCCTACAAGTTCTATACCTTTATATAGGTGATTTGAAAGTAATATATTCTTAACTAAAAATATTTCCTTGCCTTCACCTTCAAAAATGCCATTATCCTTTTCATTAAGGCTTGAATATACTCTTCCATTATTATCTTCTATTTCAACTTCATATTTTTTAGTGTTTCCCATCCACTCTGATTTCGGATACCAAGGAAAATAGTCCGCTAAAAATAAGGAATGGTTGTTTACGAAGAATCTTTTAATGCCCTGCTTATCTACAGTATTAATTATTCCTGAATATTTTATAGAAACCTTTATCTTTTCCCCTTCTTTATATTGATCTCCTAATAATATAGTTAAAGTATCATCTTTAGATGAGAATTCAACCTCTTTTTCATTTACATTTATACTTGATACCTTCAAAGTATGATATAAGCTTAAAGTTAATTTATTTAAGTTTTTATTATTAATTATAATGTCCATATTACAATCATTAGAAACTATATCTTTTAACTTCAACTTCATATTATAACTTTCAATTGTAAATCCTTCACTAAGATTAGACTCTTTCTCGTAGTTTTCATTAATATTGTCTTTTAGAATAAAATACCTGTCGGGATTATACTTTGAACCTACAAAAAGGCAATACAAAATAGCAATTACTAAAAAGCATAACATTATCTTATTTTTAAACTTCAAAAATTGTAAATCTTTAATGTTATATATTAAATACATTGCAAGTAATCCTATTAAATTCCAAAGCATAAAATGATAAAGGGTTAGTTTATCTAAAGAAAATAACTCAAAGGTGCTTGATAATGGATCGAATTTCATAATTGGCGTAAGTATATTAGGTTCTTTAAAGAAATTATTTGTACCTAGAAAAAACAAAATTATTAGTACATAAGAAAGAACCCTATATCTGAATTTTGATATTGTTTCACCAATTAATAGGCCAATGGCACTAAAACAAAAAAGCCCAGTACATATATTTAATAAAAACATAGAAATTAGATGCAAGGAATATTTAAGGGGTGCTTTTGCTATAATTGCAACTCCAACCAATATTAAAACATTTATTATTATTATAGCTAAATTTATAACTGAGCTTGTGAAAAGCTTGCCTAAAAATCTTTCCTTTTTAGAAATATTAAGCACATGAAATATCTCCTGGTCGCTACTACTTATTATTTCATTTATTATCAAAATTGGTATGTATATTAAATTGATTGGTAGCCAAGAGGTCTTTAAAAATGTAATAAGATTTAGGTGAAATTCACCAGATATCCTTGAGGCCCATAACTGTTGCTGGATACCAAATAGGAATAATAGCATCATTATAATTATGATAAAAATTCTGTGCAAATTTAAAAAGTTATATTTTATCAGTGCCTTAATCTTTCTCATAAATTCCTCCTATATAAAGTAAGAAGTTAACTTAATATTAACTTCTTACCTTGTTAATTTATTATTTATAATTATTACTTTGTTCAGTCATTGAATATCCATTACAATACATCCATTGTCTTTCTTTTCATATATACAATACCATATTGCCATATTAATGTAAATATTTACTTTTATTGTAGTCTATATAAGTATAAAATGCGTTTAAAAAGGTAGATACCACCTTTAGTAGCTACCTTTAAATTTAAGATTTTAATATATGAATTAATAATCTTTTAATTTATAATTTCCTGACTCATAATCTTTTAAACTAGTACTAACCTTAGATGACAAGAATATAAGTGCTATAAGGTTAGGTATAACCATAAGTCCATTGAATGTATCTGCAAGTTCCCAAACTAAATCAACTTTTAAAGCAGATCCAGCTACTATACATATTAGAACTAACAGTCTAAATATATTTAAATGTTTATTTCCAAAAAGATACTTTACGTTTGCTTCTGCAAAGAAGTACCAACCTATTATAGTAGAAAATGCAAAGAACAATAAACATATAGCAATAAATACATTTCCAAAGTTACCTAAACTCTTAAATCCTAGAGAAAATGCATTTTGTGTAAGTTCAATTCCTGTAGCTCCAGTATCTAAAGCTCCTGTTGATAATATAACTAAAGCTGTCATAGTAAGAACTATAAATGTATCTAAAAATACACTAACTATAGCTACTGTACCTTGTTCTCCAGGATGATTAACCTTTGCTACAGCATGAGCATGAGGTGTGGATCCCATACCAGCTTCATTAGAGAATAATCCTCTTGAAACACCGTATCTAACAGCTTGTTTAACACTAATTCCAATAGCACCACCTAGAACTGCCTCAGGTTTAAATGCTCCAACAAATATCATCTTAAATGATGGTAATACGTTAGTATGGTTTAAAATTAATATAATAAGTCCTCCTAATAAGTAAAATGCCGCCATTAAAGGTACAACCTTTTCAGTAACAGATGCTATTCTACCTACTCCACCTATAAATATAAAGCCAGCGATTACTGCAATTACTATACCCACTATCACTGGATTTACTCCAAATGCAGTATTAAAAGCTACTCCTATAGAATTTGATTGAACCATATTTCCCATAAATCCTAATGCAAATATTATAGCAACTGAGAAGAATCCAGCTAAAAACTTACTATTTAAACCCTTACTTATGTAGTATGCAGGTCCTCCTGTAATATCTCCATCAATTCTTTGTTTATATACTTGTGATAATGTTGCTTCTGCAAATATAGTAGCCATTCCAAAGAAGGCACTTACCCACATCCAAAATATAGCTCCAGGCCCACCAGATGCTATAGCTGTTGCTGCTCCTGCAAGATTTCCTGTTCCAACTTGAGCTGCTATAGCTGTACTTAAAGCTTGGAAAGATGACATACCATCTTTACCTGCTCTTTCGCCTCTTAAACTTAAGCCACCAAATACTCTCTTCCAACCTTCTTTAAACTTTCTAACTTGTACAAACCTAAGTTTAATTGTGAAGAATATTCCTGTACCACAAAGTAAGAAAACTAATATGTATCCCCAAAGAACGTCATTAATGCTTTTAACTATAGGTAATAAGTCCATAATTACTCCCCCTTTTATGTATTATAAATAAGTGGCTTCATTGTTAAAAATATGCATACTTTATAGCTTAATTATACGTTTAATAACAATGATATACCAATTCATCTTTTTAATAGTCTTAATAGACAGACTTAATATAATATTCTAAACCATATTGATATTTATGCATTTATGGGGGGATATATGCATATTTATTTATTTATGTTAATTCAATCTTAACAAAGCTCCCCATTTTGCCATTAGAATGATTATCTACAATTAACTTTATAGGGACCCTATTTTTAAGATCTTCTACATGGCTTATAAGTCCTATAGATAATTTATCTGACCTTAATGACTCAAGTGAACTTATTACTGTATCTATTAATGAAGTGTCTAAGCTACCAAACCCTTCATCAAGGAAAAAGAATTCTAATGGAGCACTTCCTTTAAGCTGAATTTGGGAAGATAAAGATAAAGCTAAAGCAAGTGATGTTAAAAATGTCTCTCCTCCAGATAGTGTACTAGCAGATCTTCTGTATCCTCCATTGAAGTCATCTCTCATTATGAATCCTCCGCTTTCATCAAGCTCTAAAGCATATCTTCCTCTTGTAATATCTTTAAGCCTTTTAGATGCTTCTATACATATATATTTAAGCTGACTTTGGGCTACGTATTCAACAAATTTATTCCCTTCTATAAGCTTTGTAAGTTCATCTAAGTTACTACATAAATACGCCATGCTCTTCTGCTGCTTTTGTATATCTTTAAGCTCCTTTAAATCTCTTTCCATATCCTTTAAGACTTGTTCCTTTGACGCTACAGACTTTATTAAGTCTTCTAAGATACCACTTAAATAGCTTCTTTTATGTTTAACCTCTTCGAAAAGGTCCTTATTTATATCTTGCCCATTTAACTTTAAGTTGATATTTTTTATGTTTGATTTTAAATCATTTAATGACTTTTCATAACTATCTATTTCATTTTCTAATGAAATAACTTTTGCTTCATCTATAACAAATGTGATTACTTCTTCCTTTGATTCAAATTGATTTTCTTTTAATGCATTTAATAGATTATCTTGGCACCTTATCATTTTATCCTTTAAATTTAATAGATTCTGCTTTAATGATATGTACTTATCATTAAGACTTATCTTATTTATATTGAGTTCTTCTAATAATCTCTTTAAATTAGCTTCATTTGAAATTATAAATTGCTTTCTATTTATAATTTCTTTTATATAATCTTTAGCATCTTTACCCTCTGTAAGTATTTCTCTTTCAGAAATATACTTATCTAATATTAATTTCTTTTCTTTACCTGACTCTTCTATTTTAGCCTTTTCAATATTTAGTAAGTTTATATCCCTTTTATATTGTTCATTTTGCTTTTGATATTTATCTAACCTTTGCTTTAACTCTTTATTTTCATTTTGAAATGTAGATAATAACTTATCCTTTTCTGTTACGTTTTTGCTTTCTAATGTGAAGTCTTCTATATTGATTTCTTCTGTTATATCTTTTAATATGATCTCTAGGGATATTATATTTTCTAAAATTTCATCAATATCATCTTTAATATTAATTAGACCCTTTTCTTCAGAACTAAGCTCTGATTTTATTTTTTCATAATTAAGTTTATTTATTGATAAAATATCTTTCTTTTCTTTTAATTCACCTTCTAAACCTTCCTTTTTCTTTTCATGAAGTTCTCTAGATACTTTAATCTCTTCATGCTCCTTTTTAAAGTTCTCATAATACTGATAAAGATATTCTGGTGATGGTGCTCTTCCTTCTAAATCAATAAAATCATTTAAATTTAAAGATTCTAACCTAAACTTCAACCTTTTAAGTTCAGCTAAATAAGTCTCTTCAAATGTTTGATTTTTAATTATATTACTTTCTATATCTTTTAAATTATTTTCTACCTTTAATAACTCACCTTCATATTCTTCTTTTAAATTATTACTTTCTAATATTAAACTTTCATCCTTACTTTCTGCGTACTTAATATGATGGGTTGATCCACATACAGGACAGCTGTCACCTTCCTTTAAATCTTCTAGTATGCTATATGCTAAATTTTCTTTATTTAAACTTTCAATTTCTCTAGTAACCTTATTTAATTTAACCTTTAATAATTCCTTTTGATCTTCTAATTCCACCTTTTCGTCGCTTATTTGTACATTCCTTATCTTAATAGATTCAATATCACCTTCAATTTTATTGGTAGAAGTTATTATTTCCTCATACTGAGTCACTGCCATACTAAGATAGGTATCCCTTTTTTCAAGGTCCACGCTATTATCTTTATCTTTACTAAAATCATTTTCTATAGCTTTTAACTTTTGCTCTATTTCCTTTATGTCTTTTTCTATATTTATAATGATATCCTCTAATAGGACCTTCTCTTCTTTACATTTTGCGTGGTCTTTATAAATTTTATTATATCTATTTTGTAACTTATCTTTTTCTTCTATCTTTTTTACCTTTTCCATATACATTATAGATCCTTTTAATACCTTTTCCCTTATTTCTGGGTCCACCCTAGAGGCCTCAATTTTATTTTCTAAGTCCTCTATTGATACATTACTTTCACTAATTATTATTTTAGATTCTTCTTCTAAAACATTTAACTTATTTAACTTATCTCGTATAATGATAAAGTTATTTCTTAATTCATCTCTATCCCTTTTTAAATCTTGTATGCTCTTTTCTAAATCAAATGCTCTTTTAGCCTGTGTTTCTTTTTCTATAAGTATTGGAAGTTCTTTATCTTTTAATATAAGTGCCTCTTTATAGGACTTTTTAGATTCTTCGATGTTTTTTTCTAAGTCGTTTAAGCTTAGCTCTGTAGATGTATATTGTTTTTCTAAGTTTAGTAATGATTCCTCTGTTTCTATATAATCATCTATAAATGGCTTAACCAAATTAGCTCTTTTACCTTTAAGAACCTTACAGGACTTTTCATCCATAACACACTTTTCTTTTAATAATTCTTTTTGCTTATCTTCATAATTTAAAAGCTCGCTTTTTAGGGACCACAAATTATTGTAGTGCTCATATTGCTTATCTATATTTTCCTTTTCATTTCTAATTGAAACTTCATTTGTTTTTAACCTGTTTATTTCATCTTCTATTAACTTATAATTTTCTTTTGATACACCTCTTACACTTATAGAATCAATTCGAGTGTTTAGTACACTTAATTCTTCATTTCTTACCTTTCTCTCTTTCTTAATCTTTTCTGATAGAACTATTCCATATTTTTTAAGGTTAAAAATTCTCTCTAACATATTTCTTCTATCTACACCAGATAGCTTTAAAAAATCACTAAACCTACCTTGTGGCAGTACTACAGACCTTGTGAAATCTTCTGATTTAAGACCTATTATCTCTTCAACCTTTGCTTTAACATCTCTTGCACCTTCTGCAATTGGTATTAAATCTTCGCCACCTTTTTCTAAAAGTCTACAAGTCTTTAATTTATAAAGCCCATTTTTATCTTTATTTACTACTCTATCTGCAACATATATCTTTCTATAACCAGCAGCTCCAATTTCAAACTCATAGCTAACACTTACCCCACTACAAAAACTATTTATATATTCTTTTGAATCTCTTGATATATCACCATAAAGCGCTAGGGTTATTGCATCTAATATTGTAGACTTACCACTTCCTGTAGGTCCAAATATACCAAATAAACCTTTAGCTGTTAAGCTTTCAAAATCAATTGTTTGTTCTTCTACAAAACTATTTAAACCTTTTATTATCAGCTTTCTAGGTTTCATATAACCACTCCTAATCTTCTTTTTCATCCTCGCTTACTATAGACAAAAATAATTCTAAAAGTTCATCACTTATATCATATCCTCTTCTTTTTAGGTAAAATTCACTAAATTGTTCTTTCATAGACCTTTCTCTTAAATCTTCAGTAGGACTTTCACTCTCTTCCTTTTCCTTTATATCTGGGATTATTTCAATTATATCCTTCTTATATTCATTCATAAGTTTTATATATTCCTGGTTTATATACTCATCTGTTTTAACCTTAATATACACCCAGCAATCTCTATTAGATTCATCTTTACACTTTTCAATAGCCTCTTCTATGCTTTCAAACTTCCATATCTCAATAGGTTTATAATTACTTAAAAGTATCCTTTCAACCTTAGCTTCCTTTTTTGGAACAACCTCCACCTTATATACTGATTTAGCATAATTAATTTCACTTTTACTGTATTGAATAGGGGATCCGGCATAATAGGCATTACTTGTATTTCCAACTCTTTGAGGTCTATGCAAATGTCCTAATGCTATATATTGGGCTTTCTTTGGTAAATTTAAGGCACTTACTGCAAGGCTACCTCCAAGTTCTATACTCCGCTCAGAATCTGATGTTATGCCACCATTTACAAAGATATGTGAAGTAGCTATGTTTATAGTATCTTCACGGTAATTTTTTGAAAGCTTATTGAAAATTTCTCCTATTTTTTCTGAATAGCTAACCATTCTCTCATTATCGTCATCTTCAAATATAAATACTTCATTAAGTCTCTTTTCACTAGGATAAGCTAATGTTATTATTACAGCCTTTTCACCATTTAGCTCTATTTCTATAAATCCTTCTCCAGAATCCACTACATCACAAACACCATATCTACCTATTTCAACTATGTTTTTAGGTGTACCTATTATAATTATTCCATATTCTAAAGCAAGTGGACTTATGGACATAAGTCTTTCAGGATTATCATGATTACCCGCTATTATTATTATAGGCCTTTTACCATTATTACTAAGTTTTTTTAGTGATTCATATAATAATCTTTCTGCCTTAGCTGGAGGGTTTCCATTATCATATATATCTCCAGCTATTATAATCATATCTATACTTTCTTTTTCTACTATATCTATAAATTCATTTAGAAACTCTTCTTGTTCTTCAAGCCTACTATTTTTTATGCCATCTAAGTATTTTCCTAAATGCCAGTCAGATGTGTGCATAATTTTCATAAATTATTCACGGCCTTTCTTTTAAAATAAAAAATCATTCACAATTTCACTATTAAAATAAATAAAATTGTGGATAACTCTTATAACTATCTATTTCTATGTGGATTAAACAAAACCCTTGTTAATTAATATCCTTTTAATTATTATAATAACACTACTTACACGGTTAAACATTTTAAATATTATTACTAACTTTTTAAATAATTAAGTCTTATTATTAATATTCAAATAATTAAATTTAATTATTTAAAGGTTTTTAGAA
Source organism: Clostridium putrefaciens (assembly GCF_900461105.1). Taxonomy (GTDB): domain Bacteria; phylum Bacillota; class Clostridia; order Clostridiales; family Clostridiaceae; genus Clostridium_L; species Clostridium_L putrefaciens. The sequence continues at coordinate 45,910 of NZ_UFWZ01000001.1, read as the reverse complement.
AACGTTATAGAAATATTATTATATAAGGTTTTTTAAAGGAGGATATATAAATGTTACAAACTATTAAAAAGAATGTTGATGTATTAGAAGCTATGCTATATTTTTGGCAGGCAACTAGTGAGAGAGAAAAGGTAGCTGAGGTGTTTTTTTATGATGTAGCCAAAATGGATGCATTTAAAATAGCTTACGATGAAGAATTTAATGAGGAGTCTGTAAGAAAGGTTTTAAGTGCTATAAAAAATAGAGAACTCCTATCCTCAGGAAGTAAAAAAGAAAAAAGATTCTGGAATAATAACATGTGGATGATGGAAGACTTAGAATATGTAAGTCTTATGATAAATCCATTAAAGAAATTAAACTTAGATTACCTTGTAGATATATTAAATGAAAAGGTTCCCCAAAATAAATATGATACCTTAGAGGTTGTTTTCTCTCCACTACATTTAGATGAATACTTCATAAAAGAAAACAAGCTTATAATTAATTTCTTTAGGGTAAAGCCTAGCGATATTGATGACAATGTGTTTATAGGTGAAAAGGAATTAAAATCATACATAGAAGAAAAGTTAATAGAATTATTAAAATAAGTTATTTTTATTTACATTAAATAGCTACCTTTAGCTTGCTATATTTATTAGCATCCATTAGGTAGCTATTTTTATATATAAATCTATATTAAAGTTATTATCTTTATTATTTTATATTAATGAATTTTAAAACTTACATAATATAGGGCTATTGTATTTATAAAACTTGTTTAGACTTAATTTATAATGATATAATAGTATAATAGGCTGTAAAAGTAGTTTTTATTATACGTTATTTAAATCAGAGAACATACTACAAAATAATTTAAGCAAGGAGATTATATATGGATATAGTTATAATTACGGATTCTAGTTGTGATCTTCCTTTAGACTACATTAGAGATGCAAAGGTGTCATTTCTAGGATTAGTTTCTAACTTTAAAGGAAATGACTACGTGGAAGACTTCGGCCAAACCTTAAGCTATAAGGCTTTCTACGATGGTGTAAGAAATGGTGAAATGCCTACTACATCTCAAATAAACTCATACAGATTCTTTGAAGAATTTGAAAAGCATGTTAAAGAAAATAAATCTATAATTTACCTAGCATTTTCTTCTGCTTTAAGTGGAACATATAATAGTTCACTTATTGCTAAAAGTGAGATATTAGAAAAATACCCTGATGCTGATATAACCATCATAGATACCCGTTCAGCTTCACTCGGGGTAGGTCTTATAGTTTATCATGCATATGAAATGCTTAATACTGGGTCTTCTAAGGATGAAATCATAGCCTGGGTTGAAGATAACAAGCTTAAGGTAAATCACTTTTTTACTGTAGATGACTTAAATCACCTAAAAAGAGGTGGGAGGATATCTCCTACTAGTGCCTTTCTTGGAACAATACTTGATATTAAGCCTATACTTTACGTGAATGATCTAGGAGAACTTATACCCTTTACTAAAGTAAAAGGTAGAAAGAAAGCTATAAGGACTTTGTTTGATACCTTTAAAGATAGGGTTGTTAACCCTGAGGATCAAATGATTTTTATAAGCCATGGTGATTGCTTAGATGATGCACTTTTCTTAAAGTCTTTAATCGAAAAAGAATTTAAAGTTAAGGGGTTTAAAATAAACTTTGTAGGTCAGGCCATAGGATCTCACTCTGGTCCTGGAACCCTTACATTATTCTTTATTGGCAATAATAGATCTTTATAAAACATTATAAAATAAAAGGTATTAATCCATAAATTATATTTATAGATTAATACCTTTTAAACCTACACCCATTATACTAGAATTATTACTGTATATCTTAATAATTAAAACTTATCTAAACCTAGTGTTTTAATCATTTTTCACTATAAAGTTCTACTATCTTTATTATGACTTCTACTGCCTTTTCCATGGACTCTTTACATACGAACTCATACTTACCATGAAAGTTTTCTCCACCAGCAAATATATTAGGGGTTGGAAGTCCCATATATGAAAGTCTTGCTCCATCTGTTCCGCCTCTTATTGGTGTTACAATAGGAGTTACACCTACTTGTTCCATAGCTTTAAATGCTATGTCTACCACATGCTTTACAGGCTCTATCTTTTCTTTCATATTATAGTATTGATCCTTTACTTCTATTTCTATAATATCCATACCATACTTCTCATTTATAGTTTTACATATATTCTTTATATTATCTTTTCTCTTTTCAAAGTTATCTTTATCAAAATCTCTTATTATATAATTTAATAAGGTCTTTTCTACCTCTCCTTTTATATTTGTTAAAAGATAGAAACCCTCATATCCTTTAGTTTTTTCTGGTACCTCATTTGAAGGTAGCATTGCCATAAACTCACTAGCTATACTTATAGAATTTATCATCTTTTCATAGGCATACCCTGGATGAATATTTCTTCCATTAATGGTTACTTTAGCTCCTGCAGCATTAAAGTTTTCATATTCAAGCTCACCTATCTTACCTCCATCTATAGTATACGCAAAGTCTGCAGCAAACTTTTCTACATCAAAATGGTCTGCCCCTTCGCCAATTTCTTCATCTGGAGTAAATCCAACTTTTATATCTCCATGCTTTATTTCTGGATGATCTATTAGATATTCCATAGCTGTCATTATTTCTGCAAGACCTGCCTTGTCATCTGCACCTAAAAGAGTAGTTCCATCTGTAGTTATTAATGTTTTTCCTATATAGCTTTTTATATCTGGAAAGTCTTTTGGTGATAATACGATATTTAAGTCTTTATTTAAAATTATATCTCCACCCTTATAATCTTCAACCACTTGAGGATTTACATCTTTTCCTGACATATCTGGTGACGTATCCATATGAGCAATAAATCCTATAGTGGGAACAGATTTACTTAAGTTAGAAGGTAAGGTTGCCATTACATATCCATTTTCATCTACAAATACTTCCTTCATACCCATAAGTTTCAATTCCTTGCCTAATTCTTTGGCAAGTACCATTTGTCCTTCAGTACTAGGCGTTTTACCTGTATTTTCATCAGACCTTGTTTCAAACTTCACATATCTTAAAAACTTTTCTACTACTTTTGACATAATCATATCCCCTTTATATAAAAATTTTTGTACCTTTTAGTTACTTGTTTTTCATATTAACTTTTGCTTATATTTTTTATCCGATGGCTACCATCCGTAATACCCCTATCCTCTTCAAAGTGGGGGATGACGGCTGCTACGCCCCTGGATAAGTTCTTCTAAGACTCAGATGGAGAGATGTATTCCTTATAAGCAAACTCCACCTGAGTCTAAGAATCACTTGATAATTTGGGGTTATATATTCTTCTATTTTCAAGGGACCATAATCTTTCAGAGAAGTTCCCTTGATCTGTATCTTTTAATACCTTTTTAATATCATACATTCTTGCATCTATTATATCTAGATAATGTAGCATCTCTGCCTCAGCTATCATAGGTTTTACTGGACTACCATACTCTGGCTCATAGTGATGTGATAGTACAAGGTGTTGTAGTAACATAGAAACTTCTTTATCTGTACCTAATTTTTCCGCTACTACTTCTATTTTTTTAATACCTTGTGTTATATGTCCTAAAAGCTGCCCTTCCACTGTATATTCGTCAACTATACCAAAATCATTAGAATGCATCTCTTCAAGTTTAGACATATCATGAAGTATAACTCCTGCATATAATAAGTCTTTATTTAAAAATGTATATATTTCAGATAATTTTTCTGCCATATGAATCATTGTCATAACATGAAAAAGGAGCCCTGATCTTATAGCATGATGATTTTTCTTTGCGGCTGGATAGTACTGTAACTTATCCTTATTTTCTTCATATATATATTTTACTATATCTTTAACATCTTGATTTTCCATATTATTTATATATCCTAGTATTTCATCATACATAAATTCTGGTTTTAATGGTGCCGCTTGAACAAAATCCTCTACATTTATCTTATCTTCATCATTAATATTTCTTATTCTTTCTATTTTAAGCTGAAGAGCACCTTGCCAAGACAATATAGATCCTTTTATTTTTACCACAGTATTTCCTTTATATTTATCTTCACTCAAAGCTGGCACTTCCCAAAGCTTTGCATTTATTTCTCCTGTTTTATCACATAAATTAAAATCTAGATACTTCTTGTTGTTTGAATTAGTTGTCTTCGTATCTACTGCTCTAATCATGTAGTAGCCTTCTATCTTAGCTCCTGGTTCAAAATCACTTATACTTATATTATTAACTTCCACTATAATCATCCTCACTTTAAATTATAATTAATAGGGTAAATATGAATCATATTTAAAATCATAAACTTGCTCTATTATTCTTATATAATTATATCATACTTTATTGTTTTATAATTCTAACTACTATATTATGAATATTAAGAGGTGATAACTTATATGTGTATAGACCTACCTTCAAAAGTTGATTTTATAATAAATAAACTAATAGACAGTAACTTCGAAGCATTTATTGTAGGTGGTTCCGTTAGAGATTCCCTACTTAATATAACTCCAAAGGATTGGGACATAACTACTAATGCCCTACCTTTTGATATAATGAGCATATTCCCAAACTCTATACCCACTGGCTTAAAACATGGAACCATAACTGTGGTAATTGAAAAGGAACATTTTGAAGTTACAACTTACAGAGTAGAAGATGAGTATAAAGACTTTAGGCGACCTTCCTTTGTTAAATTTGTTAATTCTATAAAGGAGGATTTATCAAGAAGAGATTTTACTATAAATTCTATGGCTTATAATCACACATTTGGTCTAGTAGATCCCTTTAATGGAAGAAAGGATTTAAGCCTAAAAAATATAACATGTGTAGGGGATGCAAATAAAAGATTTAATGAAGATGCCCTTAGAATGTTAAGAGCCATTAGATTTAGCTCACAATTAAACTTTGAAATAGATAAAAGTACCCTTGATGCATTAATAAAAAACAACTCCCTTATAAAAAATGTAAGTAAGGAACGTATTACCGAGGAAATATCTAAGCTACTTTTATCTAAAAGCCCAGATAAAGGGATAACCTATTTATCTAGTACATCTATGATATATAGCCTTTTTGGTACTGATCTTTATGATATAGACAACCTTATAAATTCAATAAAAGTTTCTAAACACCATCTTGGTATTAGATACAGTTTATTTATATATTACTTGTTTAAAGATAATAAGGATATTACTATATCCATACTAGATAAATTAAAATTAGATAAAAAAACATTAAATTTGATTTTAAACTTAAATTTAAATAAGGATTGCTATAATAAACTTCTAAGTAGATATGATATAAAAGTTTTTATAAATAAAATAGGTTTAGACTACTTTACTGATTATTTATATTTTGAAGAAATAATTGCTAAATCTGAAGACCATAAAGAAGGCATATGTAAAATTAAAAGTATAAATAAACAACTTAATGATATTATTGAGAATGGTGAGCCTTTAACTTTAAAAGATTTAAAAATTACGGGAAATGATATTAAATCTTTAGGCGTTCCCTCCGGAAAGGATATCGGAATAACGCTGAATAAAGCTCTAGATATTGTTTTTAAAAACCCTGAGTTAAATGATAAAAATTACTTAATATCTATTCTTAAAGATACCATTTAATTTAAAATAGGAAGGATGTTTTTCATGATTATACTTAAGTCTTTACAAAGTCTTCTTACTATATTCTTCTTGATTTTTATAGGCTTTTATTTAAGTAAAAGAAATTGGTTTAATGAAGATACCCCTATCTTATTTTCAAAACTTGTTATAAAGCTATCTCTACCATGCTTTATGATATATAATCTTACTACTTCATTTACTAAAGAGGACTTAACATCATCTAGCATAGGACTTTTAATACCCTTTATTTCTATGATACTAACCTTTTCTTTAAGTAAAATACTTACACTTATTTTAAAAGTACCTAAACAAAAAAGAGGTACCTTTAGTACTATGTTTTTTCTTTCTAATACAATATTTATAGGTCTTCCTGTTAATATATCTTTGTTTGGGGACGAGGCTATTCCTTATGTACTTTTATATTATATTGTAAATACTTTTATGTTTTGGACTGTGGGTGTACATAGTATAAAAAAAGATAGTGGTCTTGTAGATGATAAAAAGTTTTCTTATATAAGCTCTTTAAAGAGTATTCTCTCTCCACCTTTAATAGCCTTTGGAATGTCTGTATTACTTATACTTTTTAATATAAGTTTACCTAAGTTTCTTTTAGATGTATTTAAGTACCTTGGAAATCTTACTACCCCTATATCCACCTTATTTATTGGTATGACTTTAAGTACTCTTAAACCTAATGACTTTAATATAGGTAAAGATTCTTTATTTATATTCATGGGCAGATTTATAATATCACCCTTAGTAACTTTTATGGTTATAAAGTTATTTCCTATTCCAGAACTTATGGCTAAAGTATTTATTATAGAATCTGCCATGCCTGTTATGACTCAGATTGCTATAGTTTCTAAATCTTACAACGTTGATTACAAATATGCTACTGTAATGGGAACACTTTCAAACCTTGCAAGTCTTATATTTATACCTTTGTACATGCTTTTATTTATATATTTATTTTAAGTATATTTATCCGATGGCTACCATCCGTAGCACCCCTATCCTCTTCAAGGTGGGGGATGACGGCTGCTACGCCCCTGGATAAGTTCTTCTAAGACTCACTTGATAGGCTATAAGAATTACTTCATGCTAATTTACAAAAAAATAATTCCAAAATACTAAAGTATTCTTGGAATTATTTTTAATACCTAATAGTCTAACTTTCTTTTGTCATTAATAAGATCTTTAAATTTTTTATCCATATCATTATATTCTTTACTATCCTTAGATAATCTACTTAGTTCTCCGAGCACATATGAAATCTCATTTTCAATTAACATCTTTTTATCTTTGGCATCTTTTAGATGATTAATTTGATTTTTATTCGATTTAAATATATTCTCTTTTTCTTTAACATATATCTTATCAAAATGTTCTCTAGGATCACCTAATATCTTCTTTATTTTATTATCTTTAAAAACTAAAAGGCAATTACATAAATTCTCAATCATATACCTATCATGAGATACTAAAATTATAGTTCCTTCATAATCTTTAAGAGCCTCTTCTAACTTTTCTCTACTATAAATATCTAAATGATTTAAAGGTTCATCCATTATTAATAAATCTAAGTCTTTAATAATAAGTTTTGTTATTCTAACCCTTGTAATTTCTCCATAACTTAATGTTGAAACCTTCTGTATTATCATATTTTCATCAAATCCCATATTATTTAAAAGCTTTCTTAACCTTCCCTCTTGTTGCCTTGATTTAATATCAAACATTTCTATAACAGATAAGGCTTCATCAATGTCTAACCCTTCTTGACTTAAATATCCTATGCTTACAGACTTACTTAGAAAAACATCTCCTTTATCTAGTTTTTCTTTATCTAAAAGAATCTTTAATAAAGTTGTTTTACCACACCCATTAGGCCCAAATATACCTACTCTTTCCCCCCTCATTATATAAAAAGAGCTATCTTTAAATAAAATCCTAGAACTAAAACCTTTTTCTATATTGAATGCCTCTATTATTCTTGTTCCCTTTAAAATAGCATTGTTAAATTTAAAGTCAATTCTTTTATCCTCTTTTGGCTTCTTAATTCCTTCTAAATTTAATTTCTCTAATTGCTTAATCTTAGACTTTACTTGCTTATCTCTTTTTTTAGCCTTTGCCCTAAAGTATTCTTTTTTTCCAAGACCAACTGCTTGTTTCTTTGTTGAGTCCTTATGAGCTTTTTGAGACCATTCTTTCAGTTTATTTATTTCCTTTTCAATTTTTAATTTATTATACTGCTGAATATTATATTGATTAATTTCACTTTCATATCTTCTTTTCTTTTCATCTCTATAAAAACTATAGTTTCCATAATAGGTATTTGTGACACCCTTACTTATCTCAATTACCTTATTTACTGTGCTATCTAAAAAATATCTATCATGAGATATTATTAATAAAGTACCCTTATAACTTTTTGCTTTCTCTATAATCCACTGCATTCCTTCGTAATCAATATAGTTAGTAGGTTCATCTAATATAAGAAAGTTGGGATTATAAGACAATATATTAGCTAAAGCTAACTTCATCTTTTCTCCACCACTTAGGCTATTAAATTCTCCTTGACTTAATGGATTTATATCTCTTTTTATGTTTAAACAACTAGATATCTGAAGGAAATCTTTTATATTTACTTCATCCCTAACTTCATTATGGTATTCATCTATTATCTTTTGTGTATATGAGCCATCTTGTTTTAGGTAACCTACTTTAATATTTTCCTTATACCATTTTATACTTCCTTTATCAAACTTAATACCTCCACAAATAATATTTGCTAAGGTAGTTTTTCCAGATCCATTTAAGCCTACAAGTCCTATCCTGTCACCTTCCTCAATATCAAAACTTATATTATTTAAAATAATATTTTGTCCAAATTCTTTATTTACATTAATCAAGCTAAGCAAAACTGCCATAAATATCACCTCATCTTTTAATAATTATTAAAGGTTAATCTATGAGTTAAAAATTTCAACAAAAAAAGACTATGAACATAGTCCATAGCCGCCTTTAAACCTCACTAAATAAGTATAATTATAACTATATATTGTACCCTATAAAATGTTACAATTCTTATTTATATTAATTATAAAAACAAAAAACTGTGCAACAAAACACAGTAGTAATAAGCTATTTTATATTTTGCTAATGTTCTTAACTCATAATAACGTGTTAAAAGGTTCACTTAATAAAGGTCTATAATTTACCTTTAAATATCCTTAAAACACCAATATTCAATTAGGTTATCTAGTTAAGAGCATCTTCTTCATTTCCTTCTCCTTATATACATTTATTTGATTATTCTAATAATAGATTAACATAATCATTATTTAAAATCAATCCTTAAATTGTATTGATTAATACGTCCTTTTGCAATGATATCATTAATCATTTACTTTTTAAAAAAATAGTTCAATAAGAAGGATGCTATAGCCTACTTTAATCAATGGGAAGCATCTCATCTATACCACCAGACATGACTTCATTCCCTGACGTGGGAAAGATGATTAATAACTGACACACAGAAATATTTAATTACTTTGACTACTTCGTTACTAACGCCTTTACTGAGAGCATTAACAACCTCATTAAGCATATTGAAAAACAAGGTCGTGGCTATTCATTTGAGGTATTACATACAAAAGTTTTATTTGGCACTAAAGCAACTGTCAAACCTCGTTATGGAGAACAAGCAGAACAACTAGAGCGAATGGTTTTAAATGGTGACTTAACTGGAGATAAGACTATAGAAATTATTAAGGATAGATATAAAAGTAAGATTACTTATGATCCGATAAAGGAAGAAATAAAAGCTGGAGATTTTGAGAGGAAAGAAAAATATATATGTGAATAAAAGTCTCAAATTTGGACGTGATTTATAAGTTAGAATAAGTATAATAAAAATCCTTTGTTTTATTAGAGTAAGTGACGAAACAAATAAAACAAAGGATTGGACATAATGTAAAATTTATCAACCTTAATATTAAGTTAATTATTAATATACACTACCGTCAATATCAAACTTTTGTGCTTTTACGGAACTTTTAAATCTTAAAAAATACTTTCCTTTAGATAGATTTCCTGAAAATGTACCACTATCATTACCTGTAAAATGTTGTTCAAATTGAGATGTTGAACCTACAAAAGCGTACTTACGAACATCAACATTCAAATAAGTACTTGATGAGGCTGTGTTTCTAGTTTGACTGTGATATACTGTTACGTTCTGTGATGAGCTTAAACTAAAATCATTAATAGTTCTCCAATCCCAAATATCAGTACCAGTATATGTCAGTAAATTACTTTGACCAGCTTGTACACCTGTTGATACACATGCACAAATAGCTATACCTAGTGAAATGCTTTTAATTATTTTTTTAAAATTCATAATATATACCCCCCATTTATTTAAATTAAACCTTTATATGTGTATATTACCATAGTATAAAGTAAATGTAAATATAAATACATAATATGTTTGAGTCAAGTAAAAGTGGGCAACTATTTTATTTAATTTATTATCCATTATTTTACATGGGGTATTTATAATTTACCCTACCCATTTTTATTCTTAATTGTAACTAAAACTTCCAAATCCTTTTAATCCACAAAGTTTTTGTATTACTTTTCTTCCCAAGGTAACCGCAGCTCCACTATAAGGAATAGGCGCGGTATGTATCTTATATTCTTTAGATTCCGTACCCTTTTTATTAACCGCGGAAGCGGATAAAGGTATTTCACGAATTACAGTATCTATAACACCCTTCGGGATAATGTTTTTATAGATTTTATCCAAGGTACTAAATAATCTATTGCTAAACTTTTCTGCTAAAATTTTAGATAAGTTATCGGCTCCATTAATAGACCAGCTCATTTTTCTACCTTTCATTCTATGTGCTAACACATCGCAAATGTTATGTTCCATAGTCCCTAATTGCCTATATTCTATCCCTTCGGGTGCCGTAGGCATAGTTATATTGTCTCTTAATTTATATGGAACTAGGCCCTCTTTATTATGCACAAAATAGTCATATAGCTCTGTAAGTTTTTTAAAAACAACTTCATCTTTATTATTTTCTATCATCATGTTAACAATTGCTTCCAACCCTTCATCAACTTTCCCTTGCCTAAATAACTTAAGTAAGACTTTCTGTTCTTTTTTATCCGATGGCTACCATCCGTAACTTCCATATCCGCTTCAAAATGAGGATGACGGCTGCTGAGCCCCTGGATAAGTTCTTCTAAGACTTTGATGGAGATATGTATTCATTATAAGCAAAATCCACCTAAGTCTAAGAAGCACTTGATCACTTACTTTTCTAATAATTGCTTGGCTTATATGAAATGGATCGAGCTTAAAGTGTATGTCTTGATCTTCACAGGTTGCTTTTATCCACTTTGCACCATCTCCATTTAATATCCTAGTTTCTATTTCATCAACATTATACTTTTCAGCAATGGTTGCTTCCGCAACTTTTTTAAAGTGGCTAGAACTATTAAAACTTGCACAAACAGTTTTATCAATAACAACATATTCTTTTTTACTGCCTGGACGCAACTTCCAACCTGTATAAGATACTGCTAATTTAAGTTCTTTTTTTCTATTCTTACCCTTTGGTCTATCTTTTCCCTGAATGGATAACCATACCCCGTCTTGCTCCTGAAATAGCACTGGTACTTCCTTTTTGCCTTTCAACGCACCTTTTTCATTTAGTTCAATCTTACGCTTTTCTAGTTCATTTATCTTTTCTCCAACCATTTGAACTATGTTCCAAACTCCTTGAGCACTAATTTCCTGATTACACATTGTTTTTATATTTTCAGCTGTTTTTCTAAAAGATACTTCTGACACGTTTGTTAAAATAGTTTCTACAAGATTTATAGATACATTACCTATGGTGTCCATGCCTAGATACTCATCTAAAAGGAACTTAGTAGCTGTTTTACCATCTTCAAGTTCAAACTGATAGATACGTCTTGAATATTCAACATCCCCCATAATCGTTCTTAAACAAGTCTTTTTAAGTCCCTTATTTCTATATACTTTAATATCTCTTTCTTTAAGTAGCTTTTCATCTAAAGCTTCCAACACATTTTTTAAAACATTGCAGGCTTCATCACAAACCATCTTATAAATCTTTTTCTCTATCTCCTTGAAAGTTAAGCCGTTTTCATTTAAACTAACATTATACATAAATTCAACTCCATTCAGTTTTGTCTCGATAATAAAATTATAATGGATAATTTATGTATTGGGGAGATGTTTTTGCATCTCCTTTTATTTATATAGTTTTTTATACTAGTTCTGCCTACTAAAATTATACTCTAACCATAATATTGCAATATCACTCTAATTTATGTTATTATATACATATGTTTAAAAACTATATATAAATTTGGTTTTATGTTTTATATATTAAACATTAGCAATAATATAAAGAAAGGTGGTGTTATTTTGCAAAAATTTAAAAACATATTTTTATACTGTTTTTTATTTATTATTTGTTTTTTTACAATTAGATTTGTTTATATGAATATACTATATCACCATACCATGATTATATTTGATTTTATTTATTATCGTATGCATCCTAATGATGACTTTTATTTTGTGCTTTTTATGATTTTATTTTTAACCTTTATTGGGACTACATTTATTTATCAAATTATAAAGGGTGGATTAAATAAAAGATTTATAAAAATATTATATATTTTTTATTTTTTATTTCTTATATATTTTTTATTTTTTAAAACTATTGGTATTTCCGGAGTTAACTTCAATATACTAGATACCATTAATAGTATTTTGTATGGTGGTGCAATAATCGTTTTTATGAATATAGTATTTTTTATTCCTTTGGGATGTTTATTTAAACTTACAAAGAAAAGTAGCATTATATTCCTTATTAGTATACTTTTTGTAGAGTTGTCTCAAAACATTTTTCATCTTGGAATTTTTGATATTAATGATATCATATTAAATTATATGGGATTTGTAATTGGAAATACGTTTATAGAAAATAATAAAGTAAAAAATATATTATTTAATAACTCAAATCAAGATATTTAGTCTTATAAATTTGGGTATGAAACTTTAACTGTGGTATAAGACATTTTAGTTTTTTTGAAAATTGAATAAAATTAAGTGCTAAACTTCTGTTGTATTAATAAATATCTGCCTTTTAAAAAAATATTAAGCCTTTACTTTAAAAAGATAATAGTTCAATATGTTAATCTAATTTGCACATTGAACTATTATATCTTAATCCTATATCTTAATCTAACTTTACAACTTCTTCATTATAAAAAAGATATAAATACTTTTCTTTAACTTTCTTTCCTGTAATTTTAACTAAAGCATCTTCATAATACTTTAATTGAATTCTATATCTATCTTTTATAGGTTCTACCCCATCCTCACCTACATAATCTGTCTTATAATCTATTAATACTAATCCATCTTCTTCTTCAAAGTAGCAGTCAATTATGCCTTGAAGCCTTATTTTTTCATTTTCATATAGCTTTGGAAGGTCTTTATTTATAACTGTACTTGGTATATCCATGTAAAAATCCATTTCTCTTTTAACATTTCCAGAGTCATTATATACCTTTAAAAGTCTTTTTCCTAAATCATTTTCAAAAAACCTTAATATTTTGTATGGTTTTACTGAGTCTATTTCTTCTTTTGTTAAGAATTCTTTTATAGTTAAATAACTTAACTCATTCTTTATGTCTTGTATGTTAAGTGTCTTATCTAAGTTTATATGTTGCATTACAGAATGCATAGCTGTTCCCTTTTCTGATGGTGATAGACCTTTATCTTCTTGTAAGAACTTAGGCTTTTTAAGTGTCTTTGTTTTATACATGTTACTAACACTATCATTTTCCTCTTCATTGTAATATTGCTTTTTTAAATCTGAAACAGATATATTAGCTGGCATAGAGGATGAATAGGCATAAGGATATATATATCCAAGTCTTCTTTCTATCTCTTCTTTATATATATTTTCATTTTCCTTAAGATCTATATCTTCTCTCTCTTCTTCAACCTTTATTTCTTCTATTTCCCCTAATATTGTATCCTTGTTCCAAAGTTGTATATTCCATATGGACTCATCTTTAAAGTCTATATTTTCTACATCTATATCAGCTATTTCCCTTAGTACACTACCACTAGGGTGTTTTACCATGGCCATTCCTATCCAATCTAAATAAGTCTTTGCCTTTATAGTTTCAAAAGGCCCTATCTTTTCTACAGAGTTCATAGTACTATAACACCATTTTTGAGCTGCCTTTTCAATATTTGGTACAGATCCTGTTATTATTAACTTTTCTTTGGCTCTAGTAAATGCTACATATAATATCCTCATTTCTTCTGATAAGGTTTCAAGCTTTATCTTCCGTCTTATAGATTGCTTAGCCATAGTTGAGTATGAAATACGCTTTATGACATCTATATAGTCTGGTCCAAAACCAAGCTCTTCGTGAAATAATATTGGCTTATTAAGATCCATCATGTTAAAGTTCTTTCCACAACCTGCAAGTATAACTACAGGAAACTCTAGACCCTTACTTTTATGGATACTCATTATTCTAACCACATCTTCATTTTCACTAAGTATCTTAGCACTTCCCATATCACCACTAGTCTTCCTTAACTTATTTATAAAATTTATAAAGTTAAACAAGCCCTTATAGCTAGTCTTTTCATATTGCCTTGCTCTTTGGAATAGTATTTTAAGATTAGCCTGCCTTTGAGCTCCATTAGGCATAGCCCTTACAAATCCATAATAAGATGTATCACTATATAAATACCAAATAAATTCATCTATAGAATCATGTATAGATCTTTTTCTCCACCTTTCAATAGATTCAATTACATATTTACATTTTGATTTTAAATTTTCTTCATATTTATATTGATTATCTTCTTTTAAAATCTCTTCTTCACCATTTGCAATTTCTTTTAAGGACTCGTAAAAGTACCTTTTTCTATTATATATTCTAAGGTCTATTAATTCTTCTGGAGTAAAGGAAAATATAGGAGACCTTAAAACTGATATCATAGGTATGTCTTGAAGAGGATTATCTATAACTTGAAGTAGTGACATTATAGTTCTTACTTCTACAGTTTGAAAATACCCTGCTGCAGAATCTGCATATACAGGTATACTCTCAAGTCCTAGTTCCTCTACAAATGTTGGAGCAAAATTTGATGTAGAGCGCATAAGTATTACTATGTCTTTACACATTATAGGTCTATATGCCTTTATATTTTTATCATAAACCTTAAATACTTCTCCATCACCTGGGTTTATTAAAGCCTTTATCCTTTTTGAAACTAGCCTTGCCTCTAATTGAATTTTATCTAGTTCTTCCTCATCCAAGGAGTCATCATTAGCATTGTAACTTTCTTCATCTTCATCTGACTCAGTAACCTCTTTACCACCTCTATCTATTATATTAAGCTCTACATCTCCACCTACCATAACGTAGGGTTCTTTTATATCTTCAAAGGATGCACCTAGGTTTAAAGCTTCTTTAGAATCATAGTCAAGCTCTCCAACTTCCTTTGACATTATCTTTTTGAAGATATAATTTACTGCATCTATAACTTCAAGTCTACTTCTAAAGTTTTTATAAAGTAATATTTTTTTATTATCATCGCCTTGATCTTCTTCTATAGAATAACTTCTATACTTATCCATAAAGAGTTCTGGTTTTGCTTGTCTGAACCTATATATACTTTGCTTCACATCTCCTACCATAAATACATTAGGGTTATCATCATATTTTCTTGAAACCATATTTATTATAGTTTCTTGAACACTATTACTATCTTGATATTCATCTACCAATACTTCAGAGAACTTAACCTTAAGTTCCTTTGCTATACTAGATGGCTCTATATTTCCCTCATCATCTACAACTGTTAATATTTCAAGTGAAAGATGTTCTAAATCATTAAAGTCAAGCAAACCTCTTTCTCTTTTCTTTTCTTTGTATTTATTATCAAAATCTATAGTAACTTCCACTAAGGATTTCATAACAATATACATCTCTTTTAGGCTACCTTTAATATCTTCTGGTGAATCTATAAAGTAATCTTCTGCTATCTTTTTTGTCCTCTTTTTAACCTCATCTCTTAAGTCTTTAACTCTCTTTTGAGACTCTTTGTCTGCATCCTTTGAACACCTTTTAATAGTGTTGAACTTAATATTTAAGATTACCTTATAAACTTCCTCAAAGCCTTCTTTTGATGCCATTATTAAAGTTTCAATAACATCTAGGTCTTCTAATATGGTTTGTTTATAAGGATCAAGGCCTATAGATTCTTCACATATGTTCAATGCATCTATTAATTTTTCCTTAAGACCCTTTAATTCTAAATTTATGTTATTAATTATAACCTTACCCCAAGGTGAAGTTCCTATATCAAAGGTCTCATCTATATCAAAATCTTCGGCTTTTTCTCTTAACCATGTGTGAGGCCAAGGACCACTCATAGAAAAGTCATAAAGGTCATCTATTATAGACTTAAGGTAAACATCATCCTTACCCGTGGTGTAACATTCCATTAAAATGGTAAAGTGTTCATCCTCATTTTCATATTTATCTTCAAATAAGTCTTCCATAACTTCTTGCTTTAACAAAATCGCTTCTGTTACATCTGCAATACGAAAGTTTGGATCTAAATCTATATGATGAAAGTTGTTTTTTATTATATCAAGACAAAAGGAATGCATTGTTGTGATATTAGCTCTATTTAAAAGGGTAAGCTGCCTTTGCAATATCTTTAAATCAGGCTCTTTATCTAATCTTTTTGATATTGCCTCACCAATTCTTTCTCTCATTTCAGATGCTGCAGCATTGGTAAATGTAACTACTAAAAGCTTATCTATATCTACAGGGTCCTCTTTATCTGTTATCATCCTTATTATTCTTTCAACTAATACTGCTGTTTTTCCTGAACCTGCTGCAGCTGCTACTAAAAGATTAGAACCTCTTTTAGTAATAGCTCTTTCTTGCTCCTTAGTCCATTTAGTTTCTCCCATCATCATTACCTCCCTTAGCCTCAATAAGTAACCTATCAGATACAGTTTTATATATAAGCTCTAAAGCCTCTTCATCAGTCTTCTTATTTATATTTTCATACTTATTTCCTTTAACAGTTGAATCAAACTGACATATAGCTGAAAACTTACAGTAACTGCAACTTGTATACTTATCCTTTTTTATAGGTGATATACTTATATTTCCACTTAACATTTCATCACATAATCTAACTAAGGTTTCTTTTACATATTCTCTTAATATATCAAATTGTTCTAAGGTTATAGCAGAAGACTTTCCAAGTGAACCATCCTTATTCATCCTAGCTGGAATTATTAGAGAATATCCATCTATACCATTATCCATTTCCTTTACTACTTTAGCATCGGCTAATAAAAGACCTCGCATTTTAAGCTTTTTTAATACAAGCTTTTCAATATCCTTTTCCTCTAGTCCTCTTTTTGCTTTTACTATTGGATCATCTATTCTAAAATATAATACAGCACCTGGAAGAGCATTTGACTCTATAAATTTATCTGCATTTTCTAATATGGCTTCAAGATATACTAAAAGTTGAAGCTGAAGTCCATAATATACATCAGATAGCGAAAAATCTTTGTTTCCTGTCTTATAGTCAATAATCCTTATATATACCTTATCATCTAATCCCATTCCATCTACCCTATCTATCCTGCCTTGTAGCGTAACCTTTTCACCTGAAGGTAGTGAAATTTCTATAGGTTTTAAATCACTGTGCGAAAGTCCAAACTTTAATTCATTAGCTATTGGATCAAAGCTACTCCTTTTTATATGTTCTGAAATTACCATTATAGATTTTGATATTATTCTTTTCATTCTTCCTGCCATGTATTTGTACTTTGCAGAGCTTTTTAATATAGCATTCTTTTCTTCAATAATCTCTTCCACTAGCTCATCAATAGCCCTTTTAGACCAATCTATATCAAGTTCTCTAAAGCTTAAATTTTCTTCTTTTACTCTATCAGAAAATTTATCTATTACATCATGCATAAAGCTTCCTATATCAGGAGCAGAAAACTCATATATCTTTCTATCTCTAGCCTTAAGTCCATATTGTACATAATAAGCAAAGGGGCATTCAGCATATTTTTCTATTCTTGATACATCAAAATTAAAAGGCTTCGTATATAAAGACTTTATCTTACCTTCATCTGCCTTTTCTACTAGGTTATTATACTTAAGTCCCTTAAATACTGAGGACATCTTATCCTTCCATTGCTCTTTATCGTTGTACCAATAGTACACCTCAGACCATATCTTTTCTATTTCCTCCCCTTCAAAGTTCCTTCTTAATGTAGATATAAGATTATTAAATGTAGGCTGTGGAGATACTATATATTCAAGGTTATCATGATTGACCTTAACAATGTCACTTTCCTCTACAAGTCTTGGAAATAACTTTTTCATTCTAGATATTATAATAGATGGTCTTAAAGCCTTACCCTCAAAATCAGCCATAGGATAGGTTAGCGTAATATATTCCTTTGATAAACTAAGGGATGTATAAACTAAAAATTGTTCTTCAAAGGCTTGGGTCTTAGTATCAGGTGCAAGCTCTATACCATAGTCTTTTAACATATTCCTATCAAAATCTGAAAGTATACCCTCTTCTCTAGAATTCCCAGGGAATACACCATCATTTACTCCAATTATATAAAGTGATTTAACTTCATGACTTTTAACCCTGCCTATATCCCCAACTAATACTTCATCTAAAGATACAGGTATTAATCCCATCTTATATTTTTCAAATCCTACGTTTAAAATAGTTACAAACTTATCTAGTCTTACCTTCTCACTCCCCATGATCTCTACCATCTGATCTAGTACCTGTATTACAATATCTGTGATTTGACCATATTCATCAGACTTTTCTTGATCTCCAGCTTTTGAGAATTCTTCTGACCACTCTTCTATAGTATCTAAAGCCTTTATTTCATTTAAATATTCATATAAGTTACTACAAGTGTTAAATATACTATTATCATCCTTAATTGAAGATTGTAATTTTAATAAAGGTTCCCTTACCATATCTTTAATCTCATTTATCTTATTTAACTTTTCTATGTCAGATACGCTCATTTCCTTATTCTTATCAGACCCAAATCTCCAAAACTCATCATTAACCCAGTGAAACCCCCTTACACCATAAGCCAATACATAGTTCTCTAATAGATCTATGTCTTCTCTTTGTATCTTTACAATACCTGTCTTAAGGTATCTAAAAATAGACTCATAGGACCAATTCTTTATGAATATATCAAAAGCTGATGTTATAAGCACAACTAATGGATTATCTGTAACATCTCTTTTTTTATCTAAGAAAAATGGGATATTATATTGTTTAAATATTACAGACACTATTCTCTCATAACTTTCAATTTCTCTACATACAACGGCTATATCCTTAAATCTATAATCTTTATCACGTATTTCTGATACTATGCTTCTTGCCACCTTTTCAACTTCATCATAAGTATTTAATGCCTTATACATCCTTAACTTCTCTACAGGTAAGTTATAATATTTATAAGGAAATGAAAAAAAGTGTTTTTCTATATGCCTAAGTTCTTTACTATCACAAAATCTAGGGCAAGTTTCTTTATTTAAATCTATAGGCTTTTCATAGCCTACTCCACTTCTTTCAATTATGTTTAGCAGCTTCTTTTCTGTAACCTTAGTAATTGAAAATACATCTGTATTATCTACATCATTATAGCCATTTAACATATCTGAATTTAGAGATATATTTACTATTTTAGCTTTTTGAAGTAACTTTTCTATTATGCCGTATTGTTGCGGGGTAAATGTAGTAAATTCATCTATCCATATTTCTGCATCATTAAAATAATTACTTTCATCTAGCTTCCTAGAAAGTATAGTTAATTCATCTTCCGCATCTAAGTATCCTGGTTCAAGATATCCTTGAAATCCTTCATAAATAAATGAAATATCTTCTAATTTATTTTTAAGCTCTAAATCCTCTATTTTATTTAAGGATTTATTTATAACATTAGGTGTTACATTATATTTCTTAAGTTCTGTAATAAGTTCTGAAAGTATATCTACAAATCCTTGTTGTTTACTAGCTTTATAAAAAAACTTTAACTTATCTGAAGCTTCATCTAATACCTTATATATAAGCATATTCTTTCCTGCATCATTCATTCTTTTATGAGCAGACCCACCAACCTGATCCAGTATCTTATTACTCATTCTTTTAAAGCTTAAAACCTCTGCTTTGTATAAGGCTCTTTCACCTATACTATCTAAAAGATCTTTTTCAGCTTGAAATGAAAATTGCTCTGGAACTAGTAATATAAGTTTACTATCTGTATTCTTTTCAATTTTTCTTCTTATTTGATCTAGGCAAAATGTGCTTTTACCACAACCAGCTCTCCCATAAATGAATCTCAAGCTCATAAGTTCACCCCTATTTTATATTTATAGTTGTTTAATCTTACTTTCACTATTGTCTTTATGTTATATTTCATTAATTAAATTATATCCTTTAAACAATTAAGTATCAATAAACATTAGTTCTTAATCTAACGACTTGATACGACAAAAAACACCTAACTTAAAAGTTAGGTGTTTTGGCGGAGAAGGAGGGATTCGAACCCTCGCGCCGGTTTCCCGACCTACGCCCTTAGCAGGGGCGCCTCTTTAGCCACTTGAGTACTTCTCCACGCAGCTAAAAAATTTTATTTTGTGTTAAATAAAAATGGCGGAAAGATAGGGATTCGAACCCTAGGTACGGTCACCCGTACGCCGGTTTTCAAGACCGGTGCCTTAAACCAACTCGACCATCTTTCCACTTCTTACAACAATAATTATTATATCAGTGAAGTTTAATTATGTCAACATTAAATTTAAAAATGTTTGCTTTTTTATGATTCATTTATGATAATGTCTTAATATACCACATTTGATTACCTTATAAATCTAATACATTATATATTAATATAAAAACACCCTATAATGTAGTTTTATTTTACTTATGTACAATATAGGGTGTACTTTATTTAAAATTAACATTATATATATTCTATTTCTTTTTTTTAATAATTAAAAATATCCCACCCATCAACAATGCTATACCATATATCGTTGGATTTTCATATAACGGTACACCGTATTTTCCTAATTTACTTATATTATTCTTGTGTTCTCCCTTTATATATATGTTTCCATCATGAACTGTTTTATCTATATCTGAATTATCATCTTCTACTACATCTATAGTAGAGCTTACATCCTTATCAGATCTTGCTTCATTAACTTCTTCATTAACTTCTTCATTAACTTCTTCAGTATGTTGGTCTTTCATTTCATTAAGATTCATAGTTTTATCTTTGAGCTTAAATGTAGCTAAAAAAGATCCTCCATTTGAGTCTTTAGTATTTACAGATAGCTTAATACTATCACCTATTTCCACTAAAGTTACTTCCTTATCTTTTGAAACTAATTCTAATACGGATTTAGCTACTTCAATATTTATATGATCAGCAATAAACGTTGGATCAGAAACAGAAATTGTTAAAGTATCATCAGAATTTTCCTTAACAATAACTGATGACTTCTTATCAGAAGTTATTATATCTACTGAAGTCTTTTCATTGTTCCAAAAGTTAGCTGCAATTATCTTTAACCCCATATGCTTAACAGCATGTACTTTTGAACTGTCTTCTATGATTTGTACCTTAGGGTTATTAGCATAACTTGCTACCTCGTCACTACTCTTATTTGGAAGTAATACATAACTATATGTTGCATCTTTTGGTGCCTTGCCATGGTCTATATATAAACACAAAAAGTTATTTTCCTTTTGTGTTGGATCTATTGGTTTAGAAAGTTTAGTAGTTTTACTTATATCTGTCCAAGCACCAGTTCTGTGTTCTCTTAAAGCATTTATATCTGATCCCTTTGGAAAGTAATATCCTATATCGGAACTTGCTGTATTACCTTCAACATGAGCCCACTTCGCTCCCTTTATATCTTCTGACCACCCTAATGCTTTATCCCTTTTAACCCCATCTATAATCAACTTATTACTACCTGTCTTATTTATCTTTTTGTTATCAATTATAGTTTCTACAACATAGTCATCATTGCTAATTATACCTGAACCTAATGCAACAACTTCATCATCAAACATAAACCACGATTTATTAGCCTTTAGTGAATCATTGTTGTTACTTATTTGCATCCCTGATGTTCCATATACACCAAGCTTTGTTCCACCTGACCAATTGCTTAATCCTTTTTCATAATAATCTTTATTTGTAGTTCCATGCTTGTCCTCTCTTATTCTTGTATCTATAGTAGTTCCAGGCAACCTATAAGGATTTATTGTTGCCCAAAAGTCATCTGTATATTGATTTAAATCTCCATTAAAAAGATATGTTACACCATCCCCTTGAAACCATGGTCTTAAGTTTTCATCATTCATATATTCATACTTACTAATCCTACTTGAACTTCTAGATATAGCTAGTGTATAATTTTCTCTCTTATGTACGGTTTTATCCATCTTGTTCATAGGAAAATGATCTGGTTTTTCTTTTAATGAAGCTATATTCTGATTATTATTTATATTATTTAATTCCTTAACCATGTTTATAGAACTAAAAGCCTTTGAAAAGTCAAAACCTGACTCTAAAGACCACTGTTTAATCATAGACTTTATTAAAGCTGAATCTTCTGGGTTTGCTGCAATAGAAAGTTTAACTAAACTCTCAATTATTCCACTCGCTTCGTTATATCCTGATATATAAGACCTAGATACAGCTCTTCCCCTTACCATTTCCATTACATATCCCTTATAAATAATAGGACTAAAATTTTCAAATATCCAAGTATATACGTTATTTTTACTTTTTGATTCTATACTCCATGGCGTGGATTCTAATAAAAATAACATATTAGCAGCTCTTCCTAAAAGAACATTCCCATAAGAGCCTGTGTATGCCATATCAGTATGTTGTATGAAAGATCCATCCTTATAAAATCCATCACCTTCATTAACATATTCGAAAATACTCACTACCTTTTCGCTAGCCTCTCTTATTTTAGATTCATCTTTTAGATTTACCCCTTGTAATAACTTATTTATAGATACATCTGCAAGATTTGCACCTGTATGAAATTTAGAGCCTGGCATTACTTCAGGTAAAAACTTTTGTATACCTTTCATATAATCTTTAATTTGAACTTCAGTTAAACTATCATACATTAAAATCACAATATTATTTAATTGAGGAGGTATTCCTATTTGCCAATCCCACCAGTTACCATAACCTTCTACATTCTCATTATAAGCATTTGTATATAGCCAATCCATAGCACTTATTATATCATCTTTTAATTTATCATCTTTATAAAAACTACCACCTTTTATAGCATACGCTTTAGCCATAACAGCCAGCCTTTTATAACATGTAGTTATTTGCGCGGAATTTACCTTATACTTATCTGTATCATCCCATAATGTTGTTCTATTATTATCCCTATTTAATGAATCACTATATCCTTTAGCCTCTTTAGAGACACCATCAACTTTTGATCTTATAATAGGTGATGATAAATCAATGTCTTCTCCACCTGTTAAGTCTTCCTTCCATTTAAGCCTTATTAAATCTATCTCCTTATCTATATCTTGTTTTTCTACAACTGATTGTGCAACACCACTTGTATTGTTTACGGTTTCAGCCATTGCGGTATTAA
Source organism: Clostridium putrefaciens (assembly GCF_900461105.1). Taxonomy (GTDB): domain Bacteria; phylum Bacillota; class Clostridia; order Clostridiales; family Clostridiaceae; genus Clostridium_L; species Clostridium_L putrefaciens. The sequence goes on along the minus strand of NZ_UFWZ01000001.1, from coordinate 22,413 downwards.
TAAATATGTTTGTTGACATTATTGTACTGCTTAGAGTTAATATTATTAGCCTTTTTACACCTTTTCTGTTCTTTAGCATATCTTATCCCCCATTTTATCTTATTATAACCTTTACATGATGATATACACTAATACCTTTCCCCTTGTTCCGCATTGTGTGTATGTGTTCCATATCACATTATAAAATCATTATGCCTATATTGTCAATTGTATTTTAAACTTCATTAAATAAAAGGCTATAGTAAAAATCAAATTTAAATGACTTTTACTATAGCTACTCTTTATCATAATTTATATTGTGACATGTTATAGTCTATCTTATAACTTCTTCTTTACCCATATAAGGTCTTAATACTTCTGGAATTTCTACAGTTCCATCTTCCCTTTGAAAGTTTTCAAGTATTGCAGCTACAGTTCTTCCAATTGCAAGACCTGATCCATTAATAGTATGAACAAACTTAGGTTTATCCTTTGGGGTTTCCTTATATTTAATATTAGCCCTTCTTGCTTGGAAGTCTTCAAAGTTACTACAGCTTGATATTTCTACATATCTATTGTAGCTTGGCATCCAAACCTCTAGGTCATACTTTAATGCAGCTGTGAAGCCTAAGTCACCTTTACATATTCTAACCATTCTATATGGAAGATTCAAACCTTGAAGTACTGACTCAGCATCACCTATAAGCTTATCAAGCTCTTCATAAGAATCTTCTGGCTTACAAAATTTTACTAGTTCCACCTTATTAAATTGATGTTGTCTTATAAGTCCTCTTGTATCTCTTCCTGCTGATCCAGCCTCTGCTCTAAAGCAAGCACTATAAGCACAGTACTTTATAGGTAATATATCTCCATTAAAGGTTTCATCTCTATACATATTAGTTACAGGAACCTCTGCTGTTGGTATAAGGAAATAATCTTCATTAGAAAGTTTAAATGCATCCTCTTCAAACTTTGGAAGCTGTCCTGTACCTGTCATACTTTCTCTATTAACCATAAATGGTGGTAATATTTCTGTATATCCATTATCATAAATATGCTTATCTAAAAAGTAATTTATTACCGCTCTTTCAAGTCTTGCGCCAAGTCCTTTATATATAGCAAACCTTGAGCCTGTTACCTTACTTGCCCTTTCAAAATCAATAATATCAAGGTTTGATGCTATATCCCAGTGGGGTTTAGGTTCAAAGTTAAACTTAGTAGCATCTGACCATTTCTTTACTTCTATATTATCTTCATCAGACTTTCCATCTGGTACTTTAGAATTTGGTATATTTGGAATCCTAAGCATCATATATTTTACCTTTTCATCTATTTCAAAAACCTTAACATCAAATTCTTTAATCTTATCTCCAAGCTCTCTCATTTCTTTCATTATAAGTTCTACATCTTGTCCTGCCTTTTTAAGTTGCGGTATTGAAGCAGATCCTTGATTTCTTTTTCCCTTTAAGGTCTCAACCTCCATTAATATTTGTCTTCTTTCCTCATCTAGCTCTAGAATAGTATCTATAATAGACAAATCAAAGTTTTCTCCTCTGTCATTTAAAGCCTTCTTAATATCCTCTGGATTATTTCTTATTCTTTTTAAATCTAACATAATAACACTCCTTTATTTTAATTCTAATTATTTATCTGATGGCTACCATCCGTAACACCCCTATTTTCTTAAAGGTGGGGTATGATGGCTGCTATGCCCCTAGTTAACTTCTTCTAAGACTCAGATGCAGAGATGTATTTCTTATAAGCAAACTCCACCTTAGGCTAAGAATCACTTGATATATATTTATTAATTTTGGGAAATAAAAAAAGAGCCTTCATCCAATAAGGGACGAAAAGCTCCGCGTTGCCACCCTAGTTGATTAATTTAATATTAAACTAACCCTCTTTAAATTCTTTAACGGAAAAACCCGTACTGTTTGAAACAGTCCCTCAAAGGTGGATTCTTAAAATATAGGTATCAGTTTGCACCTACCACTGATTCTCTTAATGTATCCTCAACATTAACTATAAAAATTCATAGTTAATTTTAAAAAATACTAACCTAATATCTTAATACTAGCCTTTTCAACGGTTTATATATTTGATACATTATATCTATTATATCAGATAATGTCAATATTTATACCATGAATAACTTAATCCTTTTTTATATTTATAGTAGAAAGTATATCTACACCTGTATTTAGGATGTTTTTACATATAACATCTCCTATACTTATAGGAGGTCCTATATGTATTCTACTTAAAGCTTTTGAACATTCAATCCATAATCTTTTATCTATAACATCACTACTTTTAACTGAAACCACATTATGGTTTGCAGATCCCTTTATTCTTACAAGGGTGGTTAAGATTCCATTGTTGTCCTTAATCCTCTTTATTCCATATACCTTACCTATATCACACTTATTACCTTCTACTTCGATATTACCCTTATCTATATATATATCTAAGATGCAGCCCTTTGCACATTCTTTACACAAAATTTTATCTATCAAAATATACTCCTCCTACATCTCTTTAAATTCCTTAATTCTTCCTAAAAGCATTTTAGAACTTTTAGAATCCTTAAGAATATCAGTAAGCTTTTTATCTGTTTCACTTGATAATATCTTTACTATCTTACTTAAACAGTGTGCCCCTTGGCAATTTCCAAAGGTGGCTCCTGTCCTTCTTTTTATACCTTCTATAGTTCTTGCTCCTAGTGGCCTTCTTATACTATCAACTATTTCACCTTCAGTTATTTGATTACAAATACATACCATCTTGCCATACCTTTTATCAAGTTTTATTATTTCATCCTTTTCTTCTAAAGATAGTTCCTTAAATTTATAAAAATCTCTTCTTTTATCTACAAAGTTCTTTTTGATTGTGCTTTTTAAACTATTAGTTATACTTTCACAAATCAACTTTCCAATAGCGGGGGCTATAGTAACTGCAGCATAACTCCTTCCAATTACTTTAACATAACCTTTGCCTATATCACTATCATCTATAATTATATTATCTTTATAATATCTTGAATGATACATCGTCTTTATATTTTCACTATCTACATCTCCTACAAGTTCTGAAACAATATTAAGTGTAGTATTAAAATCAATAACATTATTTGTTATTGACGCCGCAATAAGACCTCCTCCGAATGTAGGTAAGGAGTATCCTTTAGAACCTTCATTTAATGAAAAGACTATATTTGAAAAATAGTTCTTATATTCATTATCTAAAAGCATGTATGTAAGTATCTTACTTTCTTCTTTATCATAAGGCTTTTCATTATCTATTTGGTAGAAATCTTTAGGTATGGTATTTACAACAACCCTACACGTAAATTTATTTTTACTTGTAGTTACCTTAAGTCCTGTAGCTAGCTTTTGTATATCCAAGACCTCTTCTTCTAACCTAAATATAACACCATTATCAAAGGCTACCTCAGCATATGCTATAGCTAAATCATATGGACTAATAATACCTACATTTTCAGAATAAAGGGCACCTTTAACCGCTGTATTTAGATTAGGTTCTATTTTATAAACCTCATTTTCATGTATTATATTAACATTATCTATTCCTCTTCTTTTAGCTCTTAAATAAATATCTTCTATGGTCTTTATAGATTCATCATCTTCAGCTATTACTAAGGACCCTGTTCTTATAAATGGTACATTAAACTTTGATGTTAATTCTTCCATCATATTGTTGCCCATCATTTCTAATTTTGCCATAAGCCCATCTTTGCATTCAGTTCCATCATAAACTATATCTGTGTTAACCATTGCAACGTCATCTGCTATATCATAATCTTTTTCAATAAGTGCTATATTAAGATTATATTTAGATAGTTCGTAGGCCAAGGCACTTCCTATTATTCCTCCACCTAAGACTAATACATCATAATCCATTCTAATCCTCCTACACGTAAAATAAAAGTAACATATTTAAAGTTATCTTCCTAAACCTACGTTTCTATTATAGGAAGATAACTTTAAAACTACTTATTACTTACATAATTATTATTTACTTGTTTCATTTAAAATATTTTCTAACTCCTTCATATATTCTCCGTACTTTGCCCAATCCCCTTCTTTTTGTGAATCTACTGCCTTATAATATAAATCCCTAACCTCTTTAATAATTTCAACATTAGTTGTTGTATTATTATTTTCTACATTGTTACTTTCTTTATAACTAAAAATTTGTTCTAAAGCCTTTTCAATATTCTCAGCCATTACCATTTTATCCCCGTAATACACAACTACCTTTTTCATCTCAGGTATACTATTATTACTAATAGCCTTAAGATATAGTGGTTCAATGTATAAAAGAGAGTTTTTTATAGGAACTATTACAGTATCACCATAGTGTACCTTTGAACCTTCAGTATTCCATAGTGATAATTCTTTTGATATATTAGGATCTTGATTAATTTGGTTCTTAAATAAATATGGACTGTATATGGTTTTAGTTGGCGGGAACTTGTATAATACTAACTTACCATATTGGTCACCATCCATTCTAGCACCAAATAAAGCTACCATATTTTCTTTGCTCCTCATATTAAAGTACTCAAAAAGTACCATTTCCTCTTTTTCTTCATTTGGGAGCCTTGTAACTATATATGATGCCTCAGTAGTCTTTTCATCCTGCTTTTTATCATCATTATTATCTTTAGTATCTCTTTTATTTTTAGATATTTCCCATAAATCTTCCCCATTATAAAATACTTCTGGGTCCTTTATGTGATATTTACCTAAGGCACTACATTGAATATTAAATATTTCTTCTGGGTATCTAAAGTGTTCAACAAACTCCTGTGGAAGTTCATCTATATCCTTAAACAATCCTTTAAATATTTTAGAATAACTTTGTATTATAGGATCCCCTTTATCTGATATATAAAAGTTTATATCTCCATTAAAGCTATCAACAACTACCTTTACAGAGTTTCTTATATAATTTACATTATCATATTGTTCTGAAAACGGATATTTATTAGATGTAGTATATCCATCTAATATCCAATATAACCTACCATCTTGTATTACCATATAAGGGTCTTTATCATAGGTCAAAAATGGAGCTATAGTCTTTGCTCTTTCCATTATGTTTCTATTAATTAATATCTTACTATCTACATTTATATCGTTAGATAGCATAAACTTTATACTCTTTTCTTTAATAGAAAAGAGTATTCTATTTATAAGGGACATATTTATTCCAGCACTTCCATCATACTTATTTGTTTCATTCTCTCCACCTTTAGGGTAGTCAAATTCTCTTTGATCCGTATTTACGATGGCATAATAATCTGTTGATTCACCGAAGTATATTCTAGGATTTTCTATTTTTATATCACTATTATTTTCAGGTGGTATATTCTTTATTATAAAGTTAGGCTTTCCTTCAGCTGTAACTGAATTAACCCTACTCATAACAACTCCATATCCATGAGTATATACTAGATGCTTATTAAGCCATGTATTTGGTTCTATAGAGTCAGAATCTATCTCACGTGGAGCTATAAACACCTGACTATACTTGCCATCTATATTATATCTATCTACATCGATGTCTTTAAAGTTATAGTAATATCTTATTATTTGAACCTGATTATAAAAATCTAAAGCTGGTTTAAAAGAATTAACCTTTATATTATCGATAATGTCTTTGTTTTTAGCTATATCTTCTTTGGTTAGATCATCCTTTACATCAAACATACTCTCTTTAATATCATCTATATTAAAGGCCTTGCGTGTAAAGTCAATATTTTGTTTAATATATGGCCTTTCAAATTCAAGCTCATTTGATTTAACCATAAACTGCTGCACTAGTGTAGATGTTAACCCTTCTAATACTATAACCATAGCCATAGCTATTAATGATATTGCTATAGGCCTTACCTTGCCTTTAATAAGGCTTATAAAAACAATTACAGAGGATATTATAGCTATTATGGATATTGCCCTATAAAAATATAAACTCACTCTAGCATCTGTAAAACTAGCCCCAAAACCTACACCTTTTGAACTATATACCAAATAGTAAGATTTTAAAACATAAAATATACCTATCATTATAAGGAACATGCTTGAAAGTACTGCTAATTGCTTTCCTGCATAATTTGTTATATCACTTTTAATAAATTTAACCTTTGAAAAGGGCTTTTTAAAATCTTTAGTATATACGCTATCTTTTGTACTCATAATTATATAAACTACAAAGGTTACAATTAAAAGTACTATTAAAAATGCCATCATAGCATTAAATAATGATTGAATAAGTGGAAGTTTGAACATGTAAAAGGAGATATCCTTATTGAACAAAGGATCTTTTACATCAAAATCGACTGAGTTGTTAAATTGAAGAATCCTATACCAGTAATTAGAAGCTGTTATATAAGATATTGAAAATGACAATATTACATTTAAGATATAAAATACTATATTTTCTTTCTTTGATGCCCTTTTATCTATTTTAGATATGTTTTTGTTTTTAATAAAACCTTTTTTAAGACTCCTATAATATACTATTATACCTATAAAACACACAAAGAATATAGGTACCATTAATTTTAATATAGCAGTTATCTTTTTAAAGTATACTGGAAGGTACCCCACTTCTTTAAACCACTTTATATTAATAGTAAAGTTAACTATTCCATCCATAAAAATAAACATTAAAACAACTAGAGTTAATAGTGGTAATATCACTTTATATTTCCTCTTCATTATACTACTCCTTTCTAGTAACTAGTAGAATCTAACTTCTCTTAATCTAATATCAAAAATCCTTTATGCCGAAGTTCATTTGTTATTTTGTCCATTATTTCAGTGCTTTCTGCTGTTATTGTATGTATATGTATTCCTAATGTAAGTGTTGACAATGCCTGTGCATTAGAAGAATTAAATCTGCTTATAAATCCATTTATATCCTCGTATGTCTTTATCATAAGCATAGCTTTAATTTCACCATAAAGAGGATGTTCTACTATTACATCTTCTATTACACCACCAAACCTTACTATAATCTTTAATTCTTCTTCAATTTCATCCTTAGTGTGAGATAGGACTACAAGTCTCCTAATAGTGTCTAATTGAATCTTAGGAATCATATATCCTTCTGGAGTTGCTATTATATTAATGCCACTAGCTCTTAATAAAGCTACATCCTTAACTATAACTTGCCTTGTTACACTAAATGTTAATGCAAGTTCACTACCTTTTTTTGCATTATTAGCTTCTACCAAAATCTTTTTAATTGATTGTCTTCTATCCTTGGAATTCAAAGTATCCCCCCTTTTCAATTTAAGTTATCAAAATGTATTAATATATCTAACATTTCATCTCCCTTAATCTTATAATTGTGATGGTTTTTAATTATATATAAAAGTCTTTCATCATATTTATTTAATTCTTTTAAGCATTCATATCCTTTCAGAGGGTGATTATAATATACATCTACCTTATTAATATTCATATATTTATTCATGCTATTCTTAAATAGTTTGCTTATTATAACTAGTAATGATTTATCTATAATAGATAAACTTCCAAACCTCTTTCCGATATCATGTAGTAGGCAAACCTTCATAAACCAAGTCTTGTCTAATGAACTATGTGCTTCACTAAACTCTCCATTATTTATGTATTGTAAAGATGCCTTTGCAACTCTTATACAATGTTGTTTCTCTGCTGATCTTAAATCACAAAATAAGTCCATCTCCTCTTTATCTAAATAATTTCTTAAAAATATATAGTCTATTGGTTTAAATGGAGATATTATATGCCACAAAAATTGTTTGATTCTATAAATCATATTCACAATCCCTTCCATCTTACATTCTAATATAAATACAGAATTATTCATATTAATATTTTGTAAACATACATATTAAATGACACTTTTATATCATATTTTTATTTTTAAATAAAATAAAAAGTCATGAACTAAAGTTCATGACTTTTTGGTGGAGATAAAGAGACTCGAACTCTTGACCCCCTGCGTGCAAGGCAGGTGCTCTCCCAACTGAGCTATACCCCCAGGTTTGGTGGACCTTCAGGGACTCGAACCCCGGACCTACCGGTTATGAGCCGGTTGCTCTAACCAACTGAGCTAAAGATCCTTGTTTTCACCCGGCGACGACTTACTCTCCCACAAGGCCTCCCTTGCAGTACCATCAGCGCTTTAGTGCTTAACCATCCTGTTCGGAATGGGAAGGGGTGTTACCACTAAGCCATAATCACCGGATAAGTAAATATAAATATTTAAACACTTATATTTATTTATCAACAAAACTTATTTTATTATAAATAAGTGCTTTTGTCAATAGTTTTGAAAGAAATTATTCTTTCAAAACTGCATATGGTTTAAAATAATTTGGTCAAGCCCTCGACCTATTAGTATCAGTCAGCTTAATACATTACTATACTTACACCTCTGACCTATCAACCTCGTGTTCTTCAAGGGGTCTTACTAGCTTACGCTATGGGAAATCTAATCTTGAGGTGGGCTTCACGCTTAGATGCTTTCAGCGTTTATCCCGTCCCGACATAGCTACCCAGCAATGCCACTGGCGTGACAACTGGTACACCAGAGGTCAGTCCATCCCGGTCCTCTCGTACTAGGGACAGCTCCTCTCAAATTTCCTACGCCCGCGACGGATAGGGACCGAACTGTCTCACGACGTTCTGAACCCAGCTCGCGTGCCGCTTTAATGGGCGAACAGCCCAACCCTTGGGACCTACTTCAGCCCCAGGATGCGACGAGCCGACATCGAGGTGCCAAACCTCCCCGTCGATGTGGACTCTTGGGGGAGATCAGCCTGTTATCCCCGAGGTAGCTTTTATCCGTTGAGCGATGGCCCTCCCACGAGGTACCACCGGATCACTAAGTCCGACTTTCGTCCCTGCTCCACTTGTAGGTGTCGCAGTCAGGCTCCCTTCTGCCTTTGCACTCTTCGAACGATTTCCGACCGTTCTGAGGGAACCTTTGAGCGCCTCCGTTACTTTTTAGGAGGCGACCGCCCCAGTCAAACTGCCCACCTAACAATGTCCGGCACCCAGTTTCATGGGTATCCGTTAGAACCTCAGTACTGTCAGGGTGGTATCCCAAGGATGACTCCACTGAAGCTGACGCCCCAGTTTCTCAGTCTCCCACCTATCCTGTACAGACAATACCGAAATTCAATGCTAAGCTACAGTAAAGCTCTACGGGGTCTTTCCGTCCAATCGCGGGTAGCCAGCATCTTCACTGGCACTACAATTTCGCCGGATTTGCAGTTGAGACAGTGCCCAAGTCATTACGCCATTCGTGCGGGTCAGAACTTACCTGACAAGGAATTTCGCTACCTTAGGACCGTTATAGTTACGGCCGCCGTTTACTGGGGCTTAAGTTCATACCTTCGCTTACGCTAAGCATTCCCCTTAACCTTCCAGCACCGGGCAGGCGTCAGCCCCTATACTTCAGCTTTCGCTTTAGCAGAGACCTGTGTTTTTGCTAAACAGTTGCTTGGGCCTATTCTCTGCGGCCTACTTGCGTAGGCACCCCTTCTCCCGAAGTTACGGGGTCAATTTGCCGAGTTCCTTAACTGCAATTCTTCCGATGGTCTTAGGATTCTCTCCTCATCTACCTGTGTCGGTTTGCGGTACGGGCACTACTTTGCTCCCTAGAGGCTTTTCTTGGCAGCGTGGAATCAGATACTTCGGTCAAAATGACCTTCCCCATCACACCTCAGAATTGCCTGAACGGATTTTCCTATCCAGACTCCCTAAGTGCTTAGACTAGCATCCAATAGCTAGCACATCTTATCCTCCTGCGTCACCCCATTGGTAATAACGCTACATAGTGGTATCGGAATATCAACCGATTGTCCATCGCCTACGCCTTTCGGCCTCGGCTTAGGTCCCGACTAACCCTGGGCGGACGAACCTTCCCCAGGAAACCTTAGATTTTCGACCACTAGGATTCTCACCTAGTTCTCGCTACTTATGCCAACATTCTCACTCCTGTACCGTCCACCGCTCCTTTCGGTACGACTTCAGCCAGTACAGGACGCTCCTCTACCGCGTACATAAATGTACACCCATAGCTTCGGTGATAGATTTTAGCCCCGAACATCTTCGGCGCGGGATCTCTCGACTAGTGAGCTATTACGCACTCTTTTAATGAGTGGCTGCTTCTAAGCCAACATCCTAGTTGTCTTTGAAATCCCACATCCTTTTCCACTTAATCTATACTTTGGGACCTTAGCTGATGGTCTGGGCTGTTTCCCTTTTGACTACGGGCCTTATCACTCGCAGTCTGACTGCCGGACTAATAGTATGTGGCATTCGGAGTTTGATAGAGTTTGGTAACCTATACGGCCCCTAGCCCATTCAGTGCTCTACCTCCACTACTCACATCCGACGCTAGCCCTAAAGCTATTTCGAGGAGAACCAGCTATCTCCGGGTTCGATTGGAATTTCTCCGCTATCCACAGCTCATCCCATGGTTTTTCAACACCAATTTGGTTCGGTCCTCCACAGAATTTTACTTCTGCTTCAACCTGGCCATGGATAGGTCACCCGGTTTCGGGTCTACGACATGCAACTATTTGCCCTATTAAGACTCGGTTTCCCTTCGGCTCCGTACCTTAAGTACTTAACCTCGCTACATATCGTAACTCGTTGGCTCGTTCTACAAAAAGCACGTCATCACACACATAAGGTGCTTTGACCGGTTGTAGGCACACGGTTTCAGGTTCTATTTCACTCCCCTTCCGGGGTTCTTTTCACCTTTCCCTCACGGTACTTCTTCACTATCGGTCATCAAGTAGTATTTAGCCTTGGGAGGTGGTCCTCCCTGCTTCCCACAAGGTTTCACGTGTCTCGTGGTACTCTGGATCAGATCTTAGGCTTTATCCTTTCGTCTACGTGGCTATTACACGCTGTGGCTCAACTTTCCAGTTGTATTCGACTAAAATTACCGCCATGTTAATGATCTGTCCGCAACCCCAGAAATAAATTTCTGGTTTGGGCTCTTTCCTTTTCGCTCGCCGCTACTCGGGAAATCGAATTTTCTTTCTCTTCCTCCAGGTACTTAGATGTTTCAGTTCCCTGGGTGTACCCTTATATACCTATTTATTCAGTATACAATACATGGGGTTTACCCATGTGAGTTTCCTCATTCGGAAATCTTCGGTTCACAGCCTATTTGCGGCTACCCGAAGCTTATCGCAGCTTATCGCGTCCTTCGTCGGCTCTTGATGCCAAGGCATTCGCCATGTGCCCTTTGTAGCTTGACCTTCGTTCGTTATAACCTTCGTACTACTTCGTTAGCTACCTCAGTCTGGTGCTCATTTACGTTAGTAAATTCCGCTCCTCCTTCGTTGCTTCCTTGTATTACTCAGTTCTAACTTCACTCAGAGAGTTTTTAAAAGTTTAATCATATTAAAATACAATTAAAACATAGTAAATAATCAATGAGTTATCATTTCAATCTTACAAAAGATTTTTCTTTTTAAAGTTTTACTTTGCTTTTAAACCATATGCAGTTTTCAAAGAACAAATCCACATCCAAAACTCAAAAAAATCTTGGTAGTGGTCACCTTCTAGTTAAACTAAAAGGTTTGATTTTGAAAGATACTTGATCTTTCAAAATTGAACAGAAAGATAAATTCCAGCTAGTATTAAGAGTTATAGACTAGCTATAATCTTAATACAGTTCTCCATAGAAAGGAGGTGATCCAGCCGCAGGTTCTCCTACGGCTACCTTGTTACGACTTCACCCCAATCGCTGACCCTACCTTCGGCCGCTGCCTCGCTTACGCGTTAGCACACGGACTTCGGGTATTGCCAACTCTCATGGTGTGACGGGCGGTGTGTACAAGGCCCGGGAACGTATTCACCGCGACATTCTGATTCGCGATTACTAGCAACTCCGGCTTCATGTAGGCGAGTTTCAGCCTACAATCCGAACTGGGACGAGTTTTTTGAGTTTTGCTCCACCTCGCGGTATTGCGTCTCGTTGTACTCGCCATTGTAGCACGTGTGTAGCCCTAGACATAAGGGGCATGATGATTTGACGTCATCCCCACCTTCCTCCTGGTTAACCCAGGCAGTCTCGCTAGAGTGCTCAACTAAATGGTAGCAACTAACAATAAGGGTTGCGCTCGTTGCGGGACTTAACCCAACATCTCACGACACGAGCTGACGACAACCATGCACCACCTGTCTTCCTGCCCCGAAGGGCTTCCCTAATTACAGGTAATTCAGGAGATGTCAAGTCTAGGTAAGGTTCTTCGCGTTGCTTCGAATTAAACCACATGCTCCGCTGCTTGTGCGGGCCCCCGTCAATTCCTTTGAGTTTTAATCTTGCGATCGTACTCCCCAGGCGGGATACTTAGTGTGTTAACGACGGCACGGAGGATTGGTATCCCCCACACCTAGTATCCATCGTTTACGGCGTGGACTACCAGGGTATCTAATCCTGTTTGCTCCCCACGCTTTCGAGCCTCAGCGTCAGTTATGGTCCAGAAAGTCGCCTTCGCCACTGGTGTTCTTCCTAATATCTACGCATTTCACCGCTACACTAGGAATTCCACTTTCCTCTCCCACACTCTAGATACCCAGTTTGGAATGCAGCACCCGGGTTGAGCCCGGGTATTTCACATCCCACTTAAGTATCCGCCTACGCTCCCTTTACGCCCAGTAAATCCGGACAACGCTTGCCACCTACGTATTACCGCGGCTGCTGGCACGTAGTTAGCCGTGGCTTCCTCCTCGGGTACCGTCATTATCGTCCCCGAAGACAGAGCTTTACGACCCGAAGGCCTTCATCACTCACGCGGCGTTGCTGCATCAGGCTTTCGCCCATTGTGCAATATTCCCCACTGCTGCCTCCCGTAGGAGTCTGGGCCGTGTCTCAGTCCCAATGTGGCCGATCACCCTCTCAGGTCGGCTACGCATCGTGGCCTTGGTGAGCCGTTACCTCACCAACTAGCTAATGCGCCGCGGGTCCATCTCATAGCGGATTACTCCTTTAATAACTTTATCATGCGATAATGCTATGTTATGGGGTATTAATCTTCCTTTCGGAAGGCTATCCCCCTCTATGAGGCAGGTTACCCACGTGTTACTCACCCGTCCGCCGCTAAGTTATTCCCGAAGGAATAACTTCGCTCGACTTGCATGTGTTAAGCACGCCGCCAGCGTTCGTCCTGAGCCAGGATCAAACTCTCAATTTAAAAGTATATTCCAAATCTAAGATTTGGCATAAGACTTTCCGAGTGAATTTCAAAAGAAATTCTCAGTTTAATCTACTCAATTACATAATTCAAAAGAATTGCTGGTCTTTGTATATCTTTTCTGTTCAATTTTCAAAGATCATGTACTTCTTTGTCAAAGTACTTTGTAAGTATAACATGTGCTTTTCAAGTTGTCAACAAGTTTTTTAATTATTGTTTTTAACTTTCAAAACTTATATTCTAGCGATAAATAATTGTTTTTCTTTTTCGCTAAGGAACTTTTATAGAATAACATCTATATCAACATATAATATTATACTTATACACTATTAGAATAAACTAAGTCCTTTATAATGACTATATCTAGTTATTTCTTCTATTTCTTTATATTGATACACTAGGTATCGTGTTCATTGAATTTATTGATATAATTAATAAAAGCACATTCTATAAGCTTATAGAACATGCCTTTATTATACTAAAACCTGATTAATATATTATTCTTCGTCATCTATCACTTCAGAGGATATCTCTGGTTCATCCTTTTGTTCATCATCTAGGATAATTAATTCCTCACTATCCTCAACAATAATTGTATCACCATCTATGGTTTCATTATCCACTGAACTTTTTATCTTAGCAATAGCAACTACTTGCTCTTCGCCTTTAGTTTTCATAAGAGTTACACCACTAGTATTTCTTCCTGTTTGAGCTACACCATCTACATTTATTCTTATGGCTACCCCGCTACTATTAACAAGCATAAGCTCATCCTCTTCATTACAAATCCTAGCACCTACAACATTTCCCGTTTTATCATTCCTCTTGTAGGTCTTAACTCCTTTTCCGCCTCTTTTTTGTAATTGGTATTTAGATATGTTAGTCCTTTTACCAAATCCATTTTCACTTACTATTAGAAGGTCCTCATCTGAAACTATTATATCTATAGATACAACCTTATCATCTTCTCTTAATGTAAGTGCCTTAACACCTGCTGCATTTCTACCCATAGCCCTTACATCTTTTTCACTTATTCTAATTGCATATCCATAGTTAGTAACAACAATAACTTCTGCATCACCATAGGTAAGTTTAACTTTTAGAAGTTCATCTCCTTCTCTTAATGTTATAGCATTCATACCATTTCTTCTTATATTGATGAATCCTTTAAGAGGGGTCTTCTTTATTACTCCTTTTCTTGTTACCATAACTAAGTTACCATCTAACTTATTATCCTTTATTGCAAGTACAGCCTCTATCTTTTCACCTGGAGTTATAGGTATTATATTTATTAAGTTTGTTCCCTTTGCAGTTCTTCCTGCATCAGGTATTTCATAAGCTCTAAGTTTATAAACCTTTCCTCGGTTTGTAAAGAATAATAAATCACTATGAGTAGAAGCTATAAATACATTCTCTACAAAGTCATCTTCTTTAGTTGACATTGCTTGTATTCCCTTACCACCTCTTCTTTGTGAAGAGTAGGTATCTGCTAATATTCTCTTTATATATCCTCCATGAGTTAATGTTATAACAACTTCTTGCTCTTGAATAAGATCTTCAAGTGATATATCTCCAACACCTTGCTCAATTGAAGTCCTTCTTTCATCTCCAAACTTATTTTTAATTTCTAAAAGCTCTTCTCTTATTAAATCTAATAATAATTGTTCATTTTGTAATATATCCTTTAAGCCTTCGATTAAAATCATAAGTTCACTTAACTCTTGTTCTATTTTATCTCTTTCAAGTCCTGTAAGTCTTCTAAGTCTCATTTCTAAAATAGCTTGTGCTTGCTTATCAGAAAAATCAAATCTCTCTATAATAGTAGATTTTGCTATATCAGCAGTTTTTGATCCTCTTAAAATCTTTATAACTTCATCTATATTATCTAATGCAATTTTTAACCCTTCTAATATATGAGCCCTATCTTCAGCCTTTTGTAATTCAAACTCAGTTCTTCTTCTTACAACTTCCTTTTGGAAATTTAAATAATGAACTAATACCTCTTTTAAATTTAAGACCTGTGGTTCATTATCTACTAATGCTAGCATTATTACACCAAAGGTATCTTCCATTTTAGTATGTTTATATAATAGATTTAAAACTACTTCTGGATTTGCATCTCTTTTAAGCTCTATTACAATTCTCATACCATCTCTATCTGACTCATCTCTTAAATCATGTATTCCATTTATCTTTTTATCCTTAACAAGCTCTGCTATATTTTCTATAAGTTTAGACTTATTCACTTGATATGGTATCTCTGTTACTATTATTCTATTTCTTCCATGTTCCTCTAATATATCTGCTTTAGCTCTAACTAGAATCTTTCCTCTTCCTGTTTCATAAGCTGATCTAATTCCTGCTTCTCCCATTATAGTACCAGCTGTTGGGAAGTCAGGTCCCTTTATTACAGTCATTAATTCCATAATATTAGAGTCTGGCTCTTCTATAAGCATTATTACCCCATCTATTACTTCTCTTAAGTTATGTGGAGGTATATTTGTGGCCATACCAACAGCAATACCTGATGACCCATTTACTAGAAGGTTAGGAAATCTTGATGGTAATACTGATGGTTCACTTTCCTCTCCATCAAAGTTAGGTATAAAATCTACAGTATCTTTATTTATATCTCTTATCATTTCTGCAGAAATCTTACTCATCTTTGCTTCTGTATATCTCATTGCTGCAGCTGAATCTCCATCAACAGAACCAAAGTTTCCATGTCCATTTACTAATATATATCTTATAGAAAAATCTTGAGCCATTCTTACTAAAGCATCATATACAGAAGAATCTCCGTGTGGATGATACTTACCTAAAACGTCACCGACTATTCTAGCACACTTCCTATATCCCTTTTCTGGAGCTAACCCCAACTCATGCATAGAAAATAAAATTCTTCTATGGACAGGCTTTAGACCATCTCTTACATCTGGAAGTGCTCTACCTACGATAACGCTCATAGCGTAATCTATATAACATTTCTTCATTTCGCTTTCAATATCAACCGGTATAACTTTTCCTTCATTATTGTTCATATATTTCACCTCATCTATGCACTATATATCTAAGTTCATAACCCTTTTTGCATTTTCTTGAATAAATTCTCTACGGGGTTCTACTTTGTCTCCCATAAGTATAGTAAATATTTCATCTGCTGCCATGGCATCCTCTACAGTTGCTTTAAGAAGTATCCTCTTTTCAGGATCCATAGTTGTATCCCAAAGCTGCTCAGCATTCATTTCTCCAAGTCCTTTGTACCTTTGTATCGAAATACTATTATCTTTTCCACCTAATTCAGTTAATATATCATTTAATTCTTTATCACTATAAGCATAATAATCTTTCTTTTGTTTTGTAACCTTAAATAAAGGTGGTTGAGCTATATATACATGACCTTCATCAACAAGTCCTCTCATGTATCTATAAAAAAACGTTAATAATAAGGTCCTTATATGAGCTCCATCTACGTCAGCATCTGTCATTATTATTATTCTATTATATCTTCTCTTTTCCAAATCAAATTCATCACCAATACCTGCTCCAAATGCAGTTATCATTGACCTTATACTTTCAGAATTTAATATTTTATCTAATCTTTGTTTTTCAACATTTAGTATCTTACCTCTTAATGGTAATATGGCTTGAAATCTTCTATTCCTTCCTTGCTTTGCTGATCCACCTGCCGAGTCTCCCTCGACTATATATATCTCACATTCTAATGGATCCTTTGAAGAGCAATCCGCAAGTTTTCCTGGAAGAGAAGTTCTTTCTAACACAGACTTTCTTGTAAGTTCTCTTGCTTTTCTAGCAGCCTCTCTTGCTCTTGCTGCTAAAAGACCCTTTTCTATAACAATTTTACCTACTAAAGGATTCTCTTCTAGATAAGTACTTACACCTTCACCCATTATGCTATCTACTATACTTCTTACTTCACTATTTCCAAGCTTTGTCTTTGTTTGTCCTTCAAATTGAGGATCTGTAAGTTTCACTGAAACTACAGCAGTAAGTCCTTCTCTTATATCATCTCCTGATAGGTTCTTATCTGCTTCTTTTAACAATCCAAACTTTCTTGCATAATCATTAAACACTCTTGTAAGAGCAGATTTAAATCCAATAAGGTGGGTGCCCCCTTCAACTGTATCTATATTATTAGCAAAGGAAAATATATTTTCTGTGTAGCCATCATTGTATTGAAGTGCTATTTCAACTATATAATCATCCTTAGCACCTTCTACATATATAGGTTCTGGGTGCAATGCTTGTTTATTTCTATTTAAATAAGATACAAAGGACTTTATTCCTCCTTCATATTGGTATTGGTCTTTTTTATCAATACGTTTATCTTCAAATGATAGTTTTATACCTTTATTTAAGAAGGCTACTTCTCTAAGCCTTTTAGATAATATATCAAAATCAAAGTCTATCTCTTCAAATATTAAAGGGTCAGGCTTAAAATATACCATAGTTCCAGTTTCATCTGTTTCGCCTATCTTTTCTAGTGAACTCTTTGCAAGACCTCTTCCAAAAGACTGTTTCCATATAAAACCTTCTCTTTTAACTGTAACCTCACAGACTTCAGATAAAGCATTAACAACGGAAGCTCCTACTCCATGAAGTCCCCCTGATACCTTGTAACCTCCACCACCAAACTTACCTCCTGCATGGAGTATTGTCATTATAACTTCTACTGCAGGTTTTCCCATTTTAGGATGCATACCAACTGGCATACCTCTTCCATCATCTGATACAGTTACTGAGTTATCTTCATTTATAACAACTTCTATATGTGTGCAATACCCTGCAAGTGCCTCATCAATACTATTATCAACTATCTCATATACTAAATGATGAAGACCTCTTATACTAGTACTACCAATATACATACCTGGCCTTTTTCTTACCGCTTCCAACCCTTCGAGGACTTGGATTTGACTTGCTTCATAAATACTCTTGTTATCTTCCAACTCGCAATTCCTCCTACTTTATTATAAATAATCTTAGACTTATAAATGTTTTGTTCCACGATTAATTGCCACTTAACATTGCTTATTATGCTATTAAGTGGCAATGTGGAATAGAATATAATTTAATACTTAAATCATTTCAAATAATATTCTATATCAACTCTTTTAGTTAATGTTGCTGACGATATTGGTGAAAAGAATATCTTACTCTTCTTTTCGACTTCCGCAATAACAAAAGACTTTGGTCTATCTTTTGTTATTCGCTCTATAAATCCATCCTCTTCCGCCATTCTTAAAAATTGTCTAGTATCAGAACTATCCATACTAGTTTCCATATCAAATATACCTATTATATCCTTTATGGGTACTACTACATTTTCTCCTAAGTGAAGAAACATGAAGACTCCTCCTCTATGAAATTATATTTCCATCAATAACCTTAAATATTTTAGCATCCTTACTTAAATAAGCCTCAACCTCGTCTACACCTGTGCAGGTTATTATTGTCTGGACATCCTTAATAGACTTTAATATATATCTTTTTCTATTAAAATCTAATTCAGATAGAACATCATCTAGTAATAAAACTGGAGCCTCACCTGTTAAGTCTCTTAATATGCTTAAAGAGGAAAACTTCATAGTTAAAACTGCTGTCCTTTGTTGCCCTTGTGAACCATAGCTTTTAACTTCAATTTTATTTATGTAAATTGACAAATCATCTCTATGAATACCGATGCTTGTAGTTCCTCTTTCCATATCTTTTTGCCTATACTCTTTTAGTAAACTTAATAATTGTTCTTCTATATCATCTTTATTCTTAACAGCCGATATGTATTTAAAAAATATATTTTCTTTGTTTGACGTTATATCATTATGTATCTTACTACCATATTGATTAAGCTTATCTACATACTCACATCTTTTATTAAATATATACTTTCCAAAGCTAGCTAATTGAATATCATATATGTCTAACATGGATTTATCTAAACCTCTATTTCTTAGCAAAACATTTCTTTCTTGAAGAACCTTATTATATTGAACTAAACTATAATAATACTTTTTATCTATTTGGCATAATTCCATATCCATGAATCTACGCCTAACCCCTGGTGATTCTTTTATTATTCTTAAATCCTCTGGAGAAAACATAACAACATTAAAACTACCTATAAGATCCGATATTTTTCTTATCTTTATAGAGTTTATCGTTATTCCCTTTTTTCCATTTCTTAATATATTTATATCAATCTTTTTGTCTAATCTCTTTTTTGATATATAAATACTTATAGATGATTTTTCTTCATTCCACTTAATAAGTTCCTTATCTTTGTTTGTTCTATGAGACTTTCCGAATCCACAGTAGTATACAGATTCTAAAATATTAGTCTTACCTTGAGCATTGTCTCCTATGAAAACATTAGCACTTGGACCAAGCTCTAGGTTTAAGTAATTGTAATTTCTATAATTGTAAAGTTGTAAATATTTTATATACATATTAAACACCTTATAAAATTATATCATATTATTGTTAAATAATAATGAATAAAATAATTTATTTAAATTAGTTTATATATACTCTCTTTAAATTCTACCTTATCTCCAACCCTTAGCTTCTTTCCTCTTTGTGTAGCAATTTCTCCATTTACCTTAACTAGGCCTTCTAGTATATAAAATTTAGCTTCTGAACCTAATGATGCAGCTCCACACCATTTTAAAAAGGAATCAAGTTTTATATGCTCAGTGGTTATTTTTATTTCTTCCATTATTCATCTCTCCTATTTTACATTATTGCCCTTATTCATAATTATTAATACAACTTAAATAGTTATTTTACTAATCTTACTGGTAGCACAAGATATTTGCAATTAAGTTTATTCTTATTTTTTATTATACAAGGACTTACACTACTTGAAAATTCCATTATAACTTCATCTTCTTCCATGATCTTCAAGACATCTAAAAGGTATCTTGAATTAAATGCAATTTGTATGGGGCTACCTTGCAAATTTATTGCAATCTCTTCTCTCACCTTTCCCAATTGAGAATTGGAGGTTATCACCATAGACTCATCTTGTATATCTAATTTTATCAAATTAGCATTTCCTTCTTTAACCATAAGTGAAGCTCTCTCAATACTACTTTGTAATTTTTGTTTATCCACAGTGACTTTCAAATTAAACTCTTGAGGAATTATAGAATTATATTTAATAAATTCTCCTTCTAAGAGTCTTGATATTATCTTAGTTTTACCTAGATTAAAGAGAATATGATTTGTTGTAAATGTTATATCAACATTTTCATTACTATCTTCTAATATCCTTACAACTTCATTTAAAGTTTTTGCTGGAATTACAGCATTTATTGAATTTTCATTATCTATGAATTCATTCCTAAATGCAAGCCTATATCCATCAAGAGCTACCATATTTAACATCTTGTCATTAATCTCAAACAATATTCCTGTAAGTATTGGTCTTGTTTCATCTACAGCTACAGCAAAACTTGTTCCCCTTATCATATTTTTCAAAATACCTTGAGGTATTCCAAATATTAAGTCTTCAGTAATACTTGGTACCATTGGGAAGTCATTAGCTTCTAAATGAGTAATATTAAATATAGAATTTTGACAAGTTATTATTATTGAATCATTTTCTGCTGTTTCTATAGAAACTTCGTCATTCGGTAACTTTCGTATTATCTCTCCAAATATTTTTGAATTAATAACTATCTTTCCAGGTTCAATTACATTGGCTTTAATTGTTGTTTCTATACTTAAATCTATGTCTGAACCTATAAATTTTAGTTCATCGTTACTTGCATCTAAAAATATTCCTTCTAGTATTGGCATTGGAGATCTTCCTGTAACAGCTTTTTGAACTATTGATATAGCTTCTTGTAGATTATTCTTTTCACATATAAATTTCATAGTGAGTCCTCCTTAATTTGTTAACAAAGTTTTATTATAAATTAGAATAGATATAGATATATTATAGATAAATATAGTAATAGTAGTAGTAGGGGCTGTGGATTTGTTAGTAAGTGACCTAATCCTTGTGACAGCACAAAAGTTAAGTGAAAATAACTGTGGATAAGTAAGTGCTATAAAGCTAGACTTATCCACATTGTTAGACAGGATTTATTTTTTAAAATGTATCCACAGGTTATTCAGTAGTTATTATGTACAGCTGTTGATTACTTTTGTGTAATCTTCTTGGTCAGGTCATTTACAACGTTTTGCAATGATTCATCAGTTTTTAATCCTGTTGAAATCTTTTCATAGGCATGAATTACTGTTGTATGATCTCGTCCACCAAACTCTTCCCCAATTTTAGGTAGAGACATATCTGTAAGCTTTCTAGATAAATACATAGCAATCTGCCTAGGATATGATACGTTCCTTGTTCTACGCTGAGATTTAAAGTCTTCTATCCTAAGATTATAATAGCTGGAAACTATATCTTGAATATTTGCTATTGTAATATTTTTTGAATTTTTACTAGATATTATGTCTTTTAAAGCTTCTGTAGCTAATTCTAAAGTAATTTCACTATTAGTTAATGATGAGTAAGCTACTATTCTTATAAGAGCACCCTCAAGTTCTCTTATATTAGATTTAATCTTTGTTGCAGTATAGACTAAAACTTCATTTGGTACATTAAGGTTTTCGACATCAGCCTTTTTTTTAAGAATAGCTATTCTAGTTTCAAAATCTGGAGCCTGTATATCGGCTATAAGTCCCCATTCAAATCTTGATCTTAGCCTATCTTCTAAGGTAGGTATCTCTTTTGGTGGTCTATCACTAGATAATATAATTTGTTTATTAGCTTCATGTAACGCATTAAAGGTATGGAAAAATTCTTCTTGAGTTCTTTCTTTTCCTGCTATAAATTGTATATCATCAATTAAAAGTACATCTACATTTCTATACTTATTTCTGAATTCTACATTCTTATCATCTTTAATAGAGTTAATAAGTTCATTTGTAAACTTTTCAGAAGATACATAAACTACTTTTGTATTTGGATTATTTTTAAGAACATAGTGCCCTATAGCATGCATAAGATGTGTTTTACCAAGACCTACGCCACCATATATAAATAAGGGATTATAAGCTTTTGCTGGAGATTCTGCTACAGCAAGTGATGCTGCATGGGCAAACCTATTACTATTTCCAATTACAAAGGAATCAAAAGTGTACTTAGGATTTAAGATGGCAGTCAT